>CAYOYK010000122.1:0-1663 GCA_964408185.1 uncultured Oscillospiraceae bacterium | reverse complement strand
CGCTTTCGCGCCTCGTTCCCACCACCCCCAACCCAGCACACTACGGGCCGCGCCATGCGCGGCCCCATCCCTATCCGCGCTATCTCACCCCCCAAAAGGAGGCCCACCCATGCCAACCTACGACCTCGCCATCATCGGCGGCGGCCCCGGCGGCCTCGCCGCCGCACAGTACGCCGCGACCCACGGCCTGCATACCGCGCTGGTGGAGCGCGAGGCCCTCGGCGGCACATGCCTCCACCACGGCTGCATCCCCACCAAGGCATACCTCCACGCCAGCGAGCAGTACGCGCAGGCCGCGCTGTGGGCGCAGGGCCACGGCTCCGTGCGCCTGAGCGCGCCGCCCGCGTTCAGCCGCGCCGATATGCTCGCCAGAAAGAACGATACCGTGGAGCTGCTCGCGCTCGCCTCCGCACAGACGCTCAAAAAGCTGCACGTGGACGTGTACCTCGCCTCCGCGAGCGTATCCGGCAGCGCGGCGCCGTTTGCCATCGCGCTGGAGCCTTCCGCTGCCGCGCCCGACGCTGCCGACGCGCTCCCCCGCGGCATCGAGGCCAACGCGATCCTGCTGGCCACGGGCAGCCGCCCGGCGCGCCTCCCCGTGCCCGGCTGCGACGACCTGCTCACCAGCGACGAGCTGCTCGGCCCCAAGGGCGCGGAGGATTTTGACAGCCTGCTGATCATCGGCGGCGGCGTGATCGGCGTGGAAATGGCCTGCGTGTACGCGAGAATCGGCGTGCGGGTGACGATCCTCGAAATGGAGCCCAACTGCCTGCCCATGCTCGACGTCGATCTCGGCCGCGCCGCCGAAGCCATGCTCAAGGGCCTCGGCGTGACGCTGCTGACCAAGAGCCGCCTGCTCTCCGTCCGGCGCGACGGCGAGGAGTATCTGGCCGCGTATGAGCGCGGCGGCGAGCAGGCGAGCGTGCGCGCCGCCCGCGCGCTGCTGTGTACCGGGCGCGCGCCCGTGACCGACGGCATGGCGGGCCTGCCGCTCGCCTACGACCGCCGCCGTCCCGCCGTGGACGCGCACTGGCAGACCAGCGTTCCCGGCGTGTATGCCATTGGCGATGTGAACGGCGCGCAGCAGCTTGCGCACGCCGCGCACGCGCAGGGCGTGGCCGCCGTGTGCCATCTCCTTGGCACGGAGCCGCCCATCAATGCGAGCGTCGTGCCCGCGTGCGTGTACACCGTGCCGGAGCTGGCGCAGGTGGGCCTCACGCAGGCGCAGGCCAAGGCGATGGGCCTGCAAACCCGCGTGGGCAAAGCGCTTACCACCGGCAACGCCCGCACGCTCATCGAGGAGCTGGGGCGCGGGTTTATCAAGCTGGTGTTCGAGGCCGACAGCCTGCGCCTGCTGGGCGCGCAGCTTTGCTGCGGCCGCGCCGGCGATATGCTGGGCGAGCTGACCGACGCGGTGGTTGCGGGCCGCACCGCGCGGGAGCTGCTTGTGCCTTTGCGTGCGCATCCTTCTTTTTATGAAGCGATTACAGAGGCGGTTGAAAGCGCGATGGCGCTTTAAGGGGTGCCTACGGCATCCTGATTGCGCCTGCGCGGCGCGGCTTTGCGCCTGCGCGGCGCGGGGGCGCCTACGGGCGCGGAGAGCGCACACAACATTGCGTTCCCTAGGGGGACGCAAGCGCCGAAGGCGCGGTGGGCACCGGAG
>CAYOYK010000121.1:0-2011 GCA_964408185.1 uncultured Oscillospiraceae bacterium | reverse complement strand
ACAGTCATCTGCATTCTTTCCGGTACCTGCGTTTTCAGCTCGGCAAGCGTTACAGTTTTGGCACAAGCCGATGTGTGAATACCCACGCTCAGCAAGGCAATCCACAGAAATGCAATCAGCCTTTTCATTTTATTCGCCCTCCATATGCAATGCAATCGCCAGTGACAGATCCACTCCATCATCCCCAACAGGCGCAACAAACAGCCCAGCGGGATAACTGTCCAGCGGCGTAACCTCAATGCGGATGATGAAATGCCGCAGATCGTCTGTTTCGCCCATGGGCAATCCCCAGTAGATTCGCTCGGCGCTGCCCAGTTCGGCGCCGCTCTCGTCCACAAGCGCAATGTCGCTCCACTTGCCGATCACCGCGTTCGCCGCGTCGTCGCTCACGGTGTCGGGCACATCCACGCGCAGCTCCACCGCGTTGTGGATGGGCGAAAGCCGCGCCTGCGTCACGGTGACGGTGTAAGCGTTCCCGCCCGTGCCAAAGGACGTGGGGGTGGTTGGCGTGACGTCCCTGAGCAGGTTCGCGGCCACGAGCTTCACAGGAATGAACATCTGCATGGCTTCGCGTGTGTCCGCCGTGCGCACAGGCAAGCCCAGCGAGAAATCCTGTGTAGGCGGCAGGATCGGCTCGCCCTCGCTTTGCGTAAGCAGCAGCTCAAAGTAAATCAGCGCCTCGCCCGCATCGTCAGAGGCAACATTCTCGCCGCCGCTGCCGCCGGTCATGCTGTACTCAACGCCGTCGATGGTGAACCAGTCAAAACTGTACAGCGCGGTCACGCCGTCCGACGCTAACGCTTCGCCAAACGCGCCGCCGCCGTACGGCTCGTCCTCCGCCAGCACGCGGTCGACGGTATCGTTGCGCACGCTCATCACAAAGCGCACGGCCGCGCCGTCGTACACTACGTCGTTCACGCGCAGGGTCGTGTGGCCGATGGTCATCTCGGCAGGCACGGCTTGCACCAGCTCGGTCGCCTGAGGCAAGGCGTCGCCGCGCTGCCACAAAAAGTCAAACACACCGCGCCTTACGCCTTCCGCGACCCCGAATGCGCCCGCGACCATCAGCGCGCAGGCCATCGCCCAGCCCAGCACCCGCCTGATGCGGATTTTCTGCGCCGAGCAGCGCTCCACTGCCGCCTGATTGTGAATCTGCTTCAGCGTTTGATCCACGGCGTCATCAAACAGCGCGCTGCTTTGCGGAAAAGCCGAAAGCAGCTTTTCTTGGTTCAGTTTCATATGCTTTCCTCCCCTTCATCGCCGAGCATCTCGCCCAGCCGCTTGCGCCCGCTGGACATACGGCTCTTGACCGTCCCTGCCGGGATATGCAGCGTCTGTGCGATCTCCGTGATGGTGAAGCCCTCCAGATAGCCAAGCACAATCGGGATGCGCAGGGTGGGCGGCAGCTTTTGCAGCGCGTCGTGCAGCGCAATGTTGTCCGCCTGCGGCGGAGCGGGCAGCTCGTCGTCCAGCTCTGTGAAGCGCGCGCGTTTACGCCTGCGAAGAATCGTATTGCATTCGTTCACCAGAATCCGTGACAGCCATGCCCTGATCGCCTGCTCGTTTCTCAGCTTATTTCGCGTGCGCCATGCGTTGAGGAGCGCCTGCTGCACAGCGTCGGCGCAATCCTGCTCGTTACGCAGCATGGCATAGGCAATATGAAACAGCAGCTTTTGGTCCTGCCGTACCGCGTCGGTAAAACGTTGTTCGTCCATCCAAGCACCTCCCAAGGGCTTTACAACCGGTTGCATATATAGAGAGGCTGAAAAGGGCGGTTTGGTTCTCCAAACCGCGAAATATAGAAAACAATTCTTCGGCGGCTTCCGTAAGTCCTCCGAAGAAGCATCGGTCTCTTTTTGTGGGCCGGATGTGTCCTATTTGCGGCATATTACGCTCGGAAGCTGTGTTTGCGACGCCCAAAAGTGAATCCAACCGAAGGGATGAATCGCCAAAGCCCAATAGTCATCTGCAAAAGCAAAAGAACGCCCGATTCCCGGACGTTCTTGCTGTG
>CAYOYK010000120.1:0-2026 GCA_964408185.1 uncultured Oscillospiraceae bacterium | reverse complement strand
GCTTTAGCGCCCGCCGTCGTCCCCTCTTACAAGGGCGCTTTAGCGCCCGCCGTCGCCCGCCGCCCGCCGTTGTGTCTTGACTTGGAATGATTTGTATGATATAGTTGGTTTACATTTGATGTGATGCGTATGAACGGAGCCATTATCGTGTGAACGGAGCCATTATAAGGAGGTATATCATGAAGAAGTCCCTTGCTTTGCTGCTGGCCGTCGTGATGAGCCTATGCGCTGTGCCCGCGCTTGCCGAGGATACGGCGGTGTCTCCCGTGGAGGACGGCATGTGGGTTTCCCTGCCGGAATATGGTATGGAGTTTTGCGTGCCGAGCGACTGGCTGGAGGCCAAGCTCACCGATGAGGACACGCAAAGCGGCATGCTATGCACGTATGCCAACCCGGAAAAGACCCGCGCTGTGGTTTTGTTTGATGAGGGGCAAGGCGATCTGGACAGCTTTGCCAAGGATATGGAGGTACTGATCGGGAAGGTGTACCGGTACTCCTTCAACGGCATCCCCTTCATAGCGTTTGAGGTGGAAGCAACCAAATCGATCGCCTTGGCTACGCAGACGAGCGACGGTACCGGGTTGCTCATGTTCGTGTTTTATCCCATGACCAGTAATAGTTTTTTCGAGCTTGCCAAGCAAATTGCCGCCTCTCTCCGATCTGTCGAATAGCCTCGCGGATCGCTTTCGTGCCCCGGCATGGGCGCTTTTGCGCCCGTCGCTCCCCTGCGTGGCCGCATTAGCGCCCGTAGCTTCCTTGCACGGTCGCCTTACCGCCCTTGGTACGCCATTTCCATCACACGGGTGAGGCGAACGGCCGCATCGATGCCGATCTCGGCGGGGACGTCCTCCGGGCGCTCGGCCAGCGCCCACTGCGCCAGCGGCGAGGGGCGCGCGTCCGGCAGCGCGGCGGGCGCGGCCCACACATGGCCCGTCTCGGCGCAGCAGTACTGCACCCGATCATCCCGCAGCAGCAGCGAGCCCTCCGTGCCGCCCAGCTCCATGGTAAACGGATAGTCGAGGCTCACAAAGCCCGTCTCGGCCACGCCCACGGCCCCGCGCGCAAAGCGGAGCAGGCTGACCGCGTTATCCTCCACGGCGCGGCCCGTGACGCGGGTAAACTCGCTTTGCACCCGCTCCGGCTCGCCCAGCAGGGCGCAGAGCAGGTACATCGGGTGCGCGCCGAGATCGATCATCGCGCCGCCGCCGCACGCGGCCGGATCATAGAAATGCTCCGGCAGCCAGCCCGCCAGCGAGCCGTTGTGCACCTTGCGCACGCGCGCGTAGTTGAGCTGCCCCAGCTTGCCGGACGCGGCCGTTTGCAGCGCGAAGATCACGCTCGGCTCGCTGTGGTGCGGGAAGGAGATCGCAAACCGCGTGCCGTTCCGACGCACCGCCTCGCGCACGGCCTCCGCATCCTCGCTGCGCAGCGTGAGCACCTTTTCGGTAAACACGGCCTTGCGCGCTGCGCACGCACGCAGCAGCAGCGCGGGATGCTCGCTCGTCGCGCAGCCCAGCACAACGCCCTCGATGTCCGCATCGGAGAAGATCTCCTCCAAGCTCACGCTCCGGCAGCCCAGCTCGCGCGCCCACGCGTCGGCAGCCTGCGGGGCCTCATCCCAAACAGCCGCCACGGCGCACCCCGGCAGCGCGTTCAGCTCCTTGGCGTACCCCTCGGCATGCACATGCCATTTCCCCAGCATTGCAAAGGTTCTCATGGTTTTTCTCTCCTTTTTTACATTTCGATTTGCACTGATTCCACGGGTATATCTGTATGCCTTGTTTCGTGCGCGGCGCGCGGCTATGCGCCTGCGCGGCGGGCGTTTGCGCCTGCGGCGCGGGCTTTTCGCCTGCGCGGCGCGGGCTTTGCGCCTGTGCGGCGCGCGTTTGCGCCTGCGCGGCGCGGCTTTGCGCCTACGGGCGCAGGAGGGCGGCCCTGCGGGGCCGCAGGGTTTCGCGCCTGCGCGGCGCGGGTACGGTGCCCCACCCTGCGGGGTGGGGTTCGTCACTTTTCTTTTCAGCTGAAA
>CAYOYK010000119.1:0-2133 GCA_964408185.1 uncultured Oscillospiraceae bacterium | reverse complement strand
GTCGATGGTACTTGGCTGGTAACGGCCCGGAAGAGTAGATCGCTGCCGCATTCCACATAGAAGAAGGTCATCCGCAAGGATGGCCTTTTTCTTGTGTAAACGGCCGCCCTGTGCAGGCGGTTGTTTTGGGCTGGAGAGCGACGAGCAATAGAGAACGCTTCTTCCGTGTGCCTGAAGCGGGAGTGTTTTTGCGGTTGGCGGAGCGGATTGTTTTCCTTTAGTATCGATGGCGGGCATGCCCCCGGCGCACAACAGGGCTTCCTGTTCCGAGTACATCGGGCAGGCCCTAGCCCCTCATGTAATCATTCGCTGGCAACGCCCCGAAGAATAGTTTGCTGTTGTATTCCCCTTTTTCCATAGCATAAATGCAAAGCACTTGCGAAGCACTGTCAAACCAGCGCGGACGATTTGCTTGGACTAACGGTCGAACTCCGGCCGTATCCAAGCGCCAATCAACGCGTTCTGTGAGAAGATTCAGATGCGCCGCTCGCACAATCTTCATCTCGGCAAAAGGATTCAACCGACCTGTGTAGAATGGATTCCATACGCGCCTCATCCGTAAGCCCTGTGAACTCGTGACCGCGACGCGCTTGCAGCGCGGCTCGCCAGTCCGAGAACCAAGCAAGCACCTATGTTCCCCGATGTGCAGCGAAGGTCGACCGCTACCGCACAATCGCGCGGTTTCTGCTCGCGGCACAGCCGAACGAGCGCATTGAACGCGGATTCTATCCGGGCAGCCCTGCGCGGCTTTGTCAACGACACGCTTGAAACGGGCTGACGAAGCGCCGGACAGATGCTCCCCACCCCCACCGCCCCGCAAGGAGGTATCCCCATGGACTTCTACGATGTTATCAACGCCCGGCACACCATTCGGGACTTCGCCGACGAGCCCATCGGCGGCGAGACCATCCGCCGCATCATCGCGGCGGGGCTCAAGGCCCCCACCAACGACCATATGCGGGACTGGCACTTCGTCGTCGTGACCGATAGGGCCGTCACGGCGCGCCTGATCGAAAAAATCCCCGCGAGAATATCGGACGAGGAGATCGGCGCGATCCTGCGGGATTGGAGTCTGCGCGACGAGTGCCAGCAGGGCATGTACAGGAGCGCGATTCCCAAGCAGTACCGCATGCTGATGGACGCGGCCTGCGTCGTTGTCCCCCTGCTCAAGCAAAAGACGGACGTGATGCACCCCGGCAGCCTGTCCGATCTCAACGGCTTCGCGTCCATCTGGTGCTGCATCGAAAACATGCTGCTGGCCGCCACTGCCGAGGACTGCGCGTGTGCGCTGCGCATTCCGCTGGGGCAGGAGGCCGAGTGGGCCCGCGAGGCGCTCGGCTTCCCGGCCGACTACCTGATGCCCTGCTTCCTCGCGGTGGGCAGGCCCGCGCCCGATGCGCTCTGCGCGCCGCAAAAGGAGTACGCGCTGGACGAGCGCATCCACGAGAACCAATGGTAGGCGCGGCCAAAGCGCGCGATCCTCAACACGGAGGCGACCCCGATGACCATCCGACAGATTACGGCCGATAAAAAGCAATACCTCGACCTGCTCCTTCTTGCCGACGAGCAGGAGGACATGGTGGATCAATACCTCGCGCGGGGCGATATGTACGTGCTGGAGGACGACGGCGTGCGCGCGGAGTGCGTCGTCACCCGCGAGGGCGATGGCGTGTACGAGCTCAAGAATATCGCGGTCGCGCCGGACAGCCAGAAGAAGGGCTACGGCAAACGGCTGATCGACTACGTGTTCAACCGTTATGCGGATTGCAAAACGATGTTCGTCGGCACCGGCGACGTGCCCTCCACGCGCACGTTCTACCAGCGGTGCGGCTTTGAGATTTCGCACCGGGTGAAAAACTTCTTCACGGATAACTACGACCACCTGATGTTCGAGGACGGCGTGCAGCTGGTGGATATGCTCTACCTCAAGCGGCAGAAGTAAAGCTTGCGGGCGCACCCTGCGCCCGCGCGGCGGGGGGGCGGCCCTGCGGGGCCGCGTGCGCTGGCCTGCGCGGCCGCGCGACCCGGTCTGCGGGCCGAGTTTACCGCGCCTGCGGGTGCGGGGAAACGCCCGCGCGGCGGGCGCGGGAACGGTGCCTCAGCCTGCGGGCTGAGGTTCGTCACTTTTCTTTT
>CAYOYK010000118.1:0-2275 GCA_964408185.1 uncultured Oscillospiraceae bacterium | reverse complement strand
CGGCCCGCAGGTCGGGGCACCGTGCCTACCCCGCCGCGCGGGCGTGCCCCCGCGGTCCCGCAGGGCCGCCCTCCTGCGCCCACAGGCGCAAACGCGCGCCCGCGGGCGCAAACGCGCGCCCGCAGGCGCGAACCCGCGCCGCGCAGGCGCAAAGCCGCGCCGCGCAGGCGCAGAGAGCAAAGCCAACATGGCGTTCCCTAGGGGGACGCAAGACGGCGAAGCCGTCGGTGACGGGTGTTACAAGGGCGCTTTAGCGCCCGCCGTCGCCCGTCAATACGCGGTACTCGCACACGCCGCGCGCGATGGCCTCGGCGACGCGGCGCTGGTAGGCGGCGTCCAGCAGGAGGCGCTCCTCGTCGGCATGGCTGATAAAGCCGCACTCCACCAGCGCGGAGGGCAGCGCGCCGCGCAGCACGTAGTAGTTGCCCGCCATGGGCTGGCGCACGCGGCGGGGCTTGAGGGCCTCCACGAGCTGGCGCTGGAGCACGGCGGCCAGCAGTCTGCCCTCGTCGCCGCCGCGCTGGTAGAAGGTTTGCGGGCCGCTCTCGGCGCGGCTGCGGTACTCGTTCATGTGCACGCTCAGCAGGATCCACGCGCCCGATGTCTCCGCGAGGTCGCGGCGCGCCTGCAAATCGGCGTGCTTGCGGGCATGCGGCGCGCAATCGGCCGGATGGAGGGCCACGTCCTCGCGGCGGGTGAGCAGCACGTCCGCGCCGTAGGCGCGCAGGGCCTGCTCCAATTGCAGAGCGATTTGCAGGTTGATCTCCTTTTCCCACACGCCGCTGTCGTGGCATCGCGCGCCGCCGTCGTAGCCGCCGTGTCCCGGATCCACGGCGATCAGCAGCCCCGCGAGCGCGTCCGGCCCGTAGGGAGAGGGATCTGCGTCCGCTTGGCTAGGCGCGCTGTCCGCGCCCGATGTCCCCGCGCCGGATGCCCCCGTTCCGCCCTTCGTGCCTGATGCCTCCGCGCCGGATGCCCCCGTTCCGCCCTCCGCGCCCGATGTCCCCGCGCCCGATGTCTCCGCGCCGGATGCCCCCGTTCCGCCCTGCGTACCCTCCGCCCCCGCGCCGCCCTGTGCCGCGCCCGCTTGGCTTGGCTTTGCCGCGCCGCGCGGCGACCCGGCGGCCCCCAGCCACAGCCCGGCCAGCACCACCCCGGCGGCCAGCAGCAGAAAGGCCCTCCGCTGCCAGCGGGGATTTGTTGCGAGTTGATGAACAAATTGTTTCATGCAAGCCGACCTCGCTTCCGGGGCAGATTATGCGGCGAGGGAGGCGTTTATGCAATCGGCGCGGTTGGCCAAACGGGCGGGAGCGAAACAAACGCGCGCGGTTTTCGTCGCAAAACAGCATGCTTGCCGATGCGGCTGAAAAGTTTTTTCGTTACGAAAGCGAGACGGGAAAGTTTGCTCTATGGGAAATTTGATTCATTGTCGAGAGGGTTCGCAAAGACAACTTCCCACAGAATCCACATGGTTATCCACGCTTTCGTCACGGATTTTGCGCGATTTCGGCCAAAATTGTGGAAAAGTCGCTCCGGTTTGTCCACACAAGCGGGGTTATCCACATGTCGGCGCATTTCGACAGGATTCGGAACTCTTTATGACGAATCTTACGGAATCATGACGCGCGCCCGGCCCCTCTCCGCGACATTTCGTGCCCGGAATTTACATTTTGAGGCCCTTTCCTATTGGTTTTCCGGGCCGGGCTATGCTATAATCTAGGACATGGTACGTTCGGAACCTGTATCCAGACGCGCCTGACCCGCATTTTTCACCCCACAAGGAGGTTTGACATTGAAGAAACCCTCGCGCAGCATCATGGGATACGTGGTGCTCATTGCTACCTTCATCCTCATCGCCGTCATTCTCAACGGCGGCTTCGGCCGTTCCGTCAACCGCCGCATCGAGTACCCCACCCTGCTGGAATATATCCAGCGGGATCAGGTCAAGGCCGTGGCCATCCGCGGCACCTCGCTCGTCGGCCTGTATACCAACGGGACCGCCGCCGCCGGCAATTTCCCGGAGCGCGATTACGACTTTGAAACCACCATCGGCGACGATTTTTACGACACCGTGCTCAAGCTCCGTGCCGATACCCTCGGCAAGCCCGTCTCGGAGGTCAGCGTCAGCGACCTCACGTTTACGGTGGAGTATCGCGCGCCCGTGTACACGCCGTGGTACGTCGAGCTGCTGCCCTACCTGCTCATCATCGTGATCACGGTGGTGCTGTACTACTTTTTGCTCGTCCGGCAGGGCGGCGGCAACAGCAAGGTGATG
>CAYOYK010000117.1:0-2314 GCA_964408185.1 uncultured Oscillospiraceae bacterium | reverse complement strand
GGTGGTATACACCAAGCTGCACGCGGGCGGCAAGTTTAACAACGACAACTATACCTACTCCGGCGGCTTGCACGGCGTGGGCGGCAGCGTGGTCAACGCGCTCAGCCGCTGGTTTTCGGTGGACGTGTACCGCGATTTTAAGCACTATCATATTCGCTTTGAGAGCAACTTTGACCCCGCGCTCAAAAAGGTGGTGGCGGGGAAGCCCATCGCGCCGCTCAAGGCCGTGGGCAATACCACCAAGCGCGGCACGGAGATCAGCTTTTTGCCCGACGACCGCATCTTTGAGACCATCCAGTTCAACGCCGAGATCGTCTCCCGCCGCCTGCGGGAGCTGGCCTACCTAAACAAGGGCCTGCGCATCAGCTTTACCGACGCGCGGGATGAGAACGCCGAGCCGCAGAGCTTTTGCTATGAGGGCGGCATCAGCGATTACGTAAAGTACCTCGACGAGGACAAAACGCCCCTGTTCGAGAGCCCCATCTACTTGGAGGGCAGCAAGGACGATGTGATCTTTCGCGTGGCGATCCAGTACACGGACAGCTACACCGAGAACGTTTTCTCTTATGTGAACAACATCCCCACGCCCGAAGGCGGCTCCCACGAAACGGGCTTTAAGGCCGCGTACACCAAGGTGCTCAACGATTTTGCCCGCAAGCTGGGCGCGCTGAAGGACAAGGACAACAACCTCGGCGGCGACGACTTCCGCGAGGGCATGACGGCCGTGATGCTCTGCATGGTAAAGAACCCGCAATTTGAGGGCCAGACCAAGGGGCGGCTGGGCAACACCGAGGTGCGTCCCATCGTGGAGGGCATCCTCACGCAGCAGCTCACCGCGTATTTTGACGACCTGCGCAACCAAGAGCTGTGCCAGCAGCTGGTGGAAAAGGCCGTGCGCGCCGCGCATGTGCGCGAGGCGGCCCGCAAGGCCCGCGACGTCGCCCGCACCAAGAACGCGCTGGAGGCCGCACCGCTGGTGGGCAAGCTGAGCAGCTGCACAGGCCGCAAGGCCGAGCAGAACGAGCTGTTTATCGTGGAGGGCGACAGCGCCGGCGGCAGCGCCAAGCAGGGCCGGGATCGCCGCTTTCAGGCCATCCTGCCGCTGCGCGGCAAGCCCCTCAACGCCGAAAAAAAGCGCCTCGATCAGGTGCTGGCCAACGAGGAGTTTCGCTCCATCATCACGGCGCTGGGCACCAACATCGACGAGAGCTTTTCCCTCAGCGGACTCAAGTACTACAAGGTCATCATCCTCAGCGACGCCGATCAGGACGGCGCGCACATCCGCGCCATTTTGCTCACGTTCTTCTTCCGCTACATGCGCGAGCTGATCACCGACGGACATGTGTACATCGGCATGCCGCCGCTGTACAAGGTGCAGAAGGGCCAGACCGCCCAATATGCCTACGACGACAGCGAGCTGGCCAAGATCATCAAAAAGGTTGGCAAGGGCTATACGCTCCAGCGCTACAAGGGCCTTGGCGAGATGAACCCGGAGCAGCTCTGGGCCACCACCATGGACCCGGAGCACCGTAAGCTGATGCAGGTCACCATCGAGGACGCGGCGCAGGCCGACCGCATCACCACCGTGCTCATGGGCGACAAGGTGGATCCGAGGCGGGAGTACATCAACCGCTACGCCAATTTCAACCGCGAGGACACATTTACGGATATCAAGGCCCGTCAGCCCATCGCGTAACCCACGCGGAAAGGAGGAACCCCCGTGCCCAAAATCACCGAAGCGCACCCGGAAAGCATCATCCAGACCGCCATGGAGGATGTGCTGCACAACTCCATGATCCCCTATGCCGAGCATGTGATCATGGAGCGAGCCGTGCCCCGCGTGGAGGACGGCCTCAAGCCCGTGCAGCGGCGCATTTTGTACACCATGCGCGAGCTCTCGCTCGATCCGGACAAGCCGCACCGCAAATGCGCCCGCATCGTGGGCGATTGCTTGGGCAAGTATCACCCGCACGGCGATTCCTCCGTGTACGATGCGCTGGTGCGGCTGGCGCAGCCGTTCTCCATGCGCGGCACGCTGGTGGACGGCCACGGCAACTTTGGCTCCGTGGACGGCGACAGCGCCGCCGCCATGCGCTACACCGAGGCCCGTATGACCCCGCTCGCGCTGCAAATGCTCCGCGATATCGAAAAAAACACCGTCCCTTTCCGCCTTAACTTTGACGATACGCTGCAGGAGCCGGACATGCTGCCCGCGCGCTTTCCCAACCTGCTGGTCAACGGGGCCAGCGGCATCGCCGTGGGCCTCGCCACCAACATTCCTCCGCACAACCTGCGCGAGGCCATCGCCGCCGTG
>CAYOYK010000116.1:0-2324 GCA_964408185.1 uncultured Oscillospiraceae bacterium | reverse complement strand
GACTGTGTGCTGGCGACGCGCATCGCGCGCAACGGCACGGTGTTTACCTTCCGCGGGCGCGTGGTCATCAAAAACGCGCAGTACGCGCACGATTTCGGCCCGCTGGATGAGGAATGCGATTGCTACTGCTGCCGCAACTTCAGCCGCGCATACCTGCGCCACCTGTTTAAAGCCGGGGAGATCACCGGCGCGCGGCTGGCGAGCATCCATAACCTGCGCTTCCTTGCCCGGCTGATGGAACAGGTGCGCGAGGCCATCCAAAACGACCGGCTGGGGGATTTCCGCAAGGAGTTCTTCAGCAAGTACGACATGACGCGCAATTTCTAGGAGGGGCTATGCAAGTTGTCGAGGTGACCGCCGCCGTGCTGCGCGACGCGCAGGGGCGCGTACTCCTGTGCCGCCGCACGGGCAGGCACGCCGGGGAGTGGGAGTTCCCCGGCGGCAAGCGCGAAACGGGAGAGACCCTTGCCCAATGCGTGACGCGCGAGATCCGCGAGGAGCTGGGCGTGGCGATCACGTCGGGCCGCGTGCTGGCGCGGTTCGATCAGCCGGACGGCAACCGCGTGCTGCGCTTTGCGTTCATCGAGGGCGTACTAGGCGAGCCTGCCGCGCCCTTCGCCCTCACCGCGCATGACGACGCGCGCTGGCTTCCGCCGGAGGAGCTGTTGGCCTATCGGCTGTGCGCGGCGGACGAGCGCTTCATCCGCGAGGGTTCTCTATCGCAGACAAAGGAGGGCGACCGCTTGACCATCCGCGCAGCGACCCCGCGGGATATCCCCATGCTGCTGGGGTACGACCGCCATGTCAGCGTCAGGGAGCTGACCCATATCGTGCCGATGGGACGCGTGCTGCTGGCATACAGCGGCGAGGCCTTCGTGGGCTGGCTGCGCTACGGCCTTTTTTGGGACGAGCTGCCCTTTATGAACATGCTATTTGTGCTGGAGGGCCAGCGCGGCAAGGGCTACGGCAGGCAGCTTGCGCTGCACTGGGAGCAAGCCATGAAGCGCGAGGGGTACCAGACCGTCGTCACCAGCACGCAGTCGAACGAGAGCGCCCAGCATTTCTACCGCAAGCTGGGCTACCGCGAGGCCGGCGCGCTCAAGCTTTCCGACGATCCCATCGAGCTGGTGTTCCAAAAGCCGCTGTAAACGCAAAGCCGCCCCGAAGCAACGCTTGGAGCGGCGAATGACGCAATCAAAAAACCTGCCGTCCATAACGGAACGGCAGGCAATAGGCAGGAAACTCAGCGCTTGCTGAACTGGGGCGCGCGACGGGCGGCCTTGAGGCCGTACTTCTTGCGCTCCTTCATGCGCGGATCACGCGTGAGGAAGCCAGCCTTCTTGAGGCTGTCCCGCAGCTCAGGGTTGCTCTTGATCAGCGCGCGGCTGATGCCGTGACGGATCGCGCCCGCCTGACCGCTCAGTCCGCCGCCGGTCACGTTGACCAGCACGTCCATGTTGCTGCCGGCCTTGGTGAGCTCCAAGGGCTGCTTGACGGTCATTTTGAGGGTCTCCAGACCAAAGTAGTTATCCAGATCACGGTGATTGATCACGATTTTGCCGTCGCCAGCCACCAAGCGGACGCGGGCGATGGCCGTTTTACGACGGCCAACGGCATTGTACTCAACTTTCGCCATGGTTGTTCATACGCTCCTTCCGCGTCGATTACTTGATCTCCATTTTTTCGGGCTGTTGGGCCGCGTGGTCATGATCGGGGCCCGCGTACACCTTGAGCTTC
This sequence comes from uncultured Oscillospiraceae bacterium, assembly GCA_964408185.1. Lineage (GTDB taxonomy): Bacteria > Bacillota > Clostridia > Christensenellales > Aristaeellaceae > CAYOYK01. Next base: position 587 of record CAYOYK010000116.1, on the reverse strand, counting down.
TTGGCCATTTGACGGCCAAGGGGGCCCTTCGGCAGCATGCCAACGATGGCCTTGCGCACCGCGAATTCAGGCTTATCGGCCATCAAGCGGCGATACACGACCTCTTTGAGGCCGCCCGGAAACCCGCTGTGGCTGTAATACACCTTCTGGTCCAGCTTGCGGCCGGTCAGCAAAGCCTTGTCCGCGTTGACGATAATCACGTAATCGCCGGTATCCACATGGGGGGTATAGGTGGGCTTGTTTTTGCCGCGCAGCACGCTGGCTACCTGGCTGGCCATCCGGCCCAGCACCACGCCATCAGCGTCCACGACATACCATTTGCGGTCGATGTCGGACGCCTTTGCCATATACGTATTCAAGTGCATTTCCTCCCTGAAGTATGTTGGAGTGTTGCAAGCCTTTGATGGTCAGCAAAAGCTCGCCTGTGTCAATAAGTTTCCGGGGCTAGCGGAGCCTATTGATGCCAAAGAATATTCTACCGCATCCCGGATGGCTTTGTCAAGCGTAAAATCCCAGTTTTGCGAGCATTTTACTGTTCGGGTGTCAATGATCAGTGAAAAAGACAGCGAGGAATTGGTCGGGAGAGA
>CAYOYK010000115.1:0-2905 GCA_964408185.1 uncultured Oscillospiraceae bacterium | reverse complement strand
CCGCAGGCGCAAGCCCGCGCCGCAGGCGCAAGCCCGCGCCGCAGGCGCAAGCCCGCGCCGCGCAGGAGCAAGCCGCGCCGCGCAGGAGCAAGCCCGCGCCGCAGGCGCAAGCCTGCGCCGCAGGCGCAAGCCCGCGCCGCAGCCGCAAGCCCGCGCCGCAGGCGCAAGCCCGCGCCGCGCAGGCGCAAACCCCCGCGCCCACAGGCGCGCCCCCGCCCCTGCGGGGCCGAGGGGCATGGGGAACCCCCTCCTCCCCCTTTTTCACTTGACGCGCCAGCGCCCGCCGGGTATAATGTCGATACATGCTGTCTGGAGCGTTCAATTCGAGGGGAGGGGAGCGTCGTGCGTAGCAATCGCGGCTGGGTCGTGTTTTTTTGCGTGCTGGGCGGGCTGTGCCTGCTGGGAATGCTCGCCTGCCTCGTGGAGCCCGTCGATCCCCCGGAGGAGCCCGTCGTTCCCGTGCGCGCCGCCGGGCCGTGCAGCTTGGCCCCCGCAACGCAGGCAAGCGCCGCCGAGGCCGAGCCGCTGCGCGCCAATCCCCGCTTGGACGAGGCGCGCGCGCTCCGCGCGGAGCGCGCCGCAACGCTGCCGTCGCTCCCGCGCATGCGGGACGCGAACGGGCACGTGCTGCGCACCACCCGATACTTGGACAGCGCCTACCAGAGCTTCCGGCAGGAGGCGGCGTGCGGATAAGCCGCGCGGAGCCGACGCACCTTACAGAATAGATTTGGAAGGAAGATTTGTATGAAAGTCAACAATCATCGCCGCGCAAAGCTGAGCAAGCGCGTCGGCGCGATCATCGCGCTGGCCGTCGCGCTGGTGCTCACCGTCGCGCTGGTGTTCCTCAGCGTCAACGGCTGGCATCCGCAGGGCGCGCTGTACTACCTCCAGAGCTGGATGCCCACCACCGATATCAATAGCTGGCCGGAGGACGTATCGCTGGGCCTTGACCTCAAGGGCGGCGTGTACGTGGAATATGTCGCCTCCATGGATGACGACCTCGCCGCGCAGGGCTTCACCCTCAGCGGCCTGATGGAATCTACCATGAACGTCATCAGCAGCCGCCTCACCGAGGCCGGCTATCCCGAAAGCACCGTGTCCAAGATCGGCGACGATATCATCCGCGTGGAGATCCCCGATGTGGACGACCCGGACGAGATCATCACGCTGATCGGCTCGCCCGCCAAGCTGGAGTTCCTCGATCCCGACGGCAACGTGTTCATGGAGGGCCGCGACCTTCAGGCCGCCTACGCCACGCAGGACGAGAACAGCAAGCCCGCCATCGGCTTTACCCTCACCAACGAGGGCAAGCAGCTCTTCGGCGAGATGACCCAAAAGTCCATCGGCCAGAGCCTGACCATCCAGCTGGACGGCCAAAACCTGATGACCGCTACCGTGAACACCGCCATCTGGGGCGGCAGCGGCATCATCACAGGCAACTTTACCGAGGATCAGGTCAAGACCTACGCCACGCAAATCCAGAGCGGCTCCCTGCCGCTGGACTTGGTGGAAAACCAGCGCGATACCATCTCCGCCTCGCTGGGCGTTGACGCGCTGAGCACCTCCGTGCTGGCCGCGCTGGTCGGCATCGGTCTGGTGATGCTGATTATGATTGTGCGCTACCGCCTGAGCGGCGTCATGGCCAGCTGGGCGCTGTGCATCTACATCGTGCTGCTGTTCTGGCTCATCGCCATGGTGCCCGGCGTGCAGCTTACGCTGCCCGGCATCGCGGGCGTGATCCTCGGCATCGGCATGGCTGTGGACGCGAACGTCGTTATCTTCGAGCGCGTCAAGGAGGAGGTCGTCAAGGGCCGCCCCATGGTGCACGCTGTCCGCATCGGTTTTAAAAACGCCATGAGCGCCGTGCTCGACGCCAACGTGACCACCATCATCGCGGCCGTCGTGCTGATGTTCACCGGCACCGGCTCCGTGCAGGGCTTTGCCGTCACGCTGCTGCTGGGCGTGCTGACCAGCATGTTCACCGCCATCGTCGTGACCCGCTTCCTGCTGACCAACCTTGTGCGCATTGTGGATAAGCCCGCGCTGCTCACATCCGCCAAGCTCGACAACCAAGAAAAGGAGGCGGTCTGACATGAAGCCCGTAAAAAACTATGCCAAGATCTGCCTGATTGTCTCGGCCAGCATTATGGCGCTGGCGCTCATTCTGTCCATCTTCGGCCTCGGCATTAACTATGGCATCGATTTTGCCGGCGGCTGGAACATCAAGTACGACATGGGCCAGACATTCGATCAGGCCGACGTCACCGCCGCGCTGGCCGCGCAGGGCCTGACCGGCTGTCAGGTGTCCACCACCGGCGCCGCCGGAACCGAGCTTTCCATCCGCATCCCGGAGATCCCCGCCGAGCAGCTCGACTCCCTCCGCACAGGCTATGAGGCCGAGCTGCTGGCCAAGTACCCCGGCATGACCGGCGGCGACGACGTGCGCCACGTAGGCCCCATCGCGGGCCGCACGCTGGTAAAGAACGCGATCATCAGCGTTGTGCTGGCCGCGCTGCTCATGCTTGTGTACATCGCCATCCGGTTTGATCTGTCCTCCGGCTTGGCCGCCGTGTTCGGCCTGCTGCACGATGTGCTGATGATGCTCAGCTTTATGGTGCTGCTGCGCGGCATCATCCAGATGAACAGCTCGTTCATCGCCGCGATGCTGACCATCGTGGGCTACTCCATCAACAACACCATCGTCATCTTCGACCGCATCCGCGAGAACCGCAAGCTGCCCGGCGCGGCCGGCATGTCCGGCGAGGACGTGGTGGGCCTGTCCGTGCGCGAGTGCCTCGGCCGTACCATCAACACGACGCTGACCACGCTGGTCACCATCGTGACGCTGTACGTGCTGGGCGTGGACAGCATCCGCGAGTTCACGCTGCCCATCATCATCGGCATC
>CAYOYK010000114.1:0-2960 GCA_964408185.1 uncultured Oscillospiraceae bacterium | reverse complement strand
CGCAAAGCCGCGCCGCAGGCGCAAAGCCGCGCCGCAGGCGCAAAGCCGCGCCGCACAGGCGCAAACCCGCGCCGCACAGGCGCAAAGCCGCGCGCCGCACAGGCGCAAAGCCGCGCGCCGCGCAGGCGCAACGCCGCGCGCCGCGCAGGCCGCTGGATAGGGCGCGGGGCAGCCCCCTGCCCCGCAAAACAAACCCGGACAGCCCGTGGGGCCGTCCGGGAACCATGATGTATTCACTTGTGGCCTGCTCTTCCATGGCGAAGGCTTCGCCCGAGCGGGGCCTCGCCGGGGATGGAACACCACGCGGCGCGTGTGGGAGTCCTTGCAACCGGGATACCGGGTTTCGCAGCGGGTTACCGACGCGGAAAACCACATGTAACCGAGTAACCGGGACGTGAGAATCGGGTACCGAAAACCGTGAGTATCTGGGTTGGATACGGTGCGCCGGTTTGACCCGCGGACACTGTACAACCAAGGAAAGACTTGGTATAAACAGGGTATCGGGAAACGGGAACCGTTGAAGATCCATGGATACCGGGCTTACGGGATGCCTGCGCCGCGTTGAGATGCGCGCGTCCAATCGCGTGGGGCTTGCGCGCGGGGCTGAGGAGCAAACCGATTACGGGAACGGCCTCGTTGCAGAATCTCCAGCCATGCCCTCCCGATGCGGGGCTGAGTTACTCGTCTTCCAGCTCCTCGTCCGATTCAAAATCCGTTTGGACTACCTCGATCAGCTTTTCGAGCAGGTCGTCATCCTCCACGGGTACGAATTCTTCCATTTCCTCGCCATCCTCTTCGGTGTCGACCACCTTCATGATGTAGAGGTTCATGGGCTCGTCGTCGTCATCGTCGCAGCCACAGTCGCACTCGTCGGCGCAAGCCTCGTCATGCTCGTGGCACTCGGCGCAATCGCACCCGCAGTCGTCCATATCTTGGGCGTCGCCCAGTACAACGTACTCTTCGCCGTTGTAGAAGAAATAACGGACGACTTGCAGCAGGATTTTGTTGCCTTCCTCATCGACTCCCTCAATGAGATCCTGAGGTTCGTTTTCGGCGGCCTCGGGGCCGCCGGAGAGGTTCGCATCGTCGCTGTACAATGGAATCGCCCCGCTTTCTTTGATAGATACCAGCCAGCTCTGGGCTGGGCGCGTCGCCCGCCATGCCCGTGCGCCCGCGACGGGTGGCCGTGTCACAACAGCTTGCCGTGGCAGCTGCGGCGCGAGGTCTTATCCCCTTGGTTCGGTTTCATTATACCCGACGGCGCGCAAAACTACAAGCCCTTCGACAAACATTTTATGCTTGATTTTCGGGCGATGGCATGGTATTCTAAGGGGGAAGGGGTCGTTCGTCAGGAACGGTCGCTTTTCTTTTTGAGGGGCTCCAGCGTGCCGTCCGGGCGCTGGATGCGCACGCTCTCCAGCGCGGCGCGGGTGTTCCGGCGGAACTCCTCCAGGTACTGCTGGCGCAGCGCGGCGCGCTCCTTGGTTTCCTCGGCGGTGAGGGCGCGCGTCTTGGCGAGGCCCGCCAGCTCGTTGATCCGGGCGATCTGTTCAGGTTCCATAGGCAAACTCCTTTCAAGGGGGGATCGGGATGCTATCAGGCAAATGGTACGCGCCGGAGGCTTGTCCGGCGCAGGCGGCCCACCTCCGGGCCGATGCGATGGGCGGCGCGGCGGACGTCGCGCACGATGCGCTCTGCCACACAGCCCTGCTCTCGCTCGACGGCGGGGAGCCATCGGCGATGGGGCAGCTCTACTGGGCCGACGGAGCGTTTTGGCTTACGAACGTCTGCGTGCGCGAGGGCCAGCGCGGGCAGGGCTTGGGCGATACCGCCGTGCGGCTGCTGCTGTACCGCGCGCAGGGGCATGGCGCGCGCGAGGCGCGGCTGCTCTGCCCCGCCGATGTCTGCGCGTTCTTTGCGCGGTACGGGTTTGGCATCGCGGCGCAAAGCGCGCCGGGCGCGCCGATTGAGATGGCGCTTGACATGCGCGAGCTGCGGCTGTCGCATTGCGGCGGCGGCGGCGGTTGCACCGGCGACTGCGCGCATTGCGGAGAGGAGTAACCGCTGGCCGCGGCGGCGTTCTTCCTCCGCGCCCGCAGGCGCGGGCTTTGCGCCTGTGCGGCGCGGGCTTTGCGCCTGTGCGGCGCGCGTTTGCGCCTGCGGGCGCAGGTATGCGCCTGCGGCGCGGCTATGCGCCTGCGGCGCGGCTATGCGCCTGCGGGCGCAGGAAGGCGGCCCTACGGGGCCGCGGGGGTTTCGCGCCTGCGGGCGCGGGGACGGTGCCCCGACCTGCGGGCCGGGATTCGTCACTTTTCTTTTCAGCTGAAAAGAAAAGTAACCAAAAGAAACAGCGCGATTGAGGCCGATCGATGGGCCAGCCCGCCCATCTTGTGCTACAAGCGATCGCCCAGAAAACTTGCGTGATAGCGTTTGCACGCCTGCGGTGCCCAGCTTGGCCGAAATGCTGCCCTGCGTCAGCGGTCTTGTTCCTGTGCAAGGGACGGCATGCAGGCATGGTGGCCCTGCGGGGCCCTCGATTGGTTTGCCGCGCCTGCGGGCGCGGGGGGAACGGCGGGTGCTAAAGCACCCTTGTAAGAGGGGACTCCGTCCCCGGCCCACTCGGTTTGGTCGGCGCGGAACGCCTTATCAGGCGCTCCGCTTGCCAAACCTCCCACCTGCGGGTCGCTTTGCCGCTGCGCGGCAACAGGCCACAGGCCTGTCGCTTCCCTCCGGTGCCCACCGACGGCTTCGCCGTCTTGCGTCCCCCTAGGGAACGCATTATTGGCTTTGCTCCGCGCTTATCTATGCCATAGTCACCTTGGGAAACGATGTATTGGCTTTGCTTCCCCGCGTGTTTAGGGCACTATGCCCAAGGCAACGCGGGGTTTCTTTCGTTCCCCCCGTACCCCCGCGCCCGCAGGCGCGGCAAGCCAATCGAGGGCCCCGCAGGGCCACCATGC
>CAYOYK010000113.1:0-3330 GCA_964408185.1 uncultured Oscillospiraceae bacterium | reverse complement strand
CCATGCCTGCATGCCGTCCCTCTCACGGGAACAAGGGTACCGACGCGGGGCAGCAGTTCGGCCAAGATGGGCACCGCAGGCGTGCAAACGCTATCACGCAAGCTCTCTGGGCGATCGCTGCTCACACAAGATGGGCGTGCTGGCCCATCGATCGGCCTCAATCGCGCTGTTTCTTTTGGTTACTTTTCTTTTCAGCTGAAAAGAAAAGTGACGAACCCCGGCCCGCAGGTCGGGGCACGCGGCCCGCAGGCCGCCCCTCCTGCGCCCGCAGGCGCAAAGCTGCGCCGCGCAGGAGCAAGCCCGCGCCCGCAGGCGCATCGCCGCGCCGCGCAGGCGCAGAAGCACAGCCCCCCGCAGGGCCTGTGCTTACCTCCCGCACAAGCCCCACAGCCTCGCCACGTCCGCGCGCTCCTGCTCCCAGCCGCTTGCGTGATCTCCCAGCCGGACGGAGCTGGCCTGATCGCCGTGATAATCGCTGCCGCCCGTCTCCAGCAGCCCGCAGCGCGCCGCCAGCCGATGCAGAAACTCCGTTTCCGCTCGCCCGGACGACGAATGGTACACCTCAAGCCCCATCAGCCCGGCTTGCGTGAGCTCCTCCGCCAGCGCGCACACGTTCTCCTCGCTCAAGCCCAGCCGCATGGGGTGCGCCAGCGTCGGCACGCCCCCGGCGGCGCGGATCAGCCGCACGCCCTCCGCGGCGGCGGGCCGCTCCTGCGGCACAAACGCCGGACGGCCCTCCGCCAGCCAGCGGTGGAACGCCTGCGGCACAGTGTTGCACGCGCCCATTCTCATCAGCGCGCGGGCAATGTGCGCCCGCCCGATCGGCGCGCTCTGCCCCTGCGGCAGGTACGCCTCCGGCACGTCCAGCCCCAGCTCCTTCAGCTTATCCAGCGTGGCGCGGCCTCTGAGCCAGCGCCTTTTCTTTGCGTCCGCCAAGAACGCCAGCAGCTCGTCGCTTTGATCGTCCACGCCGTACCCCAGCACATGGATGCGGCCGTCCGCGCCGCAGCTCAGCTCCACGCCGGATACGGCGCTCGGCACGGGCCTCGGCGCGCGCACATCGGGCGCGATGTACCCCGCGAACGGGTCCCTCGCGCCCGTATGCTTGCCCTGACCGCGCAGCCTCCGCTTGAGCGCGGCGGCGGCGGCGTCCTCGGCCTGCGCGGCAAGCTCCAGCGCGAGCGCGTCCAGCGCCTGCCGGAGCGCGGCGTTGCCCTCCACCGCGTCATGATCGCACAGGGCGATGTGCGTCAGCTTGGCGAGCCAAGCCATTCGGGCCAGCTCCTTGGGCGTGCGCAGGCCGTCGCTGCACGTCGAGTGGAAGTGCAGGTCGGCGCGCACCTCGCCGTCCGCGGCGAGCAGGCCCGGCCCGCCCGCGTACAGCCCCGCGCGCGGATCGGGCATACCGAAGCGGCCTGCCCGCGCGTCGGGCGCAGGCAGGCCGTTACACTTACTTGTCATCGGGCTCCACGAAGGCCTCCGTGCCGTCGTCGTCGTCATCGGGCGTTTGCGCCCATGCCGGGGCTTGCGGCTCCTTCGCCTCGTCCGCCTTGTCCGGCTCGTTCGGCTGGGGATCGTCCAGCTTCGGCTTCTCGGCTTCGGGGACGGGGTCGGGGAGCGTCTCGCCGTTCATCACGGCCTCAAACTCCGCACGGCTGAGGGTCTCGTGCTTGAGCAGCGCGGCGGCCACGGCCTCCAGCTGCTCGCGGTGATCGGAAATGAGCTTTTGCGCGCGCGCGTAGCACTCGCCCAAGATCCGCTTGACCTCCGCGTCGATCATGGCGGCGCTCTGCTCGCTGTATTCGCGGCTCTGGCCGAAGTCCATGCCGACGAAAACCTCCTGATCGTTGGCAAGGTACACGGTGCCGACGTTATCGCTCATGCCGTACTGCGTCACCATGCGGCGGCAGACCTCGGTGGCGCGCTTGAGATCGCTGCTGGAGCCGGTGTACAGATCGTCCAGCGCCACCTTTTCGGCGGCGTGACCGCCAAGAGCCATGGTCACAAGGCCGAGAAGCTGCTTTTTGCTGAGGTTGTCGTTCTCCTCGGCGGGGAGGCTGAGCGTGTAGCCGCCGGCCTGCCCGCGCGGGACGATGGTGATGAGGTGCACGTCGTCGCACTCCGGCAGCAGGTTGGCGATGAGCGCGTGCCCGCTCTCGTGATAGGCGACGATGTGGCGGTCCCTCGGCGTGACCTTGTGGCTGCGCTTTTCGGGGCCCATCTGCACGCGGCTGATCGCGTCCACCAGCTCGGCTTGGCCGATTTTCTTCTTGTGCTCGCGCACGGCGAGGATGGCGGCCTCGTTCATCACGTTCTCCAAGTCCGCGCCGGTGGAGAAGGGCATGCGCTTGGCGACGTTCTCAAAATCGACGGTATCATCCAGCGGCTTGCCCTTGCTGTGCACCTTGAGGATGGCCTCGCGGCCCTCCAAATCGGGGTAGTTGACGGTGACCTGACGGTCGAAGCGGCCGGGGCGCAGCAGCGCGGGATCGAGGATATCGCGGCGGTTGGTGGCCGCCATGACGATGACGCCCTCGTTGATGCTGAAGCCGTCCATCTCCACGAGGAGCTGGTTGAGGGTCTGCTCGCGCTCGTCGTGCCCGCCGCCGAGGCCCGCGCCGCGGTGACGGCCCACGGCGTCGATCTCATCGATAAAGACGATGCTGGGGGCGGACTTTTTGGCTTGATCAAACAGGTCGCGCACACGGCTTGCGCCTACGCCGACGAACATCTCCACAAAATCGGAGCCGGAAATGCTGAAGAACGGGGCGTTGGCCTCGCCCGCGACGGCCTTGGCGAGCAGCGTTTTGCCGGTGCCCGGAGGGCCGACGAGCAGCACGCCCTTGGGGATGCGCGCGCCCATCTCGGTATACGCCTTGGAATTTTTGAGGAAATCCACCATCTCCTGGAGCTCCTCTTTTTCCTCCTCGGCTCCGGCCACGTCCTTGAATGTGACGGGGTTTTTGCTGGGGTCGCTCACGCGGGCGCGGCTCTTGCCAAAGTTCATCACCTTACTGTTGCCGCCGCCCTGCCGCTGGAGCAGGAAATACCACAGCAGCGCCGTGGCCCCGATGATGAGGAGGTAGGGAATCATCTGCACGTACCAGGGCGTGTAGAGCGGCTCCCGATACTGGACGCCGAAGGCGAGGTCGTTGACGCTCACCTCTTCCACCGGCTTGCCCAGGGCTTGCGCGCGCATGGTGAGCACGGTGGTGATGAAGTCGTCGCCGATGGTGGTTTCAAAGTCGTAATCGCGCTCGGGGAAGTTGGTCGCCGAGGCGCTGCCGTTCTTGAGCAGGCCGACCAGCGACGTGTTGCGGATGGCCACGG
>CAYOYK010000112.1:0-3356 GCA_964408185.1 uncultured Oscillospiraceae bacterium | reverse complement strand
ACGCCGCGGGGGTCAAACGCGGCCTTCACGCCGCGCATCAGCCGGAGCTGCGTCTCGCCGAGGCTCTCGGCCAAGAAGGCGCGCTTGGCGTGGCCTACGCCGTGCTCGCCGCTCACCTCGCCGCCCAGCTCGCGCGCCGCGCCGTACAGCGCCGCCATTACCGCGCCCACCTTCGCCTTCCACGCCGCGTCGGGCAGGTCGTCCTGACAGGCGTAGATGTGCAGGTTGCCGTCGCCCGCGTGCCCGAAGGAGCGGATGCGCACCCCGGTCTCCTTGCCGATCTCCACGCTGCGCTTCACAAACGCGGCGATCCGGTCGCGCGGCACCACCACGTCGCACTCGTCCATGCTGGGCGTCGAGCCCTTGATGGCCTCCAGAAACGCTCCGCGCGCGTTCCAGATGCTCTCCTTGCGCTCGTCCGTATCGGCCAGCAGCACGTCCTTCGCCCCCAGCGAGAGCGCCAAGTCCGTCAGCGTGTCCATGGCGGGCTTCAGCGCCTCGGCGCTGGGCCCGTCCAGCCGCACCAGCAGGTACGCGTCCGCGCTCGTATCCGGGAATTGCTTGCCCAGGTACGTCTCGCTGCTCGCGATGACCTCCCGCTCCATAAACTCGACCGCCGTCGGGTCGCACCCGCAGCCCAGCACCGACGGCACCGCCTCGATACACGCGTCCAGATCGTCAAACGGGATCAGCAGGCTCAGGTTCGTCTTGGGCTCCGGCACCAGCTTCACCGTCAGCTTGGTCAGGAACCCCAGCGTCCCCTCGCTGCCCACCATCAGGTTGATCAGGCTGTACCCGCTGCTGGTCTTGACCGTTTTGCCGCCCAGCTCCACCACCGAGCCGTCCGCCAGCACGACCTCCATGCCCAGCACGTAATCCCGCGTTACGCCGTAGCGCACCGCGCGCATCCCGCCCGCGTTGGTCATGGCGTTGCCGCCCATCGTCGCGGTCTTTTCGCCCGGATCGGGCGGGTAGAACAACCCCGTGCCCTCCAAGCTCTTGGGAAACTCCATCAGCAGCACGCCCGGCTCCACGGTCGCGGTCATGTTTTTCACGTCCACCTCCAGCACCTTTTTCATCTTTTCGGTGGACAGCACCACGCCGCCGCAGGTGGCTACGCACCCGCCGCACAGGCCGGTACCCGCGCCGCGCGGGGTCACAGCGATGTTTTGCTCGTTGCAGTAGCGCAGCACGGCGCTTACGTCCTCGGTCGTGAGGGCTTGCAGCACCGCCTCCGGCAGGTAGTGGCCGTACTCGGTCATCTCGTCATGGTCGTAGTCGGTGCTGATGGCGTCGCCCACAAACACGCGGCCCGGCAGCAGCGCCTCAAAGAAGGCGATATCGGCTGCGTCAACGGTCTTGAAAGGCTTCATTTACTTGCCCTCCTTCAGCTGGCGGATCAGCTCCGGCACGATTTGGTACAGGTCGCCCACGATGCCGATGTGCGCCACGCTGAAGATCGGCGCGTCGGGGTCGCTGTTGATGGCGATGATGTGGTCGCTCTGGTTCATGCAGGCTGCAAACTGGATGGCCCCGCTCACGCCGCAGGTGATTATCAGCTTGGGGCGCACGGTGCGGCCGGAAAGGCCGATCTGCCGCGCGTTGGTCGTCCAGCCCTTCTCCACCAGCGGGCGGCTGGTGGCCCAATCGCCGCCCAGCAGCGCGGCCAGCTCCTTGACCATATCGAGGTCGGCCTCCTTTTGCAGGCCGCGTCCGCCCACCACGAGGATCTCCGCGTCGGAGATGGTCTTGCCGGCCGGCACGGGCACGGTGCTCACGTGCGTCACGGGGGATTCCGTCGCGGCCTTGGGCAGTCTGCGGGCAATCACCTCGCCGCCTGCGTCCTCGCTGCGCGTGGGCGCGTCCATCACCTTATAGCGCACGGTGGCAAACTGCGGCCGCGTGTGCGTGGTGACGATCTGCGCCATGATGTTGCCGCCGAACGCCGGGCGAATCTGCACCAGATCGGTGCTTTCGCGCAGCTCCAGCCGCGTGCAGTCGGCCGTGAGGCCGGTGTGGAAGCGCGTGGCCAGCCTCGGCGCGAGGCTGCGGCCCAGCGAGGTCGCGCCCACCAGCACCACGCTGGGCTTGACGCGCCGGATGCAGTCCTCCACGCAGCCCGCGAACGCGTCCGCGCGGAAGAAGCCCAGCTCCGGGCCGTCGTACACGTCGATCTCGCTCACGCCGTAGTGGCGCAGCTCCTCGGCGTACCGCGTCACGCCGTCGCCGACCAGCACGGCCTTGACGGTGTAGCCCGGCACGCTGCGCGCCAGCTCCTTGGCTTTGCCGATCAATTCGAGGCTCACGGGGTGGAGCCGTCCGCCGCTGACCTCCGCGAACACGAGGAGGTCGTTCCACAGGCTCTTATCGACATTCTCCACCTTGGTTTCCAGCTTGACGATGGCCTTTTCCGGGCAGCCCTTCAAGCAGACGCCGCACACCTTGCAGGCGGCGTTCAGCTCCGGCTTGCCGTTTTTCAGCTCAATGGCCCCGAACGGGCAGTTGCTTGCGCAGAGGCCGCAGCCGGTGCACTTGCGCTCCAAAATGGCGATCTGTGCCATGGGTGGGCCTCCTTTCTAAATGAACTTCCACTTTTTGAGGGTATCGCGCAGGCGAGCGGCGCTGTCGTCGCCCGTCCACGTTTCGCGCTCCACGTCGTTTTGCGGCGGGAAGATGCGCTCCACGGCCGTGGCGCTGCCGGTGAGCCCGTAGTGGTCGGGGTTGGGGTCGAGGAATGTATCCAGCCCCTGAACGTGGACGGGCTTGTCCGCGATGGCCTTGGCGGTCTTGAGGCTGGGCAGGCGCGGCATGTAGATATCCTGCTCGACGGTCACGAGGCACGGGAACGGCATGTGCGCCGTCTCGATGACGTCCTGGAGCTGCTGCTCCACGTCCACGCCGTCGCCCGTGGCGGTGATCTTGCTCACCCACGCGGCGTGCGGGATGCCAAGGCACTCGGCGACAGCGGGGCCGACCTGCGCGGTATCGCCGTCGGTGGTCTGCTTGCCGCAGAAGATGAGGTCAAAGTCGCCGACGCTGCGGATGGCCTGACTGAGCGTATAGCTGGTGGCCAGCACGTCCGCGCCGCCCAGACGGCGGTCGCTGAACACGTAGCCGTCGTCCGCGCCCATGCTGTAAGCCTCCCGCACCACGGCCTGCGCCTGCGGCGGCCCCATGGTGCCGACCGTCACCGTGCCGCCGTGCGCCTCGCGCAGGCGCAGCGCCGTCTCCAGCGCGTACAGATCGTAGGGGTTCATTTTGCTCGCCACGCCGTTGCGCTTGAGCACGCCCGTTTGCTCGTCCACCTGCACCTTGTTGGTCGACGGCACTTGCTTGATGCAGACAAAGATGTTCAT
>CAYOYK010000111.1:0-3538 GCA_964408185.1 uncultured Oscillospiraceae bacterium | reverse complement strand
ATTCCCTCTTGTCACTCCTTTTTTGTGGCTGTACCCCAACTTTTAGTATAGAACCATCAAAAAAGCTGCCCGTGAAGCGAGCAGCTTTTTTTAATGGACGCGGCCGAGGCGGCAAACTGAAGGGCATCAGATCGCCATCGGCTGTCTTGTCCGCGTTTCGTTTGGTCGAATTCAAACCGCGTCATGCCTTACTCCGCGGGCACCTCCTCGATGGGAGCCGCGGAAGGGGCTTCCTCCAAGTATTTTACAAAGGTATCATAGTCGCCAGCGCCGATGTGCATTGTCGTCGCCGCGCCGTTCGCGTCGATAAAAACGCTGAACGGGATATACTCCGTGGGGAATATGCCGTTGATGAGGGTATAGCTCTCGTCCAGCGCCACGGGGAATGTATAGCCGTTCGTGTCCAAGAAGGCCTGCACGGTGTCCTTGTCCTCGCCGCAGTTCAGGCCCAGCACAACCAGCTTGTCCGGGTAGTCGTCGGCCAGCTTTTGGATGTCCGGCAGCTCGCCCACGCAGGGCGGGCACCACGTGGCCCAGATGTTGACAAACACGACCTTGCCGCGCTGCTCGGACAGCTTGAATATCGTGCCGTCCAGCAGCTCCACCTCAAAGTCGTCCACCTCCTTGCCGATCTCCACCGGGTTGTAGCTCTCGGCCAGCGAGAGCGCCGGAACGGCAAGCAACAGCAACAGGGTTACCAGCAGCAGAAAAGTTTTCCTCATGATGCTTCCTCCTTTGTTGATTAGGTTGAGCTAAGAATTCGCGCCGGAGGCGCGCTATTCCTCTATCTCCACGGGCAGGCGGACGCGCTCCGCGCCGGAGAAGCCGCCAAGCAGGACGCGAGCACGGGGAATACCGTCGCGGACGGAACTCTCCCGCGCGGATACGTCCTCGATGCAGGTCTTGTCCGCCCGATTGACGGCCGGCGAAGCAGCAGCGTCAGCAGGAGGGCAAGGCGTCGTTTCATGGGGAGCGCTCCTTTCGGCCAAGGGCGGTATTCATTTGCGGCACACGATCATCGCCCTGATTATACCGCGGCGCGGCGAGGGTGTCAACATGCGCTGTCCCGCGGCGCGGCGGAGGCGTCAACACGCGCTGTCCCGCAGACCGGCGGGGGCGTCAACGCGCGGCGCGGCGAGGATGCCCTCTTGCCAAGGCCGCAAAATCGCGGTATACTGGTGCGAGCGGCGGCACAGACCGCCAACGAAGGCATACAAGGAGGATCACGATCATGAAGCTATCCGTTTTCGCCGTCGCGCTGGGCGATAAGCCCTTTGCCGAGGCCCTTGAGTACCTGAAGCAGAGCGGCGTGCAGGCCGTGGAGATCGGCTGCGGGGGCTTCCCCGGCAAGGCGCATTGCGATCCCGCCGCGCTGCTGGCCGACGACGGCGCGTTTGAGGCGTTCCGCAATACCATCAAGCGTTCCGGGCTGGAGATCGCGGCCCTGAGCTGCCACGGCAACCCTGTCCACCCGGACAAGGCCGAGGCCAAGCGCTACCATGACGATTTTGTCAACGCCGTCCTGCTGGCCGAAAAGCTGGGGGTGAAGCGGATTGTGGGCTTCAGCGGCTGTCCGGGCGGCAGCGCGGAGGACAAAACGCCCAACTGGGTCACCTGCCCGTGGCCGGACGATTTTTCCAAGATCCTCGATTACCAGTGGAACGATGTGCTGATTCCCTACTGGCGGGAGATGAGCGTGTTTGCGGCCGCCCACGGCATCGAGAAGATCGCCTTTGAGATGCACCCCGGCTTCTGCGTTTACAACCCGGAGACGCTCCTGCGCCTGCGCGAGGCCGTAGGCCCGATCATCGGCGCGAACTTCGACCCCAGCCATCTGTTTTGGCAGGGCATCGACCCGGTCGCGGCCATCCGCAAGCTGGGCGACGCGCTGTACTACTTTCACGCCAAGGATACCAAGATCGATCCGATCAACTGCCCCGTCAACGGCGTGCTGGATACCAAGAGCTACGGCGATGAGATCCACCGCAGCTGGATTTTCCGCACGGTGGGCTACGGCCACGACGCGCAGCTTTGGAAGGACATGGTCAGCGCCCTGCGCATGATCGGCTATGACGACGTGATGTCCATCGAGCACGAGGACAGCCTGATGACCGGGGAAGAGGGCCTGCAAAAGGCGATTGCGTTCCTCAAGGACGTTATGATGTTTGACGCGAAGAACCAGAACGTGTTCTGGGCGTGATATGCGTTTCGTCAAAGCGGCTGCGCCGCTTTGACGAGGCTTGCGCTTTTCGCCTGCAACCTGTTCGGTCGGCGTAGCCTCCCTCACAGAACGCGGCCGGCGAAAAGCGTAGGGAAGCGTTGCTCCGCAACGCCGCCGCCTTCACCGCACATGTCGCTGAAGGCGGAATTCATTTGGGGAGCGCGGCTCCCCAAGCCCCTCACGGGGGCTTGGCAACGGCTTGTGGGCGGCGGCAGTCCGCTGCGAGGAGGGAATCACATGGCCTTTTCCATCATACTGGGCGGCGCGCTTGGGCGCATGGGCCGCGCGGTCGCCGAGCGTGCGGCTGACGGCGATTTTGCCATCGCCTGCGGCGTGGACGTCGCCTATCAGGATCAGACGGCGGCCTTCCCGCTGGTGCGGGATTATGCGCAGGCCGGCCCGTATGCCGCCGACGCGCTGGTGGACTTTTCGCGGCCGGAGGGCCTGCCGGAGCTGCTGGCGCTCTGCCTTGCCAAGCGGCTCCCCGCGGTGCTATGCGCCACGGGCTATACCGATACGGCCCGCGAGGCCATCCGCGAGGCGGGCCGGAGCATCCCCGTATTGCAAAGCGGCAATATGAGCCTCGGCGTGAACGTGCTGCAAGGGCTGGTACGGCAGGCCGCCAAGGCGCTCGGCCCGGATTTTGACATCGAGATCGTGGAGACGCACCACAACCGCAAGGCGGATGCGCCCAGCGGGACGGCCCTCATGCTGGCGGAGGCCGCCCGGCAGGGCAGCGAGGCCGCCCTGCTGCCCGTGTTTGGCCGTCACGGCGGCAACGCCAAGCGCGAGCCGGGCGAGCTGGGCATCCATGCGGTGCGCGGCGGCACGGTGGTGGGCGTGCACGAGGTGGGCTTTTTCGGCCCCAGCGAGTATCTTACGCTGACGCACACGGCCGAGGATCGCTCGCTCTTTGTCAGCGGCGCGCTGGCGGCGGCGCGGTTCTTGCGCGGCCGGGAGGCCGGGCTGTACACCATGCAGGACGTGGTGAACGAGCTGATGAGGTGAGGCGATAAGGCCGCGTGGAGGGAGTACGGGGGCGGTGCGCGCACGGGCTTGCGGGGGAAAAGCGCCGCGCCACGGCGGGGGATTCTGCGGCTTTGGATGATTGGATGGGCAAAAGCGGCCTCCCGCAAGGGAGGCCGCTTTGGTGTGTTAGGCGACCGTTTTTTTGTGAACGCGCCGC
This sequence comes from uncultured Oscillospiraceae bacterium, assembly GCA_964408185.1. GTDB lineage: Bacteria > Bacillota > Clostridia > Christensenellales > Aristaeellaceae > CAYOYK01. The sequence goes on along the minus strand of CAYOYK010000111.1, from coordinate 131 downwards.
GAGCGTGGGTATGCGGGGAAGAAGGTTGAGTGAACGCGCCGCGAGCGTGCGCGGCTGCGCCGCTAGCTCGCTGGGGGGCGTGGGCGCGGCATGGAACGCGGAAGGGGATTTGGGCCGCGCCCACGGGGAAC
>CAYOYK010000110.1:0-3550 GCA_964408185.1 uncultured Oscillospiraceae bacterium | reverse complement strand
CATTGTGTAAGTCCTCCCTCTGCTTTATTCGGCCATGCCTTCAAAGAACTCGATGGGCTTGGAGTCCTTTTTGAGGGTCACATAAGCCTTTTTGATTTCCGGCGTGAGGCCGGAGAACTTGCCCTGACGCTTGATCTTGCCGATGGTGCGCAGGGTATTGACGCTTTCCACCTGAATGCCCTTAAAGACGCTTTCCAGCGCGAGCTTGATCTCGGTCTTGTTAGCGGTCTTGGCGACCTCAAAGACGTAGCGCTTATCCGCAAAGCCGGCGTAGGATTCTTCGGTCAGCACAGGGCGAATGATGACGTCATGGGGATCTTTCATGCGTAAACCTCCTCTACACCTTTGAGGGCATCCTGCGTGAGGATGATCTTGCCGGCGTTCAGGATATCATACACGTTGAGCGTGTTGACATAGCTGGTGGTAAGGGCTTCGATGTTGGCCCCGGCGCGCTTGACGGTCTCGTCCGGAGCGGAGAGCACCAGCATGGCGGTCTTGGGGATATCAAAGTTGCCAAGGAATTTGGCCATCAGCTTGGTTTTGGCCTCGCCGAGGGTCAGCTGATCGATGACGATGATATCGCCGTCGTTGAGCTTGCTGGTCAGCGCGCTCTTGAAGGCGAGACGGCGGACCTTTTTGGGAACGTTGACCACGTAATCGCGGGGCTTGGGGGCGAACACAACGCCGCCGTGCTTGAACTGGGGCGCGCGGTTGCCGTGATGGCGGGCGTTGCCGGTGCCCTTTTGGCGATAGATCTTACGGCCGCCGCCGCGAACCTCGCTGCGGGTGAGGGCGCTCTGGGTGCCCTGCCGCTGGTTGGCCAGGAAGGAGCGCACCACAAGGTGCATCGCGGGCACGTTGATGGGGGAAGCAAAGATCGCTTCGCTCAGCTCAACCTCGCCGATGGTCGCTCCGTCCATATTGTAAAGAGCAGTCTTAGGCATGGATACTGGTTCCTCCTTCATACAAGGTAGATTGGATCAGTCCGGGAGCGCTCACGCGCCCTTGATGGCGTTGCGAACCAACAGCACGCTGCCGTTGGCGCCGGGCACCGCGCCCTTGATGAGAAGCAGGTTGCGCTCGGCATCCACCTTGACGATTTCAAGGTTTTGGATGGTCACGCGCTCCACGCCCAAGTGACCGGGCATGTGCTTGTTTTTGAACACGCGGGACGGAGAGGAGTTAGCGCTCATGGAGCCGACGCCGCGGTGATACTTGGAGCCGTGGGCCATGGGGCCGGTGTGCTGATGCCAGCGGTAGATGGCGCCGGCGAAGCCCTTGCCCTTGGTCATGCCGCACACGTCGATCTTATCGCCCGCGGCAAACTGGTCGGCCTTGATGGTATCGCCGACGTTGAGCTCGGCGGCGTTATCCAGCTTGAGCTCGCGCAGGTGATGCGCGGGGGCGACGCCCGCCTTGGCAAAATGGCCCGCGTCCGGCTTGTTGACAAGCTTTTTGGCGCGGTTTTCGGGATACTCGTCAAAACCGACCTGAACCGCTTCGTAGCCATCGGTCTCAACGGTTTTCTTCTGCACCACGGTGCAGGGGCCCGCCTCTACCACGGTAACCGGTACGAGACGGCCGTCATCGGTAAAGATCTGCGTCATGCCGATCTTTTTTCCTACGATCGCTTTTTTCATGTTATCGTACCTCCTGCTTAATTGTTGAGCTTGATTTCGATTTCGACACCAGCAGGAAGATCAAGCTTCATCATGGCGTCCACCGTGCGGGGGTTGGGGTTGTGGATGTCGATGAGGCGCTTGTGGGTGCGCATTTCAAACTGCTCACGACTATCCTTGTCCTTGTGCGGGGAGCGCAGAATGGTGACGATCTCCTTCTCCGTAGGCAGGGGGATGGGGCCCGACACCCTTGCTCCGGTGCGTTTTGCGGTCTCCACGATCCGCTCGGAGGACTGGTCGATCAGGTTGTGCTCATAGGCCTTGAGCTTGATACGGATCTTTTGGTTGGCCATTGTTTACCCTCCTTGACTTTCGTCTCAAGTACACAGCATCGGGTGTGTCCATAGGCGGCCATTGGTTGGGCGAGCCCTCGCTCGCCCCGCCGCAAACCGTATGCGGGCAGCACTGCGCCGTGCCTTAAGTCCGTCGCCCGATTGCGCGGGCTGGTCCACGATAATTACCCGCCATGGCCTTGGCGGCAACTTATCGCTTCATCCCTTGGACAGACAACGTTGCTATTATAGAGCAAGGATGTTTTGAATGCAAGCACTTTTTTGCGATTTTGCAAATTTTTTTGTTCGGAACGCGCGCAGGATGGGGCGATTGGGTTTTGATTTCTGCACACGGTGTCGTGCGTGTCTATGAATCACACAAGCGGCATAGCCGCTTGTGTGAGTTTTGCGCTTTTCGCCTGCAACCTGTTCGGTCGGCGTAGCCTCCCTCGCAGAACGCGGCCGGCGAAAAGCGTAGGGAAGCGTTGCTCCGCAACGCCGCCGCCTTCGACGCGCATGTCGCCGAAGGCGGAATTGAGTTGGGGAGCGCGGCTCCCCAAGCCCCTCAGGGGCGGCGACGGGCTGACGGCCTTGCTGTGATGGGCGGCGCTGCCGTGATGGGCGGCGCGCTGTGACGAGCGGAGGTGTTGCTGTGCCCAGCCTTGCCGTGATGGGTGGCGCTGCTGTGGTGGTCGGCGTTGCTGTGCCCAGCCTTGCCGTGATGGGCGGCGCTGCTGCGGTGGTCGGCGTTGCTGTGCCCGGCCTTGCCGATCAGTCCGTCGCGCGCCCGTTCGAGCGCTTCCAGTACGCCTGCGAGTAGGGGCATACCACGATGCATTTGCCGCAGAGCGTGATGGCCTCGTCCAGCCGCTCGGCGGCCAGCTTGCGCGCGGCCCTGCGGCAGGCGTGGCAATCGTAGAACGACTCGCGCTCCACGCCCACGCGCCAGTTCCGGCCGGAGATCGCATGGCCCGGACACGCATCCTTGCAGCGCGTGCAGCTGCCGCAGCGGGATTCATCGATCGGCGCTCCGCAGGTCAGCGGCGCGTCGGTGAGCACGGAGGTCAGCCGCACGCAGGAGCCGTACTCCGGAGTGACCAGCAGCGCGCTGTTGCCGATCCAGCCCAGCCCCGCGCGCGTCGCCACGGTTTTGTGCGGCATGGGCGTGCGCCATTGCTCGGCGTTCTCCACGACCGTCGTGGTGGTCTGCGCGACTGCCTGATATCCCGACGCGCGCAGTCTCTCCGCGCAAAGCTCCGCCAGCGCGTCCAGCTTGCGGTTGGCGCTGTGGTACAGCTCGAAGTACGCCCGCGTGGGGCCGTCCATGACGCCGCGCATCGTTTCCGCGTCCAGCGCGACGAGAATGGACACGCCGTATGGCAAAGCCGCGTCCGCGATCCCGCGTAAATCCGCAAACCCTACAAGCGACGCGCCCGCCGTGAGTAGCTCAGACGTTAGCTTTTGTTCGTCCAGCATGTTTTTTCCCTCCTGAGAAGTAGTATCTACTATTATATCATAAAGCTGTGCGCCCTCGCTTGCCGAACAATCCGCGGGGTCAAGGGGGATCATCCCCCTTGCGGGGTGCGGGGCAGCGCCCCG
>CAYOYK010000109.1:0-3662 GCA_964408185.1 uncultured Oscillospiraceae bacterium | reverse complement strand
ATCTTTATGACCCCGGAGCAGATCCGCGATGAGATCAAGGGGGTGTACCGGCTGATCGACAGGGTGTACACCGCGTTCGGCTTCCCGTACACGGTGGAGCTGAGCACCCGCCCGGAAAACAGCATCGGCACGGACGAGATGTGGCGGCTTGCCACGGAGGGCCTGCAGGGCGCGCTGGACGATCTGGGCGTCAAGTACACCGTCAACGAGGGCGACGGCGCGTTCTACGGCCCCAAGATCGATTTCCACCTGCGCGACTGCCTTGGCCGCACGTGGCAGTGCGGCACCATCCAGCTGGATATGAACCTGCCGGAGCGCTTCGACCTTACCTACACCGGCGCGGACGGCGAGAAGCACCGCCCCGTGATGATCCACCGCGTGGTGTTTGGCTCCATCGAGCGGTTTATCGGCATCCTGACCGAGCACTTCGGCGGCGCGTTTCCCACGTGGCTGGCCCCCGTGCAGGTGAAGGTGATGACCATTACCGACCGCAGCGACGAGGCCGCCAAGGCCGCGCTTGCCGCCCTGAACGCCGTCGGCCTGCGCCCGGAGCTTGACCTGCGCAACGAGAAGATCGGCTACAAGGTGCGCGAGGCCCAAATGATGAAGATTCCCTACATGTTTGTGCTTGGCGATAAAGAGGTGGCCGACGGCACGGTGAACGTGCGCACCCGCAAGGGCGATAACCTCGGCGTGATGCCGCTGGCCGAGGCCGTGGCGATGGTCAAGAAGATCAACGACGAGATGACCATGGACTGACCGACGGCTTTCCGCGCGTGGGGCGGAACCCGCGCTGTCCGTGCGGAGCTTGCGCATCCCGTGCGGCGGCGCGCATCCCGTGCGGAGTCCGCGCCGTCCGTGCGGAGTCCGCGCATCCCATGCGGAACCCGCGCTGTCCGTGCGGAGTCCGCGTTGTCCGTGCGGAGCTCGCGTTGTCCGTGCGGAGCTTGCGCTGTCCGTGCGAGGAGCCTGTTCCGTCCGTGCGGAGTCCACGCATCCCATGCGGAACCCGCGCTGTCCGTGCGGAGCTTGCGCATCCCGCGCGGAGCTTGCGCATCCCGTGCGGAGCTTGCGCATCCCATGCGGAGTCCACGCATCCCGTGCGGAACCCGCGCTGTCCGTGCGGAGCTTGCGCATCCCGCGCAGCGGCGCGCATAGCGGGTAGCCCCCGCGGCGTTATCCGCGGCGGCAGCGCCCGACAACCAGCTTTCCCCGCAGTACAACGGCCTCCCGGCATTGTCCGGGAGGCCGCTTGCGTTGCGCGTGCTTGACAGACGCGGCTTGCGCGCCTGTGTCCGCTGCCCTTGCCGTTGGCAGGAGGGCGAAGGGCTTTTTTTTCAATGAACGGCTTGTTCATTTTGAGGACGGATGCCTTGGAGCGCGGCGCCTTACCGGTACGATGCCGCCGAGGACTGCGGCGGCGCTATACCAGCCGCCGCAGCGCCGGCAGCCGCCGCAGCACCGCCGCCGTCAGCGAGCCGCCCGCGAACAGCAGCACGCACGCCGCGAGGGCCATCCACGTGTTGACGATGGGCAGGCGCGTGACCGTCCATGTCAGCACGGGCATGTGCCATAGATAGGCCGCGAGCGTATCCTTGGACAGGCGCGCGAGGAGCTCGCACATCCGGCGGGACGGGGCGGGCAGGCTTTGACACAGCAGGAACATCGAAAGCAGCCAGACCGTATAGGGCCACTTGCCGTAATACCTGTGCGGATACCGGAGGCCCGTCTGCTGCACAAAAATCAGGTAAGCCGCCAGCGCGGCCAGCGAGAGGGCGGCCAGCACCGCGCGCGATTTCCACGTGTGCCGATACGGCTTTTGCGTGCCCAGCCACATGCCTGCCAGAAAAACCGTCAGATATAAGTGCAGCCACAAAAACTGGGGCTGCCGGCTCATCCAGCCGTCGCCAAAGCCCAACGCGGGCAGCGCCAGCAGGAGGAGCGCCCCGACGCCGGAGGCCCTGGGGAACCGTTCCAGCAGGCGGCGGAGAGGGCTTGCGACGATCAAAAGCAGGCAATAGGTGAACAAAAACCAGATCACGGGCAAGATACCGCCTTGGCGCGCGCCGAGCCAAACCTGCTCCAGCGGATTCAGCGATTCGCCGGTGCGCACAAAGCGGACGAAGCACCACAGCACGACCCAGCCTGTCAGCCGCGCAAGTGTGCTGAAAATCTTCTTTTCACAGTAGACAGCCGTCACCTCGCGCCTGCGCCCCAGCAGGAACCCGGACAGCAAAAAGAATCCCGGCACGCAGAAGGAGCACAGGTAGTACAGCGCGCGGCAGGGAACCAGTATCGACGGCGCGGTCAGCGGGACGATATCATCGAGCGTGTGGTAGCCCAGCACGCCCAAGCAGCACAGGATGCGGAACAAATCCAGCCCGACCTCGCGCGCGGGCGGATTTTCGGCGCCGAGCCGATCGGGCGGCGCAACGACCTGATTGCGCTGCATGGACGTACCCCCTTCCGCGCGGCCCACTACTGATCGTACCGCTTGATGCTGAACCAAAACGGCGGATAGTGCAGGCTGCAAATGACCGCCCTGCCCGTGGGCATGGCCGTCAGATCCTCATCCTCGATAATAAACTGATCCATCACCTGCTCCACCACGCCGCGCACCTGCACCGACGAGGTAAACGTCTCCACCACGCGATGGCGACCGTACAGGTTCTTGGCAAATTCCCGGCTCTCGCGGTCGTGCAGGCGGAACAGCGCGGTGGTGCCGAAGGCGCTCAGCAGGCTCTGCGCGGCGGTCTCGCCGTAGGTATGGCGGAGCTGGTTTACGCTGCCCATGCAGCACAGCAGCCGCAGGCCCTTGGAGCGGCCCAGCAGCAGCGCGTCCTCCAAGTAGCGCAGGCGCGGCAGCACGCGCAGCTCATCCAAAAAGAGGTATACGTTGCCCTCCTGATCGCTGCGCGCGAGGGTCGCCTGCAGGATCAGATCCACAAACGCGCCGTACACGGGGCGAAGCATCGCGCCGCGCTGCGCGTCGTAGCACAGAAAGACCACGCGCGCGCCCTTGCCCTCCACCAAGCGGCGCACGCCCAGCGTGCCGTCGCCGCGGAAGCGCCCCTGCAGCAGCTCGCGGCCCGCCTGCTGGAGCGCCGCGATGACGCCGAGGGTCTCGGCGCTGTCGGGATGGTTGAGGTAAGCGGTCATGCCGCGCAGCTCCACGTCGCTCTCCAGAATGGCGCGCATGCTCTCCACGTCGAAGCCGTCGATCAGCTCGCGCAGGGCCTGATTGGTTTGCAGCGCCACATCGCCTTGCCGCACAATGTACACGATCAGCGCGGTCATCAAATCCCGTGCGGCGGTGGGATAGTACGGCTCGGCCGAGCGCGCGATAAAATCGGCAAAGAGGGTATCCACCAGCGCGGACGCGTCCTCCACCAGACGGCTGGGCTGGTTGAGCTCCAAAAACAGGTTCCAGCAAGCCTCGCCGTTCTCGTCCGAGGCGCGCTCGTCGTCGGCGATCACGATATCGCCCGTCTGATAAAACCGCTCGTAGTATTCCCCGCAGGGGTCGAGCACAAACAGCACATCCTGATCGGTCAGATTGGCGCGCAGGTTGCGCAGCATGTGATACAGCAGGTTGCTCTTGCCGGAGGCGGGCGCGCCCAGCGCCAGCACGTGGCGGCTGAGCATGGCCTCGCCGATGGGCA
>CAYOYK010000108.1:0-3937 GCA_964408185.1 uncultured Oscillospiraceae bacterium | reverse complement strand
CGGTGAAGGGGGACGAAGTCCCCTGTCACAAGGGCGCTTTAGCGCCCGCCGTCGCGCCCCCGTTTCAAGACGTATTATGTCTGCGCGCGTCGGGAACGGCGCGGTAGTGGGCGCAATTCTTTTTTTGACAAAAAGTCGTATTCTCTTGAACTTTATCGGGAAACCCAGTATAATGGCGGTAGAAATTTTCCTGTGAGGTGGATGCAATGAAAGCAATCATCAACGGTCGTATTTTACTGCCCGATGGAGAGGTAACGGGCAAGGCGCTCCTGTTTGATACCCAGATCCGCGGCGTGGTGGATGTGGCGCGGGCGCAGGCCGAGTGCGACAGCCTGTTGGACGCGCGCGGCCTGTACGTAAGCCCCGGCTTGGTGGACGTGCATATCCACGGCTATTTGGGCGAGGATACCTCCGATGGCAAGGAGGACGGCGTGCGCGTCATGGCGCGGGGCGTGCTGGCCAACGGCGTAACCAGCTTCTGCCCCACCACCATGACCGTGCCCTTTGATGAGATTGACGCCGCGCTGAACGTGGTGCGCAAGCTCATGCCCCTCAGCGCCCAGCCGGATTTTGACGGCGCGGAGATCCTCGGCGCGCATGCCGAGGGCCCGTTCATCAACCCCGGCAAAAAGGGCGCGCAGGCCGCAAGCGCCATCCTTGCGCCGGATGCGGACAGGCTGCTGCCCTACGCGGACGTGATCCGCGTGGTCTCCATGGCCCCGGAGATGGACGGCGGCGTGGAGTGCGTGCGCAAGCTCGCCCCGGTGATGACCGTGAGCGTAGGCCACACCGGCGCGAATTACGATCAGGCCATGGCCGCCTTCGCCGCCGGGGCCGACCACGTAACGCACACGTTCAACGCCATGACCCCGCTCAACCACCGCGATCCCGGCGTGGTCGGCGCGGCCCTGACCTGCGATAAAGCCTACTGCGAGCTGATTGCCGATACCTTCCACATTCATCCGGGCGTGTTCCCGCTGCTCGTGCGCGCCAAGGGCGACCATCTGGTGCTGATCTCCGATTGCACCCGCGCCGGAGGCCTCAGCGACGGCGAGTATACCCTCGGCGGTCAGCCCATCTTCGTCAAGGGCATCGAGTGCAGGCTTGCGGACGGCACCATCGCCGGCAGCGTGCTCAAGCTCAACAACGCCGTCAAGAACCTGCATCAGCACACCGATCTGCCCGTATGGGCCGCCGTGCGCTGCGCCAGCCTCAACGCCGCCAAGTCCATCCGCAGGGGCGATGCCAAGGGCTCGCTGGAGGTCGGCAAGGACGCGGATATCACCCTGTTTGACGATGATTTTGCCGTGCAGCAGACCTACGTGCGCGGAACCCTCAAATACGAAAGGAAGTAAGGCCGCATGAAGCTTCAAGTCCCCGCTGCTTTGGATCCTCAGTTCCAGCCCATGTCCGTCGTGCTGCGCGAGTACGAAAAGGACGTAGCCGCCGCCCCCAACCAGCCCATCGCCCTCTCGATCACCCGCAACGGCGGGTACACCTCCACCTACCGCATGACGGCCTTCGCCGACGGCGTGGACGACGCGCGCAACCTCGCGGTGGTGGAGCGCGTGGCCAAAAGCCTGCTGTGGATGCGCGGCGGGTACATCATCACCGTTTCCGGCTCCAAGGCCCTGTACGAGGGGATCAGGGACGCGTACCGCATGGGCGGAAAGCGGGAGTTTGACGTGGAGTTTATGGCGCGCGTGTACGAGGCCCCGTTTGAGGTGCGCTTCGTAGCCGACGTCAAGGACGCGCCCGCCGATCGGGAGTCCGCCTCGTCCGTGGGCCGCCATTTGGACGGCTGCCGCATCGGCTTTGACGCGGGCGGCAGCGACCGCAAGGTCAGCGCCGTGGTGGACGGCAAGGCCGTCTATTCCGAGGAGGTCGTCTGGTTCCCCAAAACCAACCCCGATCCGCAGTACCATTACGATGGCATCCTCAGCGCCATGAAGAGCGCCGCAGCCCACATGCCCCGCGTGGACGCCATCGGCGTAAGCTCGGCCGGCGTGTACATCGACAACAAGATCATGGTCGCCAGCCTGTTCCTCAAGGTGCCGCGCGAGGACTTTGACAGGAAGGTCAAGACGCTGTACATCGACGTCGCCAAGGAGATCGGCGCGCCGCTGGAGGTTGCCAACGACGGCGACGTGACCGCCCTCGCCGGAGCCATGGACTTGGAGGACGACAGCGTGCTCGGCATCGCCATGGGCACCAGCGAGGCCGGCGGCTACGTGGACGGCAGCGGCAACATCACCGGCTGGCTTAACGAGCTGGCGTTCGTGCCCGTGGATTTCTGCAAGGACGCGATGGTGGACGAGTGGAGCGGCGATTACGGCTGCGGCGTCAAGTACTTTTCGCAGGATGGGGTCATCAAGCTGGCCCCGGCGGCGGAGATCAAGCTGGACGAGAGCCTCAGCCCGGCCGAAAAGCTCAAGGTCGTGCAGGAGGAAATGGAGAGCGGCAACCAAAAGGCGGCCGACGTGTACCGCACCATCGGCGTGTACTTTGGGTATGCCATCGCGTACTACGCCAAGTTCTACGAGATGAAGCATGTGCTGATTATGGGCCGCGTGACCAGCGGCAACGGCGGCACGCTGCTGCTGGATAAGGCGCAGGAGGTGCTGGACAAGGAGTTCCCGGAGGTCGCGGCCAAGACCAAGCTGCACATCCCGGACGAGAAGAGCCGTCGCGTGGGCCAGAGCGTGGCCGCCGCCAGCCTGCCGGAGATCAAGGCGTAGGGGGCAGGGGCACACGACCCGCGCGGAGCGGGGGGAGCGCCGCCAGCCTGACGTAGATCAAGGCGTAAGGGGCAGGGGCACACGACCCGCGCGGAGCGGGGGGGGAGCACCGCCGGCCTGACGTAGATCAAGGCGTAAGGGGCACGGCCTCCGCCTGTCCCGCGCGGAGCGGGGGAGCGCCGCCAGCCTGACGGAGATCGAGGCGTAGGGGCACGGCCTCTGCCTGTCCCGTACGGAGCGGGGGAGCGCCACGCAATCCACCCGGAGATCAAGGCGTAAGGGGCACTTGCGCACACGCCCCGCGAGGGCTAGGGGGAGCGCCGCGCCGCAATCCGCCCGCGAGGCTCCGCGCGCCGGGCTGGTTCCGTCGCGCGGATTCGCCCTTGCATCCGCCCGAAAAATATGCTATGATACCCCCACGCAAGGGCGACAGCGCCCACGCGGAGGAACGCGGTTCCGTCCCCCGGCCCCAGAGAGCGCCGCAACGCTGCAAGCGGCGCGCCGGAGAGCATCCGCCCCCGCCTCCGCACGCGTCGGCCAATCCCCGACGGCCAGCCCCCGTTACCGGGCACACGAGCGCGGGCGCAAGCCCGAAGCAGGGTGGTACCGCGAAGGACACGCGCCTTCGTCCCTACAAGACAAATGCAGGGGCGGAGGCGCTTTGCTTTGCCCCATTCACAAGGAGGAGAACAGCCATGGCCAACGACAAAAAGGAAATTGTAATGGAGCATATCACGCCCCGCAGCGAGGACTTCAGCCAATGGTATACGGACGTGATCTTGCAAAGCGAACTGGTGGATTACGCCCCCGTGCGCGGCTGCATGGTGATGCGGCCTTACGGCTACGCCATCTGGGAACGCATCCAGCAGGAATACGACGCGCGCTTTAAGGCCACCGGGCACGAGAACGTGTACATGCCCATGCTCATCCCCGAAAGCCTGCTGCTCAAGGAGGCCGAGCATGTGGAGGGCTTTGCGCCGGAGGTCGCTTGGGTGACGCAGGGCGGCACCGAAAAGCTGCAGGAGCGCCTTGCCATCCGCCCCACCAGCGAGACCATCTTTTGCGCCATGTACTCCAAGTGGGTCAGCTCTTGGCGCGACCTGCCCATGAAGTACAACCAGTGGTGCTCCGTCATGCGCTGGGAAAAGACCACCAGGCCCTTCCTGCGGACGGCGGAGTTCTGGTGGCAGGAAGGCCAC
>CAYOYK010000107.1:0-4042 GCA_964408185.1 uncultured Oscillospiraceae bacterium | reverse complement strand
GTGGCCCTGCGGGGCCCTCGATTGGTTTGCCGCGCCTGCGGGCGCGGGGGGAACGAGGGAACGAAGCAATCCCCGCGTGCCTTGGGCGCAATGCCCTAAACACGCGGGGTAGTGAAGCCAATACTGCGTTTCCTAAGAGAATATGCCGTAGATACGCCAGAAGCGATGCCAATACCGCGTTTCCCAAGAGAACATGCCGAAGATGCGCTGGAAGCGAAGCCAATTCTGCAATCTCTAAGAGAGCATACCCTAAACACGCGTGAGAGCAAAGCCAATACCGCGTTTCCTAAGAGAACATGCCGTAGACGCGCCGGAAACAAAGCCAATACCGCGTTCCACATGATAACGATGCCTTAGACACGGGGGGAGCACAGCCAATATGGCGCTCCCTTCCGCGCCCGCAGGCGCGGCAAGCCAATCGAGGGCCCCGCAGGGCCACCATGCCTGCATGCCGTCTGCGACACAGGAACAGGAGTACCGACGCTGGGCAATTGTTCAGCCAACCCCGGCACCGCAGGCGTGCAAACTATTTCACGCAAGTTCTCTGGGCGATCGCTGGTAGCACAAGCTGGGCGGGCTGGCCCATCGATCGGCCTCAAACACGCTGTTTCTTTTGGTTACTTTTCTTTTCAGCTGAAAAGAAAAGTGACGAACCCCACCCCGCAGGGTGGGGCACCGTTCCCGCGCCCGCAGGCGCGAAACCCCGCGGCCCGCAGGCCGCCCTCCCGCGCCCACAGGCGCAAACCCGCGCCCGCAGGCGCAAACCCGCGCCCGTAGGCGCAAACCCGCGCCCGCAGGCGCAAACCCGCGCCGCGCAGGCGCAGAGAGAGCAAAGCCAATACCGCGTTTCCAAGGGGGAAGCAAGACGGCGAAGCCGTCGGTGAAGGGGGACGAAGTCCCCCGTTACAAGGGCGCTTTAGCGCCCGCCGCCCGCCGTCAGTCGTCCCTCGCTGTCCGCGTCGATGCGGAGCGTCTGGCCCGGCAGGGCCTCGCCGGAGAGCAGTCGCTTGGCGATGAGTGTCTCCAAGTGGCTTTGCAGGTAGCGCTTGAGGGGACGCGCGCCGAAGCTGGGGTCGTACCCCGCCTCCACAATCGCGTCGATGGCCGCGTCGGTCAGCTCAAGGGTGATGCCCTTGGCGTCGAGGCGCTTTTGCAGGCTTGCGGTGAGCAGCCGCACGATCGATACGATCTGATCGCGCTGGAGCGGCTTGTAGTACACGATGTCATCGATCCGGTTGAGGAATTCCGGCCGGAAGGTCTGGCGCAGCAGGCGCTCCACCTGCTCGCGGGCTTCGCGCGTGATCTCGCCGTGCTCGTCGATGCCGTCCAGCAGAAACTGGCTGCCCAGATTGCTGGTCATGATGATGATGGTGTTTTTGAAGTCCACCGTCCGGCCCTGACTGTCCGTGATGCGGCCGTCGTCCAGCACCTGCAAAAGGATGTTGAACACATCCGGGTGGGCCTTTTCCACCTCGTCCAGCAGCACCACGCAGTAGGGCTTGCGGCGCACGGCCTCTGTAAGCTGCCCGCCCTCGTCGTAGCCCACGTATCCCGGAGGGGCGCCGATCAGGCGGCTGACGCTGAATTTCTCCATGTATTCGCTCATATCGATGCGGACCATGTTCTTCTCGTCGTCAAACAGGTTTTCGGCCAGCGCCTTGGCCAGCTCGGTCTTGCCCACGCCGGTGGGGCCGAGGAACAGAAAGCTGCCGATGGGGCGGTTTTCATCCGCGATGCCCGCGCGGGAGCGCAGGATGGCCTCGCTGACCAGCGTAACGGCCTCGTCCTGCCCAATGACGCGCTTGTGCAGCGCGTCGGCGAGATGCAGCAGCTTTTCGCGCTCGCCCTCCTTGAGCCGCGTAACCGGGATGCCCGTCCAGCGGCTCACAATGCGGCCGATCTCCTCCTCCGTCACCTTGTCGCGCAGCAGGCTGTCCGCGTCGTCGCCGCGCTCCTTCTCGGCGATGGCCTCCTCCTTTTCCAGCTCGGCTTGGAGCTTGGGCAGCTCCCCGTACTTCAGCTCGGCGGCCTTGCCCAGATCGTACTCGCGCTCGGCCTTTTGCACGCGCTGGTTAACGGCCTCTATGTCGCTGCGCAGCTTTTGCACCTTGCCGATGGCGGCCTTTTCGTTTTCCCAGCGGGCCTTCATGGCGTTAAACTCGTCCCGCAGGGACGCCAGCTCGCTTTCCAGCGCGGCGAGGCGCTGCTTGCTGCCCTCGTCCTCCTCCTTTTGCAGGGCCTGCTGCTCGATTTCCAGCTGCATAATGCGGCGCTGCTTCTCGTCCAGCTCGGCGGGCAGGCTGTCAATCTCCGTGCGGATCATCGCGCAGGCCTCGTCCATCAGGTCGATGGCCTTATCGGGCAAAAAGCGGTCGGTGATGTAGCGGTCGCTCAGCGTCGCGGCGGCGATCAGCGCGCCGTCCGTGATCTTGACGCCGTGGAAAACCTCGTACCGCTCCTTGAGGCCGCGCAGGATGCTGATGGTATCGGCCACGGTAGGCTCGGTGACCAGCACGGGCTGAAAGCGCCGCTCAAGAGCCGCGTCCTTCTCGATGTACTTGCGGTACTCGTCGAGCGTCGTCGCGCCGATGAGGTGCAGCTCGCCGCGCGCCAGCATGGGCTTGAGCAGGTTGCCCGCGTCCATGCTGCCCTCGGTCTTGCCCGCGCCCACGATGGTGTGCAGCTCGTCAATAAACAGCAGCACGCGGCCCTCGGCCTGCTTTACCTCGGCCAGTACGGCCTTGAGGCGCTCCTCAAACTCACCGCGGTACTTGGCCCCGGCAATCAGCGCGCCCATATCGAGGCTGAACACCTGCCGGTCCTTCAGGCTGCCGGGCACGTCGCCGCGCACGATGCGCTGCGCGAGGCCCTCGGCGATGGCGGTCTTGCCCACGCCCGGCTCGCCGATGAGCACGGGGTTGTTTTTGGTTTTGCGCGTCAGGATGCGGATGACGCTGCGGATCTCGTTGTCCCGGCCGATAACCGGGTCGAGCTTCTGCTGCCGCGCCAGCTCCACCAGATCCTGCCCGTACTTGGCAAGCACGTCGTAGGTATCCTCCGGGGTCTCGCTGGTGACGCGGGCGTTGCCGCGCACGGTCTGCAAGGCCTTGAGCACGCTGGACAGCGTCACTCCGGCGGTTTGCCAGAGCTGGCGCATGGCGGGCGTGGGCTTATCCAGCAGGCCGAGCAGCAGGTGCTCCACGCTGATAAACTCGTCCTTCATGCCCTCGGCGCGGTTTTTGGCGGCCACGAGGGCGCGCTCGGTATCCTGATTGATGTAGATCTGGTCGGGCTGACGGCCGCCGCCGCTCACCTTGGGCATGCGCTCGATGGCGCCCCGAAGCTGAGCGTTCAGCGCGTCCGCGTCGATTTGCAGCTTGGTCAGCAATTGGGGGACAAGGCCGTTCTGATCGGCCAGCAGGGCATAGGCAAGATGCTCCTGACAGACCTCGCTGTTTTGGTATTCCACGGTGGTCTGCTGGGCCAGCGTCAAAGCCTCGCGGGATTTTTCGGTCAGTTGCTGTGTAGTCATATCGTAACCTCCTTTGGGGGATGGGAGTGTCAAGCGCTCGGCTGGGCGGCCTGCGGCCGCGCCCGGCGAGCGGGAAGGCCTCGGCAGTCAATTGACTATCTTTGACCTTCAAGTTCATTATAGCACGTTTTGGTCGCGTGTCAAGTATGGGCGATATTCTTTTCGGCAATTCCGGGGCGAAACCCCTGCCAGCAGGGGCGGGGCCAAACTAACGGCAGACGCAACAACCAAGCAACCAAACCCCAACCGCCCGAAAAAAAGCGCGGGTCAAGGGCGAAGCCCTTGTCAGGGTGCAGGGGCGAGGCCCCTGCCCAGCCCACCTACCGCCACCCCAACGAACCAAGCAACCCAACCCCAACCGCCCGCGTAAAACCGTGGGTCAAGGGCGAAGCCCTTGTCAGGGTGCAGGGGTGAAACCCCTGCCTACCCCAACGAACCAAGCAACCAAACCCCAACTGCCCGCGTAAAACCGTGGGTCAAGGGCGAAGCCCTTGTCAGGGTGCAGGGGCG
>CAYOYK010000106.1:0-4051 GCA_964408185.1 uncultured Oscillospiraceae bacterium | reverse complement strand
CCTTCACCGACGGCTACGCCGTCTTGCTTCCCCCTTGGAAACGCGGTATTGGCTTCGCTCCCCGGCTTGTCTGGGGCGTTGTGCCCGTAGGGAACGCCATATTGGCTTTGCTGCTATGCTTGTTTAGGGCTTGGTTTCCTTGGGTAACGCAGTATTGGCTTTGCGCCCACACTTGTTTAGGGCTTGGTTTCCTTGGGGAACGCCATATTGCTTTCGCTACCTCACGTGTTTAGGGCATTGCACCCAAGGCACGCGGGCGTTGTTTTCGTTTTCCCCCGTTCCCCCCGCGCCCGCAGGCGCGGCAAGCCAATCGAGGGCCCCGCAGGGCCACCATGCCTGCATGCCGTCCCTCTCACAGGAACAAGTCAACAAGCGCAGGGCAGCAGTTCGGCCAAGTCGGGCACCGCAGGCGTGCTAACGCTATCACGCAAGTTTTCTGGGCGATCGCTGCTCACACAAGATGGGCGTGCTGGCCCATCGATCGGCCTCAATCGCGCTGTTTCTTTTGGTTACTTTTCTTTTCAGCTGAAAAGAAAAGTGACGAACCCCGGCCCGCAGGTCGGGGCACCGTTCCCGCGCCCGCAACGGCGGGTGCTAAAGCACCCTTGTAAGAGGGGACTTCGTCCCCCCTCACCGCGCCTTCGGCGCTTGCGTCCCCCTAGGGAACGCAATGTTGAGTGCGCTCCCCCGCGCCGCATAGGCGCACCGCCCGCGCCGCGCAGGCGCAAAGCTGCGCCGCGCAGGCGCGCCCCCCGCAGGCCGGGCACGGCCTCCCCCCAAAAACCCCTTGACAAACGGCAAGCATGCTATATAATAAAAAACGAACACACCCGACAAATGAATAAGGGGGAATAGCAATGAAACGGTGGATTGCCTCTTTGCTGGCGCTTGCCCTGCTGTGCGGGGCCGCGACTGCCGCCGCCGCGCCGGACGCGCGCGTGCAGGGCGCGTATGACGTGCAGCCCTTCCGGGGCGGACTGGCGATCTTTACCACCATGGGGGACTTCCGCTGCGGGCTGATGGACGAGCAGGGCCGCGTGACGCTGGAGCCCGCATGGGATAACATGGCGTGGATCAGCGACCGGTACTTGGCCGTGTACACGCATGACGCGTGCTGCTGCGGCGTGATCGACGTGACGGGCGCGTATGTCAGCCCCACCCAATGGGACGGCTACGCGGTGCGGGAGGGCTTCACGCTGCTGTATAAGGGCGGCCTGTACGCGATTCTCTCCGCCGACGGCCGCCTGCTTGCCGAGCCGACGTGGGTGTACGTATCCGAGGCGAGCGAGGATGTGGCGATCGGCGTGCTGCCCAACCAGAGCGTGCAGTATGTCAACGTGGTCACGGGGGCCGTCAGCGCCAACACGTGGCGGAGCGCCGAGCCCTTCGAGGGCGGCTACGGCCGCGTGTACGGCAACGGCGCGGCCTATGTGGACGCGGACTTTGCGTATATCAGCGAGGATTGGTGGGATCACGCCAGCGCATTCTATCACGATCGCGCGGCGGTTCAGGCCGGAGACGCGCCCTCCCTGCTGATCGACACGCAGGGCGAGACGCGCCTGACCCAGACCGATTACGATGTGCCCGATGTGAGCTACACGCCTTATTTTGATACGGACATGGGCGTGTACGGCTACCAAAGCGGCACGCAGACCGTGGTGGAGCCGCGCTTCCGGCAGGCGTTCGCCTTTTCCAGCGGGCTGGCGCGCGTTCAGTACCGCGAGGCCTTCGGCTTTATCAACCCCAAGGGCGAGCTGACGCTGGCCAACAGCTGGACGTCGGCCGAGGACTTTGTGGGCCGCTACGCGCACGTGAAGGACGGCTTCTGCGACGCGTATCTCGATAAGGACGGCCGACTGTTCCCGGAGTATCCCATGCTGTACGCCACGACCTCCGACCCTGAGCGGCTGGTCATGCGCTCCGGCGACGTGTTTTATCTGGCCGACGCGGACATGAGCATCCTTACGCAGACGGGCTTTGCCGTCATCCGCACGGACGCGGAGGCGGACCGCTTTGTCGTGGGCGATTGCATCGAGGGAACCGACGGCCTCGGCTACGGGCTGATCAGCCGGGACGGCAGCGTGCTGCTCGCCCCCGCGTGGGATGAGATCGGCCCCTTTGTGAACGGCGTGGCCAAGGTGCGCAAGGGCCTGCTGTGGGGGCTGATGGATACCGACGGCGCGACCGTGCTGGAGCCCAAGTACAACTGCATCGGCGATATCAGCCTGCCGCAGATCCCGGCGTTCATCGGCACGACGGACGAGGACGGCGCGCCGCTGGTGGGCAAGTACGGCTTTATCACCGCGGACGGCACGGAGCTTGGCAAGCCGTCGTGGGATTATGCCGAGCCCTACGCCTGCGGGCTGGCGCTGGTGTTCAGCGGTACCGTCAGCGCGGAGACCGGCATGCCGCTGACCGGCAAGTTCGGCTATGTCAACGAGGCCGGGGAGACCGCCCTGCCCCCGCTGTGGGAGCGCGCCAATTCCTTCTATGACGATTGCGCGACCGTGCGGCTGGCAGGCGAGTGGTCGATCATCACACCCGGCTGGACAAACGGAAAGTGAGGGGAAGCCAAGTGAAAAACGGAAAGCGTTTGCCATCGCTGCTGCTGGCGCTGGCGCTGCTGTGCGCGGCGGGAGCCGCCACTGCCGATTCCATCAGCCGCGCCTACCCGGTACACCGCCGTTTGGTGCAGGGCTGCCGCGGCGAGGATGTGCTCTGCGTCGCGCAGAAGCTCTATGAGCTGGGCTATCTGAGCGCCGCGCCCAGCGCGGACGATCCCGGTGCGGCCGTGTACAACGCCGCCATGGCCGCCGCCGTACAGAAGTACGAGAAGCAGTACTACATCGCCCCGGAGAGCGTTGCGCCGCTTACCTCGCCCGACCCGGAGCTGATCGCGGAGGTCATCTTCATCGAGGCGGTGGATGGCGAGCTGACGCAGGAGGAGCAGCTCGGCCTGCTGCGTGTGGACCCGCTGCTCCCCGCGCCGGAGGGCGTGCGCCTGCGCGCGGACAAGGGGAAGGTAGACATTACGTGGAGCAAGGTTGCGCGCGCGCTGAGCTACAACGTGTACCGGGACGACAAGCTGCTGGGCAGCACAACGGACGCGCGCTGGACGGATGAGGGCGCGGCGCAGGGCGCGGTTCACCGCTACCGTGTGGCGACCTGCACCTATTCCACGGAGGTGAGCAGCGCCGAGGAGAGCACCCTGCTGCCCTACTATTACCAAACCCTCAAGTATAACGATTTGCAGCGCAGCCCGGACGCCTACGTGGGCCAGTACATCGGCCTGAGCCGTGTTTCCGTGGTGGCCCAGCTGAGCGCGGACGACGCGAACGACGCGCTGCTGGTGGTGCGCGGCAGCAGCACCTGCTATTACATGGTGCTGCTGAAGGGCTTCTTCTCCGGCGATTACTGGTCAGATACGATCCCTGTGACGCGCTTTTTGGAAAACGACAAGATCACGATCAACGGCCGAGTGCTTGGCACGGCGACATTCACGACCGACTCGCACGAAAAGCTGACGATTCCGTACCTGCAAAGCATGGAGCTGACGCTGTACTGACGGGGGGAAGGGACGGAAGCGTTGCGTGAAAGAGGCGCGGGGGCATTGTTCCCCGCGCCTCAAGCGATTGGCGGTGGTTTTCGTGCTTGCGCGATGTCGCTGCGAGCGTGCGGGGTGGGAGTGGGGGTGCGGCGAAAGGAATTGAGCGAACGCGCCGCGAGCGTGCGCGGCTGCGCCGCTAGCTCGCTGGAGGCGTGGGCGCGGCATGGGAACGCGGGAGTGGGGTGAGGCCGCGCCCACGGGGGACGCGCGGGGCGCTGCCCCGCACCCCGGCAGGGGGCAGTGCCCCCTGCACCTCCGGGTGGGGTGGATGCGGCGAAAGGGAGTTGAGTGAGCGTGCCGCGAGCGTGCGCGGCTGCGCCGCTAGCTCGCTGGGGGCGTGGGCGCGGCATGGGAACGCGGGAGTGGGGTGAGGCCGCGCCCACGGGGGAACGCGCGGGGCGCTGCCCCGCACCCCGCAAGGGGGATGATCCCCCTTGACCCCGC
>CAYOYK010000105.1:0-4052 GCA_964408185.1 uncultured Oscillospiraceae bacterium | reverse complement strand
CGCAGGCGCAAAGCCCGCGCCGCAGGCGCAAAGCCCGCGCCGCAGGCGCAAAGCCGCGCCGCAGGCGCAAAAATCCCCACCCCTTCCGGGGTGGGGCACAGCGCGCACGGCCCCGCCGGGCCGCCCCCTTACTCCACAGGCTTCAGCCGCCAAATCTTCTCGTTGTACTCGCGGATGGTGCGGTCGCTGCTGAACACGCCGCTCTTGGCGGTGTTCATAATCGCCATTCGCAGCCACTTCTCCCGGTTTTGGTAGTCCTCCATCAGGCGACGGTTCGCCATGGAATAGCTGCCAAAATCCTTGAGCACAAAGTACGGATCGGCCATGCCGCCATGGTCGCCCACAAGCAGCATGTGGTACAGATCCTGCAGCGTCGCGGGCTGCTCCGGGAACAGCGTGCCGTCGATCATCTGCGTAAGGGCCACGCGCAGCTCGTGGTTGTTCTCAAAGTACGTCATGGGGTTGTACCCGCCCTCGCGGTACAGGTTTTCCACCGCGTCCGCACGCATGCCGAAAATGTAAATGTTCTCCTCGCCCACCTGCTCGTATATCTCCACGTTCGCGCCGTCCATGGTGCCCAGCGTTACCGCGCCGTTCATCATAAACTTCATGTTGCCGGTGCCGCTGGCCTCCTTGCCGGCGGTGGAAAGCTGCTGGCTCACCTCCGCCGCGGGCACCAGCACCTCGGCGGTGGATACGTCGTAGTTCTCCACATACACGACCTTCAGCATCGTGCGCGCGCGCGGGTGACGGTCGATCAGCCCGGCCAGCGCGTTGATGTAGCGGATGATCAGCTTCGCCCGCTGATAGCCCGGCGCGGCCTTCGCGCCGAAAAAGAACACGCGCGGCGGCATGGTAAAGCTGGGATCATCCACAATGCGGTTGTACAGCACTTGGATGTGCAGCGCGTTGAGCAGCTGGCGCTTGTACTCGTGCAGGCGCTTGGCCTGCGCGTCAAAGATGAAATCCGGGTCGAGCTCCACGCCCTGCCGGGCCTTGAGCAGCTCGCACAGGCGGAGCTTGTTGACGCGCTTCACCCGGTCGAACTTCTCGCGGAAGGCCGCGTCGCCCGCGAGGGGCGCGAGGGCCTCCAGCGCCTGCGCGTCGCGGCGGTACTCCGTGCCGATGCTCTCGTCCAGCAGGCCGCACAGGCTGGGGTTGGCGGCCAGCAGCCAGCGGCGGTGCGTGATGCCGTTGGTGATGGCCGTGAACTTGTGCTTATCCAGCAGCCAGTAGTCGTGGAAGAGGCTGTCCGTGAGGATCTTGCCGTGGAGCTGGCTGACGCCGTTGACGCTGAAGCAGCAGTTGACGCACAGGTTCGCCATGTGCACCTGCCCGTAGGCGATGATCGCCATGTGGCCGATGCGCTCCCATTGATCGGGATAGCAGCGGAACAGCCTCTCGCAGGCGCGGCGGTTGATCTCCTCCAGAATCATGTAAATGCGGGGCAGCGTGGCGCGCATCATGTCCTGCGGCCATTTTTCGAGGGCCTCGGCCATGACGGTGTGGTTGGTGTAGGCCATGCAGCGGTAGCAAATGCGCTGGGCCATCTCCCAATCCAGCCCCTCCTGATCGATCAGCAGGCGCATCAGCTCCGGGATGGCGAGGCCGGGGTGCGTATCGTTGATGTGGAAAACGCACTTGTCCGGCAGCAGGTCAAAATTATCGCCGAACCGACGCTTGAAATCCTTCAGCGCGTATTGCAGCGTCGCGCTGACAAAGAAGTAGAACTGCTTGAGCCGGAGCATTTTGCCCTCGTAGTGGTTATCCTCCGGGTAGAGCACCTTGCTGATGACCTCGGCCATCTGCATTTCCTCGGTGGCCTTCATGTAGTTGCCCTCGCCGAAGGAGTGCAGGTCGATGCGGGCGCGGCTGCGGGCGCTCCACGTGCGCAGCGTGTTCACGCACTTGTTGTCGTAGCCGACGATGGGCATATCGTAGGGAATCGCGTCGATGATATAGGAGTCGCGCAGGCGGAACACCTGCCGCCCGTTCTCAAAGCTCTCCTCCACCGTGCCGTTGTAGGCCACGGAGCAGGCGTCCTCGGTCGTGGCCATCTCCCACACGTTGCCGTTCTGGAGCCAGTTGTCCGGCATTTCCACCTGCTGGCCGTCCACCATCTTTTGGCGGAAGAGCCCGTACTCGTAGCGGATGGTGCAGCCCATGGCGGGCAGGCTCTCGCTGGCGAGGCTATCCAAAAAGCAGGCCGCCAGCCGTCCGAGGCCGCCGTTGCCGAGGCCCGGCTCCGGCTCCTCGCAGAGGATATCGCGCAGGTCCACGCCCAAATCGCGCAGGGCCTGACGGTACTCGTTCTGGCTGCACAGGTTGATGAGGTTGCAGTTGAGGCTCCGGCCCATCAGAAACTCCACGCTGAGGTAGTAGACGCGCTTGGCCTTTGCGTCCTTCAGGTGCTCGCGGGCGACCATCCACTTTTGCATGATCTGGTCGCGCACGGTGCTGGCGACCGCCTTGTAGAGCTGCTGCGGGGTGGCCTCGGCCACGGTGACGCCGTTGTAGCGCTGTACCTTGCCCTCGATGGAGCGCTTGATGGAATCGGTATCGAATTGCGTAGTCGGCATAGATCCTCCAATCACACTCAGAACGCGCGATGCGCGCAGAAAATAGACAAATTATTATAGCACAGGCGGGCGCAAGGCGCAAATCGTGCCGGATCGCGCGGAAATCGCGCGAAGAATCGACCTTCGGCTTGTCATTCCGCTCCAAATCGTGTATACTTGGATAGACAACCATCGTTTCCTCCGCGCGTCCCGTGCGCGCGGCTTCCGTGACGTGCCATCAAGGAAAGCGCCGCTCGGCGCACGAAAGGAGTCCGTTCGATGAAAAAACTTCTGTCCGTTCTGCTTGCTTTGGCGCTGCTGCTCGCCTGCGCCGCGCCCGCTCTTGCCGCCGACGACGCGGCCACCGCCGAGGCGGTGATCGTCTCCCTGCGCAAGGTCTACCAGGACTCCGCCGCGCTGGCCTACAACGTATACTATTCCGCCGCGCAGGACGTGTACGCCGTTCTTTTGTACAGCGACGCGCTGGACGGCGTTGCCTTGGCCGCCGCCAGAGGCGGCGCCGACGATGTGCAGACGTGGGCCGTCTACAAGGACGCGATGCTCGCCACCAACACGCTCGCGGTCGAGCAGCTCAAGGCGGACGGCTACGAGGGCCGCGAGGTCGTGCTGATGCTGGCCGTGGAGCGCGACGGCGAGTCGGCCGTCTACTACGCGCTGCAAAACACGGATGAGATCCTCAACCGCATCGATGCGCAATAGTCCGCGCCGCGCGCGCAAAAGAAAGGACGTACCCCTCATGAAAAAAATCGTCGCCCTGCTGCTTGCCTTTGTGCTGCTTGCCTTCACGCTGCTGTGCGCCCTGCCCTCCTTGGCCGAGACCGTCACCCCGGACAGTGAGGACGAGCAGGCCGCCATGCTGGCCCTCTTGGAGGAGGCCTACCCGGACACGGATTCCCTTGTCTTTACGCGCCTTTACAACGCCGATGCGGACGCGTACTTTGTGGTCTCCACCGACAGCAACGTGATGGTCACGGCGCTCTCCTCCCTGTCCGACGAGGACGCGCTGGCGGGCTGGAACACCCTCAAGGCGACGTTTGACGCCTACAACGCCACCGCGCTCCGTCTGCTGGAGGAGCGCGGCTGCACGGCCACGATCTACTTTGTGCTGGCGACATTCAGCGAGGACAGCCAGATGATCCCGTATTACAGCACGCAGAACGGCGAGCTGCTGATTGATTACATCAGCACCCTTGCGGAGGAGTGATCCCCGCGCGATGTTTCACGTGGAACAACGGCGGCTCCAGCCTATGCGGCCGCGATGCCCCGGCCCGAATGGGCCGGGGGTTTTTTGCGCCTGCGCGCCTATGCGGCGCGGCTTTGCGCCTGCCGCGCGGGCTTTGCGCCTGCCGCGCGTGGCTTGCTCCTGCGGGCGCAGGGGGCGGCCCTGCGGGGCCGCGGGGGGGTTCGCGCCTGCGGGCGCGGGAACGGTGCCCCACCCTGCGGGGTGGGGAGGGGCGGCCTGCGGGCCGCGTG
>CAYOYK010000104.1:0-4135 GCA_964408185.1 uncultured Oscillospiraceae bacterium | reverse complement strand
CATGACCTCCAGCGTGACAGGCTGGCATTCTAACCAACTGAACTACCGGGCCGTACTGGTGGGCCTTCAGGGACTTGAACCCCGGACCAACCGGTTATGAGCCGGCCGCTCTAACCAACTGAGCTAAAGGCCCATAGCCTATGCCTGAAGGCGAGATGGTGACCCCGCCGGGATTCGAACCCGGGTAGCCGCCGTGAAAGGGCGGTGTCTTAGGCCTCTTGACCACGGGGCCGCGTAAGGCTTGCAGCAGGCGGATGGTCGGGGTGAAGGGATTCGAACCCCCGGCCCCATGCTCCCAAAGCACGTGCGCTACCAGACTGCGCTACACCCCGGCAAGACCAGCCATTACAGGCGACGTTTGATATCATACACGATGGGGGCGAAATTGTCAACAGGTTTGGCGGGGCGCGGGATAAATTTTTTCGCGCGGGGGCATGCGGGCCGCCGCGCGGCCGCAAGGTGCCGCTTGATAAACCGTCACAAATCGCGTACAATAGCAGGGACTCTATTGCAAAGGAACGCTTATGATCTGTCACAACAGCCACCTGCCGGAATACCGCGCGCCGCTGGGCCCCGTGCCCGTCGGCGGCTCCCTGACCCTCCGCATCCGCTGCGACGTGTGCGACGCGCCCATCCTGCGCACGTGGGACGGCGGCGAGCGCCGCATCCCCATGCGCGCCGTCGCGCCCGATCTCTACGAGGCCGATACGCCCGTCCCCGCATCGCCGATGCTCTTTTGGTACGACTTCATCCTCCCCACCCGCGACGGCGAGCTGCGCTACGGCAACGCGTGGGACGAGCTGGGCGGCGAGGGCCGGCTCTGCGGGGACGGCCTGAGGAGCTATCAGGTCACCGTGTACGATCCCGCCTACCGCGCGCCGGAATACCTGCGCCACGGCGTGATGTATCAGATTTTTCCCGATCGGTTCTGCCGGGGCAGCCTCCGCGCGGCGGCGTTTGCGCCCGGCGGCGAGCATTATCGCCCGGAGACGACGCTGCACGCAAGCTGGGACGAGGCCCCCCTGCTCGACCCCGACCCCGGCAACGGCGATAACCGCGCGCTGGACTTCTTTTTGGGCAATCTCAACGGCGTCCGCGAGAAGCTGGACTACCTGCGGGAGCTGGGCGTGAGCGTGCTCTACCTCAACCCCGTGTTCCGCGCGCGCACCAATCACCGCTACGATACGGGCGATTATCAGCGCGTGGACCCGTACCTTGGCGACAACGAGGACATGGTCGCCCTGTGCCGGGAGGCGCGCGCGCGCGGCATGCGCGTGCTGATGGACGGCGTGTTCAGCCACACGGGCGCGGACAGCCGCTATTTTAACCGCTTTGGCACGTATGACAGCGTGGGGGCCTATCAGAGCGCGGATTCTCCCTACGCGAGCTGGTACCGCTTTACGCGCTTCCCCGACGAATACGCGTGCTGGTGGGGCTTTTACACGCTGCCCGCCGTCAACAAGAACGACCCCGGCTATCGGCGCTTTTTGCTGGATGGCGACACGGGCGTGCTGCCCGGCTGGGTGCGGCGCGGCGCGTGCGGCTGGCGGCTGGACGTGGCCGACGAGCTGCCTGTCGATCTGCTCCGGCAGATGCGGCAAGCCCTCAAGGCGGCCGATCCGGACGCGACCCTGCTGGGAGAGGTGTGGGAGGACGCGAGCAACAAGGTCGCCTATGGCGAGCCGCGCTGCTATTGCTTGGGCGATACCCTCGACAGCGTGATGAACTACCCGCTGCGCCGCGCGGTGATCGATTTCTTTACCGGTGTGGCGGACGCGCGCGCGCTGTGCCGCCTCATCGACCATCAGCGCGAGGTCTACCCGGCCCCGTTCCGCTATTCGCTGATGAACCTGCTGGGCAGCCACGATCGGCTGCGCGTCCTCAACGCGATGGCGGGCTACGATAAGCCCGATCACGTCTACCCCGACCGCGAGGCCGACCGGAGGATCCGGCTGACCGACGAGCAGCTCGCCTTGTCCAAGCGGCGCTATCTGGAGGCCCTGCGCCTGCTCTGCGCGCTGCCCGGCGCGCCCACCGTCTATTACGGCGACGAGCGCGGCATGCAGGGCATGGCCGATCCGTTCTGCCGCGCGCCCATGCGCTGGGAGGGCGGCGACGATGCGCTCACGGCGGCCGTGGGCGGGCTGCTGCGCTGGCGGCGGAGCGCGCCCGTGCTGCAAACCGGCCTGTGCGACTGTGCCGCGCCGGACGAGGACACGCTTGTCATCACCCGCTACGCCTCGAACGGCCTCGACGCGCTGGGCGAGCCTCTCGCGGGCGAGCCGCTGACCGTGACCATCACCCGCAAGGTGTGACCGCCTTGCTTCATAAGACATCACCCGCAAGGTGTGACCGCCTTGCTTAATAGGAAAGGAAGCTCTGTTATGTTCCTCTACGAGACCCACCTGCACACCTGCACCGGCAGCGCCTGCGGCATTAGCGAGGGGCGCGAGTATGTGCGCGCCTATCTGCGCCTCGGCTATGCGGGCGTATTCATCACCGATCACTTTCTGCACGGCAACTGCGCCGTAGACCGCTCCCTGCCGTGGGAGCAGATCGTCCGCCGCTTCTGCGCCGGGTACGAGGATTGCAAGCGCGAGGGCGACAGGCTCGGCCTTGCGGTGTTTTTCGGCTGGGAGCAGAACTTTGAGGGCGACGAGTTTCTGGTCTACGGGCTGGACAAGGACTGGCTGCTCGCGCACCCGGAGATGAACGACTGGACGCGCCGCGAGCAATTTGCCCGCGTGCACGCCTACGGCGGCGCGGTGGTGCAGGCGCATCCCTTCCGCGACCGGGGGTACATCCGCAAGCACACGCTCAGCCCGTACTTTTGCGATGCGGCCGAGGTGTTTAACAGCGCGAACCATCTGCCGGAGGACGCGTCCTGCCGCCGCTACTGCGAGCGCAACGGCCTTGCCGAGACCGCCGGGAGCGATATCCACGACGTGGAGGATGTGCGCGCGGGCTATGCGTCGGCCACGGCGACCGAGCGGCCCCTGCGCTCCGCGCGGGAGTATGCCGCGCTGCTCGTCAGCGGCCGGGGCTTTGCGCCCGTGCTGCCGGATTCCGACTGCTTCCGCCCCGACGCCTTGGCCGATGCGGCCTCGGCCCGCGCCCGCGCGGACGCGGCCCTTTGCCGGATTCCGGCGATGCTGCCGGAAAAGCCCGTGTTCTCGCAGCTCCCCAACGGCGAGTACGCCCCGGACGATCTGAGCTGGCTGAAGCAAGCGTAACAAAAGGAGGCAACCCTATGCAATTCCGCTATTTGGGCACCGCCGCCGCGGAGGGCGTACCCGCCATCTTCTGCGAGTGTGAGCAGTGCCAAATCGCCCGCAGGCTGGGCGGCAGGAACATCCGCCATCGCAGCGGCGCGATTGTCAACGACGACGTGCTGATTGACATGGCGCCCGACCTGTACGCCATGAAGCTCGCGCTCGACCTCGACCTTACGCGCGTCCGCCACATCGTGCTGACGCACGCGCACAGCGACCACTTTGCCGGCTACGAGCTGGAGATGCTTCTGCCCGGCTATGCGCACATTCACGATCGCCAGCCCGTAACGCTGTACGGCAGCGCTTATACCGGCGAGTGTGTGCGCGAGGCCATGGCGAAGATCGGCGCGGGCGCGTTTGTCGGCGTGGCCGATTTTTGCGAGGTTGAGCCCTATGCGCCCTTTCCGGCGGGCGGCGTGACGTTTACCGCGCTGCCGGCCGTACACGGCTGCCCCGGCAGCTATCTCTACTTGGTGGAGCAGGACGGCGTGCGTCTGCTCTACGGCAACGACAGCGGGCGGCTCAAGCCGGAGGTCGTCGCCTACCTATGCGAGCGCGGCCCGCTGACGCACGCGAGCTTGGACAGCACCAAGGGCGTGCTGACCCAAGACCACTACGACGGCCACATGAGCTTTGACGAGGTATGCCAGCAGCGCGACGAGCTGCTGCGCCTTGGCGCGGCAGACCAATCGACGCGCTTTGTGTGCAATCATTTCAGCCACAACGGCGTGCGTCCCTATGACGAGCTGGCGGCCATGATGGCCCCGCGCGGGTTTGAGATCGCCTATGACGGCATGCGGCTGATCTAGGGGTTCGCGGGGCGCTGCCCCGCACCCCGCAAGGGGGATGATCCCCCTTGACCC
>CAYOYK010000103.1:0-4490 GCA_964408185.1 uncultured Oscillospiraceae bacterium | reverse complement strand
CACGCCTCCCAGCGAGCTAGCGGCGCAGCCGCGCACGCTCGCGGCGCGTTCACCCCATTCCTTTCGTTGCACCCACCCCCAGCGAGCTAGCGGCGCAGCCGCGCACGCTCGCGGCACGTTCACTCAACTCACTTTCGTCGCCCCCACCCCCAGCGAGCTAGCGGCGCAGCCGCGCACGCTCGCGACGCGTTCACTCAACTCCCTTCCCCGCACACCCCACCCCGCCCCAGCGGCGCGGCGCGGCTCGCCGCAACCCCGCACAGACCGCAGGCGCAAGCGCCACAAAGCGGCGCAGCCACCTTGGAAACATCACGCGAAATAGGAGGGATGACATGAAGGCAAGAATGACAACGCTGGTCATTGCCTTTGCGTTCCTCCTGCTGTGCGCGCTGTCCATGGGCAACCGCATGTACCTGCTGCTCTCGCTGGTGCTGGCGCTGGCCTGCGGACTGGCCTACCTGAGCGTGCGGCTCACGGAGCGCAGCATCAGCGTGAGCCATAGCCTCAGCCATACGCGCGTCAACCGGGGCGATCAGGTCAACATGCGCGTGTCCATCACGCATAAGGGCTTCCTGCCCATCGCGCCCGTCAAGCTGAACATGCGGCAAACCAGCAACACGCCCTCCGGCAGCCTGCGGCTGAGCAACCTCAGCCGCCGTAAGCAGAGCGTGTACGCGGACTTCAGCGCCGCCCACGTGGGGGCCATGCAGCCCGGCGTGGATAGCTTTGAGGTGTCGGACGTGTTTGGCTTTTTTACCAAAACGCATCAGCCGGATAACGAGGGCGAGGAGCTGCTGGTGCTGCCCGTAACCTTCGAGGTGGAGCCGCTCGCGTTCGCCGCGGGCGATATGGGCGTGGAAACCATGAAGCGCGCCATGGAGGACCCCTCCTCCCCGGCCGATTTTCGCAATTATCAGCAGGGCGACCCGCTCAAGCGCATCCATTGGAAGATGACCGCCCGCCGCCGGGAGCTGGTGGTGCGCCAGTTTGAGGAGCCCGCCCTGCCCGATGCGCTGGTGCTGATGGATACCTCCCCGCCGTTTGTCAACCCCGGCATCGACCCGGCCAAGGCCCCCTATTTGCAGGACGCGCTGCTGGAGACGGCCGCCTCCGTGGTCAACTGCCAAATCAAGCTGGATAACCCCGTGCGCATGCCGCTGGTGGGCGACCGGCCCATGGAGTACAACGGCGCGATGGGCCTGCCCGTGCTGCTGGAGGAGCTGGCGCGCGTCACGTTTAACGAGAGCGAGCGCTTCGAGCGCGTGCTGCTGCTGCAAATGGGCGAGCTGCGCAAGACCGGCGCGGTGGTGATTATCACCTCCCGCGTCACCAGCACGCTGGCCGACTTGATTATCCGCATGAAACGCATGGGCCCCAACGTGCGCCTGTACCTGATTACCTTCACGCCCGACTCCGAGACCGTGCGCCCGCTGGTGGGCCGTCTGCAGGCCGGCGGGGTGGAGGTCAACTACGTGGAGCCGTCGTAGCCCCGCGCGGCGCTTGCGCCGCATGCCGGTTGCGCCCCGCAAGTCGCCCCCGCCGAACCCCCCGCGTTGTTTGCGCCTGCAAGCCGCGCCCGCCAATACCCCCTCCCCCCTGACTCTGCCGAAAGGAACCTCCCCCCATGAAACGACTGCTGCAAAAGGATCGGCTCTGCCGCATGGCGCTGGCGTTTTTGCTGGCGCTCGGCTTGGTGCTGCCCCTTTTGCTCGCGCTGGAGCTCGGCGCGCAGCTTCCCCTCGCCATCGGCGCGGCCCTGCTGGTCACGCTGCTGCTTGGCGCGCTGACGCTGGATAAGCGGGCCGCCATCATCGGGTGCGCCGCGCTGGCCGCGGTCGCGCTGGCCTCGCTGGCGCTGCCGGGGCGCGGGCTGATCGGCGGCGCGGTGGAGGGCGTAAAGGCGCTGATGCTGCGCTTCAGCGGCTTGGAGGTCGCGCTGCCGCTCTTCGCACGGCAGGTCGCGCTGACGCTCTCCGTGGCGCTGGCCGCGCTGTGCTACGCGTTTACAAAGCGCGGGGTCGGGTTTATCCCGGCCGCGATCTTGCTGCTGCTGGTGCTCTTTGGCCTGTGGAGCCTCGGCAAGCCCGACCTGCTGTGGTACGCTACGCCCGCGCTGGTGGCGCTGCTGCTTGTCATCGCGCAGAACGCGCACGAGGCCATGGAGCCCTTCCACGCGCTGCCGCTGGCGCTGGCCGTGGTGCTGGTCAGCCTGCTGGTGCTGCCGTCCGGCAAGGTGACCGTGCCGCCGCTGGAGCAGGCCGCGTCCGACCTGAAGCAGACCATCGAGGACTACCTCTTTTTTACCGATAAGCGCAATGTGTTCACACTGGCCACCTACGGCTACTACCCCTTGGCGCGCAACAACAACAACGCCCTCGGCGGCCCCGTGGAGCCGGATCCCAACCCGGTGATGATCGTCCAGACCGACCGCAAAACGCTGCTGCGCGCAGTCGTGCGCTCGTACTACGACGGGCATTCCTTCTCCGATAAGGGGCCGGGCGCGAGCAGCACGGCCCGGCGCTACCTGTACATCAACCCGCGCTACCTCGGCATGCGCCGGAGCGTGTTTCTGGAGGACCTCCCGTCCGAGGCCATCCAGCGCTCCAGCACGCTCTTTGACCAAAAGGCCGTGAACATCCAAATGCAAAACAACACGGCCTCCACGCTGTTTACGCCGCTGTACCTGCGCAAGCTCAATACCCAGAGCGATATGGTGGCCTACTTTAACGACAGCAGCGAGCTCTTTATCACCCGCGATTTGAAGCGCGACGATCAGTACACCGTGTACGCGCCCGTGTTCGAGGGCGGCGACGAGGGCCTCGGCGCGCTGATCCACGCGAGCCTCAAGGACGACGCGCAGTACCAGAGCGTGCTGGCGCAGTACTCGCAGCTCCCCAGCCACATGGAGCAAAAGATGCAGGAGGACGTCGCCTCCATTGTGGCGGGCTACGATACCCCCTACGATAAGACGCTCGCCATCATGCGCCACCTCCAGCGCTACTACGCCTTTACGCTGGAGCCGGACGCGCCGCCCGAAAACCAAGACTTCGTGACCTACTTCCTCTACGTGGGCAAGGAGGGCTACTGCACCTACTTCGCCTCCGCGATGACGGTGATGTGCCGCATGGCCGGCCTTCCCGCGCGGTACGTGGAGGGCTTTGTGGCGTACCCGTCCGCCGACGGCCTCGCCTATGTGACGGGCGAGCAGGCCCACGCGTGGACGGAGGTGTACTACGAGGGCTTCGGCTGGGTGCCGTTCGATCCCACGCCCAGCGAGCAGGAAAGCGGCTCGACCCCGCCCCCGCAGGAGGAGCCGAGCCCATCGCCCACGCCGTCGCCCACGCCGCCGCCGCCCAACGACTCGGATACCGAGGACACCCCGACCCCGCCGCCCGATACGCAGGACGATCCGGAGCCGAGCCCATCGCCCGATCCGGAGGATCAGAGCGAGACCCCTCCCGACGATCCCCCGCCCTTCCCGTGGTGGCTGATCGCGGCGCTTGCGGCGCTGGCGGCCATCGGGCTGATGATCTGGCGCGTGAGCAGCCGCATGCCGGAGCGCGTCGCGGCCAAGCAGGCGACCGATAAGGACAAGTGCTTTGTGTACGGCAACGCGGTGTACGCGGCGCTGCTGCTGACGCGTCACCCGCCCAAGAGCGGCGAGACGCCCATCATGTTTGCCAAGCGGTTGGACGGCATCCACGCCTATCCCGTGCCAATCACGCCGCTGTGGCGCGTGCTGGCGCTGAGCGAGTACAGCCGCATGCAGCCCGGCCCGGCCCAGAGCGAGCGCGCCCGCGATACGTGGCGGCGGCTCTACAAGGGCCTGCGGCCGCTGCAAAGGCTGCGCTTCCTGCTCAAGGCGGGCTTTGGCAAGGGCCTGTACACCGCCATGGACACCGTGCTCCTCCACGAGCAGCCGCCCAAGCCCCCGACATTCCGCCTGCCCGCCGCGCCCTCCGGCACAAAGCGCCGCCCGCCCAAGGGCAAGCCGCCCGCAGGCGCGCCCGGTGCGCCCGGTGCGCCTACTGCGCCTACTGCGTCGGCGAAGCCTGCCAATCGGCCCGCGCCGTCGCGCGGCAAGCGTGCGCCTGACGCGCGCGGCCCCGCCGAAACTGCGTCTGTGCGCGGCAACGCGTCCCTGCCCGCCAAGGGCGGGGCGGCCGGCGCGGAGGCCGCACGGCCCGCGCAGAGGGATTCCTCCGGCGCATCTGCGCCGAACGACGCGCCGCCGCGCGATGGACAGCCCACCCCGCGGCGCAGCCGCCGCACGGACGGTGGGCGATAAGGCTTTTTCCCCTGCGCGGGGTGCGTGCCCCGGCCGGTTCGGCCGGGGCTTTGTTGCGCCTGCGCGGCGCGGCTTGCGCCTGCCCGGCGCAGGAGCGGCCTGCGGGCCGAGTTTGCCGCGCCTGCGGGCGCGGGGGTCGCCCGCGCCGCGCGGGCGGGAACGGTGCCCCGACCTGCGGGCCGGGGTTCGTCACTTTTCTTTT
>CAYOYK010000102.1:0-4619 GCA_964408185.1 uncultured Oscillospiraceae bacterium | reverse complement strand
CGTGCTGGGCGTGGACAGCATCCGCGAGTTCACGCTGCCCATCATCATCGGCATCGTGAGCGGCGTATACAGCGCCAACATGATCAACGGCTATGTGTGGGCTTTCTTGGAAAAGCGCATCGGCGGCCGCAAGGGCAAGGTGCAGGCCAAGCGCGCGTAACGGAAGCAGCCATAGCCCGCCGAGAAACCCGTAGGCGCGGCTTCCCGCAAGGACGCGTTGACAGCGCGCCGCAAAAAGGCTTTTCAGCGAATCGTATCCCCCATCCCGCCGTGAGATCGGCGGGATTTTTGCGTATTTGCAAACGCGCGCGGTTGTGCTACAATGATTCCCATCATTTCAGGGAAAGGGGGCGGACCTGTGCTTCGATGGATCCCCAGAGACGCTCGGCCCGTCCCCGATTCCGTCGCGCGGGCGCTTGCGCCGATGGACGGCGTGCTGGCGCGCCTGCTCTACGCGCGGGGCGTGGAGACCGCCGCGCAGGCCGAGGCGTTTCTGTCCCCGGACGAGAGCCGCCTGCGAGATCCGCTTTTGCTGCCGGGCGTCACAGACGCGCTGGCCATTTTGCGTTTCGCGCGGGACGAGCATGTCCGCGTGGCGGTATACGGCGATTACGATGTGGACGGCATGTGCGCCACGGCGCTGATGGCGGAGGCCCTGACGAGCTGCGGCGTGAGCGCGCGTCCCCACACGCCGAGCCGCGAGGCGGGCTACGGCCTGCACGAGGAGGACATTCGCGCGCTGGCGGGGGAGTGCGGCGTGCTGCTCACGGTCGATCTGGGCGTGACCAACGCGGCGGAGGTTCGCGCGGCGCAGGCACTGGGCATGCGCGTCATCGTGACCGATCACCACCAGCTGGGGCTGGAGCCCTGTCCGGCCGACGCGCTGGTCAGCCCGCTGCTGGGGGCGTACCCCTTCCGGCGGCTGTGCGGCACGGGCGTGGCGTACAAGCTGGCGCAGGCGCTCGTGGGCCGCGAGGCCGCCGCGCAATGGCTCGATCTTGCCGCGCTGGCCACCGTGGCCGACGTGGTGCCCCTCTTGGATGAAAACCGCGCGCTGGTGGCCTGCGGCCTGCCGGTCATCGCCTCCGGCGCGCGGCCGGGGCTCAAGGCGCTGCTGGATGTAAGCGGCGCGGCGCGGGGCGAGGTGGACAGCGAGACGCTGGGCTTTCAGCTGGGGCCGAGGCTCAACGCGGCGGGCCGCATGGGCACGGCGGGGCCTGCCCTGCAGCTGCTCCTCACGCGGGACGCGGCCGAGGCCGACGCGCTCGCCCATGAGCTGGACGATCTCAACGCCCTGCGCAAGCGCACCGAGCGCGACGTGCTGGCGCAAGCCGAAAAGCAAGCCGAGGCGTTCGATTTTGTGGGCCGTCGGTTGCTCTGCGTGCAGGGCGACGGCTGGCATACCGGGGTGATCGGGCTGGCGGCGGGTCGGCTGTGCCAGCGGTACGATCGGCCCGTGATCGCGCTTTCCAAGCAGGACGGGCTGCTGCATGGCAGTCTGCGCTCCATCCCCGGCGTAAACATCCATAGCTGCCTGCAAGCCTGCGACGAGCTGCTGCTGCGCTATGGCGGGCACGAGCAGGCCGCCGGCGTGACGCTGGACGCGGCAAACGGCGAGGCGTTCCTCGCGCGGCTGGAGACCGCCGTGGCCGCGAGCGCCGCGCCGGAGTGCTTCCTGCCCGCCGCGGTCTATGACGCGGAGATCGGCTTGGACAAAGTGACGCAAGCGCTGGTCGATCAGCTCAAGCTCCTGCGCCCGTTTGGCTATGGCAACCCGTCGCCGCTTCTGCTGGCGCGCGGGCTGGCGGTGGACCGCAAGCGGGCCTGCGGCGCGGACGGCGCGCATTTGCAGCTCACGCTGCGCCAAGGCGGCGCGGTGCTGGATGGCATCGCGTTTGGCATGGGCGGGCAGGTGAACGCCCTTCCGCCGCTGGTGGACGCGTGCTTTGCCGCCAAGGAGAACGAGTACAGGGGCCGCGTCAGCCTGCAATGCGAGGTAAAGGCGTGGGCTCCGGCGGCCGATGCGCCGCAGGCCCAGCTTGCGGCCCTCACGCCGGAGGACTGGCGCTTTGCGCTGCTGGACGCGCTGCCGTGCAGCGCGGACGTACCGAGTGACAAGGCCCCGGCGGCATCTGCCGTGCAGCCCGTCCACGGCACAACCGCCGCCCCGGCGGCATCTGCCGCGCAGACTGCCCCCGGCACAACCGCCACCCCGGCAGCACCTGCCACGCAGCCCGTTCCCGGCACAACCGCCGTCCCTGCATGCGCCGAGCGCCCCCAAGCAGGATTTATCCGCGCGAACGGGGAATTGTATCAGGATACCGCCGTCCTTTCCGGCGAGGCGCTGGACGGGGTGATCGACGGTTGGCTGCAAGCGACGGAGGGCGCGCTGCTCGTCGCGCGCACGGCGGAGACGGCCGCGCGCGCGCTGGCCCGCTGGCCGGAGCGGCTGACGCTCTGCACGGGCGCGCCCGACGACGCGAGGTGCTTCCACGCGCTGGTCATTTTGCCGCGGCCGGAGCGCGTGCCGCGCGGCTATCGCCACGTCGCGCTGCTGGACGGCGAGGCTCTTCCCGACGAGCTGGCAAGCTGGCGCGCGCGGCTGCCCCGCGCGCAGGCGGTCGCCGCCGAGCCAAGCGCCGCGCTGCGCACGCTGGCCGCAAGCGCCGACGCGGGCGACGAGGCGTATCGCGTGCTGTACAAGGCCCTGCGCGGCGCGGATTGCCGCTCCTTGGCCGAGGCCGCCAAGCTCTCCGGGCTGACCCCCGCGCAGGCGCACGCCGGGCTGACGGCCTTCGCGCAGCTTGGGCTGCTCACCTACCGCAGGCTGCCGTTCGCGGCGGCGCTGCTTCCCCCCGTCAAATGCGCCCTCGGCGACAGCCCCCTGCTGGCCGCCCTGCGCGCCCTCACCACCCCGCGAAAGGAGGCTGCGGAATGCTGACTTACATCACCAACGAGTGCATGCCGCTGGAAAAAATGCTCGCGCGCGTGCAGAAATATCACCCCGGCGACAGCTATCTGCTGGTCAAAAAGGCATACGAGTTTGCCGAGCAGGCCCATCGCGGGCAGGTGCGCAAGAGCGGCGAGCCCTACTTTATCCACCCGGTCAGCGTGGCCAGCATCCTCACGGATCTGATGATCGACGCGCCCACCATCGCGGCGGGCTTTCTGCACGATACTGTGGAGGATTGCAAGGGCGTGACGCTCGATACCATCCGCACGGAGTTTGGCGATGAGGTCGCCCTGCTGGTGGACGGCGTGACCAAGCTGGATAAGCTCGATTTCTCCGACCGCGAGGAGCAAAAGGCCGAGAGCCTGCGCAAGATGATC
Organism: uncultured Oscillospiraceae bacterium; assembly: GCA_964408185.1. GTDB lineage: Bacteria > Bacillota > Clostridia > Christensenellales > Aristaeellaceae > CAYOYK01. The sequence goes on along the minus strand of CAYOYK010000102.1, from coordinate 1,289 downwards.
CTCGCCATGAGCAAGGACATCCGCGTGGTCATTATCAAGCTGGCGGACAGGCTGCACAACATGCGCACGCTGCGCTTCCAGCCGGAGGATCGGCAGCGCGCCATCGCCAAGGAGACGCTGGATATCTTCGCGCCGCTGGCGCACAGGCTGGGCATGAACAGCGTCAAGCAGGAGCTGGAGGATCTCAGCTTTAAGTATATCGATCCGGACGCGTTCCACGACATCGCGCAGAAGGTCGGCCTGCGCCGCACCGAGCGCGAGGAAAGCATCCGCATGGTCATCGGCGAGCTGAGCGAAAAGCTGGACGCGCAGGGCATCCACTACGAGATGGACGGCCGCCCCAAGCACCTGTACTCCATTTACAAGAAAATGAAGGAGCAAAACAAAACATTCGATCAGATTTATGATCTCATCGCCGTCCGCGTGATCGTGGATACCGTGTCGGACTGCTACACCGTGCTGGGCATCGTACACACGCTGTGGAACCAGATCCCCGGCCGGTTTAAGGATTATATCTCCGTGCCCAAGAGCAACATGTACCAGAGCCTGCACACCACCGTCATCGGCGGGCGCAAAATGCCTTTCCCGTTTGAGATCCAAATCCGCACGTGGGAGATGCACCGCGTGGCCGAGTTTGGCGTGGCCGCCCATTGGCGCTACAAGGAGGGCGAGGCCACCGAGGACGACTTGGACAACAAGCTCTATTGGCTGCGCCAGATCCTCGATTGGCAGGGCGATACCCGCGACAGCAAGGAGTTTATCGATTCTCTCAAGACCGATTTGTTCAGCGAGGAATCGCTGGTGTTTACGCCCAAGGGCGATATCGTGAGCATCCAAAAGGGCGCGACCCCTATCGACTTTGCCTACCGCATCCACAGTGCCGTGGGCAACCACTGCGTCGGCGCCAAGATCAACGGGCGCATCGTGCCGCTGGACACCGTGCTGCAAACCGGCGACCGCGTGGAGGTCATCACGTCGTCGGCCTCCAAGGGCCCCAGCATGGATTGGCTCAAGGTCTGCAAAACGCAGCAGGCCAAGAGCAAAATCCGCCAGTTCCTCAAAAAGGAGCTGCGCGGCGAGAACGTCGTCAAGGGCAAGGAAATGCTGGAGCACGAGGCCAAGCGCCGCGGCGCGACCCTCCCCAGCCTGACCAAGCCGGATTTCTACGAGCCGATCCTCAAGCGGTACGCCTTTCAGGAGCTGGATGATATCTACGGCGCGGTCGGCTATGGCGGCATCGCGGCCGCGTATGTCATCAGCCGCCTGCTGGATGAGCAGCGCAAGCAGGA
>CAYOYK010000101.1:0-5236 GCA_964408185.1 uncultured Oscillospiraceae bacterium | reverse complement strand
GATCCCCTACCTATTTTCTCTATAATACCACATTTCTTTTGTCGACACAATCTAGGAGAGCTCACATTTTTTAAAGAGAACGATGTCGTGCTTTAATCTGCATGCTCCGTGCGCAGCATATCATCTGTCCGATCGGAAATAGATGATATAACTTTTTCCTTCCATATTGCACATTTTCGATTACATCCCCACTACCTTGTTATTCGGGCAAAGAATTCCTTCAGCTCTTTCACATCCAACACCAAGTATTGACGCACGGAACCTACATCCGTATGACAAAGAATTTGCGAAATGGTTGTTGGGGGCACCCCTGTTCTTAGCAGTCCATGCGCCAGATGCCTCCTCAGTCCATGAAAACCCTTACCGTCGAATGGGTTGCGTTCTACGCCAGCCTTCTGCTTGCCCTGCCGCTACCCTTGCTGCCTGCTTTCCGCCAGCCTTGCCGCCTGCCTTCGCTGCCTTCATCCCCTGACGCAACAGACCCACAGGCCGTAGGCCTGTGGGTCTGTTTTGCTGCGCGGAGTGCCGAACGGAGACACACGCCGCGCGCAGTTACTCTTTTGGCTTGTTGGTTTGCGCCTGTGCCTGCGCCCGCGCCAGCAGCGCCTCGCGCTCGTTGGCGCAAGCCCCCGCGATCACATCCCGCCACAGGGCCTCCAGCGTGTCGCCGATGGCCCGCGCGGGCAGGCCTGCGCAAAGGGGCTTGATGTCCGTGCCGTTCACGGCGAGGTCGCGCAGCGTCAGCGGCATGCCGGGCGCTTGCAGCCGAGCGGCCAGCTCGTCCGCCAAGCGGGCGGCGGAGGATACTTGCCCCCGCGCCGCCGCATCCGTCCGCGCGAGCGCGTGCAGCGCGCTCTGGCAATGCCGCAGGGCGGGCAGTCCCGCGCGGGCCGCGCTGAAGATGGGCAGGTCGGCGGCCAGCAGCCGCGCTTGCAGCGCGTGCAGGGCCAGAGCCTGATCGTGGTCGGCACGGGAGAGCTTGAGGCGCGTCAGCACGCCGTCCAGCGCGGTCGCCTCCGCGCGGGCAAACAGCAACGCTACGCGGCCCGCCATGGGCGATACGCCCTCCGGCTCGCGGCAGAGGTGCAGTGCGGAGGCGGCCGCGTCGTCATAGGCAAGCGGGGCAAACAAGCGGTCAAAAGCGTTGGTCTCGCGCAGCGTGCGCAGGCCGCACAGCGTCGCGGGGCCGGGCCGGGGCAGATCGGGGTAGCGCGCGTCGGACAGAAGCAGCTTGCGCAGCTCCTCGTGCAGGCGCTCCGGGTAAATGCCATCCAGCAGGGCGGCGTGGCGCGCGGCGCTGTCGATCAGCGCGGGCGAGGGGGTCAGCCCCAGCTCGGCCTCAAAGCGCGCCATGCGCAGGATGCGCAGGCCGTCGTCCGCAAGCACACGGTCGGGATCGTCGGTCACGGTATACAGCACGCCCGCGCGTAGGTGGGCCAGCCCGCCCGTCGGATCGATCACCGCGCCGGGCGCGTCCGCGTGCAGCGGGCAATAGAGCGCATTGACGGAGAAATCCCGCCGGGTCGCATCCACCGCAAGGTCGGTCGTGAAGCGAACAGCGTCAGGCCGATGCCCGCCGCGATAGCTGTCAAAGCGAAAGGTGGTGTACTCGGCCATGTGTCGGCCGAACGCATCGGCCCAGTGCAGCTCCACGGAGCCGAAGTGCGCCTCGCGCAGCACCGCGCGCACGGGCGTGCCCTCGCACAGGGCAAGCACAGCCTCCGGCCGCGCGGGGCCGCATACGTCGAGATCGCTCAAGGGGATGTTCATTAGGGTGTTTCGCACCGCGCCGCCCACGGCGTACAGCGCGGTATCGGCCGCGTCGAAAACGCGCGCCAAGGCTGGCAGCCACGGCGCGCGGGCATACAGAGCCGCCATCGGGGACGCCCCCGACGGCGCGCTCTGCGGCAGAAAACGAGCTTCGTCGCTCATGCGTTACTTGGCCATGTGCTGGTCGGCAAGCCGGCAGAACTCATCCGCCTCGGCCTTGATGATCTCCAGCGCGCTGCGCCAGTAGTCCGCGCTGCGCACGTCGATGCCGACGCTCGCGGCCACATCGGCTACCTTGGCGCTGCCGCAGCGGGCCAGCAGGGCGTTGTACTGCGGCAGGAAGGCCGCGCCCTGCTCCTTGTACTTGGCAAAAACGCCCAACCCAAACAGCAGCCCAAACGCGTAGGGGAAGTTATAGAAATGCAGGCCCACGTTGTAGTAGTGGCTCTTGTTCACCCACATATAGGGGTGGCGGATCTGCTTGTCCAGCCCGTCGCCGTAGGCTTCCTCCTGCGCGTCCAGCATCCACTGGTTGAGCTCCTCCACGCTGGGCGTGTGGGTCTTGCGCTCGGCAAACACCTTGCTTTCAAACAGGTAGCGGCTGTAAATATCTACGATGACCTGCGTGGACTCCATCAGGCTGTTTTCCAGCAGGGGCAGGCGTTCGCTCTCCTTGGCGGTGGAGCGGACGACGTGGCTGAGCATCGTTTCGTTAAAAATGGAGGCCGTCTCAGCCAGCGGCATGGGCTCGTCGCACAGCAGGGCGGGCACGTCCTTCATGCAGCGGTTGTGCCAAGCGTGGCCCAGCTCGTGCGCGAGCGTGCTCACATCGCTGAAGCTGCCCACAAAGTTGGTCAGCACGCGGCTGAAGTCCATCTCGTGGTTGCCGGCGCAGAACGCGCCGCCCTCCTTGCCTTCCTTGGGGAACATGTCGATCCAGCGGCTGTCGAAGGCGTGCTGCATAAACGCGCCCATGTCCGGGCTCACATCGCCAAAGACCTGAATCAGCAGCGCGCGGGCCTCCTCCACGGTGTAGCGCAGGCTGCTCTCGCCCACGGGCGCAAACAGATCGTAAAACGGCAGGCCGTCCTTGTGGCCCAGCAGCTCGCCCTTTTTGCGCAGATAGCGGCGGAACGCGGGCAGGTACTCCTTCATGGCGGTCAGCATCGCGTCCAGCGTTTCGTGATCCATGCGGCTCTCGTCCAGCTGCTCGGTGAGCACGTCGGGATAGTGCTTGGCCTCGCACACGGTGATGGCCTCGCCCTTGATGCCCGCGAGGCAGAACGCCATGGCGGTATCCACCTTCTTGTAGCAGGCGAGCTCGGCCTCGTAGGCCTTCTTGCGAACGTCCGGATCGGGATCGTAGGCCATGCCGCGCACGGCGGGCAGGGGCAGCTCCTTGTCGTCGAGTGTGGCGGTCAGCGTGCCCATCAGCTTATCCCGCAGCTTGCTGAACGCGTCGCCGCCGGACAGGCTCATGCGGAGCATCCATTTTTCGAGGCTCTCGTCCATCATGTGGGCGGCCTGCTCCTTGCACTCCCGCAGGAAGAACGCGTGCGTCGTAAGCAGCTCGCTCTTGGCGATACAGCCCTCCAGCTCGCCGATCGCGCCGACGCGGCGGGTGAAGGCGCTGGACAGCACCTGCACGTCCACCATCAGGTTGCCCAGCTCGTCTACGATGCGGAAAGCGGGCTCGTTGTTGGTATCGGTGGCGAGGGTGAGCTGAGCGTAGCTGTAAGCGCGGTCGAGCTTGGCGGACAGCTCCTCCTGCAAATGGATGCAGCACTCCAAAAAGCGCACGTCGTCCGTCTCGCTCTTGGCGAGGGCCTCGCCCTCGGCGAGGAGGACGTGGACGCGGTCGATATCGGCGCGCAGAGCGGGGTCGTCGAAGCTCTGATAGTACGGGGTCAAATCCCAAGTCATAGAAGAATCCAAAGCAAACACTCCCTATTTGATGATTTGGTTACTTGCGGTGGTTGAAGCGCGTCGCGGCCAGCGCGGAGACGCACTTTTGCTTGCTGCGCTCAATATGAGAGCGCATCAGGCTTTCCAGCCCCTCCACGTCCTTTTGCTCCACATAGTCCACCAGCTTGTAATGCTCCTGATGGGCGGCGGAACGGCGGTCCTCGGCGGCGATGGAAATGGCCGAGAAGCGGTTGATATACTCGTCTTGGCTTTCGATCACGCGGAGCACGCGGGTCATGCCGGAGATCGCGGTCAGCTCCGCGTGGAAGGAACGGGCCAGCGGACTGAGGCCCTCCACGTCGCCGCTTTCGACCATGCCGTCCATGCGCCGCAGCTTTTCACGCAGGCTGCGGATATCCTCGGCCGTGGCGTTTTGAATGATGGCGGCGGGCGTGAGCAGCTCCAGCGCGTTGCGGATGGTGTAGATCTCCTCCACGTCCTCCAGGGTAAAGGCGCGCACCACCACGCCCCGGCGCAGCACATACTCCACCAGCCCGTCGCGCTCCAGCTTGCGCAGCGCCTCGCGCAGCGGCGTGCGGCTGATGTGCAGGCGATCGGCATACTCGGTCTCCACAATGCGGCTGCCCGCGGGAATATCGCCGTTGATGATGGCTCGCTTGAGCGTCTCGTAAGCGATCTCTCGGATTGGCTTGCTTTCCACCGTGGTTGTCAGTCGGTCGCCGTTCATTGCGCAGCCCCCTGTACTTCTTTTGTATTTTGTATACTAAACTATCGGGGGCGGATTGTCAACCCATTGCGGCAGACAAAACCCCCTTCCGCCCGGCGTGCCGGAGGGAAGGGGGCAAACGTTTCCGTTTTCAGTTCCCCGCGCGGTGCGCTAAGCGATGCGCTCAGCCCAGCTCGGCGAAGTACTTGATGGTGCGGACCATCTGGCTGGTGTAGCTGTTCTCGTTGTCGTACCAGCTGACCACCTGCACCTGATAGGTATCGTCGTCGATCTTGGCGACCATGGTCTGGGTGCTGTCAAACAGGGAGCCGAAGCGCATGCCGATGACATCGGAGGAGACGATCTGCTCCTCGTTGTAGCCGTAGCTCTCGCTGGCGGCGGCCTTCATGGCGGCGTTGACGGAATCCTTGGTGACATCCTTGCCCTTGACGACGGCCACGAGGATGGTGGTGGAGCCGGTGCACACGGGCACGCGCTGCGCGGAGCCGATCAGCTTGCCGTTGAGCTCCGGGATGACCAGGCCGATGGCCTTGGCAGCGCCGGTGCTGTTGGGCACGATGTTCTGCGCGGCGGCGCGGGCACGACGGAGGTCGCCCTTGCGGTGCGGGCCGTCCAAGACCATCTGGTCGCCGGTGTAGGCGTGCACGGTGGTCATGATGCCGCTCTGGATGGGATAGGTGTCGTTGAGCACCTTGGTCATGGGCGCGAGGCAGTTGGTGGTGCAGCTGGCGGCGCTGATGATCTTGTCAGCCTTGGTCAGCGTGTTCTCGTTCACGGAGTACACGATGGTCTTCAGGTCGCTGCCCGCGGGCG
>CAYOYK010000100.1:0-5255 GCA_964408185.1 uncultured Oscillospiraceae bacterium | reverse complement strand
CTCCATTCTACCAAATTCGGAGCCGCCCGTCTTTTTTCACTTATCTATTGTACCTCAACATCACACAAAAAAGAGAAGAAAACATTCGGGAGACTTCGCGTTGCCTTACACCATGCGGTCGGCCAGCTGCTGACCACCCAGCACGTGGAAATGCAGGTGAGGCACGCTTTGGCAAGCGTCGCTGCCGCAGTTGCTTACCACGCGATAGCCGCTCTGGTCGATTCCGCACAGCTTCGCCACCGTGGCGCAGGCGTGCAGGCACGCGGCAAGCTGGGCGTCGGGAAGCTCGCTTGCGGCGCTCATGCCGCTGACATGCGTCTTGGGGATGACCAACACATGCGTCGCCGCCTGCGGATGAATATCCCGGAAGGCAAAGCAGTTCTCATCCTCATAAACCTTTTGAGAGGGGATTTCTCCGGCGATGATCTTGCAAAACAGGCAGCTTTCCATCGGACAGGCCTCCATCCAATAAGATTACGTACAGTATAGCACATTTTCAGCTGATGACAAGCTCTCCGCGCATGCCCTCGTTCCACAGCTCCGTCAACCGCACGCGCACAAGCGCGCCGGGCTGCGCGTCCGGTGTGGCGACCTGCACGTACTCCAGCGTAAAGCCGATGCCGTCGCCGATGGGGGAGCGTTCCTCCACCAGCACCTCGGCCTCCGTGCCGATCAGGCGCTGCCGATACGCGCGCGATAGCTCCTCGCCGACCGCCATTAGCTCCGCTACGCGTCGCGCCTTGACGGCTTGCGATATCTGTCCGGGCATAGCGGCGGCGGGCGTTCCCTCGCGCGGGGAGTAGGGGAATACATGCAGCTTCAAAAACCCGATACGCTTGCAGAACTCAACGGTCTCGCGGTATTCCGCTTCCGTCTCGCCGGGAAAGCCAACGATCACATCCGTTGTGAAGCTGGCTTCGGGTCGAGCGGCGAGCAGACGCTCCTTCGCGCGCAAAAACTGCGCGGTGTTGTAGCGGCGCTTCATGCGGGCCAGCACCGCGTTGCTGCCGGATTGCAGCGCCAAGTGGAATTGCGGGCATACCTTGGGGAGCTCGCGCATGGCTTGCGCAAACGCCTCGGTAGCGATAATCGGCTCCAATGAGCCAATTCGGATGCGCGCAACGCCCGGAATGCCTGAAAGCAGACGCAGAGCATCCTCCAAATGCGTGCCGTCGTTGAGATCGCGGCCATAGCTTGTCAGGTGAACGCCCGTCAGCACGATTTCCGCAAAGCCCCTGCGTGCAAGCGCTTCAGCCTCCAGACGGATATCCTCCAGCGGCCGGGAGCGGATCGGCCCGCGCACGGAGGGAATCACGCAATAGGTGCAGCGATTGTCGCAGCCCTCCTGTATCTTCATCACGGCGCGCGTGTGTCCCTCATGCCCGTCGATGCGGAGAGGCTCGTAGGGCGCGCTTTCCAGAGACTCCACGGCGGTGATGACCGTTTCCTCGGCAATGGCCTGCTCCAGCAGCTCCACCACACGAGCGCGGTGCTGCGTGCCCAAAATCACGCGCGCCCCCGTATCGGACAGCTCCGCGCCCATGCGCTGGGCAAGGCACCCGGTAAGGATCAGCTCCGTCTCCGGGTTGAGCCTCTTGAACCGACGCGCGATTTGCAGGCTCTTTTTATCGCCGGTGCCCGTCACGGTGCAGGTGTTTACCAAGCAAACGCCCGCCTCCTGCGGCGTGAATACAGTCGCGTAGCCTGCCGCGTGAAAGCGCTCCAGCATGGCCTCGGTATCGTATTGGTTCACCTTGCAGCCCAAGGTGGCGGCGTATACAGTATGCTTCATAACAAATCCCTACTACATTACAATTACAGCTCGCCCAGCAGCGCCATGAGCACGCTCAGGCAGCAGAGTCCGGCTGTCTCCGTGCGCAAAATGCGAGGCCCCAGCGTAACGGGCACAGCGCCCCAGCCTGTCAGCAGCGCGGCTTCCTCGGCGCTTACGCCGCCCTCCGGCCCGATGATGACGCCCACGCGCGAGGGCAGTCGTCCGTTCGCGTGCCGATAGGCGTCCATCGCGTTGTTCAGGTGTACGTCCCGCGCTTCTTCCCACGCCAGCAGCAGCAGCTCCTGCCCGCGTAGACTGGCTTCCAGCGCGGATAGCGGCAGCGCCGGAGCCACCTCCGGCACGTGCGCGCGGCCCGCCTGCTTGGCGGCCTCCAATGCGATGCGCCGCGCGCGCTCCTGCTTGCCATCCCCGGCCTTGCCGATGCAGCGGCTCATCTGCATGGGCTGGATCGCCCAGCAGCCCAGCTCCACGGCCTTTTGCACAATAAGCTCCAGCTTATCCGCCTTGGGCATGCCCTGATACAGCGTCAACTGCGCTTGCGGCTCCGGGCTGGGCAGCTCGCGGATCGCCTCGACGGTCACGTCTTGGTCGCTCACGCCCTCGATGCGCCCCTCAAACAGCCGCTCGCCGTCAAGCAGGCGCACGGCCTCGCCGGGCCGCATGCGCAGCACGCGCGCGACATGCGCGCTCTCGTCCGGGGAGAGCGTCAGCAGGCCCGGACGCAGGGGCTGCTGTATATAGCAGCTATGCACGGGGAGCCTCGTTGCGCAGGGCCAGCGCAACCCATTCGCCCTTTTCCATGCGATCAAAAAGCGTATATCCGGCCGCTTGAGCAGCAGCCAGCACATCGGCCTCGCGCTCGCGGATGATCCCGCTGCATACCAGCAGCCCGCCGGGAAGAAGGTGCTTGGTCAGCGGCCCGGCCAGCATGCAGATGGCGTCCGCAACGATGTTGGCAACCGCCAGCTCGCAGGGCATGGCCTCGCTTTTGCACAGGTCGCCCCGCACCACGCGGACGCTGTCGGACGCATGGTTGTGCGCCACGTTCTCCTTGGCCACCTTCACAGCGTCCGGGTCGATATCGATGGCGAGCGTTTCGCCCGCGCCCAGCTTGGCGGCGGCGATGGCCAGAATGCCGCTGCCGGTGCCCACGTCCATAACGCGCATGCCGGGCGCGAGATGCTTCTCCAGCATTTCAAGGCACATGCTGGTGGTCTCGTGCGTGCCGGTGCCAAAGGCCATGCCGGGGTCAAGCTCGATAATCAGGTCGTCCGGTTTGGCTTCGTAGGGCTCCCAGCTTGGTTTGACCACCAGCCGATTGCCCAGCCGGAACGGCTTGTAAAAGCGCTTCCACGTCTCGGCCCAATCGCTGTCTGCTACGTTTTCGGTTTCGAGCGCCAGCGTGCCCCAATCAACGCCGCTTCCCTCGGCTTTGAGCGCGTCCAGCTGCGCGCGGATGGCGGCAAGCTGGTCGCGTGTCTGGCTGTTCAGCTCCAGCCACGCCTTAACCAGCACGTCCTCCGGCATACTGTCCAGCAGCTTTGGATCATACAGCTCCCAGTAAACGCCGGGCTTGCTGGGGTCGGGCACGTCCTTTCGGTCCACGATCTCCGTGCCCGTCGCGCCGTGCCGCATCAGCAGCTCGCTCACCGCGTCCGCGCCATCCGTTTGCGTGTGTACAATGACCTCGCACCATTCCATGCGGTTTCCTCCTTGCTTGGATAACAAATGTTGGCGGCAGGGTGATTGCCGCCAACATTTGTTAAGTAAACAGATCCTTTAGCTTGTCCGCAAAGGTCTTTTTCGTCTCGTACTCCTTGCCGGTCATGGAGTCCTCCAGCTGGCGCAGCAGCTCCTTTTGCTTATCGGTCAAGCGCTTGGGGGTCTCCACACGCATGCGCACCAGCAGGTCTCCCTTGGACGCGCTGCGCAGGCTCTGAATGCCCTGCCCCTTGAGGCGAAACTCCGTATCGCTTTGCGTTCCCTCCGGGATGTGATACTTCACCGGGCTCCGCAGCGTGGGGATATCGATATCGGCGCCCAAGGCCGCCTGCGTGATGGTGATGGGCATATCGAAGTACAGGTTCACGCCGTCGCGCCTGAACAGCTTGTGCGGCTTGACGGTAATGCGGATGTACAGATCTCCGCTGGGGCCGCCGCGCAGGCCGGGCTCGCCCTGATCGTTGAGCACAAGGGACTGGCCGTTGTCGATGCCGGCGGGAATCTTCACGTCGGCGGTACGGCGCTTGCGGACGCGCCCGGAACCTTGACAGACCGTGCATTTTTCCTTGACGATCGAGCCTTCGCCGCGGCAGGTGGGGCAGGTGCGCACCGTGGTCATAAAGCCGCCGCTGTTGCTGCGCACCTGTCCGGAGCCTTTGCAGGTGGGGCAGGTCTGCGGCTGCGTGCCGGCTTTCGCGCCGGTACCGTGGCAGGCCTCGCAGCTTTCGCTGCGGATAAACGCAACGCTCTTTTCACAGCCAAAGGCCGCTTCCTCGAAGGAAATGGTCACATCCTGCCGCAGGTCGTTGCCCTGCTGAGGGCCCTGACGGCGCGAGCCGCCGCCCATGCCGCCGTTAAAAAGCTGGTCGAAGATGCTGTCAAAGCCGCCCATGCCGCCGCCAAAGCCGCCGAAATCAAAGCCGCCAAAGCCTCCCGCGCCGCCCTGACCCATGTTGGGGCCGTCAAAGCCAAACTGATCGTACCGCGAGCGCTTCTGCGCGTCGCTCAGCACCTCGTTGGCCTCGTTCAGCTCCTTGAAGCGCTCCTCGGCATTTTTGTCGTTGGGGTGCAGATCCGGGTGACATTCCTTGGCCTTTTTGCGGTAGGCGCTTTTGATTTCCTCATCCGTGGCGGTCTTGCCAACGCCCAGCACCTCGTAATAATCGCGCTTTGCCAAATGCTCACAACCTCTATGTTACAGTACTTTCCTACCAAACGGATAGGCGCCCCGGCGCGGGGGAGACAGGCTCCCCGATGCGCCGGGGCGAGAGAAACCGATGGAGGCTTAGTGCACGTCGTAATCGGCGTTCACGCTGCCGTCGTCATTTTCGGGCGGGGTCTGGCCTTCGCCGGAGTCGGTCGGGCCGCCCTCGCCGGGATTCGCGCCGCCCTCCTGCTGGTACAGCTTGCCAAAGATTTCATACACCTTCTGCGTGAAGCCCTCGGTCGCGGTCTTGATCGCGTCCGCGTCGCCGCCCTCGCGGACTTTTTTGAACTCGGCGATCTCGTTTTCAACAGTGGCCTTATCCTCCGGGGAGAGCTTCTCGCCGTTGTCCTTGAGCTGCTTTTCCATTTCGTAAATCAGCGTGTCGGCATGGTTGAGGGTTTCGACCTCGTCCTTGCGCTTCTTGTCGGCCTCGGCGTACTGCTCGGCTTCCTTGACGCGCTGGTTGATCTCGTCCTCGCTCATGTTGGTGGAGGCGGTAATGGTGATCTTCTGCTCGTTGCCGGTGCCCTT
>CAYOYK010000099.1:0-5405 GCA_964408185.1 uncultured Oscillospiraceae bacterium | reverse complement strand
CGCTCGGCCGCAGGCGCGGCAACTCCGGCCGCACAGGCCGGGGCGCTCGGCCGCACAGGCCGGGGCGCGCGGCCGCACAGGCCGGGGCGCGCGGCCGCACAGGCCGGGGCGCGCGCGGCCCCGCAGGGCCGCCCCCCTCCGCGCCGCGCAGGCGCGCAAAGCCCCGGCCCTTCGTGCCGGGGCTTGCCCCCCGCAAGGGCCTCAGGCCACCATATCCCCTACCAATCCCACTTGGGCGTGCGCCAGCGCGTGACGGTGAAGCCGCGCGCATAGAGCTGCGCGGTACGGGCGCGTAAACGTTTCTTTTCGCGTCGATAAAACAATATGTACCACATGATATCCCTCCCGCATGATGAATGTATGCCGCCGTCAGCCGCCCTCGCGCGGACGGACGCTCGCCAGCCCCAGCGCGCTCATGGCGCGCGCCCGCGTGCGCGGGCGGGGATTGCGCGTGCCGTACTCGTACTTTTGGTACGTGCTGACCGATACGCCAATCTCCCGCGCAAGCTGCCGCTGGGTCTTGCGGGCGATCAGCCGGGCGTTGACCCAATCGGCCCGGTACGGATCGTTAGGCACAATAGGGGCACCTCCATTCGCCGAACTTATGTTCGCAGTATAGCATGCGCGGGCGGCTCCCTCAATGGCCGGATTGGGAAACTTTGCTGCCATCCGGCACGGATAACGCCGCGCCGCTCGCGCAAACTGGGCGAGGAGGCGGTTTGATGCTGTGCCTGCAAAACATCTGCAAAAGCTATCCGCTGGGCGGCGAGCGCTTGGATGTGCTGCGCGACGTGTGCCTCACCGTGCGGCGCGGCGAGTTTGCCGCCATCGTCGGGCCAAGCGGAAGCGGCAAAAGCACGCTGATGCACATCCTCGGCTGTCTGGATACGCCCACGTCCGGCTCGTACCGCTTGGACGGCCTCGATGTGGCGGGCCTGCCGCCGGCCGAGCTGTGTCGCGTGCGGCGGGAGCGCATCGGGTTTGTGTTTCAGGGCTATCAGCTGCTGCCCCGGCTGACCGCCGCCGAGAACGTCGCGTTTCCGCTGATGCTCCGGGGCGTGCCGAGGAAGCGCCGCGAGGAGCGCGCGCGCGAGGCCCTCGCGCGGGTCGGGCTGGGCGACCGGGCCGAGCATCGTCCGCACCAGCTCAGCGGCGGGCAGCAGCAGCGGGTGGCCATCGCGCGGGCGCTCATCGGCGAGCCGAGCCTGCTGCTGGCCGACGAGCCCACCGGCGCGCTGGATGAGGCCGCGCGTACGGACGTGCTGCGCCTGCTGTCGCGGCTGCACCGCGAGGGCCGCACCGTGGTGCTGATCACGCACGACGCGGCGGCGGCGCGCGCGGCGCTGGTTTGCTACCGCGTGGCGGACGGGCGGCTATCCGGCCCCGCTCCCCTTGCTTGACACGGGCCGCGCGCCTATGCTATATTGGCGCTGACGAACCCAAGCCATACAAAGGAGATGCCGCCATGCGGAGTCCTATTTCCGCGCGCCGGGGGGCGCTCGCGGCGCTGGCCGCGCTGCTGGAGGCGTACCCGGTCTGCCACGCGTTCGAGGTCGTCTCCCCGGAGAACATACAGGGCGAGCAGCACGTTCTCGTCAGCGCGGTCAAGGCGCTGGCCCTGCGCTCCACGGAGCCTTTCGCGGCGCTTCTGTGCGCGGTCGCGCTGTTTTTTGCGTCGCTGTACGCCTTTCAGCCCGATGCGGCCCGCCGCCTGCGCCGCGCGCAGAGGGTCTCGCTGTGGGTGCTGGGCGCGGTATTCTCGCTGATGAGCCTGCTGAGCCTCAGCGTGCTGCGCACGGGCGACCTGAGCCTCCTGACCGCCAATCGGCTGACGCTGTGCCGCTCGCTGCTGCAATGGGCGGGCCTGTGCCTGCTGTACGTCTGCGCGCTGCGGGCCGCCTGCCGCGCGCTCTCCGCGCCGGTTGCGCCGAGGGACGAGGCTGTGACGAACGCGCCATGCAAGGAGGCCGCATCGGACAAGTCGTGTAATGAGGCTGTGCCGATTGCGTTGCGCGACGCGGCCACGACAATCGCGCCGCAGAATCAGGCCGCGCCGAACGCGCCGTGCAGTCAAGCCACGACAAACGCGCCGTGCAGTCAGGCCACGCCAAACGCGCCGCAGAATCAAGCCGCGCCGAGCCGCGCCGGACGGCTGGCCGCCCTGCTGGTGGACCGCCGCCCGCTGCTGATCCCCTTTGCGCTGATCCTGCTGTGCTACCTGCCCTATTGGCTGTGGAGCTTTCCCGGCGGCGTAACCTACGATACCGCCGTGCAGCTGGAGCAGGCCACCGGGCTGATCCCGTGGACGATGCGAACGGCCATCCCCAGCACGTATTTGGTGGGGCTGCTGTACCGGGCCGGGCTGCTGCTGGGCAGCCAGCGGCTTGCCATCGGCTTTTTGAACGCGGCGTGCGTGCTGCTCGTGGCGCTCGCGGCCGCGTACAGCGTCAGCACGCTGCGCAGGCTGGGCGTGCGCCGGAGCTATCGCGTGGCGGTGCTGGCCTTTGTGGCCCTCGCGCCGATGTTTCCGGCCTGCGCCGTCACCACCAGCAAGGATGCGATCTTTCTGGCGGCATTCCTCGTCTGGACGTGCCGACTCCTGCTACTGGTGGCAAACGCAAATGTGCCGGGGGCGATGCCCTCTGCCGGGGCGAGGGGCGGCGACGCGCATCCCTCGCGGCGGCAGGCCGGGCGAGCGAAGCGGCGCGGCGCGGTCTGCGGCAATGCACAGGCCGGGGCCTGCGGCAATATCGCGCAAGCGGGGGCCTGCCCCTTCTCCGCAGGCAGCGTACTCGCGCTGGCGCTGAGCTGCTTGGCCGTGCTGTGGACGCGCGTGAACGGCGTGCTGTGCGTGGGCGCGTGCCTGCTGGTCGCGCTGCTGGCGCTGACGCGCCGCCGCCCGCTGGGCCTGACGCGCGCGCGCTTTGCCAAGCTGGCGGGCGTGTGCCTCGCGGCCCCGCTGGCGCTGACGCTGCTGATGAACGGCGTGATCTATCCCGCGCTGGGCGTGGAAAAGAACCCCACCGGGGACAACGTGCTGGCCCCGCTGTACCAGCAGACGGCGACCGTCTGGCAGCGCGCGCCCGAAGCGATGACGGACGCCGAGCGCGAGACGCTCCTGCGCCTCTGGGACGAGCAGACGCTCTCGACCGCCCGGACGTTTGTGGTGGACGACATGCGCGAGCACATCCATACCGACGGCGGCGTGAGCACATCGGAGTACCTGAGCATCTGGGCGGCGCAGGGCGCGCGTCGGCCCGACCTGTACCTGACCTCGTACCTGACCCTGACGGGCGGCTATTTTGATCCGACCTGCGCGGGCGGCCTCAGCTTCTCTGTTGATTTGCAGCGCCCGCTGATCAACGCGGCGGACCTGACCAACGCGGAGGGCGCGCGCTACGCGGGCCCGTTCCGCCGCGCCTACGCGTGGCTGACGGAGGAGGCGCTGCCCTTCTGCCTGACCAGCGTATCGGCCTACTCGCTGCTGGGCTATCTGGCGCTGCTGCTGATCGTTGTGTTTTCGCGCCGCCGCCGCGAGCTGCTGCCGCTGGCCCCGTGCCTTGGCATCCTGATCGGCGTGCTTTTCGCCCCGAAGTTCGATATGCGCTACTCCCTGCCGCTGATGGCCGTTCTGCCGCTGCTGATCGCGTGGCGCGCGTCCGTCCGGCCATCCGCGCCCGCGCCGGAGGCTCTCCCGCGCGATTGACCCCATCCATGCCAAAAAGCAGGCCGCCCCCGATGATATCTGCGGATATCGGGAGCGGCCTGTTTGCGTTAGCCGTGAGCGTCCTTGGGCGCGTCGACGGCGGACGGGGGATCGGCCAACGGCGTATTGGCCGACGGGTTGTCGGCGGTCGGGATATTGGCCGATGGGGTATCGGCCGACGGGATATCGGCCGTCGAGGTATTGACCGACGGGATATCAGCCGTCGGGATATCAGCCGACAGGGTGTCGGCCGACAGGATATTGACCGATGGGATATCAGCCGTCTGAATATTGGCCGTGTGGATATCAGCCGTCGGGATATCGGCGGGCGCGGGTCCCTCGGCTCCGGGCGCGGCGGCGTCGGAGCGCTGGCGCAGCACGGTGAGCACGCGCTTCAGCCCGTTTGGGAACGGCACGCCCAGCAGCGCAAGGTTCTCCACGATGGAAAGCCCCTCGTTGGCCGTATAGAAGCCGATCGCGGCCAGCCGACAGAGGCCGTCCGTGCCCAGCAGGCGGTCGAGTCCCGCCGCGAGGATGACGACCGCGACCATCATCAGCTTGCGCGTCAGCCCTTGGAACGCCACCGAGGACAGGAAGCCGCCGCCCTCGGTCTTGGGGCTTTTGCGCAGGAAGCCGCACAGCAGCCCGGACACGTAATCCAGCAGCATAAACAAAAACAGGATGCGGATGGCCACGTCCCAGCCGCCCAGCAGGTAGCAGCCGTAGGCCGCCGCCGTGGCGAGGGCGCCGCCGCCCGCCTTGATGAGAATGTGATTCATGTTCTTTCTCCTTTTCTTGCGAAGGGGTTGAGGGGTGCCCCGGTGGGGGCGGCGCGCGCGCCGCAGCGGGGGGGCGCGGCTTTGCGCCTGCGCGGCGCGGGGGGCCGCGCCTGCGGGCGCGCGCTGGCCTGCGCGGCCGGGCGGTGCGCCTATGCGGCGCGCGTTTGCGCCTGCGCGGCGCGGGCGGTGCGCCTGCGCGGCGCGGGCGGTGCGCCTGCGCGGCACAGCTTTGCGCCTGCGGGCGCAGGAGGGCGGCCCTGCTGGGCCGCGAGGGTTTCGCGCCTGCGGGCGCGGAAACGGTGCCCCGACCTGCGGGCCGGGGTTCGTCACTTTTCTTTTCAGCTGAAAAGAAAAGTAACCAAAAGAAACAGCGTGATTGAGGCCGATCGATGGGCCAGCACGCCCATCTTGTGCTACAAGCGATCGCCCAGAGGGCTTGGCTTAGGCTGTTTGCACGCCTGCGGTGCCCAGCTTGGCCGAACTGCTGCCCCGCGCCTGTTGACTTGTTCCCGTGAGAGGGACGGCATGCAGGCATGGTGGCCCTGCGGGGCCCTCGATTGGCTTGCCGCGCCTGCGGGCGCGGGGGGTACGGGGGAACGGGGGAAAACAACGCCCGCGTGCCTTGGGCGCAGTGCCGTAGATACGCGGGGTAGCAAAGCCAATATGGCGTTCCCTACGGGCACAACGCCCCAGACAAGCCGGGGAGCGAAGCCAATACCGCGTTTCCTGCGGAGCAATGCCCCAGACATGCAGGGGAGCAAACGCAATACCTCATTTCCCACGGTGACTATGGCATAGATAAGCGCGGAGCAAAGCCAACATGGCGTTCCCTACGGGCACACCGCCCCAGATAAACCGGGGAGCAAAGCCAATACCGCGTTTCCAAGGGGGAAGCAAGACGGCGTAGCCGTCGGTGAAGG
>CAYOYK010000098.1:0-5763 GCA_964408185.1 uncultured Oscillospiraceae bacterium | reverse complement strand
TTCCTGTGCAAGGGACGGCATGCAGGCATGGTGGCCCTGCGGGGCCCTCGATTGGCTTGCCGCGCCTGCGGGCGCGGGAGAACGGGGGAAACGAAGTAAACCCTGCATGCCTTGGGCGCAATGCCCTAAACACGTGAGGTAGCGAAAGCAATATGGCGTTCCCTAATAGAACATACCGTAGACACGCAGGGTAGCAAAGCCAGTATGGCGCTCCCCAATGTAACCACGCCCTAAACACGTAAGGAAGCAAAGCCAATATGGCGTTCCCTATGGTAACAATACCATGGACACGCAGGTGTGCGAAGCCAGTACCGCATCCACCAATGTAACTGCGCCTAAACACGTAAGAGTGCAAAGCCAATATGGCGCTCCCTATGGTAACAATACCATATACACACGGGGAAGCAAAGCCAGTACCGCGTTCCCCAATGTAGCTATGCCCTAAACACGTGTGGGAACAAAGCCAACATGGCGTTTTTCCCCCCCCGCGCCCGCAGGCGCGGCAAGCCAATCGAGGGCCCCGCAGGGCCACCATGCCTGCATGCCGTCCCTTGCACGGGAACAAGCCAACAGGCGCGGGGCAGCAGTTCGGCCAAGATGGGCACCGCAGGCGTGCTAACGCTATCACGCAAGTTTTCTGGGCGATCGCTTGTAGCACAAGATGGGCGTGCTGGCCCATCGATCGGCCTCAATCACGCTGTTTCTTTTGGTTACTTTTCTTTTCAGCTGAAAAGAAAAGTGACGAACCCCGGCCCGCAGGTCGGGGCACGCGGCCCGCAGGCCGCCCCTCCCCACCCCGCAGGGTGGGGCACCGTTCCCGCCCGCGTAGCGCGGGCGACCCCCGCGCCCGCAGGCGCGGCCCCTGCTGCGCCGCGCAGGCGCAAAGCCGCGCCGCGCAGGCGCAAAAAAAGACCGTGCCTCCAACGAAGCACGGCCTTAAACGAACGCTATCTCCCTGAGGGGCTTGGGACAAGCCCAGTCAAAGTGGCCGGGCCGCTTTGGCAACCCCTCACACGAGCTCGATGATGCACATTTCAGCGCTGTCACCGCGGCGGGGCCCCAGCTTGTAGATGCGGGTGTAGCCGCCGGAGCACTTCTTTTCCTCGTTGCGAGCCTTGAACTTCGGGCCGATCTCGCGGAAGAGCTTTTCCACCACGGGGAACTTTACGTCCTTGGTGCGCTCCACAAAATCGTCCTTGTCCTCGCCCTTTTTGCGCTGTTCGGGGATGGTATACAGATAGCTCATCATCCGGCGACGGGCGGCCAACTTGGTGGGCGCGTCGTTGGTGACGGTAAGCGTGGTGAGCTGCTGCTTTTCGTTATGGGTCTCCTTGGTGGCCTCCACCGTGTTGTCGCACTCCTTGATGGCGAGCGTGATTAGCTTTTCGGCCATCTTCCGCACTTCCTTGGCGCGCGCTTCGGTGGTCTCGATACGGCCGTACCAAAGCAGGTTGGTCACCTGATTGCGGAGCAGCGCTTGGCGCTGTTCGGCGGTACGGCCCAGCTTGCGTTGTGCCATGGTCTATGTACCTCCATTCGGTTATTCGTCACTGGGGCGAAGGGACAGGTTCAGCCCGGCCAGCTTCTGCTCCACTTCTTCTAAGCTCTTGCGGCCCAGATTGCGCACCTTCATCATGTCCTCCTGGTTGCGCTGAACCAGCTCGGCCACGGTGTTGATGCCCGCGCGCTTGAGGCAGTTGTACGCGCGCACGGAGAGATCCAACTCCTCGATGGTCATCTCCAGCACCTTGCCCTTGCTGTCGTCCTCCTGATCGGTGAACGAGATGGGCATTACCTGATCGGTCAGGCTGACAAAGAGGCTCAGGTGCTCGGTGAGAATCTTGGCCGAGAGGCTGACGGCCTCGTCCGGCTGCACCGTTCCGTTGGTCCACACCTCCAAGGTGAGCTTATCGTAGTCGGTGATCTGCCCGACACGGGTATCCTCTACGGTGTAGTTCACCTTGCGAATGGGCGTGAAGATGGAATCGATCGGGATGACGCCGATGGCCATGTTGGCCGACTTGTTTTTATCGGCGCTTACGTAGCCGCGGCCCTTATCGAGGGTGAGCGTCATTTGCAGATGGGCGTCCTCGTTGAGGGTGGCGATATGCAGCTCCGGGTCGATGATCTCGATCTCATCGTCCACGGGGATATCGCCGGCCTTGACCTCGCCGGGGCCGCGCACATCCAGCATGACCGTTTTTGGCTGATCGCTGTACATCTTGGCGGAGAGCTCCTTGAGGTTGAGAATGAGCTCCGTCACATCCTCCACAACGCCGGGCACCGTGGAAAACTCATGCTGGATGCCCTCGATGTGGATGTTGGTGACCGCCACGCCCGGAAGCGAACTAAGCAGCACGCGGCGCAGCGCATTGCCCAGCGTATGGCCGAAGCCGCGCTCCAAAGGCTCCACCACGAACTTGCCGTAGGTGTTGTCCGCGCTCTTTTCCGTGCATTCGATCCGCGCTTTTTCGATTTCGATCACTGGTTTTACCCTCCTGTTTCAAGCCGTCTTGGTTGAGGGGTTCCGCCTGATCCTAACGAGAATAGTACTCGACGATCATGCTCTCTTGCAGGGTGAGATCCACATCGTCACGCTGCGGCAGGGCGGCCACGGTGGTTTGCAGGTTTTCGGCATCGGTGGTCAGCCACTTGGGGATGACGCGGCTGATGCCCTCTTTGACGATTTTGAAGTGCTCCACGTCCTTGCTCTTGGCGCACACGGCGATGACGTCGCCCTGCTTCACGGTGAAGGAGGGGATGTCCACCTTTTTGCCGTTGACCAGAATGTGGCCGTGGCACACAAACTGACGGGCCTGCGCGCGGCTGGAGGCCAGCCCGGAGCGGAAGACCACGTTGTCCAAGCGCAGCTCCAGCAGCTGGAGCAGGTTTTCGCCGGTGATGCCCTTCATGCCGGTGGCACGAACGAAGGTGCGCTTAAACTGGCCTTCCATGAGGCCGTAGGCGCGGCGGGCTTTTTGCTTTTCACGGAGCTGGAGGCCGTACTCACTGGCCTTGCGCTGACGAGCCTGACCATGCTGCCCCGGAGGGGTGGGCCGACGGCTCAGCGCGCATTTCGCAGAGAAGCACTTTTCGCCCTTGAGGAAGAGCTTGGTGCCCTCGCGGCGGCACATACGGCATACGGAATCGGTATATCTAGCCATTTGTTTGTACCTCCTCGATTTTTACACTCTTCTACGCTTGGGCGGACGGCATCCGTTGTGCGGAATGGGTGTAACGTCTTTGATCATGTTGACCTCCAGCCCGGCGGCCTGAAGGCTGCGGATAGCGGCCTCGCGTCCGGAGCCGGGGCCCTTTACATAGACCTCGACGGTTTTGAGACCGAATTCCATGGCGGCCTTGGCGGCGGTTTCGGCGGCCATCTGGGCGGCGAACGGCGTGGACTTTTTGCTTCCGCGGAAGCCAAGCCCGCCGGAGCTGGCCCAAGACAGGGCGTTGCCGTTGGTATCGGTCAGTGTGACGATGGTGTTGTTAAAGGAAGAACGGATGTGCGCGGCGCCACGCTCGACGAGCTTTTTCTCACGGCGCTTGCGCGAGACCTTCTTCAACTTCTGTTGTTTGGGTGCCATTTGTTTCATCCCTCCATGCGACTTACATTCATGGTATTCAGGCGGCCCGCGCGGGGCGGGGCCTGAAGGAGCAAGCTGTTACTTGGTGGCCTTTTTCTTGCCGGCAATGGTGCGCTTGGGGCCCTTGCGGGTGCGCGCGTTGGTCTTGGTCTTTTGTCCGCGCACAGGGAGGCCGCGACGATGCCGCACGCCACGGTAGCAACCGATCTCGACCAGTCGCTTGATGTTGAGGGACACCTCGCGGCGGAGGTCGCCCTCCACCTTGACGTGATGCTCGATGTACTCACGGAGCTTGCTGACTTCCTGTTCGGTAAGATCCTTCACGCGGGTATCGGGGTTCACGCCGGTGGACTCGATGATCTCCTTGGAGACCGCGGGGCCGATGCCGAAGATGTACGTGAGGCCGACCTCGACGCGCTTTTCTCTGGGCAGGTCAACGCCTGCAATACGTGCCATGTTGTTGTTACACCTCCAAATATTTGGGGTAAGTGCCCATCTGGGGCGGTGAGGGGCTCTTGATTTGGCCAAAAGCGTGTTGGGTCGCGCTTTTGTGAGGCCCAAGCCCCCACGGCGGGGAAGTGCCCGTCGCTTTGTTTCTAGCAGAGCCGCCCATGGTCGCGCGTCCGCGAAGGCGCGCGCAGCCGCCCATGGCTCAGCTCTCAAGCCAACTTTTGGAGTATAGCATACAAAAACCTTTGCCGCAAGCTGTTTTGCGCACAAGTTATTAAATTTTTATTAATTTTTTGACGCCTTGTGCCTCGCTCACTTTCTGATACCACATCTTGTGTTTCGCCCGCTGGGAATCCTTTCCCTCTCTCGTTCGTTCTATCAGCATCCTGTACCAAAGAGAGGAGACTCACCATGCGACGCTTTCTGTCCCTGCTGCTGTGCGCAACGTTTGTCTGCGCCAGCGTGCTGCCCGCCCAAGCCGACCCCATCCCCGACGAGCTCGCCGCCGCCTTTACCGACCCGCTGTGGGAGCCCTTCGCGCCCGTGTACACCTACGCCGCCCTCAGCGAGCCGCTCACCTTCGTGGTCATGGAGGGCTTCAACCAGCACGTGCTCTGCGTCCTGTACGGCTCCGGCAAGAGCTGCCGAATGCTGCTGTACAACTGCGCGTTCCTGCTGCGCAGCCGCCCCTTCCGCGTGGAGGAGGCCGACGGGCGCGTTTACCTCGCCTTTCCCGCCGATGGCACGCACGACGAGGCTTATCGCTTTCGCCTTGAGCTGACCGAGAACGGGCATGTGCTCATCGACCAATGGCACACCGACCGCGCGGACGGCACCGCGACCACCATCGAGTGGCCCGACGAGCAGTGGGTTATCACCGAAACCGCCGCTGACGACAGCGTGACCGTTTATCCGCCGTTCAACTTTGTCGAGCGCATCGTGCGCGGCGGGCTGAGCTGGAGCCGCTACTTGGACGATCTCATCGGCTACCAGCTCCCCGCGCTGATGGACTGCGCGCGCGCCTGCGCATCGGGCGCGAAGGCGCGCACCCCCAAGGTGGTCAGCGCAACCGCCGATACCGCCTACATCCAAGGCATGTACTCCAGCCTGTCGCTCAACTTCCGCACCGAGCCCAACGTCGGCAGCGAGTGCATCGGCCAATACTACGGCGGCACGCCCGTGACCATCCTCGACGACAGCAGCAAAAACTGGTGCCGCGTGCGCATCGGCGACCGTGAGGGTTGGCTCAAGCGCGATTACCTTTGCTTTGGCGATGACGCCCTGCAGCTTGTCACCCGCCCGCCCACCGCAGCCGTCCGCGCCGATACCCCCCTGCTCGCCGCCGACCTGCAGACCCAGCTCTGCGTTTGCCCCGCCGACGCGACGGTCACCGTCTACGGCGATTGCGGCCCGTACGTGCACGTCCTGTACAACGATACCGTCGGCTTTCTCCCTGCAGAGGCAATCAACGGCGGGTGCGACGGCGGGCGCTAAAGCGCCCTTGTGACAGGGGACTTCGTCCCCCTTCACCGACGGCTTCGCCGTCTTGCTTCCCCCTTGGAAACGCGGTATTGGCTTTGCTCTCTTTGCGCCTGCCCGGCGCGGCTTTGCGCCTGCCCGGCGCGGCTTGCGCCTGCCCGGCGCGGCTTGCGCCTGCCCGGCGCGGCTTTGCGCCTGCCCGGCGCGGCTTGCGCCTGCCCGGCGCGGCTTGCGCCTGCCCGGC
>CAYOYK010000097.1:0-5873 GCA_964408185.1 uncultured Oscillospiraceae bacterium | reverse complement strand
GTATCGTTTTCAAGGTTCGTCGCTCAAGCGAGCTTGATTAGAATACCATCGTTTCAGTCGATTGTCAACCACTAATTTTGCAATATCGAAAGGTTTTTTTCAATTTGCGAGCAAAGCCTTGTCATTGCTTGTTTTATCGGCTACCGCGCCGCCCAGACACACATCGCCTTGGTACAGCACAACGCTCTGACCGGCGGTCACGGCGCGCTGGGGCGCATCGGAATCCAGATAGAGCGCATCGCCGCGCCAGAAAGCGCTAACGGGCTGATCGGCCTGCCGATAGCGGTACTTGGCCGTGCAGCGGAATGGCTCGCCCTCCGGCGCGGGGGCCGCATCGGCAATCCACGTAAGCTGCCCGGCCAGCGCGTATCGGGTGTAGAGCGACGGGTGATCCTCGCCCTGCGCCACCAGCAGGCGGTTGCCCTCCAGATCCTTGCCGATGACAAACCAGCTGCGGCCGTCGCCCCGTCCGCCGATATCCAGCCCGCGCCGCTGGCCCAGCGTGTAATACGCCAGCCCGATGTGGCGGCCCACCACGGAGCCGTCCGGGGCGACCATGTCCCCGGCCTGAAGCGGCAAAAACTCCTGCAAGAACTTGCGGAAGTTCCGCTCGCCGATAAAGCAGATGCCTGTGGAGTCCTTCTTTTGGCTGGTAGACAGGCCGGCCTCGGCGGCAATGGCGCGCACCTCGGCCTTGGTCAGCCCGCCCACGGGAAACACGGCCTGATCGAGCTGCCTTTCCTTGAGCATATAAAGGAAGTAGCTCTGGTCCTTGTTCGCGTCCGTCCCGCGCAGCAGCGCGGAATGGCCGTTGCGGCGCTCGGCGCGCACAAAGTGGCCCGTCGCCATCCGCGACGCGCCCAGCTTCATGGCAAAATCCAAGAACGCCTTGAATTTGATCTCCCGGTTGCACAGCACGTCCGGGTTGGGCGTGCGGCCCCGGCGGTACTCCTCCAAAAAGTAGGAAAACACGCGCTCCTGATACTCCTTCACAAAGTTGACGGAGTAGCAGGGAATATCGATGCGGGCGCACACGTCCTGCACGTCCTGCCAATCGGCGGCGGCGGTGCAGGTTCCGTTTTCGTCCTTCTCGTCCCAGTTTTTCATAAACACGCCGACCACATCAAAGCCCTGACGCTTGAGCAGCAGCGCCGCCACAGAGGAA
Source organism: uncultured Oscillospiraceae bacterium (assembly GCA_964408185.1). GTDB lineage: Bacteria > Bacillota > Clostridia > Christensenellales > Aristaeellaceae > CAYOYK01. The sequence continues at coordinate 4,708 of CAYOYK010000097.1, read as the reverse complement.
TCCACGCCGCCGCTCATGCCCACCACGATGCGGCTCACGGCCGATTCTCCTGCGTTTCCGGCTCGATGCGGCCCAGCACGGCTTGCAGCACATCCCGCGCCACATCGTCGATGGGCCGGTCCGCGTCCACCACCAAAAAGCGGCGGCGGTTCTCGTGGATCAGGCGCTCGTATGCCTTTTGCACGCGCTCATGGAAGCCGAGCGCCTCCATTTCCAGCCGATCGAGCGCGGACGCGCTGCTGCGGCGCGCGAGCGCCTCGCCGCAATCAATGGCGAGGTACACGGTCGCGTCGGGGAGCGTCGCGCCGACGGCGGGCTCGTTGAGCTGGCTGACGGTCTCCACGCCCAGCTCGCGCCCGCCGCCCTGATAGGCGATGGAGCTATCCACAAAGCGGTCGCACAGCACCACCATGCCGCGCTCCAGCGCCGGGCGGATCACCTGCTCCACGTGCTGGGCGCGCGCCGCCGCGTACAGCAGCGCCTCGCAGGCCGGGCACATTTCCATATTCTCGGTGCCCAGCACGATGCGGCGCACCTGCTCGCTGATCTCGCAGCCGCCGGGCTCGCGTGTGCGCAGCACGGAAAAGCCGTAATCCTTCAGGCTCTGCTCCAGCAGATCGGCCTGCGTGGTCTTGCCGCTGCCGTCCAGCCCCTCCATGGAGAGGAAGAACCCGCGCGGCGCCTGCATGCCGGGGCAGAGCAGCGCCAGCAGGGATTCCGGGTCGGGCGCGAGATGCGTCGCGCCGGCGGTTTGCAGCTCGTCCTCCTGCCCGAAGCCGTAGCCCGCGCCGATCGCGTCGATCCCGTTGGCGAGCGCGCCCTCGATATCAAAGCGGCGGTCGCCGACCATCGCCGCGTGGCGATAGCGGTCCGGCAGCGCGCGGCGCACCAGCTCGGCCTTTTCGGGCGGCTCCTCATCGGACGACGGCGCGACGATCTGATCGAAATAATGGGTCAGGCCCAGATGCTTGAGCACAAGCTCGGTCGGCTCGCGCAGCTTGCTGGTGACCACGGCCAGATACACGCCGTCCTGCCGCAGGAGCGTCAGCAGCTCGCGGATATGCGGGTACACGGTATAGCGCTTGTAGCCCTCCCTGTCGTGGAAGGCGCGGTAGTAGCCGATGCCCTCCCACGCGCGCGCCTCGTCCAGCCCAAACGTGTTGCGGAACGAGTAGAACAGCGGCGGGCCGATGATGCAGCGCAGGTCAAGCCCGGCGGGCTTTTCCATGCCCAGCTTTTCCAGCGCGTATTCAGCGGAGCCGATAATGCCGTCCTCGGAGCAGGTCAGGGTACCGTCCAGATCAAACAGAACCACATCGTATGGGGAATCGTTCACGTTCAGGTCTCCTTCTTGGATGTTGCCGCATAACGGCAGCGCAAGCATAGCAAAAAAACGCACGCCTTGCAAGAGCGTGCGATGAAAACCCGATTTTTTTGCAGGAATGAATCAGCCCGGCGCGGCCCGCGCGGCGCGGCGCGGATAGAGCCGGATCAGCCTTTTCCTTGCGCGGGCGGCCTCCGCCGGGCGCATCGCGTCGCGCACTAGGCGATGCTCGCAGTCCGCGCAGATCAGGCAATCCATCAGGCGCAGGCCGTCGCTCCGCAGGCGGCCGCACAGCAGGCATTTTTTCGCATTCATGGATAAATCCTCCTTCCCTCCGGTCACGCACAGCGTGCCCAAAAGAAGGGGAAGCCATACGCCCGCGTCAGTCGGCGGCGGGCTCGCGCAAATGCTGCATCAGCGTGCGGAGGAAGATCACGGAATGCTCCAGCTCCTCGTCCGGCTGCTGGATCACCGCAAAATACGCGCCCTCGCGGATGAGCCCGTAGCTATCCAGCGCCGTAAAGGAATCGGCCGGGATGCCGTAGAGCACCGGCTCGCCCGTAGCCTCGTCCGTATCGTAGCCGGCGGTCAGGTCAACGCCCGTCGCGTCCAGCTCGCCCGCGTCCAGCAGCGGCTGCAGGGGGACAAGCGCGCCGTTCCCGGCCAGCTGCCGGAAGTACTGCTCCGTAAGCAGAAACACATCTCCCTCGCCTGACGACACCTTGGCGGCCATCAGCATGGTGCCGTAGGTATCATCCAGCCCCATGCACAGGGCGCTGACCTCCTCCAGCTCCGGCAGCGCCTCCGCGTGGATGGCGTCCATCAGCCCGTCCAGCGCCGTCGGGCCGTCCTCCATCGCGCCGTACTGATCGATGTAAAACTCGACCTTCCGTTCGGCGGGGACGCGGTACGAGGTCATGTGATAAAACAGGTTCCAGCCGGCCAGCGATAAAACGACCAGCAGCACCAGCACCCAGCGGCTGTATGCCCACGCGTTGCGCAAGCGCTCCTTGGTGATGGGAAATTTGCGGTCCATGAGGCTCCTCCTATCGGCAGCGGGCGCAAAACGGCGCGCCGCAATGTGAGATAAGGCATTATACCATACCGCGGCGGCGCTTGTACAGCAGGGAAAAAACCGTGACCGACCCGTATCGGCAGGGATTTGACGCGGGCGCGTCGAAGTAAAAAGAAAAACAGGCGAACGTGGCCGAGAGCCGCGCGCACAAAGGAGCATCCGCATGAATTATCGCGCTTTGGGCCGTACCGGGTTGCAGGTCAGCGAGATCGGGCTTGGGGGAGAATGGCTGGAAAAGCAGGAGCTGCCCGGCGTGCAGGCGATCATCGACCGCTGCGAGGCCTGCGGCATCAACATTCTGGACTGCTGGATGTCCGAGCCGAACGTGCGCAGCCACATCGGCACGGCCATCCAGAAGCACCGCGACCGCTGGATCATCCAAGGGCACATCGGCTCCACATGGGTGAACGGCCAGTACGAGCGCAGCCGCGACCTGAGCAGGGTCAAGCCCGCGTTTGAGGATCTGCTCGCGCGCATGCGCACCGATTACATCGACCTTGGCATGATCCACTTTATCGACGAGGCCGCCGAGTTTGAGCGCGTGGTGAACGGCGAGTTTATGGATTATGTGCGGGAGCTCAAGGCTTCGGGCGCCATCCGGCACATCGGCATGAGCACGCACAACCCCGCCGTGGCCAAGCTGGCCGCGCTTCAGGGCGAGATCGAGATGATCCTCTTCAGCGTCAACCCCGCGTTTGACATGCTGCCCGCCACCGAGAACCTTGACGATTACTTTGTCGAGAGCTACGACGCCAAGCTGGGCGGCATCGCGCCGGAGCGCGTGGAGCTGTACAACCTGTGCGAGCAGCGGGGCGTGGGCATTACCGTGATGAAGGGCTACGCGGGCGGGCGGCTCTTTGACGCGAAGCGCTCGCCGTTCGGCGTGGCGCTCACGCCCGTGCAATGCCTCCATTACGCGCTGACGCGGCCCGCCGTGGCGGCCGTGATGGTGGGCTACGGCACGCCTGAGCACGTGGACGAGGCGGTCGCCTACGAGACCGCGACCGACGCGCAGAAGGACTACGCCACCGTGCTGGCGGGCGCGCCGCTGCACACCTACCGCGGGCAATGCACCTATTGCGGCCATTGCGCGCCGTGCCCGGCGGGCATCGACATTCCGCTGATGAACCAGCTCTACGACTTGGCCGCCATGCAGGAGCACACGCCGGACAGCCTGCGCGCGCACTATCGGGGCCTCAGCGCCAACGCGGGCGATTGCATCGCGTGCGGCGGCTGCGAAAGCCGCTGTCCGTTCGGCGTGCAGGTGATCGAGCGGATGCGGAAGGCCGCCGAGCTCTTTGGCAGGTAAGGCGCGCGGCATGAGGCGATCAGCCGTCGCCGTTCGCCCCGCCGTGCCCGCGGATGCGTCCCGGCTGGCCGAGATCCTCATCTTTGCCAAGCGCAAGGCGTACCAGGCGATCTTCCGCGCGGACGATGTATCCTTTGGCGAGATGCAGGTGCTGCCGCTTGCCCTCGCCTACCGCGACGAGCCGGAGCGGCTCGCGGGGGTTCGCGTGGCGGCGGACGGCTTTGCAAAGGGCATGTGTTCCATGCGCTTGACCGCGCCCCAAGCCGAGCTGGTGGAGCTGTACGTGGATCCGTTCTTTCAGGGCGAGGGCATTGGCGGCGCGCTGCTGGACGACTTTGAGGCGCAGGCGGCCGCGGCCGGGGCAACCTCCGCCATGCTGTGGGTGCTGGAGAAGAACGCCGCCGCGAGGGCCTTTTACAGCAAGCACGGCTTCCGGCAGACCGGCGAGCGCGTCCCTGAGGAGGGCACGCCGGAGTTCCGGCTCAAGTACGTCAAGCCGTTGAGCGGCTTACGGTAGCCATTCCCACGCAGGCGCGGCGCGCCGGAAAGGAGACCCATGCACAAGCGAGCATTCCCCTGCGCGGGCGCGCTCTGTCTGCTGCTCCCGGCTTTTGCGCGGGCGGAGCAGGCCTCGGCCCAAGGGACGGGTCTGTCCCCGGTAGCGGTGATCGTCATCATTGCGGGCGTTGGGCTGGGCTTCGCGCTCAGCGTGCGGAAAAAGAAATAGAGTGATCTGCGCCAAGCGGGGCCGCCTCTTTGCATGGAGGCGGCCCCGTTTGTTGGATTGGGATACCCTTTGCTTGCGCGGCGTTGCCGCGAGCGTGCGCGGCTGCGCCGCTGGCTTGCTGGGGGTGGATGCGGGGAAAGGAAGCGAGTGAACGCGCCGCGAGCGTGCGCGGCTGCGCCGCTAGCTCGCTGGGGGTGGGGGTGCGGGGAAAGGAGATCGAGTGAACGCGCCGCGAGCGTGCGCGGCTGCGCCGCTAGCTCGCTGGGAGGCGTG
>CAYOYK010000096.1:0-5981 GCA_964408185.1 uncultured Oscillospiraceae bacterium | reverse complement strand
GCGCCGCACAGGCGCAAAGCCGCGCCGCAGGCGCATACCTGCGCCGCACAGGCGCGGCCCCTCCTGCCCGCAGGCCGCTGCGCGCGCCGCATAGGCGCACGCGGCCCCGCAGGGCCGCCCCCCGCCGCGCAGGCGCAGGGGCGCAGGGGCGCGGGGGCCCCGCCCCCCGCTAAACCCAGCAAGGCGTCCCGTTTTTTCGACATTCTTTTCGGCTCCGCTTTCCTTGACATCCAACCCAAAAGACCCTATAATTTCCATGTACAGTTGAATAGGCCGTTCGATTGACGGTTCGGGGAGAGAACGCGCAAGCGTCGCCGAAGGTGCAAAACGCACAAGCTCTCAGGCAAAAGGACCCGGACCCGACGAAGCTCTGGAAAGCAGCGATGCACCGAAGAGGCAACCCCGCAAGGGGGAAACTTTCAGGTTCAGCAACAGAGGCGCAGAGGGCAATCCCCTTGCGCCTTTTTGTTGTACGAGCCGAATACATAGGAGGGACTTTGTATGCCGATGCAATCGACCGAGGAAGCCCGAAAGACCCCGCTCTACGCGCTCCACGCGGAGCTGGGCGGAAGGCTGGTGCCCTTTGCGGGGTACTGGCTGCCCGTGCAGTACGAGACCGGCGTCATCGCCGAGCACAAGGCGGTGCGCAGCGCCTGCGGCCTGTTTGACGTGAGCCACATGGGCGAGGTCGCCCTGCGCGGCCCCGGCGCGCTGGACACGCTGCAGCGCCTGCTGTGCAACGATATGTCCGGCATGACGGACGGGCAGGTGCGGTACAGCCCCATGCTCAACTACAACGGCGGCGTGGTGGACGACGTGCTGGTCTATCGCTTTGGCGAGGAGGACTACCTTGTGGTCGTCAACGCCGCCAACCACGACAAGGACGTTGCGTGGATGCGCGCCGCCCTGCTGCCCGGCGCCGCCCTGACCGACCGCAGCGACGAGCTGGCCCAGCTCGCCCTGCAGGGCCCCAAGGCCGGGGAGATCCTGCGCCGCCTCCTGCCGGACGAGAGCATCCCCCGGCGGTACTATCACTTTCTGCCGGATGTGACGCTGGACGGCGCGCACTGCATCCTCAGCCGCACGGGCTACACCGGCGAGGACGGCTTTGAGCTGTACATGCCCCCCGCCGACGCGGAGCGCATCGCCCGCCTGCTGCTGCAGACCGGCAAGCCCGACGGGCTGATCCCCTGCGGGCTGGGCTGCCGCGATACCCTCCGCTTGGAGGCCGGCATGCCCCTCTACGGCCACGAGATGGACGAGACCGTATCGCCGCTGGATACGGGCCTTGACCGCTACGTCAAGCTGGACAAGGGCGATTTTATCGGCCGCGACGCGCTGCTGGACAGCGAGCCGGAACGGGTGCGCATCGGCCTTGCGGTAATGGACCGCGGCGTGGTGCGCGAGCACCAGGATGTGTACTACAAGGGCAAGCTGGTCGGCAAAACCACCAGCGGCACCTACTGCCCCACCGTGGGCACCGTGGCCATGGCCCTTGTCTCCGACGAGGTGCCCACCGGGCTGGGCAGCCGCTTTCAGGTGGACGTGCGCGGCCAGATGCTCACCGCCGACGCGGTGCCCCTGCCCTTCTACCGCAGAGATCGCTGAAAAAAATCCCCTCCGCCGGAGGGAAATAAGGAGGAAACTGCTATGGAAATGCCCAATTACTACCGCTATACCAAGAGCCACGAATGGGTGATGCTGGACGACGGAATCGCGGTCGTCGGCCTGACCGACTACGCGCAGCACGAGCTGGGCGACCTTGTGTTTGTCAACCTGCCGCAGGTCGGCGACGCTGTGACCGCCGGCGAGGCACTCGGCGACGTGGAAAGCGTTAAGGCCGTGAGCGATGTGTTCTGCCCCGTCAGCGGCACCGTGGCCGAGATCAACGAGGCGCTGCTGGACGCGCCGGAGAGCATCAACCAAAAGCCCTACACCGCGTGGCTCATCAAGGTGGAGGGCCTCACCGCGCAGGAGGAGCTGATGACCGCCGAGGAGTATCAGGCCTACCTGAACACGCTGTAACGGAGGCGACGCATGAGCGATTACATCAGCAACACGCAGGCGCAGCGGCGGCAGATGCTGGACGCGCTCGGCCTGCAAAGCGAGGACGAGCTGTTTGCCGCCATCCCGCAGGAGGTGCGCGCCGCCGCCAAGACCGCCCGCCTGCCCGACGGCATGAGCCAGCTGGAAACCCTCGCCGCCCTGCGCGGCATGGCCGACGCAAACACGCGCTACCGCGCCGTCCTGCGCGGAGCCGGGTGCTACGATCACTTTATCCCGCCCATCGTGCCCGCGCAGGCCAACAAGGAGGAGTTTGTCACCGCCTACACGCCCTATCAGGCCGAAATGAGCCAAGGCGTGCTGCAAAGCATCTTTGAGTACCAAACCATGATCTGCGAGCTGACCGGCATGGCCGCCGCCAACGCCTCCGTGTACGACGGCGCGACCGCCGCCGCCGAGGCCGCCGCCATGTGCCGCGACCGCAAGCGCACCGCCGTGCTCGTGAGCGGCGCGGTCCACCCCGATACGCTCGCCGTCGTGCGCACGTACTGCCACGGCGCGGGCGCGGAATGCCGCGTGGCCCCCGCGCGGGACGGCGCGACCGATCCCGCCGCGCTGCAGGCCCTCCTTGCCGAGGACGTCGCCTGCGTGGTCGTGCAAAGCCCGAATTATTACGGCAGCATCGAGGATACGCGCGCGCTGTTCGCGCAGGCGCACGCCGCCGGAGCAAAGGCCGTGTGGAGCGTGGACGCGCTCGCGCTCGCCCTGCTGCCGGACGGCACGGACGTGGGCGCGGACGTGGTGACCGGCGACGCGCAGGCCTTCGGCCTGCCCATGTGCTACGGCGGGCCCAGCGTGGGCTTTATGGCCGCGACCGCCGCCATGCAGCGCCGCCTGCCGGGCCGCATTGTCGGCCAGACGACCGACGCGCAGGGCCGACGCGCCTTCGTGCTTACCTTGCAGGCCAGAGAGCAGCATATCCGCCGCGAAAAGGCCCAGAGCAACATCTGCTCCAACCAAGCCCACTGCGCGCTGACCGCCTCGGTTTACATGAGCTACATGGGCGCGGCCGGGCTGAGAGAGGTCGCCGAAAGCTGCGTGAGCAAGGCGCATTACCTCGCCGCCCGCCTGACGGAAATCCCCGGCCTGCGCCTCGCCTACGGAGGAGAATTTTTCCACGAGTTCGTCACCGAGCTGCCCGTCAGCGCCAAGGCCGTGGAGGCCAAGCTCGGCGAGGCGGGCGTGCTGAGCGGACTGCCGCTGGACGAGCGCCGCATGCTGTGGTGCGTAACCGAAAAATCCGCCCGCGCCCTGCTGGATGAGGTCGCGGCGCTGGTAAAGGAGGCGTGCGAGCTATGATGCTGAATTACGAACGGAGCGTGCCCGGCCGCCGCAGTCAGGCGCTGCCCAAGCTGGACGTGCCGGAGTATCGGCTGCCGGAGAGCCTGCGCCGCCAAACGCCGCCCAAGCTCCCGGAGCTGAGCGAGCAGGACGTGAGCCGCCACTACACCGCGCTGGCCCGCCAGACCTACGGCGTGAACGACGGCTTCTACCCGCTGGGCAGCTGCACCATGAAGTACAACCCCGCGCTGGATGAGGCCTGCGCCGCGCTGGAGGGCTTTCAGGCCGCGCACCCGCTCGCGCCGAGGGAATCCACCCGCGGCTGCCGGCAGGTGATGGACGCGCTGGAGGCCATCCTGCGCGAGGTCACCGGCATGGACCGCGTGACGCTGCAGCCCGCGGCGGGCGCGCACGGAGAGCTGACCGGGCTGATGCTCATCAAGGCGTACCACGAGGCGCGCGGCGACGCGGCCCGAACCACCGTGCTCGTGCCCGATTCCGCCCACGGCACCAACCCCGCGTCCGCCGCCATGGCGGGCTTCGCCGTGCAAAGCGTGCCCAGCCGCGAGGACGGCCTCGTGGACGTGGAGGCCCTCAAGCCGCTGCTCGGCCCGCACATCGCCGGCATGATGATGACCAACCCCAATACGCTCGGCCTGTTTGAAAAAGACGTGCTGCAGATCAGCCGCCTTGTGCACGATTGCGGCGGGCTGATGTACTACGACGGCGCGAACCTCAACGCCGTGCTGGGCATCGCAAGGCCGGGCGATATGGGCTTTGACGTGACCCACCTCAATTTGCACAAGACATTCGGCGCGCCGCACGGCGGCGGCGGCCCCGGTAGCGGCCCGGTGGGCGTCAAGAGCGCGCTCGCGCCCTTCCTGCCCGGCTGCGCCTCCGCCGGGGACGACTCCCCCTTGCAGATGAAGCGGTTTTATGGTAACTTTAGCGTGCTGGTCAAGGCCCTCGCGTACTGCTGCACGCTGGGCGGAGACAGCATGCGCGACGTCGCCCGCAACGCGGTGCTCAACGCCAATTACCTCATGAGCCGACTCCGGCCCGCCTGCCCCACCGCCGTGGACGCGCCCTGCATGCACGAGTTCGTGCTCTCTCTCGCAGGGCTGAAGGACGAGACCGGCGTCAGCGCGCTGGACGTCGCCAAGCGCATGATCGATCACGGCATGCACCCGCCCACGATGTACTTCCCGCTCATCGTCCACGAGGCGCTCATGTTCGAGCCCACCGATACCGAGGGCAAGGAGGCGCTCGACGCGGCCGCCGAGCAGGTGCTGGCCATCCTCGCGGAGGCCAAGGCCGACCCCGATACCCTGCATACCGCGCCCCATACCGCGCCCATCGGCCGCCCGGACGAGGTGACCGCCGCGCGCAGCCCCATCCTCCGCTATCAACCCAAGGAAGGGTAATATATGATACGTAGCACCGCCTGCATCATCGCGCAGGGCACCGATCCGTACCGGAACCTCGCGGTGGAAAAACACCTGATGGATACGCTGCCCGAAGATACCGCCATTCTGTACCTGTGGCAGAACGAGCATACCATCGTCATCGGGCGGAACCAAAACCCCTGGCAGGAATGCAAGGTGGAGGAGTTTTTGCGCGCGGGCGGGCTGGTCGCCCGGCGGCTCAGCGGCGGCGGCGCGGTGTACCACGACTTGGGCAACCTCAACTTTACGTTTATCGTGCCCAAAAACCAGTACGACGTGATGAAGCAGCTCAGCGTGGTGTGCCGGGCCGTAAACGCCTTTGGCCTGCGCCCTCAGCTGAGCGGCCGCAACGACCTGCTGCTGGATGGGCGCAAGTTCAGCGGCAACGCGTACTATCGCGCGGGGCATAGCGCGTACCATCACGGCACGCTGCTGGTCAACAGCGATATGGAAATCATGGGCGAATACCTGACGGCCGACCCCAAAAAGCTGGCCGCGAGAAGCGTTGCCAGCGTGCAAAGCCGCGTCGTCAACCTGACGGAGCTGAACCCGGACCTCACGGTCGGCGGGCTGGAGCAAGCCCTGTACTACGCGTTTGCGGAAACGTACAGGAGCAAGCCGGTGTTCTTGGACGAGAAGCTGTTTGACCGCCCCACGCTGGAGGGCCTGACGGCGCGGTTTGCGGACGAGGGCTGGATCTATCCGGAGAAGAAGCAGTATACGTTCTCGGTGAGCGAGCGGTTCCCGTGGGGCGGGGTGACGGTCAAGCTGCAGGTGGAGAACAGCGTGATCCAAAGCGCCAAGGTGTTTACGGACGCGATGGAGGTCACGGTGTTTGAGGGCTTGGAGCAGGCGCTGACCGGCTGCCCGTACCTGATCAGCGCGATCGCGGGGCGCGTGGAGCAAAAGCTGGCCCCGACAGCCGACGCGCCCAGCCTGCAAATGGCCAAGGATACCGCCGCGCTGGTCTGCGGAAAAATGCGAAACCTAGACCGTGCCGCCCGCACGGACGCCCTGAAGGACACGAACGAATTCCCACGGGTCGAGGGGCAGGCATAAGGCAAAGGGCAAGGGCAAAGGGCAAAAGCCATAACCGTCCCCCATCCGGGGTCGAGGGGCACTGCCCCTCGTAGGGTGCAGGGGCAAAGCCCCTGCCCGCCGGAGGCCCCCCGTCGGGCGCGGCCTCCCCCC
>CAYOYK010000095.1:4662-6324 GCA_964408185.1 uncultured Oscillospiraceae bacterium | reverse complement strand
CCGCGCAGCGGCAAAGCGACCCGCAGGTGGGAGGTTTGGCAAGCGGAGCGCCTGACAAGGCGTTCCGCGCCGACCAAACCGAGTGGGCCGGGGACGAAGTCCCCTCTTACAAGGGCGCTTTAGCGCCCGCCGTCGTCCCCTGTCACAAGGGCGCTTTAGCGCCCGCCGTCGTCCCCTCTTACAAGGGTGCTTTAGCACCCGTTGTTCCGACGACCTTCTCCAGCGCGTTGAGGATGTTCTCGTAGCCCGTGCAGCGGCACAGGTGGCCGCTGATGAGCTTGCGCAGCTCGTCGCGGGTGTAGCGCTTGCCGCTTTCCAGCAGCTCCACGGCCGTGAGGATGATGCCCGGCGTGCAAAAGCCGCACTGCACCGCGGCCTCATCCACAAACGCCTGCTGCACGGGGCTCAGCTCGCCCGTCGGGCTCTTGAGGCCCTCCACGGTCACGATGCGGCGGCCCTGCGCCCAAGCGGCCAAGTACAGGCAGCTATCCACCGCGTGCCCGTCGATGAGCACCGTGCACGCGCCGCACTCGCCGACCTCGCAGCCCTTCTTTACGCTGGTCAGGCCCAGCCGCTCGCGCAAAACCTCCAGCAGCGATTCCCTCTGATCGAACGGCGTTTCGATCTCTCGGCCGTTGACCACACAACGCAATACATCAATCATCAGCGTACTCCTCCCGCCTGCGTGGCCGCCTCGCGCAGGGCGCGGCGGCACAGCTCTCCGATCAGCTGCTCGCGGAACGCCTTGCTGGCGCGCCAGCTATCGCGCGGATGCAGCTCGTCCAGCGCGGCCTTGGCGATGGCGTCGGCCAGCTCGTCGCTGTACGGCTTGCCGACCGCGAGGGCCTCGGCGGCGGGGCAGCGGCTGGGCGTGGGCGCGGCCACGCCGAAGGCCAGCCGCAGGTCGGCCACGCGGCCGTCCTCGCCCAGCTTGAGCAGCGCCGCGCAGCCCAGCGTGGTGATCTCCATCGCCTCGCGCTTGCCATACTTGAGATATCGCCCGCAATAGCCCTCATAATCGCGCTTTGCGATGACGATCTGCGTCAGCAACTCGTCGCGGCGGCGCACGGTCTTGCCCGGCCCGGTGTAGAACTCCCGCAGGGGCACGTCCCGCGCGCCGGATGCGCTCCTGAGCCGCAGCACTGCGTTATGGCACAGCAGGCTGGTCGCGGTATCCGCGCTCACGGCCCCGTTGCACACGTTCCCGCCGATGGTGCCCGCCTCGCGCGTCTGCGGCCCGCCCACCGTATCGGCGGCGGCGGCCAGCATCGGCGCGCAGGCGCGCACGGCCTCGCTGCGCGTTACCTCCGCAAAGGGCGTGGCCGCGCCGATTATCAGCGCGCCGTCGGGCTCTGTATGCGCGCCCATCAGCTCCGGCAGACCGTGCACGCTCACAAGCTCGCACCCGGCCAGCTTCCCCTCGCGGCATTGCACCAGCACGTCCGTGCCGCCGCTGATAATGATCGCCCGCTCGCTGCGCGCGAGCGCGTCCAGCGCGTCCGCGACGGAACGAGCCTGATAGAAGCCTGACAGATCGAACATGGGGGTGCCTCCTTGTTGCGGGGTGGGGGTGGGGTGGGGTGCGCGGGGAAGGGGATGGAGTGAACGCGGCGCGAGCGTGCGCGGCTACGCCGCTAGCTCGCTGGGGGTGGGTGCGACGAA
>CAYOYK010000095.1:0-4562 GCA_964408185.1 uncultured Oscillospiraceae bacterium | reverse complement strand
AGGGATTGGGTGAACGCGCCGCGAGCGTGCGCGGCTGCGCCGCTAGCTCGCTGGGGGTGGGGTGCGACGAAAGGGATTGGGTGAACGCGCCGCGAGCGTGCGCGGCTGCGCCGCTAGCTCGCTGGGAGGCGTGGGCGCGGCATGGAACGCGGAAGGGGATTTGGGCCGCGCCCACGGGGAACGGGGGGACGCGCGGGGCGCTGCCCCGCACCCCGGCAGGGGGCAGTGCCCCCTGCACCTCCGGGTGAGGCGACGGCCCTTGCGACTCCGGGTGGGGCGGCGGCCTTGTGGCTCCGGGTGGGGCGGTGCCCTGTGCCTCCGGTTTTTTTGTTAGAGAAGGCCTGCCTTTTGGAAGGCCTCAAAGCAATGCTGCGGGCTGAGCGGGAGGCGATCGATCCCCACGCCCGTGGCGTGCAGCACGGCGTTCCGCACCGCGCCCGCTACCGGGCACGCGGGCGGCTCGCCCAGCGCCTTATTGCCAAACGGCCCGCTGGGATCGTGCATTTCCACAAAGAGCGTTTCCAGCTCCGGGGTATCCAGCGAGGTGGGCAGCTTATAATCCAGCAGGTTATCGTTGAGGGGCCGCCCCTTCTCGTTATACAGCAGCTCCTCGCTGAGCGCGAAGCCCAGCCCCATGCTCATGCCGCCATGCACCTGCGCCTCCGCCAGCTTGGGGTTGATGAGCACGCCGCTGTCGTGCGCGTTGAGGATGCGCAGCACGCGCACCTTGCCCAGCGGGATATCCACCTCCACCTCGCAAAAGCACGCGCCGGAGGAGAACGTGTTGTCCTTGCAGTGGTAGGTCGTCTCGGCGGTGATGTGTACGGAGTGCGTCAGGCTGTACTGCGCCTCCAGCGCGATCTCGCTCAGCGGGCGAAGCGCCTCGCCGCTGCGCGCGTCCACCACCACGCCGTCGCGCAGGTCGATGGCTTCGGCCTCGCGCGCGAGCACCTCGGCGGCGTAGTCCAGCACGCGGCGCTTGAGCAGCTCGCCCGTCTGCTTGACGGCCTGCCCGCTCACGTAGGTCTGCCGCGAGGCATACGCGCCCGTATCGAAGGGGCTGGAGTCGGTATCCTGACTGCTGACGATGTGCACGCTGGCCATCGGCACGCCGACGGTATCGGCGGCCATTTGCGTGAACACGGTGTCCGCGCCCTGCCCGATCTCCGTCGCGCCCATGTGGAGCATCACGGAGCCGTCCTGATTGAGCGTCATGCGGCACGCGGCGGTCTCCAGCGAGATGGGGTACACGCCGGTCTTGTAGCAGAACATCGCCATGCCCACGCCGCGCCGCACCGGCCCGGTCTGGTGGGCGTACTCGGCGCGCTTTTCATCCCAATGGAAGCGCTCGCGGCCCTTTTGCAGGCATTCCAGCAGGCCGTAGCTCTGGAAGGCGATGTGCGTGTGCGGATCCACATAGCCTTCGGGGATGCGGTTTTTCAGCCGGAACTCGATGGGATCCATGCCCAGCAGGCGGCTGAGATCATCGGCCATGCACTCGGCGGCAAAATCGCCCTGCGGCACGCCGTAGCCGCGCATGGCCCCGGCCGTGGCGCGGTTGGTGTACACGGTATACAGATCCGCCTCGATGCCGATTTGATCGTGATAGATCTGCTTGACGGCGTTGCCCGCGTTGGCCACGATGGCGTGGCCGTGGCTGGCGTATCCGCCCTGATTGCTCCACGCGTGCAGCCTGCGGGCGACCAGCGTGCCGTCCTTGCGCGCGAGGGCCTCCAGCTCAAAGCGGATGGCGTGGCGCACGCGCGTGCAGGCGAGGGTCTCCTCGCGGGTGAGCTCCAGCTTGACGGGCCTGCCGCCCACCGCGAGGCAGAGGTAGGCGTTGAGGGGCTCGTACAGCACGTCCTGCTTGTTGCCAAAGCCGCCGCCGATGTAGGGCTTGACGACGCGGATGCCGCCCAGCGGCAGATCCAGCGCCTGCCCGATGACGCGGCGCACGATGTGCGGGATCTGCGTGGAGGTGACCACCACCAGCCGCCCGCTTTCCATATAGCAAAAGGACTGCGCGCACTCCAAGTGGCAATGCTGCACAGTTTGCGTCTCGTAGGTCTTGTGCAGGGCGATCAGCCCCGGCTCGGCCTCCGCCTCGGCAAAGGGATGCTCCCCGCCGACGGCAAAATGGCTGTGCACCAGCACGTTGCCGGGCTTTTCCTCGTGCAGCACGGGCGCGCCCTCGGCCATAGCGTCGCGCACATCCAGCAGCGGCGCGTATTCCTCGTACTCGGCGCGGATCAGCGCGACGGCGCGCTTGGCGGCCAGCTCCGTTTCGGCCACCACGGCGGCGATATCATCGCCGTACACGCGCACGCGGCGGTTGAGCAGCCTGCGGTCGCGCACGTCCTGATGCGCCGGCTCCACCGACCACGGGTGGCCGGGCGTGGGGAACTGCGTCTCCGGCACGTCCATGCAGGTGATGATTTTGACGACCCCCGGCACGCGCTCGGCCGCGGCAATATCGATGCTTTTGACCCAGCCGTTGGCGATGGTCGCGCGCGCCACCTTGGCGTACAGCAGCCCGCGCGGCTCCAGATCGGCCGCGTAACGGGCCTCGCCGGTGGTCTTGTCCTTGGCGTCCACGCGGGGGACGCTTTGCCCTACGTTCATGCCCTTCGCCTCCTGTACGGAAAACGGGCCGCCTCTGCCAGATCGGCCGCCGCCCCGGAATTGTTTGTGTGAGGGCATTATACTCGATTGTCCCGTTTCTGTCAATGCGCCGCACGGCACGATATCGCCCTCTTTGCGCCGGGAACCGACATGTCCGGGGCCTCCCGCCGCGTATACTGTGCCAAGAGGGGGCGAGGACATGCTGGAACGCATCTGGCTGTGCAATACGCTCGCGGCGGCGCTAAGCTACGCCGTGGGCGCGCGCTTGAGCGGACTGCCGGGGCCGGGGCGCAGGCCGCTGTGGCTGGCGGCGCTGACCGCCGGACTGCTGGCGACCGTGGCGGCGGCCGGCACGGACGGCCCGATGGCCGCGCTGACCGCCTGCGCCGCGCTGCTCGCGCTCCCCGGCGGGGCCGCGCTGTGCTTTGCGCGGCATGGGTGGCAGGCGGTCGTGCGCGCCACGGTGACATCGCTGCTGGCCTCGCTGCTGCTGGGCGGGCTGGGCGAGCTGCTCGCGCGGCTACGCGCGCCGGGCGCGGTGTGGCTCGCGCTGACGCTGCTCGCCCCGCTGCCCGCGCTGCTTCGCCTTACGCCGACGGCCGCGCAGCGCGTCACGCAGGCGGAGGTCCGCGTCGGCGCGGCGCGGGCGCTGCTGCCCGCTATGCTGGATACCGGCAATCTGCTCACGGACGCGCTCTCCGGCCTGCCCGTGATCGTCATCGGCCCGCGCGCGGCGGCGGCGTTCTTTCCAACGGAGGCGCTGCAGCGCATGACGCTCCTGCATGAGCTGCCGCCCGGCGTCCGGCTCCTGCGCGCGCGCACCGCGGCCGGCCCCGCGCTGCTGCCCGTCTTTCGCCCGGACGCGCTCACGCTGTATCTCAACGGCCGCCCCACCCCCGCGCGCGCCCTGATCGCCATCGCGCCGCGCGGCTACGGCGGCGAGCAGGCGCTGGTGCCCCTCGCGGCGCTATCGGCCTGCGAAGCCGCCCCCCGCGCGGAGGGCCGCGCCCCATCCCCCCGCAAGGAGGTACGCCCATGCTGACCGCACGCCTGCCGGAGCCCTTTCAACGCTTTGTATCGCTGCTGATGGCAAGGCTCTTTCCGGGAGAGCTGTACTACATCGGCGGGCCGGACCCGCTGCCCCCGCCGCTCCCCCCGGACGAGGAGCGCGCCTGCCTGCTGCGCCTCCGCGAGCACGACGCGCAGGCCCGCGCCACGCTCATCGAGCATAACCTGCGGCTGGTCGTGTTTATCGCCCGTCGATTCGAGAACACCGGCATTATGCTGGAGGACCTGATCTCCATCGGCACCATCGGGCTGATCAAGGCGGTGGGCACGTTCGACATCGAAAAAAAGATCAAGCTCGCCACCTACGCGAGCCGCTGCATCGAAAACGAGGTGCTCATGTTCCTGCGCAAGACCAGCCGGCTGAAGCTGGAGGTCTCGCTGGACGAGCCGCTGCGCACGGACTGGGACGGCAACGAGCTGTTGCTCAGCGACGTGCTGGGCACGCCCGCCGACTGCGTGAGCCAAGGGCTGGACGTGCAGATAGAACGGCAGCTCCTGCGCGACGCGCTGGAAAAGCTCAACCCGCGCGAGCGCCGCATCATCACGCTGCGGTTTGGGCTGGACGAACGGGACGAGCGCACGCAAAAGGAGGTGGCCGACCTGCTGGGCATCAGCCAGAGCTATATTTCACGGCTGGAGAAGCGCATCATCGGCCGACTGCATACCGAGCTGGAGCGCATCGGCTAGGGCCTCACCATCCCATCCGGAGGTGCAGGGGGCACTGCCCCCTGCCGGGGTGCGGGGCAGCGCCCCGCGCGTCCCCCCGTATCCCCCGTAACCCCCGTGGGCGCGGCCCGAATCCACCCCCGCGTCCCAAGCCGCGCCCACGCCCCCCAGCGAGCTAGCGGCGCAGCCGCGCACGCTCGCGGCGC
>CAYOYK010000094.1:0-6424 GCA_964408185.1 uncultured Oscillospiraceae bacterium | reverse complement strand
GTGGCCCTGCGGGGCCCTCGATTGGTTTGCCGCGCCTGCGGGCGCGGGGGAAACGCCATATTGGCTGTGCTTCCACAGCTCGTCTAAATCGTAGTTTTCTTGGAAAACGAGTTATTGGCTTCGCTTCCCGCACGTCTATGGCATGTTTTCTTGGAGAACGCCATATTGGCTATGCTTCCCCTGCGCGTCTAAATCGTAGTTTTCTTGGAAAACGAGGTATTGGCTCCTCTTCCAGCGCGTCTATGGCATGTTTTCTTGGAGAACGCCATATTTCCTTTGCTCCCCCGTGTGTCTAGAGCACGTACTCTTGGGAAACGCAGTATTGCCTTTTCTTCCCGCGCGTTTAGGGCATGTTTTCTTAGCGAACGCCATATTGGCTTTGCTTCCCCGCGTGTTTAGTGCATTGCGTCCAAGGCACGCGGGGTTGTTTTCGTTTTCCCCCGTTCCCCCGTTCCTCCGTTCCCTCCGCGCCCGCAGGCGCGGCAAACCAATCGAGGGCCCCGCAGGGCCACCATGCCTGCATGCCGTCCCTTGCACAGGAGCAAGACCGCTGACGCGGGGCAGCAGTTCGGCCAAGCCGGGCACCGCAGGCGTGCTAACTATTTCACACAAGTTCTCTGGGCGATCGCTGCTCACACATGATGGGCGTGCTGGCCCATCGATCGGCCTCAAACACGCTGTTTCTTTTGGTTACTTTTCTTTTCAGCTGAAAAGAAAAGTGACGAACCCCACCCCGCAGGGTGGGGCACGCGGCCCGCAGGCCGCCCCTCCTCAGCCCGCAGGCTGAGGCACCGTTCCCGCCCCGCCGCGCGGGCGTGCCCCCGCGCCCGCAGGCGCGGCCCCCGCCGTGGCACATGCGCCCACGCATGCAAGCGCGCGCGGCCCCGCAGGGCCGCCCTTCTGCGCCCGTAGGCGCATAGCCGCGCCGCACAGGCGTACCGCCCGCGCCGCATAGGCGCACCGCCCGCGCAGGCGCAAAGCCGCGCCGCATAGGCGCACCGCCCGCGCAGGCGCAAAGCCGCGCCGCAGGCGCAAAGCCCGCGCCGCAGGCGCAAAGCCGCGCCGCGCAGGCGCATAGCCGCGCCGCGCAGGCGTACCGCCCGCGCCGCATAGGCGCACCGCCCGCGCAGGCGCAAGCCCGCGCCGCAGGCGCATAGCCGCGCCGCGCAAGGCGCACCCCCAACAAACGCCAAGGGCCGCGTCTGCAATAGACGCGGCCCTTGCTTTTCCCCGTGCTCAGCCTTGACGCTGCTTGTGCTTGGGGTTCTCGCAGATAATCATCACGCGACCCTTGCGCTTGATGATCTTGCACTTTTCACAGATGGGCTTTACGGAAGGGCGAACCTTCATCGTTTCATTCCTCCTTGTCGATGGTGGCGGGGCAGGCCCGCTGCGGGCGACCGCCTAATCAGCCCTTGGAGCGCCACGTAATGCGGCCGCGCGTCAGGTCGTAGGGCGAAAGCTCGATGGTAACTTTGTCGCCGGGATAAATGCGGATGAAGTTCATGCGCATTTTCCCGGATATATGAGCCATGATCCGGTGGCCGTTGGGGAGCTCCACTTGGAACATCGCGTTGGGAAGCGCCTCGATAACCGTGCCTTCCATTTCAATGACGTCATCCTTGGACAAGTGCGCATACCTCCTAATTCTTTGGGTCGGGTTGCAGCGTGGCAAGCGCCTTGCGCACGTCGCTGTTCAATGGCGGATGGGGCGAGCCGAGCCTCTCGGCCAGCTCTGGAAATGTGTGGGGCAACGCGCGCAGATGCTTGATCTGCTTGCGCTTGGGCTTATCCAGCTTGCGCAGGTCGCCATCGGCGATCAGCACGGTGCGCTCGTCCAGCACGGCCACAATCAGCATCAGCCGCCCTTTGTCGCGCCCCTGCGTGGAGTAGGCCGCGCGGCCTGCCTCGTATGGGATCGTCTTCATCAGGGCTCCTCCGGGAATACGTAGCCGGGGTAGGTGAGCAGCTCAGGCAGGCCGTGCTCGTTGATGACCAGCGTATGCTCGTAATGCGAGCAGATGCTGCCATCCTCGGTAACGACCGTCCAGCCGTCTTCCAGCTGCTCCACGGGCCAGTCGCCCATGGCGATCATCGGCTCGATGCAGATGGTCATGCCCGCGTGGAGCTTTTTGCCCTCGCCGGGCCGCCCGAAGTTGTACACGGCCGGATCCTCGTGCATGGCGCGGCCGATGCCGTGGCCGGTCAGATCCCGAATGACGCCGTAGCCGTGAAGCTCCGCGTATTCCTGCACCGCCCAGCCGATATCCCCCAGCCGCTTGCCGACCATCGCCTGCCGCGCGCCAAGGAAGAAGCACCGCTCCGTCACGTCGATCAACTGCTTCGCCGCCGGGGTGATCTTGCCCACGCCCACGGTGAAGGCGCTGTCGGCCTGCCATCCGTCCAGGATGAGCCCGCCGTCCACGCTGATGATATCGCCCTCCTGAAGGATCACATTGCCGGAGGGGATCCCGTGCACCACCTGCTCGTTTACGGAGCAGCAGACCGTCGCCGGGTAGCCCTCGTAATGGAGGAAGGAGGGCTTCGCGCCCGCCTTGCGGATCAGCTCCGCCGCAACCGTATCGACGTCCTGCGTGGTGATACCCGGCTGGATGATCTCCCGCAGACGCTGCTCCACCTCGTAGAGCGCCGCGCCCGCCTTCCGCATCAGATCGATTTGCTGCGCGTTTTTGAGATAGATCATTCCATCGCCTCTAGCGCCTTCAGGATGGCGGCCGTGATGGTGGCCAGATCTCCGTCGCCTTCGATCGGCACCAGCTTGTCGGCCTTTTGGTAGTAATCGATCAGCGGCGCGGTCTTCTCGTGATAGACCGTCAGGCGGTTCTGCACCGTAGCGGGCTGATCGTCGTCGCGCTGGATCAGGGTCGCGCTGCACTTGGCGCAGGTCGTGGCCCCGTTGAGCGCGCTTACGTGGTAGGGCGCGCCGCAGTCCGGGCAGACGCGGCGGCCGCTGAGGCGGCTTACCAGCTTCTGGTCCGGCACGTTGAGGTCAACCACCGCGTCGATCGTCGCAAAGCCGTCCAACGCCGCGGCTTGCGCCACTGTGCGCGGGAAGCCGTCCAGCACGTAGCCCTGTTGGCAATCGGCGGCGGCAAGGCGCTCCTTTACGATGGCAATCACCACGTCGTCCGGCACAAGCTGCCCCGCGTCCATAAAGGCCTTGGCGGCAAGCCCTGTCTCGGTTTGGTTGGCGATGGCGCCGCGCAGCATATCGCCGGTGGAAATCTGAGGGATGCTCAGCTTCTGGCAGATGATCTGCGCCTGCGTGCCCTTGCCCGCGCCCGGAGGCCCCAGAAAAATCAGGTTCATGGTTCGCCCTCCTTTGATGCTTCACCGTCGCGGTGGAGCGGTATCCTACTTACGTCACAACGCATAGTATACCACATCCGCGCCGCTTTGGCTACCGCCAATTCAGGCGGATACGCCGCAGGCGGCGAGGCGCATGGCCCCGCCCCTGCGGCCGTATCGGGTCAGGAAATCTTATCGTAGTTGCGGCTGACAAGCTGATCGTCCAGCTGCCGCTTGGTTTCCAGCACCACGCTCACGGCGATCAGCAGACTGCTGGCCGCGAAGGGAACCGACGTCTGCGTCTGGTAGGTAAGCAGCGTAGGCACCGTAGCGAGAATGGCAAGGAAGAAGGCGGTGAACAGCGTCAGACGGCTGCTGATGCGCTTGAGGTAATCCACAGTGGGCTTACCCGGCCGCACATGCGGGATCATGCCGCCCTGCTGCTGGATGTTCTTGGCCATCTCATCCGGGTTGAAGGAGATGGAGGTGTAGAAGTACGTAAACGCGATGATCAGCAACGCGGTCACGACCAAGTACAGCCAGGAGCCGCCGTTCATGTACCGGCTCCACCACTGGCTGAACCAGCCGTTGTTGCTGGGGTCTACCAGCTGGATGATGGTGGAGGGGAACGCCATGAAGGAGTAGGCGAAGATCAGGGGCAGTACGCCCACGCTGTCCACCTTCATGGGGATGATGGAGTTCTGTCCGCCGTACATCTTGCGTCCGGTTACGCGCTTGGCAAACTGGACATTGATGCGGCGCACGCCCATATCCACGAACGTGATGACGACGATCATCACCAGCGCCGCCAGCAGCACCGCCAGAAGCTGGAGCCACGGGGTCAGGCTGGTCGCGCTGAAGCAGCTCTGGATCATGCTGCTGATGCCGTTGAACAGGTTGGAGATGATACCGGCGAAGATCAGCAGCGAGATGCCGTTGCCGATGCCCTTGGAGGTGATGCGCTCGCCGATCCACATGGCGAGGGCGGTACCGCCGGCCATGCTCACGCCCACGAGGGCGTAGTTGAACCAACCGCTCTTGATATAGCCCAGTGCGCTCACCAGACCGATGGCCTGAAAGACGGCCAGACCCACGGTGACGTACCGGGTGATCTGGGAGATCTTTTTTTGGCCCTCTTGGCCGCTCTTTTGCAGCCGCTCCAGCGCCGGGATGGCGATGGTGAGCAGCTGCATAATGATGCTCGCGTTGATGTACGGCGTAATGCCCATGGCCATGATGGTCATCTGGCTGAAGTTGTTACCGGTCATCATGTTGACCAGCCCCAACAGGCCGTTGTTGTTCGCGCCGGTGCTCAGCGCATCGCGGACGAGCGCGTAGTCAGTGCCGGGAGCAGGGATGACGCCGACCAGCCGGAACAGCACCAGCATGAGGAAGGTATAGATCAGCTTTTTGCGGATATCCGTTACCTTCCAAGCATTGCGGAGGCTCTCCCAGATGCTGGGGTTATTCTTGTTGGCCATCCTTACTTCACCTCGGCTTTCCCGCCGAGGGCTTCGATCTTCTGCTTGGCAGCATCGGTAAACAGGTCAGCTTGCACGGTAAGCTTTTTGGTCAGCTCGCCGTTCCCAAGGATTTTAACGCCGGCGAGGGTCTTTTTGACCAGTCCGGCTTCCTTGAGGGCTTCCACCGTAACGACCGCGCCGTCTTCAAAGATGTCCAAACGCCCTACGTTGACAATAGCATATTCCGTGCGATAGATGTTGTTGAAGCCGCGCTTAGGCACGCGACGATACAGCGGCATCTGGCCGCCCTCAAAGCCGGGGCGCTTGCCGCCGCCGGAGCGCGCCTTGGCGCCCTTGTGGCCCTTGCCGGAGGTTTTGCCCAGACCGGAACCAACGCCCCTACCAAGGCGACGCGGTGCCGTAGTGGAACCAGCGGCGGGTTGCAGCTCGTGCAGTTTCATTGGGTTCTCCCTCCTTTAGTCGTTAATCTCTTTCACGTCCACCATGTGCTTGACCACAAAGATCTGGCCGCGGATGCAGGGGTTATCCGGCTGCGTCACGGTTTGGCCGACCTTGTGCAGGCCCAGCGCCTTCACGGTGTCAATGTGCTTTTGCAGGCTGGAGATGGGCGACTTTTTGAGCGTGATTTGCAGTTTCATATCAGTGTCGCCCCCTTAACCCAGAATTTCTTCCACGGTCTTGCCCCGCAGCTTGGCGACCTGCTCGGCAGAACGGAGCTGCTTGAGGCCCTCCAGCGTGGCTTTGACCGTGTTGATGCGGTTGTTGGTGCCATAGCTCTTGGTGCGGATATCCTTGATGCCGGCCAGCTCCAGCACGGCGCGCGCGGCGCCGCCGGCGATTACGCCGGTGCCCTCCGGGGCGGGCAGGAGCACGACCTTGCCGGTGCCAAACAGGCCCACGGACTCGTGCGGGATGGTGGTGTTGACGATGGGGACGTTGATGAGGTTCTTTTTCGCGTCCTCAGTGCCCTTGCGGATGGCCTCGGTAATTTCGGCAGCCTTGCCCATACCGGCGCCCACGCGGCCTTTTTCATCGCCGACGACGACCAACGCGGAGAAGCGGAAGTTACGACCGCCCTTTACGACCTTCGTAACGCGGTTGATGGCAACAAGCTTCTCTTTGAATTCACTGACTTGTTCCATGCGTTGCATGTGCGTTTGTCCTCCTTCTTAGAATTCCAGGCCGGCTTCGCGGGCGCCAGCGGCCAGCTCGGCCACGCGGCCGGTGTACACATAGCCGCCGCGGTCGAACACAACCTGCTTCACGCCTGCTTTGATGGCACGATCCGCAACCGTCTTGCCGACGAGCTTGGACGCGCCCTTCTTATCCAACTCTTTGATCTGGGCCTGAACATCCTTTTCCATGGTGGACGCGGCGGCCAGCGTTACGCCCTTGCTATCGTCAATGACTTGGGCGTAGATGTGGTTGAGGCTGCGATACACGCAAAGACGCGGCATTTCCGGGGTGCCGCTGATCTTTTTGCGCACGCGCGCATGACGGATAACACGGTCTGCGTTGCGATCACTCGTTTTATACATTTGCGTTCACTCCCCTTTCGTTTACTTGCCGGTCTTGCCTTCCTTACGGCGGATATGCTCGTCCGCGTACTTGATGCCCTTGCCCAGATACGG
>CAYOYK010000093.1:0-6582 GCA_964408185.1 uncultured Oscillospiraceae bacterium | reverse complement strand
AAAGAAAAGTGACGAACCCCACCCCGCAGGGTGGGGCACCGTTCCCGCGCCCGCAACGGCGGGCGCTAAAGCGCCCTTGTAAGAGGGGACTTCGTCCCCGGCCCACTCGGTTTGGTCGGCGCGGAACGCCTTGTCAGGCGTTCCGCTTGCCAAACCTCCCACCTGCGGGTCGCTTTGCCGCTGCGCGGCAACAGGCCACAGGCCTGTCGCTTCCCTCCGGTGCCCACCGACGGCTACGCCGTCTTGCGTCCCCCTAGGGAACGCGATGTTGTATGTGCTCCCTGCGCCGCGCAGGCGCACAGCCGCGCCGCGCAGGCGCACAGCCGCGCCGCACAGGCGCACAGCCGCGCCGCACAGGCGCGAACGCGCGCCGCACAGGCGCACAGCCGCGCCGCAGGCGCAAAGCCCGCGCCGCAGGCGCATCGCCCGCGCCGCGCAGGCGCAAATCCCCTCCAGACGGCGGAGCAGCCGCTTTGCAAAAGCAAGTTACGCCTCCGCAGGCGCGGCGGGCGCAGGCGCGGCCTGCGCAGTCTCCGCGGGGGCGGCAGCCGCGGGCGCGTCCTTCGCATTCTCCGCGGGAACCCCCGGCTTGGGGACGTGATACTCGCAGCCCGGCGCATAATGCACGGTCTCCGGCGGGGTTTCCATCAGCTCAGGGTGGCTGAGGCATTGCTTCATTACGGTAAAGAGCTTGGCAAATGTCGAGCCGCCGCAGATGCGCTCGTCCGCCGTGATGCCAACGGGCAGATAGACCCTGCGGACAACCTTGCCGTCCTTGCCCATGGCGAGGCTGCGCTCCGGCGAGCCGAGGCTGAAGAACAGCGTGGTATTGCCGAAGTTGTAGATGTGGTGGTACACGTTGTGCATGCCGATGGAGGCCATGTTGGTCACAAACATGCTGGTATGGAAGGGCAGCGCGTCCATGAGGCTCTTGGGCATCAGGCCGTAGCGATCCAGCGCGCACAGGAGCCCTTTGAGGATATTGGGCATGAGCGGCAGCTTGAGCGCGAAGCCCGCGAGCTTCATTGCAAAATTGGCGTCCTCCGGCCTGCGGTTCTGCGCCACCACGGTCTTGATGCGCCGGGACACGTCGTAGATGGTATCGCTGGGGTCAAAGAAGAACTTGACCGCGGTTTCCTCCAGCGAGCCGTCGGGGGTATCCACCAGCATGGTGAGCGCGCAGGTCAGCTCCGTGCGGTTATACGTCTGCTTATTGCTGATAAAGCGGTTGCACTCCGGCACTTGGCTGATGCCGCGCACAAACGCCGCCACGAGGATCTCCATAAACGTGATCTTGACGCCCTCGTTGCGGCTTTTGTCCGCAATGTAGCGCATCAGCACGTCGTAATCCAGCTTATGGCTGAGGAACACCTGCGCGTCGCAGCGCATGGGCATGAGGTACGGCGTGACCTGCACGATGGGATCCAAGTGCTTGACGCGCCTGCCTTCGGGTCGTCTGCCAAACATGAAAAAGACCTTCCTTCCGTAGCGTCGGGCGCGGCGGAAAAATAAATCCACATCAAAGCATATGCCGCGCGATAGGGGTATTGTATCCGAACGGGAGGGTTCCGTCAACCGTTTTGGGAACGAGGGAGCGACGGGAGGGATTTCTTTCTTTTGGGGAGGGGAAAGAGGAGGTTTTCTTCGGGGAGGGGATGGCGGATGTGGGGGGATGCGCGGACGAGGCGCGAGTGTGGCGGCGAAGCCGCGTGTTCGCTTGGCGGATTGATTTTGCCGGGATGCGTGAACGAGCCGCGAAAGCGGCGGCTATGCCGCCTGTTCGCTCTGGGGCGGAGTGATTTTGCCGAAATGTGCGAACGTGCCGCGAAAGCGGCGGCTGCGCCGCCTGTTCGCTTGGCGGATTGATTTTGCCGGGATGCGTGAACGAGGCGCGAGTGTGGCGGCGAAGCCGCGCGGTCGCTTGGCGGATTGATTTTGCCGAAATGTGCGAACGAGCCGCGAAAGCGGCGGCTGCGCCGCCTGTTCGCTCTGGGGCTGGGTTGATTTTCCGGGATGGGTGAACGTGCCGCGAAAGCGGCGGCTGTGCCGCCTGTTCGCTTGGCGGATTGATTTTGCCGCGATATGTGAACGTGCCGCGAAAGCGGCGGCTGTGCCGCCTGTTCGCTTAAAGGCGGGCGCGGCCTGTAACGCGGGGATAGAGTGAGGCCGCGCCCGATGGGGGGACGCGGCCTCCGGCGGGCAGGGGCTTTGCCCCTGCACCCTACGAGGGCACCGAAGGTGAGGGTGCGCCCAGTGGGCGCTTGGCCGAAGGCCAAACCGAGCCGCAGGTGGGAAGTGAGGCAAGCGGAGCGCCCGACAGGGCGTTCCGCGCCGACCGAACGACGGAACATTGCCCCTCGACCCATTATATTTCCCTCTTATTTTCCCTTCCTTATTTCATCCATTGCGCGAGGTCGTCGGCGAGGGCGGGGGTGAGGTCTACGGCGTTCGCGTAGTCCGACATCGTGCCGGTGGACACGCCCTCCAGATCAAACAGCAGGTGCGTCATGTTGGGGTAGGTCGCGCAGGTCAGGCCCGCGTAGTCGCCCAGCGCGGCCTGCCACGCCTCTACGCCCTCGCTCGGCAGCACCTGAAAATCTTTTCCTCCCTGCGCCACGTAGGTGAAAATCCCGCTTTCCACGATCTGGCCCGCGTAATCATACGCGCCCTGATCCTGCCAGTAGTACAGCGGCGTTCCCAGCACCGTCTCCGCCCTCAGCTCGTCCTCGGTCATGCCCGGCATGCCCTCAAACGCCGCCCGCATCTCCTCTACGCCCTCGTACTGCTGATCCTCCAGCTGCCGCAGCAATATCTGCCACATCGGCAGCGGCGAGCCCGCGATCAGCACCAGCCCGGATAGCCGCAGCGTGCCCAGCTCCGCCGCTACGCGCGGCGCGACCAGCGCGCCCTCCGAGTGCCCCAGCAGGTAGATGTTCCCAATGCGCGCGTCGGCCTCGGCCAGCTCCAGCGCCGCCCGCGCGTCCGCGGTATACTCCTGATCGACGGTGAAGTCCGCGCCCCTGCACAGCTCCGGGTGGGCGTAGGGGTACTTATCGTAGCGGAGGGTCGCAACGCCGCGCTCGGCCAGCGCGTGCGCCAGCTTGGCAAAGACGGCAAACCCGTAGCTGGTCTCATCCATATCGCTTGCGCCGGAGCCCTGCATCAGAATCGCGCAGGGGAAGGGGCCCTCGCCCTCCGGCAGCGTGAGCAGGCCGTTTGTCTCATCGACCTCGCCCTTGCGCAGCATGATCGGCTCCTCCGTCCATGCGCCGGTCTCCTCGGTCTTTTTCCACTCGTAGCCCGTAACCGTAAACGCGCTCAGCTTGCCCTGCGCGTCCATGGCGACGCCGAGCGTGGCTGTGGCGTTGGCAAAATCGCAGGTCACGGTTCCGGCGGCCTCGTCGAGGGCCAGCACACCCTGATACGCGCCCAGCATGCCCTCTATCTGCGCCCACGCGAGCTGGAAGCCCTCCGCGCCGCCGACGGCCTGTTGGAGCGCATCGGAGCAGACGGCGTAGAGGCCCTCAAAGTCCTTGGCCTCCAGCAGGGTCATTACGTCCTGCGGGGTTTCGGCCAGCGCGCAGGGGCAGAGCGCGAGCGTCAGCAGCACGGCGGCGGCCAGTATCGAAAGCAGTTTTTTCTTCATGATGTTCACAATCTCCTTACAGATCCACATTTTGGTCGTCCAAGCTCAAATCGCGGTAGGTCAGGTCCTCCCGCGCGGTAAAGCCGAGGCGCTGCCAGAAGGCGTTGCCGCCCTCGTTGCGGGCAAAGGCCACCAGCGCGATTTTGCGGATGCCCTCGGCGCGCATGGCGGCGATCATCCTCTCGGCGAGCGTCCGGCCGACGCCGTCGCCGCGCCGATCGGGGCGCACGCAGGTATGGTAGACGTACCCGCGCCGCCCGTCGTTGCCCGCGAGGAGGACGCCGATCATCGCGCCGTCCGCGTCCTCGGCGACAAAGCAGGTGCGGGGGTTGCGCGCCAAAAAGCGGCGGATGGAGGCCTCGTCGTCGTCCAGCGCGCGCAGGCCCACGCCGGGGCTGTGCGCCCAGAGGGCGAACACGGCGGCGTAGTCGTCGGGGGTCATGAGGCGGCAGTTCACAGCGGTTCGCTTCCTTCTTACATGCTGACTTATTTCCATATTTCCTTACTGATTACTGATTGCGTGCATATTGCCGGATTTGCCAGCCGCTGTTTGGTTTGCTTGCGGTTGCATGCTTTGCGGCGGCAGCTTGCTTTGCTTGCGGGTGCATGCTTTGCTCGCGGTTGCGCGCCACGCCGCGGCAGCTTGCTTTGCTTGCGGTTGCGCGCCACGCCGCGGCAGCTTGCTTTGCTTGCGGTTGTCTGCTTTGCAGCAGCAGCTTGCTTTGCCTGCGGGTGCCTGCTTTGCTTGATTGCTGCTGCCCATCCCGCAATTTTATTGTGGCTGCGTGCTTTGCTTGGTGCTGCTTGGTTTGCATGGTGCAACTTGGTTTGTGCGTTTTGCGGCGGCAGCGTGCTTTGCTTGCGGTTGCCTGCTTTGCAGCAGCAGCGTGCTTTGCTTGCGGTTGCACGCTACGCCGCAACAGCTTGCTTTGCTTGCGGGTGCATGCTTTGCTTACATCGGCTTGCATTGCTTGCGCGCGCATGCTGCGCCGCGCTTCCGTGCGAAGCCGCGCGGGCCGATGGGCCGCGTTACTCGCCGCCGTTCAGCGGCGCGGCGGGATCGAAGCTCTCGTCCGGGCGGTGCATCGGGGTGGAAAGGAACCACCATACGCCGAAGCGATCCGTCAGCGTGGCGGCGCAAGGGCTCCACGGCAGCGGGCCGACGGGCGTATCCACCACGCCGCCGACGCTCAGCAGCTCAAACGCCTTGCGCACCTCGGCCTCGCTGTCCAGCACCATGCCGACCTCCACAAGGCTGTCCTGCGGGTTCTCCCGCTTGGCTTCCACCACCGAGAGGATCTGCGTTTCGCCTTGGCACAGCTCGGAGTGAAAGAAGCTGCCGTCCGCGTTGCGCACATGGTAGCCCAGCGTCAGCCCAAACGCCTGCTGATAGAGCGCCACCGCCTCGACGCTGTTTTTGACGTAAAGCCCGATGCCCGCAAACATAGGCGTACCTCCGTTCCTTTGTTGGGCCGTAGGTTTTGTGGGATGCGCACAGTATACCACGCGTCCGCGGCGCGCGCAATATGGGCGGGTGGGGGCGGGCAGGCATGCGGGTTACACGGGCGGGCGCGTTGCGCACAAAAGTGCGCGTTGCGCGCGGGCGCGGTTCACGGGCGGCCATCGTAAAACTTTTTTAACAACTGGGCACGCGGATATCGGCAAAAAGCGCAGAATCCCGCCGCTTGCAGCCGCTCCCGCCGAATGGGGGTTTGTCAAACTTCCGTCATATGCGCTTGTCAAACGGCGCGCTTTCCGCTATACTAATGCGTGCGAATGCCACGCGGGAGCGTTCCCGCACAATTGATGATAAAGGAGCCGTTTGCATGCTCAATCCGCGCCGCGTGATTACCGCCCTTAAGCAAAACGTCGCCAAGGTCATCGTCGGCAAGGACGAGGCCATCGAGCTGGCGCTGATCGCCATGCTGTGCAAGGGACATGTGCTCATTGAGGACGTGCCGGGCACGGGCAAGACCACCATGGCGTCCTCGCTGGCCAAGAGCTTGGATTGCAGTTTTAACCGCATCCAGTTTACGCCGGACGTGGTGCCCAGCGATGTGACCGGCTTTACCATGGTCAACATGAAGACCGGGGAGATGGAGTTCCATCCCGGCGCGGTGATGTGTCAAATCGTTCTGGCCGATGAGATCAACCGTACCTCGCCAAAGACGCAGAGCTCACTGCTGGAGGTCATGGAGGAGTTTCAGGTCACGGTGGACGGCGTAACGCATCCGCTGCCCAAGCCGTTTATGGTGCTGGCCACGCAGAACCCCGGCGAGTTTGTGGGCACGTATCCGCTGCCGGAGGCGCAGATGGACCGTTTCTTTTTGCGCATCTCGATGGGCTACCCCACGCTGGAGGAGGAAATGGCGGTGCTGGAGCGCTTCAGCGGCGTAAGCAAGCCGCAGAGCAAGCTGACGCCGGTGTGCTCCGCGCAGGATGTGGTGGAGCTGCAGGCGATGGTCGGCACGATCTATTGCAGCAAAGAGGTGCGGCATTACGTGGCCAACATTGCGGCCATGACGCGCACGCACCCCAGCATCCAGCTGGGCTGCTCCACGCGCGGCGCGATCGCGCTGATCCGCGGGGCGCAGGCGTGCGCGATTCTGGCGGAGCGGGACTATGTGCTGCCGGAGGATGTGCAGCGCATGGTGCTGCCCGTGCTGGCGCATAGGATTCACCCCACGCCGGACGCGAAGATGAAGGGCATCAGCGCGGAGCGGATATTGGTGGCGGTGGTAGAGAATACGCCGGTGCCGATTCGCGTGAGCTGATCCGGACAGGGCAGGATAAAACCCGGAGGTGCAGGGGGCACTGCCCCCTGCCGGGGTGCGGGGCAGCGCCCCGCGCGTCCCCCGTATCCCCCGTGGGCGCGGCCTCATCCCACCCCCGCGTCCCATGCCGCGCCCACGCCTCCCAGCGAGCTAGCGGCGCAG
>CAYOYK010000092.1:0-6795 GCA_964408185.1 uncultured Oscillospiraceae bacterium | reverse complement strand
CGCCCAACTTGTGCTACAAGCGATCGCCCAGAAAACTTGCGTGATATTGTTAGCACGCCTGCGGTGCCCGGCTTGGCCGAACTGCTGCCCCGCGTCAGCGGTCTTGCTCCTGTGCAAGGGACGGCATGCAGGCATGGTGGCCCTGCGGGGCCCTCGATTGGCTTGCCGCGCCTGCGGGCGCGGGGGGGTACGGGGGAAAACGAAAACAACCCCCGCGTGCCGTGGGCACAATGCCGTAAACACGCGGGGAAGTAAAGCCAATATGGCGTTTCCCAAGAGACCATGCCGTAGACAAGCGGGGGAGCAAAGCCAATACCGCGTTCCCCCAAGAGGACATGCCATAGACGCGCCGGAAACAAAGCCAATACCGCGACCTCCAAGGCAACTGCGCCCTAGACACGCGGGGTAGCAAAGGGAATATGGCGTTCCCCAAGAGAACAAGCCCTAGACAAGCGGGATAGCAAAGCCAATACCGCGTTCCCCAAGAGGACATGCCATAGACGCGCCGGAAACAAAGCCAATACCGCGTTCCCCAAGGTAACTACGCCCTAAACACGTTAGGGAGCAAATCTAATATAGCGTTTCCCCCCGCGCCCGCAGGCGCGGCAAACCAATCGAGGGCCCCGCAGGGCCACCATGCCTGCATGCCGTCCCTTGCACAGGAACAAGTTATCTGGCGCAGGGCAGCAGTTCGGCCAAGCCGGGCACCGCAGGCGTGCAAACAGTCTAAGCCAAGCCCTCTGGGCGATCGCTAGTAGCACAAGATGGGCATGCTGGCCCATCGATCGGCCTCAATCACGCTGTTTCTTTTGGTTACTTTTCTTTTCAGCTGAAAAGAAAAGTGACGAACCCCACCCCGCAGGGTGGGGCACCGTACCGACGGCGGGCGCTAAAGCGCCCTTGTAAGAGGGGACTTCGTCCCCCCTCACCGCGCCTTCGGCGCTTGCTTCCCCCTAGGGAACGCGATGTTGAGTGCGCTCCCCGCGCGCCGCGCAGGCGCAACGCCGCGCCGCGCAGGCGCAAAGCCCGCGCCGCGCAGGCGCAAAGCCCGCGCCGCGCATACGCAACAAAGCCCCGGCCATTTCGGCCGGGGCCCTCGCAGGCCGCCCCCAAGGGGCAGGGGGAGCCCCGCTCCCCAAATCCCCAAATCCCTCACTTGATCCAGATCAGCACGCTTTGCCCTGCCTCGCACGGCACGTCCGCCGAGAGGCTTGGGTTCATGCGCAGCACGCTCTCCGGGGTGACGCGGTAGCGCTTGGCCAGCTCCCATAGGGTCTCGCGCTCCTGCGCAAAGCAGAGCACAACGCCCGGCGCGGCTTCCTCGGCCGGGGCGCGGCGCAGATCGGTCACGATCGGCTCGTCGGCCAGCAGCACGTCCGACGCCGCCAAGTGCAGGATGTACTTGATCTCCACACGGTCGCTCGTCACGCCGCTGACCTCCACGTTGGTCGGCGTAAGGCGCACGGCCTCCGGGTCGCCCAGCTCGCACGCAAACGCCATGGAGAACGGCTCCTCCGTGCTCAGCGATACGGGCGCGTCGCTATCGTCCGTCATGTACAGGAGGGTCGTTTCCATCATGCCGTCCACAAGCAGCTTGCCGTTCTGCTTCTCGGCGGATAGCAGCACGGGCCGGAGGACTGCCTTGATCGGCGTGCGCGCGGGGGGCTGATCGCCATCGAGCAGGAGGGTGAGCTTGCCGCTCTCGGCCGTGCGGACGGCTTGGTAGCCGACGGCGCGGCGCGTAGGCTGGGCAACGGGGAGCAGCAGCTCGCCCTGCGTGGTGTACGCGTCCCGCAGCGCAACGGCCGCGCGCTGCTTGGTGCCCCGCGCCGACAGCCCCAGCAGCACCTCCGCGCGCAGAATACGCTCGCCCTCCTGCGCGCCCTCCTGCGAAAGCACCGCCACGTCCCGCACGGAAACATCGCAGGCAAGCGCGTCGCAGGGCTCGCCCGCAAGGGGGATGCTCTCCTCAAACGGCAGCGTGTGCCGCGTGGTGACCAGCGGCCGCGAGGGCATCGCGCTGCGATGCACCACCTCCAGCTGGATCTCGCCCGATACGGTCGCCTTGTCCTCGCCGCCCATCACGTCCCGCACGGCGGCGCTGGCCGTGGCGTAGAGGGTATCCTGCACCTGCAGGATCTCGTTGATGGCAAACTCGTCCCGCACCAGCGCCTGCGAGGCCCCGGTGGATACGGTCACGCAGACGGGCAGCTCCTCCGTTTGCTGCGTCAGGCCGGGCACATCCGCCACGCCCGTGACCACGCTGACGGGCGCGTCGGTCAGCACGCGCGCGTACACGCGCAAAATGGCGCGCAGATGCAGCCGCCCGCTCTGCGCGGTGGCCTCCACGTGCTCCACGGTCGCCGCCGCCGTGGCGGCTTGCCGCGGCTGACAGCCGGATAGATCCGGGCTGTGGGTAAACTCCGCCCCGGCCTCCAGCGCCGATACGCGGGTCGGATCGCCCTGCGTGTACAGCACGTGGAACGTCACCTTGCCGTCCACGGACAGCCGGTCCGCCATGGCCTCGCAGCGGTCTACCAGCGCCATGGCCTCGCAGGCCAGCACGCGGGTCTCCTCGCGCAGGCCGCCCGGCAGGGCAACCTCGCCCTCCACCACCGCCTGCGTGGCGGTCGCGCCCACAAAGCGTTCCATGGGCAGGTTTTCCCGTATCACCCGTGCCGAGGCCGTCCGCGCGGGCTCCTGATTGATCGCGTTTTCCATGCTGCTCCCTCCAATACGCCTTTGCAAACAGCGTATGCGCGCGATGGGACGAGTATGCGGCCCGATTGCGCGGCGGTACGCGCGAGGGGTGGCCAGCGGTTCGCGCGGCGCGCTCGCGCACCCTGCCCCGTCGCGCCCTTCGCAAGCCCTGCCTGTCGCGCCTCCGTGCCCTGCCTGCCGTGTCGCGTGCCCTCTTGCGCGGCGGCACGCGCGCCGCGCTCGCGCACCTGCCCTGCCGCCCTTCGCGTGCCCTGCCCCGTCGCGCCGCGTGCCCTCTTGCGCGGCGGCAGGCGCGACGGCGGCACGCGCGTCGCCTACGCACCTCGCGCCGCGTGCCCTGCCCCGTCGCGCCGCGTGCTCTTTTGCGCGACGGTACGCGCGACGGTGGCACGCGCATCGCCCTCACACCCCTCGCCCGCCCCGCCCCCCTTGCGCGGCGGAATGCGTCATGCTATAATACCCCCGAAGCATCACCCGACGGCGAGCGTTCCTGCGCCGCCGGAAAAGGAGCGATTTGTATGAATTGTCCACGCTGCGGCCAGCCCCTCGCGCCCAACAGCGCCGCCTGCGCCTATTGCGGCGAGCCCGTGCAGACCACGGGCCGGCGCACGCAGGCGCGCAGCCAGAACTATCAGCAGGATTACAACAGCCAGCAGGGCGGCTATCCGCAGGGATATAACCAGCCGGTCTACCCCCAGGGGTACAGCCAGCAGGGCGGCTATCCCCAGCAGAACGGCTACCCCCAGCAGCAGGGCGGATACGCTCAGCCCCAGCAGGGCTACGGCTATCAGCAGCCCGGCTACGGCCCGCAGGGCGGCTACCAGCAGCCCTACGGCAACGCGCGTCCGCCGCGCGGGCCGAACCCGTTTGCGCTCGCGTTCCAAAAGCTGCCCAAGAACTTTCTCGGCGCGTTCACAAAGCCCGGCGAGACGCTGCAAGCCATGGTGGAGGCCAAGGATTATGTTACCGGGCCGCTCGTGCTGGCCACCAGCCTGTTGTTTGCGTTTTTGAGCACGCTCATCGGCATGGGGCGCTTCAGCATGATGGGGATGAGCTTTACCACCATGGCGGCGGGCGTGGGCGGCATCGCCGCGCTGCTGCGCCTGCTCTCGTCCACGGTGATGATCGGCACGCTGATCCTCTACCTGTGCGCGCTTGTGAAGGTGCGCTTCTCCGCGCCGCTGCTCACCGCGTCGGCGGCCGTGACGGGCATGCCGCTGGCGGTCGTCAGCGTGCTCAACGTGCTCGTGTCGCTCATTTCCCCGTTGATCGCGCTGGCGCTGACGGTCGCCGGGATGGCCGCGTCGCTGTGCGGCTTGGCGGGCGTCATCCGCAAGATGAACCCCGACCCGGCCAAGGAAAAGGGCCTGCCCGTGGTCATTTGCGTATCGGCGGCCGCGCTGCTGATCTTCATTTTGTGCGCGCTGATCCTGTACGGCGTTGCGATGGGGGCGCTTTCCTCTGCGTTTGGCGGAGGCTACTACTATTAACGGTTGCTGTGTACCAAAAAGGCGAAGCGCGCAGAGCGGCTTCGCCTTTTTGATATGAGCGCGGCGTTTCCGTCCCGCTCCGACGGGCGCAACAACGCCCACGAGCGCGGAAAACCCGACGGGCGCAACAACGCCCGCGAGCGCGGAAAACCCGACAGGCGCAACAACGCCCGCGAGCGCGGAAAACCCGACAGGCGCAACAACGCCCGCGAGCGCGGAAAACCCGACGGGCGCAACAACGCCCGCAGGCGCGAAAAATCCGACGGGCGCAACAACATCTGCGGGCACGGCAATCCACGGCAGGCGTCCCCTGCCGACCCGCCGCCTCCCGCGCTTATTTTTTTACCCGAAACGTATCCCGCAGCCAAGTTTGCACCTTGTAGGGCACGGTTTGGCTCTTCTTCAGCATAACGGCCGCGTCCAGCGCGCCCTCGCGGTACCGGCGGTTCTCCGGCTCCAGCTTGACCGCCGCGCGGTAGCTCTGGTGCGCCGTGGCAAACTGCCGCAGCCCCATGAGGATCTCGCCCTGCAGGGCATACCACTCCGCGGTCTTGCGGTCCGCGCGGTTGAGCTGCCGCAGGGCGCTCTCCAAATTGCCCTGCTCCACCAGCCGCCGCGCAAAGTGCATGGCTTCCTCCATGCCAACCAAGTTAAAGCCGACGCGACGCTGGCCAACCTGACGCAGCGCCTCCTCGTAGGCGAGGTTGAGCGCTACCAGCTTCTCCTGCGCCGCCTGCTGCTCCGCCGGATCCTGAAAGCGGTCCGGGTGGCACTCCTTGACGCGCTGGCGATAGGCCTGCCGCACCTGCTGCTCCGTGGCGCTATCGCTCACGCCCAGCAGCGCGAAGGGCTTTGGGGGATAGATCAAACCGCTCCCTCCTTTCCCGCGGAATGCGGAGGTTCGGCTTAGAGCTTCTCGCGGCGGATGTGCGCGCCCAGCGAGCACAGCTTCGCCTCGATGTGCTCGTACCCGCGGTCGATGTAGGAGGTCTCGTAGATCTCGGTCACGCCCTTGGCCATCAGCCCGGCCACCACGAGCGCCGCGCCGGCGCGCAGGTCGGTAACGGTCACGGGCGCGCCGTACAGCTCCCGCACGCCCTCGATCAGCACCGTGCGGTCCATCAGCTTGACGCGCGCGCCCATGCGGCGCAGCTCGTCCAAATGCTTGAAGCGCTGCTCAAAGATGGTCTCGCTCACGGTACTGGTGCCGGTGGCCATGCACAGCAGCGCGGTCATCGGCTGCTGCAGATCGGTCGGGAAGCCGGGGTACACCTGCGTTTTGATGTTCACCGCGCGCTGCTCGCCCTGCGGGCGCACGCGGATGCTATCGTCATTGTCGGTCACGCGCACGCCCATCTCCAGCAGCTTGGCCGTGAGGGCCTCCATGTGCGTGGGGATGCAGCCGTGGATGGTCACATCGCCGCGCGTGGCGGCGGCGGCGATCATCAGCGTGCCGGTTTCGATTTGATCGGGGATCACGGTATAGGTGCTGCCGTGCAGGCGCTCCTGCCCGCGGATGCGGATGACGTCCGTGCCCGCGCCCTTGATGCGCGCGCCCATGCTGTTGAGGAAGTTGGCCAGATCGACGATGTGCGGCTCCTTGGCCGCGTTGTAGATGACGGTGTTGCCCTGCGCCTTCACGGCGGCGAGCATCACGTTGATGGTGCCGCCGACGGTCACCACGTCAAAGAACACATCCGCGCCCTGAAGCGCGTGATCGTAGCACTTGCCGTACACCATGCCGCCGCGGTCCTCGATGGTCGCGCCCAGCGCCTCAAAGCCCTTGAAATGCTGATCCATCGGCCGACTGCCGATCTCGCAGCCTCCGGGATAGGCAACCTCGCACTGGCCGCAGCGGCCCAGCAGAGCGCCCATGAGATAATAGCTGCCGCGCAGCCGCCGCGTGAGCTTGTACGGCACGCGGAAGCCCATAGCGGCGGTCGGGTCGATCACCATGGAGCGGCCCGGCTCGTAATCCACCGCCACGCCGAGATGCTCCAGTATATCAATGAGCGCGTGCACGTCCTCGATATCCGGCAGGTTTTCGATGGTGCAGGGCCCGTCGGCCAGCAGCGCCGCCGGAATGACCGCGACGGCCGTGTTTTTGCCCCCGCTCACGCTGATTTCACCCATCAGCGGCGTGCCGCCCGTAATCAGCATTTTTTCTTTACTGCTCATAGATCGGCCCAAAGGCCATCCGTCACCTCGCTATCGAGTTACGCAAACAAAGCGTCAGTTTCCATTATACATGAGGCCGGCGATTCTGTCAAAGCAGGGGGGGCGGCCCTGCGGGGCCGCGCGCGATGCTCTGCGCGGCCGTGCGCCGCAGCTTTGCGCCTGCGGGCGCGGGGGGCGCACTCAACATTGCGTTCCCTAGGGGGACGCAAGCGCCGAAGGCGCGGTGGGCACCGGAGGGAAGCGACAGGCCTGTGGCCTGTTGCCGCGCAGCGGCAAAGCGACCCGCAGGTGGGAGGTTTGGCAAGCGGAACGCCTGACAAGGCGTTCCGCGCCGACCAAACCGAGTGGGCCGGGGGACGAAGTCCCCTCTTACAAGGGTGCTTTAGCACCCGCCGTTGCGGGCGCG
>CAYOYK010000091.1:0-7735 GCA_964408185.1 uncultured Oscillospiraceae bacterium | reverse complement strand
TCGCTTCCGGCGCGTCTATGGTATGTTCTCTTAGGGGAACAAGGCATTGGCTTCGCTTCCGGCGCGTCTATGGCATGTTCTCTTAGGGGAACAAGGCATTGGCTTCGTTTCCGGCGCGTCTACGGCATATTCTCTTGGGGAACGCGATAATGCCTTTGTTCCCCCGCGCGTCTATGGCATTGCGCCCAAGGCACGCAGGGTTTGCTTCGTTTATCCCCGTTCCCCCCGCGCCCGCAGGCGCGGCAAGCCAATCGAGGGCCCCGCAGGGCCACCATGCCTGCATGCCGTCCCTCTCACGGGAACAAGGGTACCGACGCGGGGCAGCATTTCGGCCAAGATGGGCACCGCAGGCGTGCAAACAATATCACGCAAGTTCTCTGGGCGATCGCTGTTCACACAAGCTGGGCGGGCTGGCCCATCGATCGGCCTCAATCACGCTGTTTCTTTTGGTTACTTTTCTTTTCAGCTGAAAAGAAAAGTGACGAACCCCACCCCGCAGGGTGGGGCACCGTGCCCGCGCCCGCAGGCGCGAAACGCCCCGCGGCCCCGCAGGGCCGCCCTCCTGCGCCGTGCAGGCGCAAGCCGCGCCCGCAGGCGCGAAACCCCGCGGCCCGCAGGGCCGCCCTCCTGCGCCCGCAGGCGCAAGCCGCGCCCCGCCGCGCCGCGCAGGCGCGGCCCCTGCTGCCGAGGGGCAGCCCCCCCCCGCAGGGGACAGCAGCCCCCCCGCAGGGGGCGCCCGCCCCCCGCGCAGGGGTCTCCTTACGCCGCGGGCTTGGTCTCGGCAGAGATCAGATAAGCCGCGCACGCGGCCTGATTGCTCTTGTCCTCCTTGAGCTGCATCACGGCCCAAGGGGCCAGACCGCTCAGCTGCGGGCGCTTGAACACGCCGCTCAGCACCACCTCGCACACGGTCACGCCGTCCTTCTTGGTGGTAAAGTTGTCAAACTTGAGGCCGGACAGCTCAAACACGCGGTAGTTGAAGTAGTACGGCAGGCCCGCGACCGTATCCACCACAAAGCGCAGGGCGTACTCGCGCCCGGTGATGGAAAAATCGGCTTCGAGGGTCTCGGTGTCCGCGTTGTACTCGCCAAGGCCGAGGGCGGCCATGCGGCTCAGGGGCACCTCGGCGACGCGCAGCTCCACCTCCTCGCCGGCGATATCGCGCACCTGCGCGTACAGATCGTCGTCGTAATAGAGGTCCTGCTTGCTTTCCTTTTGGGTGCGGCTCATGCTGCCCGCAAAGGGCAGGGCCGTGGCGGCCGAGGCGACGTAGCTCTCGGCGGTGTTGGCGGTCACGGCCGCGAGGGCCAGACCGCGAAAGCCTGTGGCGGCTCGCTTCAAACTCATGATGATTCCTCCTTATTGGGTGATGGTGTAGCGCATCGTGCGCTGATGGGCGATTCCGTCGCTGCTGTCGGCCATGAAGGCGCGCTCCATGCCCAGCGCGGCGAGGGCCGCGTCGATCTGCGCGGCGGGCGCGTCCAGCGCGGCGGCGCTGCCGGCAAACAGGCGGATCGTCGCCTCGGCGCGGCGGAGGTACGCCGCGTCGTCGTAGCGGGCGGCGGGGCGCTCGTCCGTGAGGGCGTAGGCCGCGCAGGGCAGGCGCGCGTCCACGGGCGGATGCCCGCGCGTGACGCTCTCCAGCTCCGGCAGCGCCAGCAGCGCCTCGCGGATAGAGGATAGGATGTCGGTCATGCTCTTTCTCCTTTGCGGCTAAGTGCCCCCGGCCCAAGCGCCGTTGTCTCTGTGGACGAGCCGCGTATCGCCGCGTGCGTTGCGCGGGCCGGGGGAAAAATCCGGTTATCGGCCGATCGCCGCGCGGACGCGCTCCGGCAGGCGGTCGGCCTCCGCCAGCAGGGCCGGGCGCAGGAACGGCCGCGGGGCGCTTTGCAGCGTGCCAAGCTCCAGCGCCGCCGCCAATCCGGGCCGCGCGGACAGCACCGCGCCGTCCTCGGCGGGCCGAACCTCCATTTGCACGCCGCTCCCGGCCGGGCAGGCGGCGCGGGCCGCCTCCGCCACGGCCTCGGCGGCGGCCAGCGCGGCCGCTTGGGCCGCGTCCGTCAGGCCGAGGCCGAACGGCGCGCCCGTCAGGTCGAAGCCGAACGGCGCGTCCGTCAGGTCGAAGCCGAACGGCGCGCCCGACAGGCCGCTCACAGCGCCGCCTCGGCGTGCGTGAGCACCAGCTCGGCGGCCTGCATCCACGGGTAGCGGCGCACGGTCTGCACGGCGTACTCGGCGGTATCGGTCTGGCCGGGGCGCAGCGTGACGCGCATTCCCGCGCGGATGCTGACCGGGCCGTCGTACAGCAGCTGCACCCGCTCGTGGGCGATCAGGCCGAAGGGGTAGGGCTTCTGCCCGCTGAGCAGCGGCGTGACCACCGCGCGCAGGCCCGTGCCCGCGCCGGAGGGGGCCGCGTCCGCGTCCCTGCCGGAGGGCGCGTCGCGCAGGTAGACGAGCTGCTTGTTGCGCTCCATCAGGTTCACGCGGTCACCTCGTCGGCCGCGCGGCTCAGGCCCGTGTAGGCCCGCCGCCACGAGCGCAGCTGGGTGAGGATCTCCGCGCGCTGCACGTCAAAATCCATGCGCACGTCGCCCTCCTGATGGGCGGTCTGTCCCTCCGCGCCCAAGCGGCGGTAGGTCATGGCCGCGTGCTGCACCTGCAAGGGCTCAAGCGCCTCCGGCAGCGCGATGAGCCCCGTGTAGCACAGAATAAAGATTTCCGCGTCGCGCAGCAGGTCCAGCAGCAGGCTGTCATCGGCAACCTCCGCCGATACGTTCAGCCTGCGGCGGAGCGCCGCAATTCGCTCTTGCATGGTCGGCCTCCTTAGTTGCTCGCGGCGGGCGCGGAGTGCAGGTACACGCCGCCCAGCTTGTTGGCGTACACGTCCGCGATGCCCACGTGCCGATAGCCAAACTTCCACGCGTCCGCGTCGGGGTTCTGCTCAGGCGGGATCACCTTGGGCGTGACGTGCTTGCTGAACTGGATCAGCGCGTCCTTGTGCAGCACGAGGAAGTTGATGCTCAGGCCGTCGTCGGCCTTGACGTAGCCGCCGTCGGTTTGGCCGCTGGTGGTGCCGTCCCGCTGGGTGATCTTAGTGTAAAAGCGCGTGTCCGGCACTTGGATCACCTGCTGAAAGCGCGTCATCACGGCGCGGCTCTTGGTGGTATCCAAGTCCTCGATTAGGGCCAGCAGGCCGCCGTTGATAAACAGGTAGCGGTTCTCAAACGGCACCTCGGCGGTGTCCATGGCGGATACGGCGGCGCGCAGGGCGGATACCACGCCCGCGCCGGTGCTCAGCGCGGCGCTGACGGAGCCGATGCCGCTCTTCTGGCAGTAGGTGGCGAAGCGGAACGCGTCCAGCTCCGGGGCCACCTTGGCGCGGATAAACTCGCCGCTCAGCCGGCCGAAGGCCACCCCGGCGGTCTCCTCGTCGTCCAGCGCGTCCACGCTGAACATGCGGCCGCGGTCAAAGTTGCACTGCACGGTCTCGTTGGTGAGCGTCACATCGCCGCCGGCATAGCCGCCGTTGCGGCTGTACGCGGCCAGCCCGCTCATTTCCATTTTGGGGATGACCAGCTCCCCGGCCGCCGCGCCCTCGCGCACCAGCTCCGGGCTGCCGTCCAGCACGGCGGTGACCGACGCCTGACGGTACACCTCGTCCAGCAGCGGCACATACTTTTTGAACGTCGTAATCGAATTGGACATAGTTGCCTCCTTGATCGTATTGTCGCGGGCGGCGCTCGGCCCCGCATGCTGGGCCCGCGCAAAAGGGCCGCCCGGTGTGGACGACCCTTGGCTTCAAACCCGCTCTCGACGGTTTTAGGATACCATACAGGTGCGTTGCGTGGCGTTCCCCTCCGCGTTGCGCGGCGTTGCGGGCGCGGCGGGCAGGTAGGGGGCGATCTGCTCCAGCGCGCGGGTGTGCATGCGCCACACCTGCGTGCGCTCGTAGTGCATGTGATCGGCGATGGCCTCCCACGCCATGCCGCGGAAGTACCGCAGCTCCAGCACGTCCCGCAGGCGCGGGTCGGGCAGACGGCCGATGGCCTCGCGGGCGGCGCGGCAGCGCTCCTGCAGGCGGCGCGCGTCGTCCTCCAGCTCGCGCTCGATATCCACCAGCCGCACGCAATAATCGGCCATCGGCCCGTCGGCGGCCGGCCCGATGGCGCTCCCGACGCTCAGGCCGGACGGCGTGCGGCAGGCCATGCTCCTGTAATGCTCGCGCAGGTCCTGCTTATCGCGGATGCGGCGGTCGATCTGCCATAGCTCCTCCAAATAGGCTCTTGCATCCATGCGTTTCCCTCCGTTTGGCTGTGAAGTGCCGCCGGGGCGGGCGTTTCGGGAGGGCGTGCGGGCCGGTGCGGCGGGTCTCCCGTGCGGACGCGGGCGCGCTCCACAATCGCGCCTGCCGCACGCAGCCTTTGCCGTATCTGCCTTTGCGCGCCTCGCCAGCCCGGCGAGGGTTCTTGATATGCGAACTTGTGTTCCCCTATCAATCGAGAATATCATACCGTCAGGCACGTTTTCTGTCAAGCAGAATTGCCCAAAGGCGCACATTCCGGCAACGTTTGGCAACGGACAGGCCCCGCCCTTGAAAAACCCCCGCATCCGCTGTATACTGGACTTGGGGGCGACAGCCCCCGGAAAAGAGGCCGGAGGATGAGATACGTCTTGGTGATCGGCGACGGCATGGCGGATACCGCGCTGGGCCAGCTTGCGGGCAAAACCCCGCTGGAGGCCCTTGCGCTGCCCGCGTTCGACCGGGTGGCGGGGGGGCGCTTCGGGCGCGTGCGCACCGTGCCGGAGGGCATGCCGCCGGGCAGCGATACCGCCATATTGAGCATCTTTGGCAACGATCCGCGCGAGTGCTACACGGGCCGCAGCGTGCTGGAGGCCGCCGGGATGGGCGTGCCCGTGCGCCCCGGCGAGGTGAGCCTGCGCGTCAACCTGTGCGCCGTCACCGCCGAGGGCGGCGTGCCGACGATCCAGAGCCACAACGGCGGCTCCATCCACGGGCAGGAGGCCGAGGCGCTGATGCGCGACCTGCTGCAAAACGCCGAGTTTGCCGCGCTGCTGGCGCGCGTCGGCCTGACGATCCACCCCACCGATACCTTCCGGCA
Source organism: uncultured Oscillospiraceae bacterium (assembly GCA_964408185.1). Taxonomy (GTDB): domain Bacteria; phylum Bacillota; class Clostridia; order Christensenellales; family Aristaeellaceae; genus CAYOYK01. The sequence goes on along the minus strand of CAYOYK010000091.1, from coordinate 2,615 downwards.
CATCGGCGTGCTGCAATGCGCGGAGCGCGAGCTGAGCGCCCTGCGCTGCACGGAGCCGCACAACGTGCTCGGCCAGCCCGTGGCCGACCACTGGCCGCAGGCGCTCGCCGGGGCCAGCGAGACGCTGCGCCGCGTCGCGGCCGACATCCGCGAGGTCATGGAGTGCAGCTACCGCCTGCTCAAGGAGCATCCCGTCAACCGCGCGCGAACCGCAAACGGCCAGCTTCCCGCCAATATGCTCTGGCCGTGGGGCGCGGCGACGGCCATGTCGCTGCCTGATTTTGCCGCAAAGTACGGCCACGGCGGCAGCGTGATCAGCGCCGTGCCGCTGGTGTGGGGCATCGCCTCGCTCATGGGCCTTGCGACGCCGCGCGTGCCCGGCGCGAACGGCGACCTCGATACCAACTACGAGGGCAAGGCCGCGGCCACGCTTACCGCGCTGCGGGCCGGGGCTGATTTTGCCGCCGTGCACGTGGAGGCTCCGGACGAGATGGCCCACGCGGGCGACCTGAGCAAAAAGCTGGAGGCCATCCAAAACGTCGAGTATCGCGTCGTTGCGCCGCTGATGGCGGGGCTGGACGCGGACGGCGAGCCGTATCGGCTGCTGCTGCTGCCGGATCATCCCACGCTGCTTACCACGCGCACGCACGACGGCACGCCCGTGCCCTACGCCCTCTATGACAGCCGCGTCCCCGGCGAGCCCGTCAAGTTTTGCGAGCGCGCGGCGCGCGCCATGCCGCTGGAGCCGGACGGGACCCTTCTGCTAAAGCTGCTGTTTGAGCAGGCGCAATAACCCATCGACCAAAAGGAGGATTTGCCATGACCCCCAAGGATATCGCCAAAATGCTGGACCACAGCACCCTACAGCCCTACCTTACGCAGGAGGACGTCCGCAAAGGCTGCGAGATCGCCCTCCGGTACGATACCGCCAGCGTCTGCGCCCGTCCCGGCGACATGTCGCTGGTCAAGGAGCTGCTGAAGGGCAGCGATGTGAAGGTGTGCACGGTCATCGGCTTCCCGCACGGCAACAACAAGCCGCAGATCAAGCTCGCGGAGGCGGAGTCCGCGCTGGACGACGGCTGCGAGGAGCTGGACATGGTGCTGAACATCGGCCGTCTGCTGGCCGGGGACGAGGCCTTCGTGCGCGACGAGATCGCCCTGATCTTCACCGCGGCCCATGCGCGCGGCGCGATCGTCAAGGTGATCCTGGAGACCTGCTACCTGAGCGACGAGCAAAAAAAGATCGCGTGCAGGCTCTCCACGGAGGCCGGCGCGGACTTTGTGAAGACCAGCACGGGCTACGGCAGCGGCGGCTGCACCATCGCCGATCTGGCGCTGATGCGCGCGGCGGTGCCGGAGAGCGTCCGCGTCAAGGGCAGCGGCGGCATCCGCAGCTTGGACACGGTGCTGGCGGCGCGCGCCGTTGGCGCGACGCGCTGCGGCGTATCGGCTACGGAGAAGATCATGCAGGAGGCGGAGAAGCGCTACGCCGAGGGCACCCTGAAGGAAATGACCAGAGAGGAAGCGCTGGAGACGGCTACTGGGAAGGGGTATTAAGGGGGGAGGGCCCCCCCTTGGACCCCTGCGCCTGCGGGCGCGGGCTTTGCGCCTGCGGCGCGGGCTTTGCGCCTGCGGCGCGGGCTTTGCGCCTGCGGGCGCGGGCTTTGCGCCTGCCGCGCGGGCTTTGCGCCTGCGGGCGCGGGCTTTGCGCCTGCCGCGCGGGCTTTGCGCCTGCCGCGCGGGCTTTGCGCCTGCCGCGCGGCTTGCGCCTGCGGGCGCGGGCTTTGCGCTTGCCGCGCGGGCTTTGCGCCTGCCGCGCGTGGCTTGCGCCTGCGGCGCGGGCTTTGCGCTTGCCGCGCGTGGCTTGCGCCTGCGGCGCGGGCTTTGCGCCTGCGGGCGCAGGAGGGCGGCCTGCGGGCCGCGTGCCCCGACCTGCGGGCCGGGGTTCGTCACTTTTCTTTTCAGCTGAAAAGAAAAGTAACCAAAAGAAACAGCGTGTTTGAGGCCGATCGATGGGCCAGCCCACCCAGCTTGTGTGAACAGCGATCGCCCAGAAAACTTGCGTGAAATAGTTAGCACGCCTGCGGTGCCGGGGTTGGCTGAACTGCTGCCCCGCGTTCGCAGGCTTGTTCCCGTGCAAGGGACGGCATGCAGGCATGGTGGCCCTGCGGGGCCCTCGATTGGTTTGCCGCGCCTGCGGGCGCGGGGGGAACGGGGGGAACGAAAACAACCCTGCTTGCCTTGGGCGCAATGCCGTAGACACGCGGGGGAGCGAAAGCAATATGGCGTTCCTAAAGAGAACATGCCCTACATAAGCGTGAGAGCAAAGCCAATACCGCGTTTCCTGCGGAGCAACGCCCCAGACAAGCCGAGGAGCAAAGCCAATACCGCGTTTCCTAGGGGGAAGCAAGACGGCGAAGCCGTCGGTGAAGGGGGACGAAGTCCCCTGTCACAAGGGCGCTTTAGCGCCCGCCGTCGTCCCCTCTTACAAGGGCGCTTTAGCGCCCGCCGTTCCCTAGGGATTCAGTGCTGTGGACATACAGTGAGCAAAGCCAATACTCCGTTCCCCCCGCGCCCGCAGGCGCGGCAAACCAATCGAGGGCCCCGCAGGGCCA
>CAYOYK010000090.1:0-7786 GCA_964408185.1 uncultured Oscillospiraceae bacterium | reverse complement strand
CGGGCTGCGTGCCCACCGGCACCACCCAGTACGAGAAGCGCGGCATCGCCGTGAAGGTGCCGGAGTGGATCCCCGCCAACTGCATCCAGTGCGGCAACTGCGCGCTGGTTTGCCCGCATGCCTGCATCCGGCCCATCTACGCCTCCGAGGAGGTTATGAAGGCCGCGCCCGCCAGCTATGCCGCCAAGGCCGCCACCGGCAAGGAGTTTGCCGGCATGCAGTACCGCATGCAGGTCAGCCCGCTGGATTGCACCGGCTGTGGCAACTGCGTTGACACCTGCCCCGCCAAGGGCAAGGCCCTCGTGATGAAGCCGCTGGAGACCCAGACCGAGCAGGAAGCCAACTGGGAGTTTGCGATGACGGTGCCCGAAGTGCGGCCCGAAGAAATCAGTTCCATCAAGGCCAGCCAGGCGCTCAAGCCCCTGTTTGAGTTCTCCGGCGCCTGCGCCGGCTGCGGCGAGACCCCGTATGTCAAGCTCGTCACCCAGCTCTTCGGCGACCGCATGATGATCGCCAACGCCACGGGCTGCTCCTCCATCTATGGCGGCAGCGCCCCCACCTGCCCCTACACCGTGAACAACGAGGGCCACGGCCCCGCTTGGGCGAACAGCCTCTTTGAGGACAACGCGGAGTTTGGCTTCGGCATGAACCTCGCCATCACCCAGCGCCGCGCCAAGCTGATCGACAACGTAAAGGCCCTCATCGCTGTGGATTGGGCCACCGCCGAGCTCAAGGCCGCCGGTCAGGAATGGCTGGACAGCAAGGACGACGCCAAGGGCTCCAAGGTCGCAGCCGATAAGCTCATCGCCGCCTGCGAGGACGGCATCGACGTCGATCTCACCGGCACCGAGTGGGAAAAGGATTGGCTCGCCAACGGCAAAAAATGCCCCTGCGACGCGTGCAAGCTCGCCCGCGAAGTGCTGGCCGATAAAGACCTGCTGGTCAAGAAGTCCATCTGGATCTTCGGCGGCGACGGCTGGGCCTACGACATCGGCTACGGCGGAGTGGACCACGTGCTGGCGCAGAACCAGGACGTCAACATCCTCGTCGTCGATACCGAGGTGTACTCCAACACCGGCGGACAGTCCTCCAAGAGCACGCCGACCGGCTCCGTGGCCAAGTTCGCGGCCGCCGGCAAGCGCACCAAAAAGAAGGATCTGGGCATGATGGCCATGAGCTACGGCTACGTGTACGTGGCGACCGTCGCCATGGGCGCGAATCCCCAGCAGCTCATCAAGGCCATGACCGAGGCGGAAGCCTATCACGGCCCCAGCCTCATCATCGCCTATGCGCCGTGCATCAACCACGGCATCAACATGGGCCTTGCGCAGGCCGAGATCAAAAAGGCCGTCGATTGCGGCTACTGGACGCTCTACCGCTTCAACCCGGAGCTGGCCGAGCAGGGCAAGAACCCGCTCACGCTGGACAGCAAGGAGCCCGTCGAGGCCACCTATCAGGACTTCCTGAAGGGCGAGATCCGCTACGCCTCTTTGGCGAAGCAGTTCCCGGACGTCGCGCAGGATCTGTTCCAGAAGAACGAAGAGGACGCCATGGCCAAGTACGCCAAGTACAAGGGTCTGGCGGAGTAAACCAAACCAAGGCGGGGCGGCGCGTAAGCGTCGCCCCGTTCTGTTACCAAAGCGGCCGCGCCGCTTTGCAGTCAAACCGAATAAAGCATGCGATCAGAGGCAAGGGGCCTTTTTTTTACGCCTTGGCCCCCGCTTACTCCGCCGCCGTCAGCACGGCCTTGATCGGCTTGCCATACGCGTCCCTGCCGATCACGGTCAGCTCGCCGTCCCGGAGCAGCGCGGTGACCACCATGCTGGCGTCCGGCTCGTCGCAGGTCAGGTAGAGCTGACAGCCGACAAGCTCATAATCGAAGCGCAGGCCGTTCATGGTCACGGTATCGCTTGTAAATTGATACGCCGCGCCGCCGTCGGCGCTGGCCCACGCGTGCGCCGTCAGCGCTTCCACGGTGGGCGCGAAGGGCAGGCCGTCCGCCCTCGTATAGGCGCGGCCGCTGCCGTCCTCGCCGGTGAGCGCAAGGCGATTGCCGTCCAGCTGAAAAGAATAGGCCGCCTCGTCCGGGCAGAGGGTCAGCGTGCCGTTGCGCAGCTCGTAGCGGCCCAGCTTGTCCTCCGCGCCGCCCGTAGGCTCGCTGCCGGCAAACACGCCGTCGTCGTACAGCTCCAGCAGGCGGATGGCCGTATCGTCCGCCATTTCGCTCCACACGCCGATGATAGGCCGCGCGGCGTCCCCGGCAAGGCCCGCGTTGAGCGCGTCCTCCGGGGTGGCGTTGAACCATGCCGTGGTCTGACCGAGGCTGTCGGTCAGCTCCATCCAGCCGTCGCGCTCCGCAAAGCGCTGCGTGTAGCGCAGCGTCCCCGTGTACAGCAGCAGCGCGCCGCCGTCCTCGGCGTACAGGCCCGCGTCCAGCGGATCGCCGTCCGCGCCGTGACGCTCAAACGCGCCGCCATCGGCAAAATAGAGCCACTCCGTCGCGTCGTCGCTCTGCCAAGCGCCGCCCAGCATTCCCTCGGCCAGCGCCGCCGTGGCAAGGCAAAGCAGCAGCCCAAAGGCCAGCGCCAAGACGCATACGGTCTGCGCGCGGCGCAGGATTGCGTTTTTCTTCATTGGAATCCCTCCGTTCCTCACTATCCGCAATCAGTATACCCCGTTCCGGCCCGGCCGTCAACGCGCCTTGCGCCGCCCCGCCCGCGCGTGCTATACTGGCGTGGGCGCAACGCCCGCCAAGGAGGCCCTATGCGATACGAGCTGCTGCTGGCCGATGCGGACAATACACTGTTCGATTTTTCCGCGGCCGAGCGTACTGCGCTTGCGCAAACGCTGGCCCTGTACGGTATTCCCAACGACGCGGCCACGGTGGCGCGCTACTCCGCCATCAACGATCGGCACTGGAAGGCCCTTGAACGCGGCGAGACCACGCAGGCGCGCGTCAAGGTGGAGCGCTTTGCTGATTTTCTCGCGGCCGTTGGCCGGGACGCGTCTCTTGCCGGGGCCGTCAGCGACGATTACGTGAGCGCCCTGAGCCGACAGTCTCAGCTGATGCCGGGCGCGCTGGATTTTTGCCGCGCCGTGAGCGCGCGCATGCCTATCTATGTGGTCACCAACGGCATCGCGCGCGTGCAGCGCGGACGCTTTCTGCCCAGCGAGCTGGCCCCGTACATCAGCCGCCTGATCATCAGCGAGGAGGTGGGCGCGGCCAAGCCCGACCCGCGCATGCTCTACATCGCCATGGAGCAGGCGGGCATATCGGACAAGCGCCGCGTCGCGCTGCTGGGCGACAGCCTCACCGCCGATATCGCGGCGGCCGCGCGTGCGGAGATCGACAGCATCTGGTTTGCGCCGGGGCGCGCGGAGGCCCCGCAGGGCGGCGCGCGCTGGGCGGTCGGCACGCTGGCCGAGGCCGCGGCGCTCCTGCTGGCGGACGCGCCGCAAAGTTGACACGCCTTCCCAAAATTGTGTATAATAACACATCTATCGGCAGCAGGGCGGCGCGCCGCCTTGGAAAGGGAGTCTCCTATGCTTATTCCCATTGGCGCCGCGTTGATGATCGCGCTTGTTTGGATGCCGCTCAACTTCCATTTTCAACCGACCAACAAGCCGCTTTCGCTGGTGTTCAAGGGCATTCCCACCGCCATTGCGCTGGGCTTCGCGCTGTACCGCTGCGTTTGCGTCGGCTTTGCCGAGCCCTTCGCGCTGTGGATGCTCATCGGGCTGACGCTGTGCCTGCTGGGCGACATCTTTTTGGAGATTCGCTTCACGCTGGGCGGCGCGCTGTTCTTTTTGGGACACGTGAGCTATGTCCTCGGCATGCGCAGCCACAACGGCTTTACGGCGTTTACCGCCGTTGTGGCCGTATGCGCGGCGGCCGTGCTGCTGCCGTACCTGTACCATTTCCGCTCCAAAATTCCCGCCAAGCTGATGCTGCCGCTCACGGGCTACGCGCTGGCGCTCAGCCTGCTGCTGGGCTCCGCGCTGCCGCAGCCGTTTCTGGCGCTGTCCCGTCCGGCCGTGTTGATGGCGGTGGGCGCGGCGCTGTTTGTCGCATCGGACATGACGCTTTGCCGCAACATGCTGCTCCGCAAGAGCAGGCGCGCGCAGTACGTCAGCCTGCTGATGTACTACATGGGCCAGCTTTTGCTGGCGCTGTCGGTGTTCCCGGCATAGACCGCCGCGCGGGAGGGAGGGCTTGACATGGCGGATCTGATGTTCTCGCTGAACGTGGTGTTTCCGCTGCTGGTGATCATGGCCGTGGGCTACGCCGCGCGGCTGCTGCATGTCATCGGCCCCACCGGCGTGCGCGAGGCCAACCGCGCGGTGTTTCGGATCTTTCTGCCGCTGCTGCTGTTCTTCAACATTTACGATACCCGCATCGATTCCACGGCGGACGTTCGCACGCTGCTGTTTGCGCTGGTGGGCAGCGTGGCCGTGTTCGGCGCGATGTTTCTGCTGGCCCCGCTGCTGACGGATCGCCGGGGCGCGCGCGGCGTGCTGATACAGGGCGTGGCGCGCAGCAACTACGCGATCTTCGGCATTCCGCTGGTCATGGCCATCTACCCCAACGCGGACGTATCCATCGCCTCGCTGATGGTGGTGGTCGCCGTGCCTGTGTTCAACATTTGCAGCGTCATCGCGCTGATGCTCTATGGCAGCGAGGAGCGGCCCAGCCTGAAAAAGACGTTGCTGGGCGTGGCGACCAACCCGCTCATCATCGCCACGGCGCTGGGCATCCTGTGCAGCTGTCTGCGCCTGCCCTTGCCCGACCTGCTCTGTACGCCGCTGCGCAGCCTTGGCAAGCTGGCCTCTCCGCTGGCCCTGTTTTTGCTGGGCGCGTCGCTGAACTTCCGGCAGGCCCGCGCCGACGCGCGGCTGCTGACCCTCGGCGTGCTGGGGCGGTTGGTCGTCGTGCCCGGCGTGATGCTCACCGCCGCCGCGCTGCTGGGCATCCGGGATGTAGCGCTGGCCACGCTGGTGGCCGCGTTCGCATCGCCCACGTCCGTGAGCAGCTACCCCATGGCCCAGCAGATGGGCGGCGACGACAGCCTCGCGGGCGGGCTGGTCGTGTTTACCACGGTGTTTTCCATCCTGACCGTGTTTGTGATCATCCTGCTGCTCCGCAGGCTGGGCCTGCTGGCCTGACGCGCTTGTATGCCGCCCGCGCGCGGCTCTGCCAAAGAAAGGAAGGTCTATTCCTATGAAGTACCTCTCCCTGCTGCTTGTGTTTGTACTGGTTCTGTGCCTCACGCCCGCCGCGCTGGCGGATAACCCGCTGGATAACCTTCTCAACAGTCCCAGCGCCGCGCCGACCGATACGGTCGCGCCGACCCTCCCCCCCGCGCCGGGGCAGATCCCCTCGCAGGAGGAGGATCCCCACGCCGAGCCCAGCATTCTGGATACCAGCGAGCCCGACATCACGGACGCCACCGATCCCGAACCAACGGCGACCGGGCATTTTGCGCCATCCGCGACCGTATCGCCGGACGAGTATGGCTACGATCTGGAGGGGATTTTGGCCGGACTGCCCGCCGGGCTTCCGTCCGGGACAGTCAAGCAGGTGGAGGTCTACCTGCGCAACCTGCTCAATCTCAAGCCGACGTTTGACGAGGAGCTGGCGCAGGCGCAGCAGCAGATTCTCGACGGCGACCGCATGACCGCTTGGGCCACACTGCTCTATTACAGCGGCATCTTTGAGTCGATCAAGCCCGCGCCGGATGGCGTGCGGTTTGTGTGCTTTGAAAGCGCGCTGCAGCGGGAGCTGTTCCGGCTGGTCTATCCCGACGTGTACGCCGTGGAGCTGCCCGTGAACGCGGCCACCCTGCACTACCTGATGGGCTATATCGCGCTGGAGGAGGACGTGCCCTCCATCGCCGTTGATAAGCTCAAGCTGGCGGTCTCCTACGCGCCCGTGAGCAGCGACATGCTGTACGAGTATGCCACCGCGCTCAAGGCCAACGGCGATCCGGAGGAAAGCCTTTCCGTGGGCGGCCTCGGCCTGCAATACGCCCTCACGCCGGAGCATATCGCGCGCGGCTATCGGGAGCTGGGGTATGCCGCCATCGAGAAGGGCGAGTACCGCTACGCCGCCTGCCTGTACACCCTGAGCATGGAGTACTCCGCGGACGACAGCGCCGCGCAGGGCGAGCTGGATTACATCGCCGACAAAGACGCGTCCGCGCTGGATGGGCTTACGCCGGAGACGGCGCAGAGCGAGCTGCTTTTTTCCGGCGTCGTGGGCGGTCTGAGCCCCACCGCGCAGCAAGCTATGGACGCGTATCGCAACGACAGCGAGCGCGCGGACGACCCCGCCTCGGAGGAAATTTTACAATTGTGGAATTGAGGCGCGTCAGCAAAGTGACTCTGCCGCTTTGTTGACAGACTGAGCGGCTTTCGGGTCGCTTCGGCCTGTCGAAAAAACCCTGTGGGATTTGGGGAGTCGCGCTCCCCAAATGGATTCCGCCTTGGGCGACCTGAGCAACGCGGGAAGCGCGCGCCCGGTGGGCACGCAGCGGCCCGATGCTGGGACGTTTTGGGGAGTATAGCGGCCGAACAGGTTGCAGGGGAAAAGCGCAATCCACAAAAAATAGGCAAAGCCACTATCTCGACATACCAAGCGGCCTTCGGGCCGCTTTTGGTTTTTTTCTCCCCCTTGACAGATGGACAAAAAGCCTTTACAATAATGCGGTCGGCTTGATAAGGGTGTAGTAGGCGCATCTGTCAGGATCGCAGCCGAAGCCCTTTGCTGTTTTTGGGTTCGATTTCCATGGGTGTGCCGCGCACCCCCGCCGATCTCCTCGGCTTGGAACGCACGGCCGCACCTTTCGGTGTTTTGCTTCAGATATGGGCTCGCGCAACGCGCGGCCGTTCATGGCTTGCAGCCTGTCCCCGCGCATATCGCGGCCAAGGGCGCAGACCATCCGTCAGGCAGAGGGTCGGAAGGCATCCCCATCGCGGGAACGACGTCCATCAATTCGCATCCACAGCAAAGCCGCACGGGTTTATCCCGTCGGCTTTTTCTGCTGCCGATTCAACACGCATTCATCAGCATAAACGCAATCTCTTAGAAAGGAGCTTACCCGTGAGCACGATCGTAACGATTCTCATCGCCTTGGGCACAGCCGTACTGGGCTGCGCGGGCGGATACTGGTACCGCAAAACTGCGGGCGAAAAGAAAATTGGCCGCACAGAAGAATACGCCAAAAATCTGCTGGACGACGCCATGCGCAAGGCAGACGAAAAGAAAAAAGAAACCATCCTGGAGGCCAAGGAGGAGGTCCTTCGCCTCAAGACCGATCTCGACCGCGAGTGCAAGGACCGCCGTGCCGAGGTGCAGCGCAGCGAGCGCCGCATCCTTCAGCGGGAGGAGACCCTCGATAAAAAGCAGGATAACATGGAGGCCCGCGAGGACAGCCTCAACAAAAAGAACGCCGAGCTGCAAGCCTATCAGGAGACCCTTGAGGCCGAACGCGGCAAGCAGCTTGCCGAGCTGGAGCGCATCGCGGGCATGACGCAGGACGAGGCTCGCCAGCAGATGATCGGCCGCATCCAAAAGGACGCTTACCACGACGCCGCCGCCATGGTGCGCGATATCGAGATCCGCGCCAAGGAGGAGGGCGAAAAGAAGGCCCGCAACATCATCGCGCTGGCCATCCAGAAATGCGCCGCCGACCACGTGGCCGAAACCACCGTCAGCGTGGTCAACCTGCCCAGCGACGATATGAAGGGCAGGTTGACCACGCTGACGGTGGTTTCGGCCACGTGGTCG
>CAYOYK010000089.1:0-7824 GCA_964408185.1 uncultured Oscillospiraceae bacterium | reverse complement strand
GTTCGTCGCTCAAGCGAGCTTGATTAGAATACCATCGTTTCGATCGATTGTCAACCTTTATTTCTCGTTTTTCTCAAACTTTTTTTTGCCCTTGGAAGCGGCTGGGAAAAACGGTTTGCGGCATCCATACCCGTAGTATACGGCGCGTCGTTTCTACCTATATATGGTATACGCGTTTGGGGCCACCGCGCCCCGACGCCGGGCGCTCTTGATTTATCCCGCCGCCTGTGCTATAACGATTGGGAAAAACCGGGCGGCCGCGCGGCCGCCATCAGCAGGAGGAGTTTATATGAAGCGTTTGTTTGCCGCCGTGCTCGCGCTGGCGCTCTGCTTGGCGCTCGCGCCCGCGGCGTGCGCGGAACCGCCGTCCGCCGGCGATATCGTCACGATGGGAACCTACGAGCAGGACACCGATATGTCCAACGGCCGCGAGCCGATCGAGTGGATCGTGCTGGAGGTGCGGGACGGCAAGGCGTTCCTGATGAGCCGGTACTGCCTCGACGTGGTCATCTTCTACCCGGCGCGGGTGCCCGGCTTTTGGGGCGTCAGCCCGCTGCGCAGGTGGCTCAACACCGATTTTATCAGCGAGTCCTTTACCGCCGAGGAGCAGGCGCGCATTGTCGTGACCACCGTGGAGAACCAAAACCCCAATCGGGTGGCGGGTGCGGGCGACGCTACGGACGACCGCGTCTACTTTCTCAGCAAGGAGGAGTGCCTGCGCTACATGCCCCAAATGAGCGATCGCGTGGCCTATCCCACGCTGTACGCGCTTTCGCGCGGCTGCTTTACCGATGACGATACCGGGAGCTGCCGCTGGTGGCTGCGCACGCCCGGCGCGCGGCCGAAGGATATCGAGGGCGTTCGTGTCAGCGGGCAGATAGCCGATTACGGCAAGCAGGACGTGGACTGGCCCGATACCACCATGCGCCCGGTGATGTGGGTGACGCTTGAGTAGCGCGGGCTGTTGAGGCGATCACGATCAAAAGGGCCAGATTGAGGCTGCGGCCGTCAAAAGAGCGGAATCGAGAATCATCAAAAACGAGCCGGGGCGAATCGCCTCGGCTCGATCTGTTGGCTCCTGCTTGGGTGCGGCCGCGAGACGCGGCGCGGCGATCCGCTCGCCGGGGGTCGTTGGGGCCGTCGGCGCCACCGAGGTCGCCGTGCGCAACCGCGGAGCGCCGCCCCGCGCCCCGGCAAGGCTCAGCGCCTCCGGGCCGAGCGGCAGGCGGCGTCAGTTCGGGATCGCGGTCGTGAAGTAGATGATATCGCCCACCGCCCGCATGCGTTCCTTGACGCCGCCGTTGAGCTTCTGGTCGTTGAAGATGAGGCAGCTGGACGAGCCGCCGTCCAGATTGTAGGCGTTGATCGCGCCCAAATCGCGCATGAGCATGGCCATTTGGCCGAAGCTCAGGCCGGCGGAGTCGATATCGTCCGGGCCGTCGGTAACCGCCACGACGTATTGCAGCGGCCCCACCTGCCCGATGGCGATGCGCTCCTTGAATGTCTCCTCGCGCCAGAAGCTCTCCACCGCCACGCCGTCGATCACCAGCGCGGGCCCGAAGGCAAACGAGTTGATGATCGGCTCCTCGATGGCGGCAAAGCCCTCCTCGGTGATCGGCGCGACGATGTGGAAGTCCCCGTTCGCGTCGATGGCGAGGCCGTCGAACTTATCGTTCACGCGGTCGCGCAGCTGCACGCCCTCGCGGTAGATGATGCCGGAGCTGTGGTACACAAACCAGTCGCCGTTTAGGGCCAGCACGGAGCGCACGCGCTTGGAGAGCACGCTCACGCGCAGCGTCGCCTCGGAGGGGTACTCGCGCGCCAGCTCGGTGCGGAGCTGCCTTGCGTCGGCGATCTGCACAAACGCGATATACACGTTGGTATCGTACGCGCGCGTCTCATAAATGCGGATATCCAGCGAATCGTCGTGATACGACCGATTGTCCGCGCCGAAGCCGTCCGGGTTGGGCAGGTTGTTCTCGCGGCAGTTGTCGGGCACGGAATAGACCGCGCCGTCGGGGAAAACGACGGGCTCAAGCTGAGGCAGGGCCGTCTCCTCCGCGCAGGCCGCCGGGGCGAGCGCGAGGCCCGCAAGCAGCGCAAGGCACAGCAGCCAAGCGATTTTTCTCATACGGGGACATCCTTTCCTTGCGCCAAGGCGGCTCCGCCAAGGCTCCGCATCCACAGCACAGCGCCCGCCAGCGCCGCGCAGGCGGCGGCCATGCAGACATAGCAGCCGTTCTCGTCCAAGCCGAAAAACGAGACCTTGCCGTCCACCGCAAACTCCAGCAGCAGGCACAGGCCGATCATCCCCGCGTAGAGCGACCAGCACAGCGCCTTGCTGACAAGCCGCCCCTTGGGAGCGCGCACGCAGTAGCACAGCAGCACCGCCGCCAGCGCGATCGCGCTGATAAGCTCTGCGCAGCGCACAAAGCCCCAGCGGAGAAAATCATCCCGGCGCAGGCTCTCCAGCACGATCTGCGCGGCGGCGTACAGGCCGACCAGCAGCAGCGCGCCGTCGCCCGGCCGCGTCGGCCGCTTGACCAGCAGCGCGACCATCAGCGCCAGCGCCAGCACGGCCTCCAGCGATACGATGGCCCACGCCCACAGTTCCATCTCCGCGTCGTACATCATCAGGGGGAACCGGCACAGCGCGGACTCCGCCTCCACATACTCGCCGTACCCCTGCCCCGCGAAGCCCTCGGCAATGCGGGCCGCGGCGATCATCAGCGCGCCGGAGGGCGCGAACGCGTCCGCCAGCTTGGCAAAGCCCCGCTTGCCGCCGATGGCCAGCAGCGCCAACAGGCAACCCGCCATGCCGCCGTACAGCATGTAACCCTTTTCCCAAAACGCAAACCAGTATCCGGCCGACTTATCCGTCAGCACGTACTCCCAGCGGGCCAAGCAATAGCCCAAGTGCGCAAAAACGAAGCCCAGCAGCGGCGTCAGCACCATCGCCAGCACGGCGCGCGACCGACTCGCCCCGCCCCGACGGCACCGATACCAGCCCAGTCCGAGCGCCATCAGGAGCCCCGCCGCGACCGTCATCACAAAAGGAAGCGGCTGCTCCTCATAAATCAAAAACATGGCAAATAACGCCCTCCCATCCTGCTGGGATTCTATCACATCCCCCGCGCGGGTGTCAAGGCGGGGCATTGCCGCGCCGCCTGCCGGGCAGCGGGCGCGGCCTGATAGCGGGAGCGGCGGCCGACTCTCCCCGGAGCCCCCGGTGGGGATCCCGCGCAACGCAAAAAGCCGGGGGAGCCGATCATTCTCGGCTCCCCCGGCGGGTTTGTTCGGGCGTTCCCGCGCTTACTTGACCAGCGCGGGGTACACGCTCTTGGCGTACTTGATGGCCTCGGCTACGGCGGCGGTATTGACCGTGTTGCCGCTGTGGTTGGTGCTGCCGTTAAAGTGCACGCAGATCATGCCGTACATGTTGTTCACGTTGTAGAAGTAGTTGCCCGCGTAGGTTCCGCTGGTATACTTGGACGTGGAGAAGGAGTTGGAGCCGGTGAAGCCGTGAGGCATGCCGTAAATGGAGCCTACGTACACCGTGCCCCGGCAGTTGATCAGCACCGGGCGGTGATCCCAAGCGCTTGTGAGACTCATGGCCGTGCCCCACGCGCCAAGGAAATCGGGCCAAGTGTACTTGAGGCCGCTGCCGGTATCGTTGTAATCGCCGTGGCTCTTGATCGACGCAAGCTGGCTGCTGCTGGGCTTGCTGGAGTTGTAGGCAAAGCCCACGATATCGCACATGGTCTTGGTATCCGCGGCGGTGTAGGGCACGCAGTCCGCGTGCGCGCTGCCGGACCAGCGGTAAATGGTGAACACGTAGCCGGTGCGAATATCCAGCACGGTCGCGGTGCTGTTGGCGGGGAAGATGGTGGTGGAATTCTTTACGGTGCTCCACGCGCTGCCCGTAACAATGCTTGTAAACGTGCCAAACGAGCCGCTCGCGGCCGTGCTGCCGCCGCTAAGAGCCGCCTTGGCTTGCAGGTACAGCTTGGCCTGCGTCAGCGGGCCGCAGGAGCCGTCGGCCGTAAGGGCGTTGGCGGACTGGAAGTTCATAATCGCGGCGGTGGTGGCGTTGGCCACGGTGCCGTCCAGCGCGCCGGAGTAGTAGCCCATGGTCTTTAGCGCGTACTGCACGCTGAGGCAATAGAGGTTGCCGACCTGCTTGTACTTGGCGCTGACGCTTGAGTGGGTCGTGCCCCAGATGGTGTTGATGATATACTCGCGGGACGCTTCCATCGTCTTCAGGCCGGTCATGCTGGCGCTGGGGATGCGGTAGAGGAGGCCGTTGTAATAAGCCTTGTACACATCGGCGCCGTCCACGGTAACGGCGGTCGGGGTCGTGACCAGAATCGCCGCGTTCGCCGGGATAGCGCCGGTCTTGGTGGGATCCGCGTCCAGCGTGACGGCGGTATCGGCCGTAAGCACCGCAATGGACGGGAAGTCCGTGGTCGTGGTGGTACTGCCGCCGCTGCTGCCGCTGCTGCCGCTGATGTTCGCGGACGCGCAGTCGCCGCGCACATAACCCAGCACGCCGTTGGCCATTTTGATGTAGTACCAGGTATAGCCGCCGCTGGTGGTCGGGCTGGCCATCAGGCTGACCGTCGCGCCGACGCCCAGCGTGTAGCCCGTCTTGGCGCCGCCCGGCGTCTTGCGCACGCGCGTGTTCTTTTTGAGGATGGTCACGGTGCCGATCACCGTGCCGGTGGTCGTTCCGGTGCCCGTGCCCGTGCCCGTGCTCGTGCTCGAAACGGAGACATAGGTGCCCATCAGCCAGCCGGTACGCGTTTTGGTGCCGAAGGTGTACTGCACCTTGTACCAAGTTACGCCGTCCACGACGCTGGTGGCGCTGTAAGCAAGCGTGACCTTGGCGGCGATGGTGCCGTAGCGCGTGGAGCTTTTGCTGGTGGACTTACGCATGTTCACGGAGACGCTGGTGACCAGCGTGCCCGTGGTCGTGGTGGGGGTCGTGGTGCCGGTACCCGTGCCCGTGCCGTAGGCGGCCAGCGCCAGCGGGTACAGCACGCTTTGCGTCGCCGGGCCCGCGCGGCCGTCCACCTCCAGCTTGTGCGCCTTCTGGAAGGCCTTTACGGCCTCCATGGTGCCGGAGCCGAAGGTACCGTCCAGCGTGCCGGAATAGAAGCCCAGCGTCTTGAGCGCAAGCTGGAGGCCGTGCACGCGAACGTCGCCGATCAGCTTGAGCTCGCTCTTGAGCGATGTAAACGAAGTCTGCTTCCACAGCGTGCCGGTAATGTAGGTGAGGGTGGCGGCTTCCGTCTGCCGCATGCCGCTGATATCGTCGTACTTTACGTTATAGCGGGTGCTGTTGTAGTAGAGGCAGGCGTATTTCACGCCGCTGACGGTGTAGGTTTGATCCGCGACCATCTGCAAATAGCTCCCTTTGGGCGCGGTGACGGTGGTGCCGCCGCTGGTTTCGCCCGTAAAGAGGGATACGTCGCCGGTGAGCTGCACATACGTCTTGGTGGCCGACGGCACGATGAGCGCGGACTTGGCGCCCGCGTCGGTGGGGGTGCCGGTCACGGAAGGCGAGGCGGTGGTGCTCGTGGCGGTAGGCGAGGCCGCGGCAATGGTGCCCACGGTCGCGGTGGTCTGCTCATAGAGGTTGAGCGTGGTCGCCTCGTCGTACTTGATATAGCCGCTGATGGTGCCGTCCGTGACCTGATACCAGCGGTCGCTCGCATCGGAGCCGTTGTACACGTTGACGATGGTGAGCACGGTGCCGCTGGCGGCGGTGCCCAGCACATCCTTGGCGGAATTGACCACATTGGCGTTGGCGGTGGTTTTCAGCTTGGTGATCCCGTTGGGGATCACGGCCTCGCCGCTGATCGCGGTGACCTCGGCGGCCTTGATCCACGCGTCGGTGCCGTCAACCAGCAGCACCTTGTACCAGCCCGAATAGCCGGACGTGGAGGTGCGGTATACCGTGCCCACCGCAGTGGCGCCCAGCGATACCTGCGTGGCTGGATCGGAATCGCTGTATCCGCCCTTCCACAGATCGCCTGCGGTGGTGATTTTGATATACGCATCATCCTCCGCAAGCGCGACGGTCGCGGGCAAAAGCGTACACAAAAGGCACGCGATCGCCAGCAGGCAGAGGGCGCGGCGCGGCGCGGGCAGGGTGTAAGGATGGTTTGTCATGGCAGTGCACCTCTTTGCGGTATTTGACAGCTCCGATAAGCGGAGGATAGGGCTTTTATCATCCCTTATGATATTACGATTTTGTTACGCTGTCAAGTCTTTTGCAGGCTGGTTCGGCAGGAAATTTGAACAAAATCGTTACGGCTGTATGTTGTGGATGTTGCGCATTTTCGCGGCCCCGACCACAACATATAGACCCGTGCGGGCTCGCGCCCGTCGCATCCATCGGACGCCTACCCTATAAGACGCATATCAACGCCATTTTGTTGCGTGAAACGTAAAATTTTTTCCTTTTTTGTGGGCACGGCAAAACGGCCGCGCCCATTCCTTGGCGCGGCCGCAGGCAGCCTGTCTCAGGCTCCGAAAATGCGCCCGATATCCTTCACGGTAAAGAACAGCATCAGCCCAATCAGCAGCACATAGCCGCCCAAGTGCACGCCCGCCTCCACCTTCTGGCTGACGGGCTTGCGGCGGATGGCCTCGATGAGCATAAACACAATGCGCGCGCCGTCCAGCCCCGGAATGGGGATCAGGTTGAACAGGCCGAGGTTGATGGAGATCACGACCATCAGGTTGAGGAACATCTCCAGCCCGTACCGCTGGGTCTGCTCCGCCACCAGCTGCACCGCGCCGATGGGCCCGGCGGTCTCGTTGAGGCCCTCGCCCGTGGTGATCAGCTTGCCCAGCGCGTTGAGGATGGCCCCGGACGCGTAGCCCATATAATCGAACGTGGCGGGGAGAATCTGCGCGGCGGGCAAGGGCGACTGGCGCATGCTGATGCCCACGCCCACGCGATAGCGGGCCAGCGCCTCATCGTAGACCGGGGTGACGGTGAACGTCTGTTCCTCGCCGTCGCGCAGCACGGTGATCTGCATCGGGCTTGCGCCCGCCGCGTCGATCGCGTCCGATACCTGCTGCGTGGTCTGATCGGCCAGCTCCACGCCGTTGATGCGCACAAACTCGTCCTCGGCAAGCAGCCCGGCCTCGGCGGCGGGCATATCGGCCTCGACCTGATTGATATAGGGCGTGCTCAGCGCCACGCCGTAGCAGGCCATCATGACGATGGTAACGAGGAACGCCAGCACGAAGTTCATCAGAGGGCCGGAGATCACGCTGATGATGCGCTTCCACACCGGGGCCTTGCTGTAATTGCGGGGATCGTCGGCGGCCTCGCCGTTGGGATCGTCGTCTGTATCGCCGTAGAACATGCAGTAGCCGCCCATGGGGATGGCGCGCAGTGTGAACAGCGTGTCGGTCTTTTTGCCCTTGCGCTGGATCAGCTTGGGGCCGAAGCCGACGGAGAATTCTTTCACAGCGATGCCCGTGGCGCGGGCCGCCAAAAAATGGCCCGCCTCATGCGCGATGATGAGCACGCCCAGCAGCAATATCGCCAGCAGCACATACAGTACAGTCAATGCGAGGCCTCCTTGCCTAACCTGAGATAGAGCCAGAATAGCACGCGCGGCCGCAAAACACAAGAGCGCCGCGCGCGGATTCACAGTTTCGTCACAGTCAGAGATATGCGCGCCGAGCCGCAGATAGACGGCGGGCGCTACGGCGGGTGCTAAAGCGCCCGCGTAAGAGGGGACGACGGTGGGCGCTAAAGCGCCCTTGTGACAGGGGACGACGGCGGGCGCTAAAGCGCCCTTG
>CAYOYK010000088.1:0-7974 GCA_964408185.1 uncultured Oscillospiraceae bacterium | reverse complement strand
TGTACATGCGCAGCAGCAGCGCGCCGAACAGCGCGGCCTCGTCGCCGCCCGCGCCGGGGCGGATCTCCAGCACGACGTTGCGGTCGGCGTCCGGGTCGCGCGGGAGCAGGAGCAGCTTGAGCTCGCGCTCCTGCTCGGCTTGGCAGGCCTCCAGCTCGGCCAGCTCGTCCTGCGCCATCTCGGCCAGTTCGAGCTGGGACAGCATCTCGCGGGCCTCGGCGATCTGCCGGAGGGTGTCCTGATAGGCGTTGTAGGCGGCCACAGCGGGCTCCAGCGCGGCGTGCTCCTTGCAAAGCGCCTGCCACTTGGCTTGATCCGCGATGATATCGGGCTGGGCGATGGCGGTGGATAGCTCCTCGTAGCGGCCGATCATCCAATCGAATTTTTCAAACATGAGGATTCTTCCCTTCGTTGATATTTGTGGGATACAAAAGGGAAGCCCGCTAGCGGAACGCGGCCGACACCACGCGCGGGTGACCGTACAGATCGTTGTGGACGCTCACGTCATGGAATGAGCGAGAAAAAAGCGCCTGTACGGACGGGGCCTGACCGTCGCCCAGCTCGCACAGCACGCGCGCGCCGGGGGCCAAGTAAGCCGGGGCCTCGTCGGCGATGCGGCGGTAGAAGTCCAGCCCGTCCTCGCCGCCCAGCAGGGCCATGCGAGGCTCGCGGGCAACCTCCGGCTGGAGAACGTCGCAGTCCGCGCGCGGCACGTAGGGCGGGTTGGAGACCAGCAGCTCGAAGCGCTCGCCCGCAAGCGGCGCGAACAGATCGCCCTGCGCAAAGCGGACGCTCGCGCCCAGCGTAAGCGCGTTCTCCCGCGCCAGCGCGAGCGCGTCGGCGCTCAGGTCGGCGGCGGTCACGGCGACTGCGGGGGCCTCCAGCGCCAGCGTAACGGCGATGGCTCCGCTGCCGGTACACAGGTCAAGCGCACGCAGACGCGCGGGCGGGTCGGCTGGCGTGCCGGGCGCGGGCGCGCGGCCTGCTGCGCGCACCGCGCGCAGCGCGTGAATCGCTTGCAGGGCAAGCTCGCAGAGCGTCTCGGTTTCCTGCCGGGGCACCAGCGCGCGCGGATCCACCGCGAAGCGCCGCCCGTAGAACCATTGCTCGCCCAGTATGTATTGCAGCGGCTCGCGCGTGACGCGGCGCGCCAGCAGCGCTTGGTACGCGGCCTCATCGGCGGGGGAGAGCGCCTCGTCGCGGCGAAGGAGCAAAGCCATGTGCGCGCATTGCAGCACATGGCTCAAAAGGAGTGTCGCGTCCGTATGCGGATCTGGCGCGCCGGCTTGCGCCAGCAGGCTCGTTCCGGTTTGCAGCGCGGTGTGTACGGTCATGCTTCAGGCCAGCGGAGCCGGGTCGCCATCGGTCTCGGCGGCGGCTTCCTCGCGGGCCTCGTCGGCGGCCTCGACGGCCGGGGCCGTATCCGGCGCGGTGTAGGCGGGATCGGTCACGCGATAATCGTGAATGCGGACATAGCCGTTGGCGAGCTTTTCGCCCTCCGGCAGGCCGTGCAGCGCCACGTTCATGGCGCAGATGGCAACCTCGCACATCGCGTCCGTGGGGGGCTTGGTGGTCAGCCGCTGGAGCTGCATGCCGGGCCAGCGCAGGATCTTGGCCAGCCAGCTCTCGCTGTGCGCGAGGCCCTTCAGCAGCTCGTAGCTTACGCCGGCGACCGCGGGCAGCAGCGCCAGACGGCTGAGCAGCCGCCAGATGTACTCAGGCCCCTGATAGCCTATCAGCGTAAACAGCAAAATGGAAACCACCATGACCAGCAGCAAAAAGCTGGTGCCGCAGCGCGGGTGGAGGGTGCTGAACTGCTGGGCGTTCTCCGGCGTGAGGGGCAGGCCGTGCTCGTTGCAGTACACGGTTTTGTGCTCCGAGCCGTGGTACTCAAACGTGCGGCGCACGTCCGGCACCCGCGAGCAGAACAGGATGTACGCGATGAAAATGAGAATGCGGATGATGCCGCCCAGCGCGTTGAGAACCCAGTTGGGCATGGCGGGCCACCAGGCGCGCATCACGTTTTCCGCTGCGGTGGGCAACATCATAAACAAGCCGACGGCCAGCACAACGGCCAGCACCACGGCGGTGCCCATGACGATTTTATCAATGCTCTTGCCCAGCTTTTTGCTGAGCCATTTTTCAAACTTGGTGGGCTCCTCGTCCAGAACGCCCAGCATATCGGTGCTCTGCTGGATGGTGCTCATGCCGGTGGAGAACATGGTAAACATGCTGATAATCCCGCGGATAAACGGCCAGCCCATCCACTTGTGCTTGGCGGAGGGCGGGGCGTAGGGCGTGCGCTTGAGCACGATGGAGTTGTCCGGGCGGCGAACGGCGATGGCCACGGCGTCCGGGGCCCGCATCATAACGCCCTCCAAAACGGCCTGTCCGCCGATATCAACCCGCTTGGCGGCGGGCTTGGCTTGGTTTTTCTTCAAAGCAGTCGTTCCTTTCCGGCCGCCGATAACGGGCGACCTGTATCACTTCGACGACAGAAGGCGAAATCCTGCCCGCATGCCGACGTAACCAAAAGGAAGCAGCGGGCGCTGTTGCCTCGCTGCTTCCTTAATGTACGGCTTATTCCATGTTGAAACGCTTTTTGAAGCGATCGACGCGGCCGCCGGTATCAACCAGCTTTTGCTTGCCGGTAAAGAACGGGTGGCACTTGGAGCAGATTTCTACCTTGAGCTCCGGCTTGGTGGAGCCGGTTTCAAACGTCTCGCCGCACACGCAACGAACGGTAGCCTTGCCGTATTTGGGATGGATTTTTTCTTTCACGTATTTTCACCTCTTTTTGCGTATGCTGGCGGTTGCTAAAACCGCAATATGTATTTTACCATACCCGTCGGCTCAATGCAAGTTTTTTTGGCGGATGAGCGGCGGGTTTTTTTCGCGGGAGATAAAAAACGGCTCGGCGGTGCGGCTAGTCCTCGTCCGACGCGTCGCCCATCGCGTCCAGCGCGTCCCGCACGGCGGCGCTGGCTTCGTCAAAATCAAAGCCGCGGCGCATCAGCCCCTGCATGACCTTCTGCATGGCCTTGCGGCTGTCCGGCTCGCCCATGTAGCGGCGCAGCAGCTTGGCGGCTTGATCGGCCGCGCCGGAGGGATCCTCCGGCAGCGCGTCCACGGCGGCTTGCGCGGTCTGGCTGCTCACGCCCTTTTGCAGCAGCTCCTGATAGATCCGCTTTCGTCCCAGCTTTTGCGCCGTCCGCGCGCCGGCCCACTCGGCCGCGAAGGCCTCGTCGTCCACCAAGCGCTCCTTTTCCAGCTTGTAGAGCACCATGTCGATGGTATCATCCATGTAGCGGCGCGCGCGCAGCTTATCGGCGATCTCGCGCTCGCTGCGGGCGCGCACGCTGAGCAGCCGCACCGCGTCGTTGAGCGCGGACGGGTACTGCCGGGGCAGCAGCCATTCCCGATACTCGGCCAGCGACAGCTCGTCGCCCACGGCCAGCGGACGCTCCTCCAGCAGGCGGCGGTGTACGTAGAGGCTCTCGCGGCCGTTGAATGTGAGCTTGAAGTGCGGCCGTTGCTCCTGCATGCCCGTGAGCAGATCGGGCGCGGCGCTCACAGGAACAGCTCCGCCAGATCGCGGTTGACGGTGCCCAGCCGATCGGCGCGATGCTCGCTGCTGCCGCTGTTCAGCGACGCGAACCCGGCGCGGTTCTCATCGCGGATGAACAGGCCGTTCACGCAGCCGTAGGCAAAGCCCTGATGGCCGTAGATCGGGCTTTGGTCCTTGGGCGTGTACTGCATCAGCCCAAGGCAGTGCCAGATGGACAGATCGTCGCCCGGATAGCGCACCACGGGCGTTTTCATCAGCCGGAGGGTAGCGCGGGTCAGATAGGGCGCGTCGCCGTCCGCGCTTGCGTCGATGAGCGGGAGGCCCAGCTTGGCAAGCTCCCGCGGGGTGATGTACAGGTTGCCGATACCGCATACGTAGTGCCATTGCGGGTCCGGCTCCGCAACGGGCTTCGCCTTGGCGATGCGCGCCCGCGCGTCGAAGCGCGGCTTGCCAAAGCCGGGGAACACGCGGTAGATATCGGTCATGCGCTCCGGGCTGACGGCGGACAGGTCAAACGTGCCATCCACGCCCAGCGGCGCGAACACAAGCTCCTGCATCAGGCGCTCAAACGAGCGGCTGAAGCGCAGCTCCAGCATCGTTGCGACGGTTCCCGCGCCGAGGTTGCTGTACGCGTATCGCCTGCCGGGCGCATAGGGGGCGAACACGGCGGGATCGCGCAGCAGCAGGTCGTCCAGCGGCGCGGGCGCGCGGTAGGTGCGCTCGTACGCGGGCGTATCCAGTATGCCGGAGGAGTGGCTGAGCAAATGCTTGAGCAAGATCGGCTGATCGGGATAGAGCGGATTGCGCAGCCTGTAGCCGAGAAAATCGCTCACGTCCTCGTCCACGCTGAGCTTGCCCTCCTGGTGGAGGCGCATTACCAGCAGCGCGGCGGCCAGCTTGGCGATGGAGGCCGTGCGGAATACGGTGCCGTCGTCTACCGGCTCGCGCGGATGGAGCCGCTTGAGACCGCTCAGATACAGCGTTTGAAGGGCGCCGTCCGCGATGCTCTGCACGCCGCCGCCGATGACGTGGTTCTTGCGCCAGATTGCGCGCAGGCGCGGGGCCGGGTCAAGCTCCGGCTCCGCGCCGGACTGGATGAGCTCCTCGCAGTGAGAACGGCGGCCCAGCAGGCTCACCCCGACGGCATACAGCTGGTTTTTGAGTTCCCCGATGGGCATAGCGGTATCCTCCTTTGTATGGGCGGTTACTCCTCGGTGGGAGTCTCGGCCGCGTCGCTCGGCGCGGGCGGATCGGCAGGGGAAATCGCGGCGGACTGCGCCTTGGGCAGCAGCGCGTACGCGAAGCCCAGCTCAAACGGGATCAGCGCGCTGCGCGCGACGCGCTCCAGCGCAAGCAGCGTCCCGTTTGCCGGGGCGACCAGCAGCACGGCGGCCGCTACGGCCTCGGCGAACAGGAGCACCAGCCAGCCAAACTGCGCCCGCTCGCCCAGCCCGCGCACCAATGCGAGCGCCCCGCACGCGCCCGTCAGCAGCGTCAGGGCAAGGCACAGCCACGCGTAGGATGCGTCCACGGGCCACAGGAGCCTTGCCAAGCAGCCGGCGCAGACCAGCGACGCGTAGACAATCGGCCAAGGGCGGCGCGTTTTGATCAGCCGCGCAAGCCACAGGGCGCAGGCCAGCGCAATCAGCGCAAGGCTGAGGTACTGGCTCACGCGCAGGCTGCCCCAGTACAGGCTGTCCATGCGCAGCCGCTCGATGAGAAACCGCCCGCAGCCGTAGATGACCATGTACCACAGGAACAGGTCGCCGTTCCGCTTGACACGCTTGCGCAGCGCCCACAGCGCGCCAAATCCCAGCGCGTTCCATAGCGACTCGTAAAAGAACGTGGCCATATGCCAGCCGCCGTCCGCCGGAATGAACACCGCAAACGGAAAAAACTGAAGCGCGCCGTCCGTGACCAGCGGGCCGTAGGCCTCCATGTTGAAATAGTTGCCCCAGCGGCCGATGGCCTGCGCCAGCAGCAGCCCCGGCGCGATGATATCCAGCAGCGCGGCGAAGGAGAGCTTTTTTTTGCGGGCATAGACCCACACGCCCAGCGCGCCGCCGATGACCGCGCCGTAGATGGCGATGCCGCCGTTCCAGATGTAGAGCACGGACAGCCAATTGCCGGAGAACTCCTCCAGCGAGAACAGCACGTAGTAGATGCGCGCGCCCATGATGCCGCAGGGCACGGCCACCAGCGTCACGTCCAGCATCGTATCGCGCGGGAGGCCCTTGCGGCGCTCCTCCGCGCGGCCCAGCAGGTAACACAGCAGGATGCCCAGCACAATCAGAACGCTGTACCAGGGAACAGAGCCGACCAAATATCGGCTGTACGGTGTGGCCAAGGCTTGCGCCTCCTTGCAGTTGAATGGATTCAGGCATCAGCATGCGCCGCGCGAGCGGTTGGCATACGCGCGCGGCCCCGTCGCCCTGATGATAGCACACGGCGGTTCGCTTGACAAGCGCGCGGGGGTTGATTGGTTTGACAAAATGCGCCGCCTGTGATACGCTTTGCTCGATTTTTTTCTCGCCCTTGAGGCTCTGAGGAGGACGACCCAAATGCTCAAACGCCTTATCGCGCTGCTGCTGTTGCTGCTTGCGCTGGCCCCGACCGCGCTGGCGGAGGACGAGATCATCCGCTATGTGCCGGAGGGAGCGCCGCTGCCGTTTTTGGATACGCCGGGCAGCCTGTGGGTGTTTTGCGTGCCCATCGGAGCGCAGGATGCGTATCTGCTGGTTTGCGAGGGCCACGCGGCGATGCTGGACTGCGGCGCGGTGGGCCGGGAGCCGCGGGAACGCTATCTGCTGGATTTGCTGAACGAGCTTGGGATCCGCAGGCTGGACTGGGCGCTCAACACGCACCCGCATGCCGACCATTGCGGCGGCTTTGCGGAGCTGATGGCCGCCGTGCCGACGGATGTGTTCTACACGCCCTTCCCGGCTGAGTATGACAAGCTGCAAATCAGGCTGCTCAAGGAGGTAGACGCGGTGGGCGTGCCTGTGCGCCCATACCGGGCGGGCGAGCCGCTGCCGCTGGGCGGCGCGCGGATTGATACCTTCCGCTACCGGGAGAGCCTGAATACAAACGACCTGTCTCTGGTGCTGCGCGTGCAGTACGGCGAGCGCAGCCTGCTGCTTACCGCGGATATCGGACGCACGCCGCAGCGAAAAATGGCGGTGGAATACGGCGCGCGCTGGCAAAGCGATATTCTCAAAATTCCGCACCACGGCGTGGGCAAGCCCGCCAAGGAGCTGCTGGATATTGTGCAGCCAAGGCTTTGCTTTATCAGCAACATCCGCAACAAGTCCAGCAGATCGTCGTGGGAGTATTTGGACAAGCGGGGCTTCCCGGTGCTGTTTACGGCGCGGCAGATGCTGGCGCTCACCACGGACGGGCAGGTCTGGGCGGTGGAGCAATGGCCGGAGTTTGCCGATGTGCCGGAGCTCCTGCCCGCGCTGACCGCAGCCAAATAGAGCATACAAGCCATGTGGCGGCCGCAGGAAAATGCGGTCGTCGTTTTTTTGACGTTCGGATATTGCCTTTTGTACGCAATGCGTGTATAATTTACAAGTTGGATTGGGAAGGATAAGCATTGGAGGGTCCGTCCTCCGCGTGGCTGTCCACCACACGAACGAATGAGGAGGAAATGTATCTCATGGCAAAGTATGTGTACCTATTTAAGGAAGGCAACGCGAACATGCGCAATCTCCTTGGCGGAAAGGGCGCCAATCTGGCCGAAATGACCAATATCGGCCTGCCCGTCCCCCAGGGCTTCACCGTTACCACGGAAGCATGCACCCGTTATTATACGGACGACAAGACCATCAACGACGACATCGTAAAGCAGATTTACGACGCGCTGGCCAAGACCGAAAAGATCTGCGGCAAAAAGTTCGGCGACCTCGAAAACCCCTTCCTGGTTTCCGTGCGCTCCGGCGCCCGCGCCTCCATGCCCGGCATGATGGATACCATCCTCAACCTGGGCCTCAACGACGTGGCCGTGCAGGGCCTGGCCCGGCTGACCGGCAACGAGCGCTTTGCCTACGACAGCTATCGCCGCTTCATCCAGATGTTCTCTGACGTCGTCATGGAAGTGGACAAGCAGAAGTTCCACCACGCGCTGGAGGCCGTCAAGCAGGAGAAGGGCGCCAAGGGTGATACCGACCTGACGGCTGAGGACCTCAAGGAGGTTGTGCGCCGCTACAAGCAGATTTACCGCGCCGCCAAGGGCGAGGATTTCCCCCAGGACCCCAAGCAGCAGCTGATGGGCGCCATCAAGGCCGTGTTCCGCAGCTGGGATAACCCCCGCGCCATCTACTACCGCCGCATGAACGACATCCCCGGCGATTGGGGCACCGCCGTCAACGTGCAGTCGATGGTGTTCGGCAACATGGGCGACACCT
>CAYOYK010000087.1:0-8429 GCA_964408185.1 uncultured Oscillospiraceae bacterium | reverse complement strand
CATGGTGGCCCTGCGGGGCCCTCGATTGGTTTGCCGCGCCTGCGGGCGCGGGGGTACGGGGGAGCGAAGCAAAACCCGCGTGCCTTGGGCGCAATGCCCTAGACACGCGGGATAGCAAAGGCCATATGGCGTTTCTACGGGAACAATGCCGTAGGTATCCGGGTAGCAAAGCCAATGGTTCGTTTCCTAAGAGAACATGCCATAGACATACAGGGGTGCGCAGCCAATACCACGTTCCCCCAAGGAAATAACGCCGTAGACGCACAGAGGAGAGAAGCCAATACATCGTTTCCCAAGCTACCTACGCCCTAAACACGTTAGGGAGCAAAGCCAATACCGCCCGTTCCCTCCGCGCCCGCAGGCGCGGCAAACCAATCGAGGGCCCCGCAGGGCCACCATGCCTGCATGCCGTCCCTTGCACAGGAACAAGTCAACAAGCGCAGGGCAGCAGTTCGGCCAAGCCGGGCACCGCAGGCGTGCTAACGCTATCACGCAAGTTTTCTGGGCGATCGCTTGTAGCACAAGATGGGCATGCTGGCCCATCGATCGGCCTCAATCACGCTGTTTCTTTTGGTTACTTTTCTTTTCAGCTGAAAAGAAAAGTGACGAACCTCAGCCCGCAGGCTGAGGCACCGTACCGACGGCGGGTGCTAAAGCACCCGCGTAAGAGGGGACTTCGTCCCCCCTCACCGCGCCTTCGGCGCTTGCGTCCCCCTAGGGAACGCGATGTTGAGTGCGCTCCCCTGCGCCCGCACAGCGCAAAGCCTGCGCCCGCAGGCGCACCGCCCACGCCGCGCAGGCGCAAAGCCGCGCCGCACGGCGCAAAGCCCGCGCCGCGCAGGCGCAAGGTCGCCGCGAGCCTCACTCCTTGGCTGCGTAGACCTTCGGGTCGAGAATGCCGATGTCCGGGATGTTGCGGTACTTCTCGTTGTAGTCTAGGCCGTAGCCGACCACAAACGCGTCCGGGATGTTAAAGCAGGAGTAGTCCACATCCAGCGGCACGCGGCGGCGCGCGGGCTTATCCAGCAGGGCGACGAGCTTGAGGCTCTTTGCGCCGCGGTTCAGCAGCAGGCCCTTCAGGTAGCTGAGGGTGGTGCCGCTGTCCACGATGTCCTCCACCACCAGCACGTCGCGGTCCAGCACCGAGCGGTCCAAGTCCTTGAGCATGCGCACCTCGCCGCTGCTCTTGGTGCTGGCCCCGTAGCTGGAGATCGCCATGAACTCAATCTCCAGCGGCAGGTCGATCTGGCGGATGAGATCGGTAAAGAACACGCTTGCGCCCTTGAGGATGCAGATCATCACCGGGGCCTTGCCCTGATAATCCGCCGTGATGCGCTGGCCGAGCTTTTCGACGGCCTCGCGCAGCTGCTCGCGCGTGTAGAGTATCCCGGATAGATCCTGATAGATGTCCGCGTTCTGGTTCATGCTTC
Source organism: uncultured Oscillospiraceae bacterium (assembly GCA_964408185.1). Lineage (GTDB taxonomy): Bacteria > Bacillota > Clostridia > Christensenellales > Aristaeellaceae > CAYOYK01. The sequence goes on along the minus strand of CAYOYK010000087.1, from coordinate 6,999 downwards.
GTTCTCCTTTGTGATAGCGGTCGTTGGGGCATATGCAAAGCCGGATGGCGGCACGGCGGTCAGCCGCAGCAGCTCCTCGGATGGATGCAGTCGGGCGCTCTCGCCCAGCGCGAGCCCCGGCAGCCAGCGGATCAGGCCGTCCCTGTCGGCCACGACGGGCTGGAAGGGACGCAGGGGCGCATCGAGCTTGCGGTCGGTCAGCAGGCGGCGGAGCGGCTTGCTTCCGCTTGCGCCCAGCGGACGGAAGCGGTCGGTCGGCTCCGGCGCGCGCAGGATCAGCGCGGGCAGGTCACGCGCGGGCAGCAGCAGCTCGTACAGGCGGCGGGGATCGTCCGTCGGCCTCCGGGCCGCAAGCTCGGCCGCGCCGCTCTCGGCCCGCGCCAGCCGGAAGGTCCACCCGCACCAGCGGAGGGACTGATTCATCGTCTCGTCCCCCGCCGCCAGCGGCGCAAGCCCTTCCGCCGTAAACAGCGGCGCGCGGCCCTCCTGCCAGACGATGTGCAGGCGGTCGTTCGCGCGCAGGGCCGCAAGCCCGCAGGGCAGGTTGACGGACGCGCCCGAATCCGCAAACAGCACACGCTCCAGCGTGAGGCTTTGCGCACAGCTCAGGCCGCGCTCGTCCGGCGGCGGGATTTGCTTGGCGGGCGCAAACGGCGCGGGCGTACTCGCGGCTACCTCGGCCGAAAACAACGCGGGCACGCTCGCGGCCACATCGTCCGCTGGCTCGCCCATCAGCTCGCACGGGCGCTCGCCCTGCGCGTCCGGGATGCCGGACGCGTCCCACGCCTGCACCGTCAGCGCGGGGGGGCGCTCCGGCGCGCAGATCGCGCAAAGCGCCCGCGCGTACAGGGCGCGCAGCGCGCGCAGGCGGATCGCCTCCGGCGCGGCCCGCAGCGGCGCGACGCGCGCAAAGCAATAGGGCGGCTCCCTGTTGGCGCAATCGGCCAGCAGCGCGTCGGCCTGCGCGCGCAGACAGTCCTCATCGAGGGCCAGCAGCGCGGCGCTGTCGCCCATGTGGGCGCGCAGGGCGGCATGATCGGCCTGCGGCAGCGCTTGCAGGGTCAGCCGCAGACGGTTGCGCAGGCAGTCCGGCAGCGCGTTGGTCTCGTCCACGCGCCACGCCTCGCCGCGCTCCGTCACGTAGGCCTCCAGCGCCGCCTTGGGCAGCGCCAGAAAGGGCCGCAGCAGCCATCCGCCACCCAGCCGCGATTGCGCGGGCACGCCGCGCAGGCCTCCCGCGCCGCCGCCGCGCAGCATGCGCATGAGCACCGTTTCCAGCTGATCGTCCGCGTGATGCGCCGTGAGCACCGCGTCCGCGCCCAGCGCGTCCATCGCGTCCCGAAAGGCCCGGCGACGGGCCTCGCGCGCGCGCTCCTCCACGCCGGGCGCCCGCGCGTCCAGCCCCGCGCGGTACAGGCGCAGCGCCACGCCGCGCCGCGCGCAGAGCGCCCGCACATAGGCCGCGTCGGCCCGGCTGGCCTCGCCCCGCAGGCCGTGCTCCACATGCGCGCAGACCACGCGCGGCCCGCCCTGCGCGGCCAGCTCCGCCAGCGCCAGCAGCAGCGCCACGCTATCCGCCCCGCCGCTGACGGCGCAGACCGCCACGGCATCCGCGCGCAGCAGCCCCGCCGCGTCCAAGGCGCGCCGAACGGCGCTTACAACAGCTTGATTCATTGCTTTATTATACATAGAACAGGCGGGAAACGCAAGCGCTTTGAAGGCTGTGCAAGCGGCGCGGTTCATGGTATAATCAACGGGATGTCGGCTTTCGACATTCTTTTTGCTGGCAATGCCCGCCCGGCTGTGCTATGCTGGCCGGGCAAGGAGGAGAACCATGCCTAAGGAAAAAACCGCCTTCGTATGCTCTGCCTGCGGCTTTACCACCGCCCGCTGGCTGGGCTGCTGCCCGGATTGCGGCGCGTGGAACACGTTTGAGGAGCGCCGCGCCGCGCCGACAGCCTCGGCGGCCTCGGCCAAGACCGCCGAGAAGGCCGCCCGCCACCAGACCGTGAGCGACGCGCCCGTGCGCCCGCTCAGCGAGGTGCCGGACGGCGACGACGCGCGAACCTCCACCGGCAACCCGGAGCTGGACCGCGTGCTGGGCGGCGGGCTGGTGCAGGGCAGCGTAACGCTGCTGGGCGGCGAGCCGGGCATCGGCAAGAGCACGCTGCTGCTGCAGGTGGCCGGACGGCTCAGCCAGACCTGCCGCGTGCTCTATGTCAGCGGCGAGGAGAGCGCCCGGCAGATCAAAATGCGCGCCTCGCGCATCGCCGTGCCGCAGGAGACTCTCTACGTGCTGTGCGAGAACAGCGTGGATTCCATCCTCTCCCGCTGCGAGGGCCTTCAGCCCGACGTGCTGGTGATCGACTCCATCCAGACAATGGCCTCCAGCGACAGCGCCAGCGCCCCCGGCAGCGTGAGCCAAGTGCGGCAGTCCGCGCAGCAGTTCATCCGCTATGCCAAGCAGACGGGCACCAGCATGTTCTTTGTGGGCCACGTCACCAAGGAGGGCGCGCTGGCCGGCCCGCGCATCCTAGAGCACATGGTGGACGCGGTGCTGTACTTCGAGGGCGACCGCAGCCACGAGTACCGCCTGCTGCGCGCGGTGAAGAACCGCTTTGGCTCCACGGGCGAGCTGGGCGTGTTTGAGATGAAGCAAAGCGGCATGGAGCCAGTGCCTAATCCCAGCGAAAGCCTGCTGTCCATGCGCGCGAGGGGCAGCAGCGGCAGCGTGGTGTTTTGCACGCTGCAAGGCAGCCGTCCGCTGCTGTGCGACCTGCAAGCCCTTGCCAGCGCCAGCTTTTACACCGTGCCCAAGCGCACCGTCAACGGGGTGGATCAGGGCCGCGTGGCGCTGCTGCTGGCCGTTATGGAAAAGCGCGCGGGCAAGCGGCTGTTCAATCAGGACGTGTATGTCAACGTGGCCGGCGGCTTGGATTTGGATGATCCCGCCGCCGATCTGGCCGTGTGCATGGCCGTACATTCCAGCTTGGAGAACGCCATGCTCCCGCCCACCCTCGCGGTGATGGGCGAGGTGGGCCTGTGCGGGGAGATCCGCGCCGTGGCGCAGGCGGAGCGCCGGATCGCCGAGTGCGCGCGGCTCGGCTTTACCACCATCCTCTGCCCCAAGCAGAACCTCAAGGGCCTGCGCAAGCCGGAGGGCGTTACGCTGCTGGGCGTGGATACTCTGATGCAGGCGCTCGTGGCCGTGCGCTAGGCGGCAGGATTTCCCATCCTCGCGGCGAAGTACCGAAGCGGACTCATTTGCATTTATTTTCCGGCGGATTCGTCGGAGCATCATGCCGCGCCCGGCGCGGCGCGGGCCCTGCGCCCGCGGAAAGGCAAGCATGTCAAGAAGCAAGACCGTGGAGCGCCTTGTGCGCACTCTCATTACCATGCTGGGCGGGGGCATCGGCGCGGGCGTTGCGGCGCTCGCGCTGCCGCTGCTCTACCGCGCGTTCCCCCAGATGAACGCTTGGCCCTACTGGCCCGCCGTGCTGTACGTCGGCCTTGCGCTGCTGGGCACGCTGATTTGCTTTGTGTTCAGCTACGGCATCTATCTGTGGATGATGCGCATTGCCGGGGCCTCGGAGCGCCGCTGGGCCGAGATGCCCTCGCGGCAGCTTGTGCTGACGGGCGCGGGCCTCGTGGTCGGGCTGCTGGTGGCCGCGCTGGTCACGCAGCTGATCCTCTCGGCCGGGGCGACGTTTCTGACGGTGACGTTCAGCGCGCTGGTGTACGTGCTGCTGGGCACCGTGGGCCTGCGGATCGGCTATCGGCGCTATCGCGTTACCAAGGCGGGGCGGGCGCGCTCGGCCGCGCCGGACAGCGCCGACGCGCTGATCGACCGCGCCGCCAGCCTGCTGGGCGATACGGAGGAGCACGGGCCGGGCTGTCCCAAGTATCTGGATACCTCCGTGCTGATCGACGGGCGCATCGCCGATGTTGCCAAGACGGGCTTTTTGGAGGGCGAGCTGATCACGCCGCAGTTTGTGCTGGACGAGCTGCGCCACATCGCCGACAGCGCGGACGCGCTGCGCCGCGCGCGGGGCCGCCGGGGGCTGGAGGTGCTGGAAAAGCTCCAGCGGCTGACGACCGTGAGCGTGGACGATACGGACTATCCCGACGTGGCCGAGGTGGACGTGAAGCTGCTGCGGCTGGCGCGCGAGCGCGGCGGCGCGGTGGTGACGAACGATTACAACCTCAACAAGGTGGCCGGGGTATCGGGCCTGAAGGTGCTGAACCTGAACGATCTGGCAAACGCCGTAAAGCCGATGCTGGCGGCGGGCGAGGAGCTGGAGCTGCAGATCATGCGCGAGGGCAAGGAGCCGGGGCAGGGCGTAGGGTATCTGGACGACGGCACGATGATCGTGGTGGATAACGGCAAGGCCTATGTGGGCGAGAGAAAGACCGTGCAGGTGACGACCATGCTGCAAACCAGCGCCGGAAGAATGATATTCGCCAAGCTCAAGGGCGCGGAGGGGTAACGAGCAGCGCGTTTCGTCAAAGCGACTGCGCCGCTTTGACGAGGCTTGCGCTTTTCGCCTGCAACCTGTTCGGTCGGCAACGGGCCTCCCTCACAGAACGCGGCCGGCGAAAAGCGTAGGGAAGCGTTGCTACGCCTCGCGTTTCGTCAAAGCGACTGCGCCGCTTTGACGAGGCTTGCGCTTTTCGCCTGCAACCTGTTCGGTCGGCGGAGGGCCTCCCTCACAGAACGCGGCCGGCGAAAAGCGTAGGGAAGCGTTGCTACGCAACGCCGCCGCCTTCACCGCACATGTCGCTGAAGGCGGAATTCATTTGGGGAGCGCGGCTCCCCAAGCCCCTCACGGGGGGTGCTGCCTCTCATGGGGTGTTCGGCCTCTCACGGGGGTTTGGCCCCTCACGGGGGGTTGGCCTCTCACGGGGGTTTGGCCTCTCGCGGGGAGGTGCCTCTCACGGGGGTTCGGCCACTCGCGGGGGTTGGCAGGCCGGGCGCTGCAATGCAATGCCCCGGCCTGTTTTTGCGTGAGAGCGCAACCGCCTGTGGCGGCGTGCCCACCGGGCACGCGCTTCCCGCGCTGCCGCTTTTTTATTGTTTTTTCGGGGGCGGTTTCGCAACGCGTTGTATCGCCCCGTTTTGGCAAGAGCCGAACGTTCGCCTCGCGTTGACAGGCGGGCCCGCGCATTGTAAAATCAATTATTGAATGCGCGGGGCCCTGCCCGCGCTGAACAGAACAACCGCATAAGGAGCGCGCTATATGGACGGATTGAGGAAAATCAACGACTCCCTGTTTCCCGGTGCGAAAACCTACCCCAAGCTCGGCAAAGGCAAGGCGCTGGCGCTGGGCTTCCAGCACGCGTTTGCCATGAGCTGCGCCACCATCCTCGTTCCCCTGCTGACCGGACTGGACGTGGGCGTCGCGCTGCTGGCCGCCGGCATCGGCACGCTGATCTTCCACCTGTGCACGGGCGGCAAAAACCCCGTGTTCCTCGGCTCGTCGTTCGCGTTCATCGCGGCGCTGCAAGCCATCATCAGCCGGGATAACGCCGCCAACGCCTTCGGCGCAAACACCACCGAGCAGATCCAAGTGGCCATGTGGGGCATCATCGCCGCGGGCGCGCTGTACCTGCTGGTCTCGCTGCTGATAAAGCTGTTCGGCTCGCGGTTTATCGATCGGCTCTTCCCGCCCGTCGTGCGCGGGGTGGGCATCACCATCATCGGCCTCAACCTCGCGGCGGCCGCGATCAACAACATCCAGAGCAATAACGGCTTCACGATGTTCTCCGCCGGATATTACTGGAGCTGGGGCCTCGCGCTGCTCACCTGCCTGATTGCCGTGATGCTGAGCTGCTACGGCAAGGGCATGCTCAAAATGGCCTCGATCGTCATCGCGCTGGCCGTGGGCTACCTTGCGGCGCTGATCGCCACGCTCACGGGCATTGCGCCCATCGAGGAGATCATGACCGACGCCGGCCCCGCGACCGCCAAGCTGATGGACCTGAGCAAGATCGGCGAGAGCGCGTGGCTGGCCGTGCCGAATATCACGCTGCCGACGTTTGATTTCGCGGGCCGTGGCGGGCAGATCCTGCACGCGATCGCGCTGCTTTGCCCCATCGCCATGGTGACGCTGGTGGAGCATGTGGGCGACGTGTACGCCAACGGCGCGGTCGTCGGGCGGGATTTCACCAAGGACCCCGGCCTGCACCGCACCATGCTGGGCGACGGTCTGGCTACCATTGCGGCGGGCTTTTTGGGCGGCCCGGCCAACACCACCTACTCGGAGAACACCGCCGTGCTGGCGGCTACGGGCAACTATAACCCGGCGACGCTGCGCATCGCGGCGGTCATCGCCATTGCGGTCAGCTTTCTGGGCAAGGCCATCGGCGTGGTGGAAACGGTGCCCAACTGCGTGCTGGGCGGCGCGTGCATCGTGCTGTACGGAATGATCGCGTCGGTGGGCCTGCGCACGCTGGTGGAGAACCATGTGGACTTTACCAGCAACCGCAACCTGTGCATCGCGGCGGTCATGCTGGTGCTGGCGATGGGCGGCGCGGTGATCGGCGGCCCGGACTTCAGCTTTAGCGGCATCGGGCTGGGGATCATCGCCGGGATCGTGCTCAACCTCATCATGCCGGGCGGCGCGCAGGTTGGCAAGCCGGGCATGGTGGCGCATAGCGTGCCCGCAAACGAGGTCGTCGCCGAGAAGGACGAGGCCATCCGGGGCTGAGCTGTCGCCGCACCCCCATGCGGGATGTAGGCTAAACCCCGCCGCACCCCCCACCCGGAGGTGCAGGGGGCACTGCCCCCTGCCGGGGTGCGGGGCAGCGCCCCGCGCGTCCCCCCGTTCCCCGTGGGCGCGGCCCAAATCCCCTTCCGCGTTCCATGCCGCGCCCACGCCTCCCAGCGAGCTAGCGGCGCAGCCGCGCACGCTCGCGGCGCGTTCACTCAACCTTCTTCTCCGCATACCCCCCACCCGGAGGTGCAGGGGGCACTGCCCCCTGCCGGGGTGCGGGGCAGCG
>CAYOYK010000086.1:0-8473 GCA_964408185.1 uncultured Oscillospiraceae bacterium | reverse complement strand
AGGGGGGACGAAGTCCCCTCTTACAAGGGCGCTTTAGCGCCCGCCGTCGTCCCCTCTTACAAGGGCGCTTTAGCGCCCGCCGTCGTCCCCTCTTACAAGGGTGCTTTAGCACCCGCCGTCGTCCCCTCTTACAAGGGCGCTTTAGCGCCCTCGTTACGGCTTGTTTTCGTTGTAGGCAAACGGGCCGAAGTAGTCTTGGAACAGGGCCTCAAACTCCGCGCGGGTGCGGCAGCCCATGTCGCGGTAGAGCTTGGCCAGATGGTAGTGCAGCGCGCTCTGGCTGATGTACAGGCGCTCCGCCAGCTCCTCGTAGCTTACGTGGGACAGCAGGCCGTCCACAATGCGCCTGTCCAGCTCCTCGCGCCCGTTCAGGCAGCTCTCGATGGTCATGAGGCGCTGCATCGTGGGATCGGCGTAAAACTGGTCCTTCTCCGCGATGGGGTCCCACAGCGGCGTTTCGTGCACCTGCGCGCGCATCGGCGCATAGCCCGTGCTCTCGCGGATAATCAGGCGACTGGGCGCGATGAGCTTGCAAACGATATCGGGGTCTTGCAGCGTCTGCATCTGCTGCCATATGGAAAACGCGTACAGCCCAAGGGCCGAGTAGTCCATCGTGATGGTCGTAATCGACGGCACGCAGCAGCGGCTGATGAACAGGTTGGAAAAGCCGACCACGTACAGGTCGTCCGGCACGCGCACGCCCGCCTTCGTCAGGTGGCGGATGAGCGTAAGCGCGGCATAATCGTTGGGGCAGATGACGGCGTTGTAGCGCCGCCAGACCGGCAGAAACGCGGCGATGCATTCCTCAAAGTGCGCGCCCCAAGCAAACACGTCCGCGCGGGTGATGGGATGCGGGTCGTGCTGCGTGTATTGCAGCGATACGTCCACCTTGACCAGATCGTTGAGCGAGTTCTGCCCGATGCCCACCAGCGCGATGCGCTTGCGCTCGCAGCCGTACAGGTATTGCAGCAGCCGGACGGTCTGCTGGCTGCGGCTGTGCGTCACACAGCTGATCTGGCTGGACAGGCTGTCCGCGTCCATGCCCGCCAGTATGACCCGCTTGCCGTGCGCGGTAAGCCTCTGCACGGCGTGGATGAGGTTTTCGTGCTCAAAGCCGATAAGCACCACAGGCTCGTCCAGCGCGTCGATCTCCGCCTCGTCCAGCGGATCGATCAGGCGAACGGCATGGTGCGCGGCGGCGGCGGCCTTGCTCAGGCCGGAAAAAATCCGGTCATGCCACGCGGAGCGCGCGCACGCCGGGTCCCACAGCACGCAGAGAGTCTTGGCCGCCAACCGCCCACCCCCTTGTTACGGATAAAGATAAAATAGTATACTCTCCTTCGCGTATAAATGCAATACCAAAAGGGCACCCCCCAGCGAGGCCGATTCGTATTGAAAGCCGCGCCGTATAACGATATACTGGCCACAGAACCAATACAGGAGGGATTTATATGGCTTGCAAACATCGTATTGCGATTATCGGCGCCGGAATGATCTGTAACGCGGCGCATCTGCCCGCGCTGGCTCCGCTGCGGGAGCGCGGCGACGTGGAGGTCGTGGCCGTCGCGGACATCCGCCCTGAGGCCGCCCGCGAGACTGCCGAGCGGTACAAGATTCCCCGCTGGTATGAGGACGCGCAGACCATGCTGGACAAGGAGCACCCGGACTGGGTGAGCATCTGCACGCCCAACAAGCGGCATATCCTCAGCATCATGGCGCTGCGCGCGGGCGCGAACGTCATGTGCGAAAAGCCCCTCACCATCAAGTACTCCGAGGCCAAGGAGGTATTTGCCGTCGCCAAGGAGGTCGGCAAGGTGATGTTCCCCTGCCAGAGCCGCCGCTGGAGCCCGGATATGGACTTTGCGCACGACGTGGTGAGCAAGGGCTTGCTCGGCGACCCCTACTATGCGGATATCAGCTTTGTGCGCCGCTACGGCATCCCCACGTGGGGCATGTTCCACATGAAGCGCGAAAACGGCGGCGGCCCCTTCTGCGATTTGGGCGTGCATTTCATTGACGCGGTGCTGTGGATGTGCGGCAACCCCCGCGTGGAATCCGTAAGCGGCAGCACGTATGATATCATCGCCAAAAAGGGCGAGGAGGTGCTGCTCAACATCAAGGAGAGCGGCGCCGCCGGCGGCCTGTTTACGCCCCGCCCCTACGACCCCAAGGAGTTCAGCGTAGAGGATTCCGCCATGGGCTCCATGCGGCTGGACAACGGCATGTCCATCAACTTTAAGTTCACGTGGGCCATGCACCAGCCGACCGCCAAGCACATTTTGCTCTGCGGCGACAAGGGCGGCTTGGATGTGGAGCAGCAGATGCTCTACCAGAACGTGGGCGGCTATCAGGGCGAGACCAAGCTCAAGTACTTTGACAACCGGCCCTTCGCGGGCGTGCCGTTTGACGCGCACCACTACATGTACGAGCACATTCTGCGCGTGCTGGACGGCAAGGAGGAGCCCATGGTCAAGCACGAGGAGACCCTCAACGTCGTCTCCGCCATCGAGGCCTTTTATCTTTCCGCCGAGAAGCGCCGCGAGGTGCGCACCGAGGAATTGGAGGGCTACACCAAATGAAAACCTACAAGGTCTGCATCGTCGGCTTTGCCCACGTTCACATCAACGACGTGGCCGGGCACTTTGCCGAGAATCCCCAAACCGATCTGATCGGCTGCGCGGATACGCGGCCCGTCGTGCCGGAGCTTAAGCCCGGCGCGCCGTACACCCGCGAGTGGAACATCCGCTACGTGAGCGAGAAGTTTGGCGTAAAGATCTACGACGATTGGCGCGCCATGCTGGAGACCCTCAAGCCCGACCTGTGCGTCATCAACAGCGAAAACTGCTACCACGTGGAGATCGTGGAGTTTTGCGCCCAGCGCGGCATCGGCGCGTGCGTGGAAAAGCCCATGGCCGCCACCTACGCCGACGGGCTGCGCATGGTGCGCGCGGCGCAGACCTACGGCTCCTTCCTCATGATCAACTGGCCCGTGACGTGGAACCCCGGCATGCAGATGGTCAAGGCCCTCATCGACCGCGGCGCCATCGGCGACGTCATCGAGGTCAAGACCCGCATGGGCCACACCGGCCCGCTGGGCCGCGGCGCAAAGCACAAGATCGAGCAGACCGCCGAGCCGATGACCGAGACCGAGAAGGCCAGCACCTGGTGGCACCAGCACGAGTGCGGCGGCGGCGCGATGGCCGACTACTGCTGCTACGGCAGCGTGCTGAGCTGCTGGTACGCCGGCGAGCCCGCCGTATCCGCCATGGGCATGCGCGTCAACTCCATGACGCTGATGGGCGACGCGGAGGACAACAGCGCGATGTTTGTGCGCTTCCCCAGCGTGTACGCGGTGCTGGAGGGCACGTGGACGACCCTCGACCACACCTTCAAGACCCCCATCGTGTACGGCACAAAGGGCGCGATCGTCGGCGATTACAAGACCGGCAAGGTGCTGCTCTACCACGAGGATCACAGCGTGGAGGAGATCGTCAACGATCCCCTGCCCGCCGAGCTGAAGGATGTGGCCTGCGGCTACGCGCACTACATGGAAACCGGGGAGCTGCACTTTACAGCCCTGCCGGAGTTCAACCTGCAAGCGCTGGCCGTGCTAAACGCGGGCCTGCGCTCCGCGGACAGCGGCAAGACCGAGCTGGTAAACAACATCCATTGGCAAATCGGCTGACAGGCCAACGAACGGAGGAAGCGCGCATGGACGAGCGGCTGCTGCAAACCAAGGAACACAACGGCGAAAATTACCTGCCCGTGGTACGCTTTGGCGCGTGGCGCGTGGCGTTTCTCAACACCCATGCGCGCTTCCGCCGGGAGAACATCACCCAGCTTGAGCGGCACCTGCTGACCGACGAGACATTCACGCTGCTCAAGGGCCGCGCAGCCCTTTACATCGCCGATGGGGACGGGACGCGCGCCGGGCACATCGAGTGCGTGGAGCTGGAGCCCTGCAAGCTGTACAACGTCCGTCAGGGCGTGTGGCACGCCATCGAGACGGGGGACGACACCTCCGTGCTCATTACGGAAAACAACGATACCACCCCGGAAAACTCCCCCAAGCTGGCGATCGCGCCGGATCAGCTCCCCGCGTGGAACCCAAAAGGATGAGTGCAAGCATGACCGGAATCATCACCGACATTCAAAAGTTCAGCCTGCACGACGGCGCGGGCATCCGCACCACCGTGTTCCTGAAGGGCTGCAACATGCGCTGCGAGTGGTGCCACAACCCGGAGACACTCGCGCGCGAGCCGCAAAAGGCTTACTACGAACAAAAGTGCATCCATTGCGGGCATTGCGATCAATGCCCCACCGGCGCGCGCGTGACCATCGGCCGGGAAATGACCGTGGAGGACGTGTACCGCGAGCTGGCCGCAGATCTGCCCTATTACCGGGCCAGCGGCGGCGGCGTGACGCTCTCCGGCGGCGAGCCGCTGATGCAGGCGGATTTTGCCGCCGAGCTGCTGCGGCGCTGCAAGGAGGCCGGCATGGGCACGGCCGTCGAGACAAACCTCTCGCTGCCGTTTGAGCGGCTGCAAAAGCTGCTGCCGTGGCTCGACCGCGTGTTCTTTGATATCAAGCTGATGGACGACGCGGCGCACATCCGCGCCACGGGGATCAGCAACCGCACTGTGCTGGAGAACGCGCGCCTGCTGGCGCGCACGGGCAAGCCCGCGCTGGTGCGCACGCCGCTGATCCCCGGCGTAACGGCCACCCAAGAGAACATCTCCGCCATCGCGGCGTTTGTGGGCGAGCTGCCCAACGTGACCGCCTACGAGCTCCTCAACTTCAACCCGCTGGGCGAGGGCAAGTACAGGGCGCTGCAGCTGCCCAACGCGCACGAGGGCGACCGGCCCCTCAAACGGGACGAGCTGCGCGCGCTGGCGCAGGCCGCGGAGGGCTTTGGCAAGCCCGTGCTGTACGGACAGGAGTGAGCGATATGGCATTGAAGGATCTGACGCTGGAGCAGAAGCGCGCGCTGTACACCGAGCGCCTGCATTTTTTGCGCGACCGCAAGGTGGAAGAGACCCGCAAAAAGGTCGCCCGCTTCGGCTATACGGATGAGGACGACTATCACTTTCTGGTTCCGCCGGAGGATTACTGCTGGACGCCCAAGGGGGATACCCCCAACGGCGATTTTCACGGCTACCGGGGCTGGAGCGAGAACTACCGCGACATGGTGGATACCTTCCCGCCGGTGGTGGTGCCGCAGAGCAGCATGGCGGGCAACTTTTACCGCATCCTGCAAAAATTCCGCAAGCTCCGCTGGCATGAGCTGTGGGATCTATCCCCGTGGCAGGAGCTGATCGACCGCTACGGCATCGATCACGGGCTGGGGCAGATGCACCACCTGTGCGGCGATATGCGCATCGCGCTGGCGCTGGGCTGGGGCGGCCTGCGCGACAAAATTGAGCGCTACGCGGCGCTCAACAACCAAACCGAGGAGCAGCGCGAGTTCTACGCCGCCGAGCGGCTGTTTATGCAAACCTGCATCGGCTGGATGGACCGCACCATCGAGTGCATCCGCCAAAAGGCCGAGGCCGAGACCGATCCGCTGCTCAAGGAGAATCTGCTGGACATGCTGGCCTGCAACGAACGCGTGCGGCTCGACCCGCCGCAGACGCTGCGCGAGGCCTGCCAGATGATCAGCTGGTACAACATCTTTGGCCGCAGCTTTAACCGCGAGGGCGCGGGCGGGCAGCTCGACGAGCTGCTGCGCCCCTACTACGAGCGCGATATCGCGCGCGGCCTCATCGACGACGAGGACGCGGTCTACTACATCGCGGGCCTGCTGATGAGCGATACCAAGTACTATCAGCTGGGCGGCCCGGACGAGAACGGCCGCGATATGGTCAGCCGCGTATCTTGGCTGATTTTGGAGGCTGCCGATCGCCTCAACGTGGCGACCAACCTGACCGTGCGCGTACACGACGGCCTGCCGGAGGACTTCTTCCGCCGCTGCGTGGAGCTGCTTTTCCGCCACAAGAACGGCTGGCCGCGGTTCTCCGGCGATCAATCGCTGGTAAACGGCTTTGTGCGGCGGGGCTTCTCGCCGGAGCTGGCCCGCAGGCGCATCGCGGTGGGCTGCAACTGGACGGCCCTGCCCGGCGTGGAATATCCGCTGAACGACAGCATCAAGGTCAATCTGGCGCGCGTCTTTGAGGTCGCCCTGCTGGAGATGTTCGCCTCCGGCGAGCGCTCCACGGCCCGCCTGATGGAGCTGTACGCCAAGCATCTGGACGTCGTGCTTCGCGTTGTGGCCGAGACGACCGATATGCACCTGCGCCTCAACCACTGCAACAACCCGGAGCTTTTCCTCAACCTGATGACCGTCGGCCCCATCGAGAAGGGCCGCGACGCGTCCGACCACAGCATGCAGTATTACAACATCGGCATCGACGGATCGGGGATCGCCGTGGCGGCGGACAGCTTTGCGGCGCTGGAATGCCGCGTGGAGCAGGAAAAGCGCCTCACGTGGGAGCAGGTGGAGGAAGCCCTGCGCACGGACTATCAGTGTGAAAACGGCGCGTACATACAGGCGGTGCTCAAGTCCGCGCCCAAGTACGGCCAATGGGATTCCCTCGGCGAGCGGTGGGTCAAAAAGCTCTGCGCGCAGTTCAGCGACAAGGTGGTCGGCCTGCGAGCGCAGGAGGGCGAAATCTTCATCCCCGGCATGTTCTCTTGGAGCAAGACGATCCTGTTTGGCAAGATCGTCGGCGCGACCCCGGACGGCCGCCGCGCGCACGCCGCCATCAACCACGGCGCGAACCCCATGCCCGGCTCCGTGCCCAACGGCGCGATGACCACCATGAGCGAGGCCATTGTAGCCGCGCAGTGCGGCATGGGCAACACCAGCCCGTTCCAAATGGAGCTGGACCCCAGCATCACGCAGGCCGAGGGCGGCGTGGACAAGGTGATGGCGCTGCTCAAGACGCATCTGGCGCAGGGCGGCACGCTGATCAACGTGAACATCGTGGACGCGAAGAAGGTGCGCGCCGCGCACAAGAACCCGGAGCTATACCCCGATCTGGTGGTGCGCGTCACGGGCTTTACGGCCTACTTTATCACGCTGTCGCCGGAGTTCCGCCAGCTTGTGGTTGACCGCATGGTGGATCTGGCGGATGCCTAAAGGAGGCCCCCTGCGGGGTGCTTGCCCCGGCCGAAAGGCCGGGGCCTTTTGCGCCTGCGGCGCGGGGGTTGCGCCTGCGGCGCGGCTGTGTGCCTGCGGCACGGCTTGGCGCGCCTGTGCGGCGCGGCTGTGTGCCTGCGGCACGGCTTGGCGCGCCTGTGCGGCGCGGCTGTGTGCCTGCGGCACGGCTTGGCGCGCCTGCGCGGCGCGGCTGTGTGCCTGCGGCACGGCTTGGCGCGCCTGTGTGCCTGCGGCGCGGCTTGGCGCGCCTGCGCGGCGCGGGGGGCGGCCCTGCGGGGCCGCGGGCGCTTCGGTCGGCGCGGCGCGCCGCAGCAGGGGGGCCGCGCCTGCGGGCGCGGGGGGCACGCCCGCGCGGCGGGGTAGGCACGGTGCCCCACCCTGCGGGGTGGGGTTCGTCACTTTTCTTTTCAGCTGAAAAGAAAAGTAACCAAAAGAAACAGCGTGTTTGAGGCCGATCGATGGGCCAGCACGCCCAACTTGTGCTACAAGCGATCGCCCAGAAAACTTGCGTGGAATAGTTTGCACGCCTGCGGTGCCCGGCTTGGCCGAACCGCTGCCCCGCGCCTGTTGACTTGTTCCTGTGAGAGGGACGGCATGCAGGCATGGTGGCCCTGCGGGGCCCTCGATTGGTTTGCCGCGCCTGCGGGCGCGGGGGGAACTGGGGGAACGAAGCAAACCCCGCGTGATGTTGGGCGCAATGCCGTAGACACACGGGGTAAGGCAATGCCATGTTCCCTAAGAGAACAATGCCCTTGGCAAGCTGAGGAGCAAAGGCAATACATCGTTCCCTATGAAATCTACGCCCTAGACACGCAGGGGGGCAAAGCCAATACATCGCTCCCCAATGAAACTATGCCCTAAACGCGCGGGGGAGCAAATCCAATACCGCGTTCCCCAAGGTATCTACGTCCTAAACACATTAGGGAGCAAATCCAATATAGCGTTTTCCCCCGCGCCCGCAGGCGCGGCAAGCCAATCGAGGGCCCCGCAGGGCCACCATGCCTGCATGCCGTCCCTTGCACAGGAACAAGTCAACAAGCGCAGGGCAGCAGTTCGGCCAAGCCGGGCACCGCAGGCGTGCTAACGCTATCACGCAAGTTTTCTGGGCGATCGCTGCTCACACAAGCTGGGCGTGCTGGCCCATCGATCGGCCTCAAACACGCTGTTTCTTTTGGTTACTTTTCTTTTCAGCTGAAAAGAAAAGTGACGAACCCCGGCCCGCAGGTCGGGGCACCGTACCGACGGCGGGCGCTAAAGCGCCCGCGTAAGAGGGGACTTCGTCCCCGGCCCACTCGGTTTGGTCGGCGCGGAACG
>CAYOYK010000085.1:0-8799 GCA_964408185.1 uncultured Oscillospiraceae bacterium | reverse complement strand
TGGGCGAGAGCACCGGCGCGGGCGTCATCTTCGGCGCGACCGGCGGCGTGATGGAAGCGGCCCTGCGTACCGCGTACACGCTGATTACCGGCAAAGAGCTGGATAACGTTGACTTCACCGCCGTGCGCGGCATTGACGGCATCAAGGAGGCCACCGTTAAGGTTGGCGATCTGGATGTGAAGGTCGCCGTCGCCTCCAGCACGGGTTGCGCCAGCAAGCTGCTGGACGCTATCAAGAGCGGCGAGAAGAGCTATCACTTCATCGAGGTCATGGGCTGCCCGGGCGGCTGCGTCAACGGCGGCGGCCAGCCCATCGTGTCCGCCAATGTGCGCAACACCTGCGATATCCGTGCGGAGCGCGCCAAGGCCCTTTACGGCGAGGACGCCGCCAAGACGCTGCGCAAGAGCCACGAGAACCCGCAGATCAAGAAGGTCTATGACGAGTACCTTGAGAAGCCCAACAGCCACAAGGCGCATCACCTGCTGCACACCACCTACACGGCTCGGCCGAAGTACAGCAAGTAATCCGGTTTCAATCTGGTTTCCATGGAGCGGCGCATGCGCCGCTCCTTTTTGTATTTGACACGCGCCGGCCGCGCGCGCTATACTAAGCCATCATCAATCATCATTAGAGGGGGCGCGTTTGGATGGACCTTCTCATCAAAAATGGCACGATTGTGTGTGCAAACGAACGCTTTCGCGCGGACGTCGCCGTGGAGAACGGCGTAATTTCGCTGCTGGGCGAAAGCCTTTCCCCCACGCCCGACGCGACCGTTGTGGATGCGACCGGCCTGCTGGTGCTGCCCGGCGCAATTGACGCGCACACGCACATGGAGCTGGATACAAGCGCCGTGCCCTCGGCGGACAGTTTCTTTACGGGTACGCGCGCGGCGGCCTGCGGCGGTACGACAACGATCATCGACTATGCCTCGCAAAACAAGGGCGAGAGCTTCCCGGATACGCTCAAGCGCCGAGACGCGCTCTGCTCCGGCAGCGCCTGCGTGGACTATGCGTTCCACATCGGCGTATCCGATATGAGCGCCCTGCCCAGCTTGGCCGATTGCATCCGCGCGGGCGTAACCAGCTACAAGGCCTACATGGTGTACGATTTTGGCCTGAAGGATGGGGAAATCTACACGCTTCTTGAAGCCTGCGCCAAGGAGGGCGCGCTGGTTGCCATCCATGCCGAGAACCGCGACATGGTGGAGCTGCTCACGCGCCGCTTTGTGGACGCTGGCTTGACCGACGCTTACCATCACTATCTGTCCCGCCCGGAGGCCGTAGAAGCCGAGGCGGTGCATCGCGCGCTGTGCCTTGCCCGCATGGCGGACGCTCCGCTGTACTTGGTTCATCAGGCCAGCGCGGAGGGCGTTGCGGAGATTGAGCATGCCCGCGCGCTGGGTCAGACGGTCTATGCCGAGACCTGTCCGCAGTACCTGCGCTTCACAAACGAGGTCTACCGCAGGGCGAACGGCCGCAACTTTGTCTGCTCGCCCGCCATCAAGGGAGAGGCCTCGCGGAAAGCGCTCTGGCAAGCCGTGCGGAGCGGCGTGATCGATACGGTCGCCACCGACCATTGCCCCTTCCAGCAGGCGGACAAGGACTTGGGGCTGCACGACTTTAGCAAGATCCCCAACGGCTGCGCGGGCGTGGAGCTGATGTATTCCTATTTGCTGAGCGAAGCCAGCCAAGGAAGCATTCCCTTTGAGCGGGCCGTGTCACTATGCGCAGCCAACCCGGCGCACATTTTCGGGCTGGCACACCGAAAGGGCGCGCTGACCATCGGCAAGGACGCCGATATGGTGCTGTTCGATCCTTCGCGCGAGCGTACCATTCGCAACAAGGAGCTGCACGGCGCAAACGATCACACCGTCTGGGAGGGCGAGCGTCTGCACGGCGCGATTGCGCGCACATACAGCCGCGGACAGCTTGTGTATCGGGACGGGGTGTTTGTCGGGCAGAAGGGCTGGGGGCGCTATCTCCCCCGCAGGCGCGTCGATACAGATTGACATGCACATGCCCCTATGCTATGATTTGTTGGCACCTAGCAGTCGAAAGCTATACAATAGAGGATTGAGTGCATGACGCTGTTGTCATTTTGGAACCAAATGCTGCAAAACCCGGCGCTGCTGATCTCCACAGTTCTTACGCTGGCAGTGATTTTAGTAAACGGGTGGACAGACGCGCCCAACGCCATTGCAACCTGCGTCTCCACGCGCGCCATCGGCATGCGCCCCGCCATCGTCATGGCGGCGATCTGCAATTTCCTCGGTGTGTTTGTCATGACCAGCATCAGCCCGGCCGTGGCCATGACCATCTACAACATGGTTGATTTTGGCGGCAACGCGCATACGGCGCTCATCGCTTTGTGCGCGGCCATGGTGGCCATTGTGCTGTGGGCGACGGTCGCATGGTACTTTGGCATTCCCACCAGCGAGAGCCACGCGCTGATCGCCGGATTAAGCGGGGCCGCCATCGCCATACAGAACGGGCTGGGCGGCATCAACAGCGGCGAGTGGATAAAGGTGCTGTGGGGACTGCTGCTCTCCACGGTGCTTGGCTTTGGCCTAGGCTTTGTGTGCGCGAGGCTTACGGAGTTTACCTGCCGTTCGATGGATCGACGAAAAACAAACAAGTTCTTTGCCCGCGCACAGGTGGGAGGCGGCGCGGCCATGGCCTTTATGCATGGCGCGCAGGACGGGCAGAAGTTTATCGCGGTGTTTCTGCTGGCCGCCGCGCTCTCTAACGGTCAAGCGGATGCGAGCCTGTTTACGGTTCCCGTTTGGCTTATGGCCCTCTGCTCGCTGGTCATGGCGCTGGGGACCTCCATCGGCGGGTATCGGATTATCAAGTCCGTCGGCAAGGATATGGTGAAGCTGACCACCTATCAGGGCTTCTCGGCCGATCTGGCGGGCGCGCTCTGCCTGTTGTTCTCCACGTTGACCGGCGTGCCCGTTAGCACCACGCATACCAAAACGACCGCCATCATGGGCGTGGGCGCGTCCCGTCGGCTGCGCAGCGTCAACTGGGCGACGGTGAAGGACTTAATCCTCACATGGGTGCTTACATTCCCCGGCTGCGGTCTGATCGGCTTTTTGACCGCCAAGCTGTTCCTGATCCTGTTTGCGTAGGAGGCATATGATATGAAACGTCAGAACGATTACTACGAGATGATGGAAAACCAGGTGGGATACTGCCAAAAGGCTTCCAAGCTGTTGATGGAGATACTGAGCGGCTTTAATCCGCAACACTTGGAGCTGAAGCGCGCCGAGATGCACGCGATCGAGCACGAGGCCGATAACGTGCGCCACGACGCCATGCAAAAGCTGGCGCGGGAGTTTATCACGCCCATCGAGCGGGACGATATCCTCAAGCTCGTCCAGATCATCGACGACGTGACGGACGCCATCGACGAGGTGGTTATCGACCTGTACATGTACAACATCCGCAGCCTTCCCTCCCACGCGCTGAGCATGGCGGAGCTGGTCAACCGCTGCGTGTGCGCGTTGCAGGACGCCGTAAAGGAGCTGCGCTTCTTCAAAAAGTCCGAAAAGCTGCCCGCCCTCCTCATTGAGGTCAACAACATTGAAAGTGAAGCCGACGCCGCCTATGTGGAGGCCTTGCACGCTCTGTTCTCCACCGAGAAGGACGCGCTGCGCGTCCTCGGCGTAAAGGAAATCTACGACAGCTTGGAATCCTGCTGCGATTCCTGCGAGCACGCGGCGGATGTAATTGAAAACACCGTGATGAATAACTCCTGAGTCGGCGTGCAAGCGGATTTTGCTTGATTTCTCACGATTTGTGTATTGACAATGGCGCGCGTTTATGCTAAAATCTCCAATTGTCAGCGAGCTTGCTGATGGAACGTCTGGTTCGAATCTGCGCCTGTAGCTCAGCTGGATAGAGCAACGGCCTTCTAAGCCGTGGGTCGGGGGTTCGAATCCCTTCAGGCGCGCCAATATGGTGGGTATAGTTCAGTGGTAGAGCGCCAGATTGTGGCTCTGGATGTCGTGGGTTCGAACCCCACTACTCACCCCATTTTTCCCCTCTTTTGGGGTGTAGCCAAGCGGCAAGGCACGGGACTTTGACTCCCGCACTCGCAGGTTCGAATCCCGCCACCCCAGCCATGCGAAGAACGTCCGGTCATCGGGCGTTCTTTTTATGCCCACAATATAAGGGCTTTGGAGCTTATCCCCTGTGTGATAAGTACTATTTCTACCATATGTGTATCAAGCGCGGTTTCCAAACCTGTGCGCGCGTGAGATATTTTGCCCAAAGGCCGCATATGCTTGCATCACGATATTGGGAGGTGCTTGTCTATGAGCTCGGTTCGATTCGGCAGCATTACTCTTCCGCGGGGGGATGTGTTTACCAGAGCGCGTTCGGCAATGGCCGAAACGCCGCAGCAGCTTCCTCAGCAACCGCCGCAGGCGCTGGACGACACGGTTGATACCACGGGACTGAAGCGGTTCTGGCTGGATATCCCCTATGCCAATCAATCCAAAACGCAAAATCTTGCTTTGTTCCTCCCCAACGAGGGTGACGGCCCGTTTCCGCTGGTCATCAATATACATGGCGGCGGTTTCGTCTTTGGCAGCAAGTTTATGGCGTTGGATGATATTTTGCGGCCTGGACTCGACAAGGGATTTGCTGTCGCGTCCATCAACTACCGCTTAAGCGGAGAAGCTACTTTCCCTGCCGCGATAGAAGATACCAAAGCGTCCATCCGCTTTCTGAGAGCAAATGCGAAAAAGTACCTGCTCAATCCAGAGCGTTTTGCCACGTGGGGACAATCGGCAGGGGGAAACCTGTCGGCGTTGGCGGCAATTACGGGAAAGATGACCGTTTTCAACAATCCGGAGCTTGGCAATGCGGACGTTTCCTCTGAATTATCCGCTGCTGTCGATTTTTGCGGGCCCATCGATTTTTTAGTTATGGACGACCAGTTTTCCATCAACGGTTTGGATGGTCAGAATCATAACAGCCCCGATTCGTTTGAATCGCAGTACCTAGGCGCGCCCATTCAAACCGTCCCATGGCTGGCTAAGGAAACAAACCCGCAAACCTACCTCATCGCCGGCGGGTGCCCGCCATTTTTGATTGAGCACGGAACCAAGGATGAGAACATACCTTACCAACAATCCGTTATTCTATCGGAGCGTTTATTGACGGCGCTTCCGGCAGATCAAATCAATCTGCGCCTTCTGGCTGACGCCACCCATTGCAGCGCGCAGTTTATGACGACTGATAACATAGATTTGACCTATGATTTTTTAGCGAAGTACTTGATGAAGGGTCAATGAAACGTCGATGCGTTTAGGCCTATGTGGCTTTGTGCGGATCGCGGCAAACGAGAACGCAAATGCGAAGAATGAATGAGCAGTTTTCTACATGGGTATGCAAGCCTTTCCTTTACTCTATTTTGAAAAAAACAAATCAGGTATACAAATCAATGGCTGCAAGCTCTGCTTAAAAACAGATACGTGATATGGAGATAAGTGTGGATTTCAACGCCCTGCAAATATCGGCCTTTTCGTCCTGCGACAAAAGGCCGAATCGCTTTATTCGCTTGGTTGTTGCTGATATCATTATCGAAACGTGAAAGAATGGCGCAGAGCTTTTTCTGGTTTCATTGGCTTTCGCAGCAGCGTGAACAAAGCGTAAAGTTTGCGTGGAGGCGTCCTGTCCCATTGACAATTTGTTAAAAAAACGATAATATGATGTGGGCTTTAGTATCGGTTCACCTAGTCTGCTTCATTAGATGATACGGAGGAACGATGTAATGGGTCAATCCATCGTGGTAACGGATAGCTCCTGCGATTTGAGCGCGGAGCAGCTGCAGCAAAATAACGTGCGGATGATCTCTCTTCGGGTGGTATGTCAAAACGCCGAGTACCGCGATCGGCTGGAAATATCAGAGGACGAGCTGTACGCGCTGATGGCGCACGAGCTGCCCAAGAGCAGCCTGCCCTTGCCGGAGGACGTATCCGCCCTGTATGACGAGCTGATTGCGCAGGGCTACACGGATGTGCTGCATATCACCCTTTCCTCCGGGCTGAGCGGCACGTGCAACATGGTGCGCATGGTCGCGCAGGACTACGAGGGTCGCTTGAACGTGCACGTGCTAGACAGCCTTACGCTTTCCACGGGGCTTGGCATGCAGGTGCTGGAAGCCGCCAAGGCGCTGCAAGAAGGCGCAAGCGTAGAGCAGGCGGCTGATCGGGCAAAGCACATCCGGCAAAGCCAGCTGGGGATGTTTGTGATCCGGACGCTGGAATACCTGCGCAAGGGCGGGCGGATCGGGCTGGTGGAAGGCGTTGTGGGCAAGCTGCTGCAAATCAAGCCCGTCATTTTTGTAAACGACGAAGGCGTGTACCAAACCATGGTCAAGGCGCGCGGATACAAGAGCGCCGTTGACGCTATGGTGCAGGAGCTGCAAAGACGTTATGGGCAAAAGAAAATCAGCCTTTCCGTGGTACACGGCCATGCGCCTGCGGATGCGCAGGCCCTGCTGGAAAGGCTGAAAAGTGAACTGAATATTGTAGATAGCTTTATCTCGCCCGTCAGCCCCGTGCTGGCTATCCACACGGGTGAGGGGCTGCTGGGCATTGTGGCCAACGCGGCGGAATAGGCGCGCAGGGCGGCGGATAGAGCGGCAGCTCCGGGCACGCCGGTGACGGTCTGCGCATCGCGCAGGGCTCCAGCCGCACAAAATACACCTCCACCCGCGCCTCCACATCAGCCTCGAAGCATCCATCCTGCGAGCAGGCGGCCGGCTGCCGCAACCGCACGCACGCGACAATAACCGCCTGATGCCGCCAGCTTTCGGACGGTATGCAGCCCGGCATCACGCTCATGTCAAGCTCAATCACGCTTTCCGCGCAGAACCACTCGCCGCACGCGTCGGTAAACTGCATACACACAGGCACGAACACCCTCATGCACAGCCGACGACACGGCCCGGAGCTTTCCAGCGGAGTCCACCACGGCGAAGCGCCGCTTTGCTGCACGCATTGCAGCTGGTACGGCGGTTTGGCGCGGCAGGGAATCCCCTGCGCCTTGAGCGTCACGCACAGTGACGGAAAATCCCTGCACTCTTGCCCCATGATCTTTTGCAGCAGAACACATTGCGAAGTATCCTTTTTGCAGCAAGGTCGCTGGGACGGCGGCCTTCGTTCCTCGCATTGCGGGCACCCGCAACAGACATGCTTCATAGAATATGCCTCCTTTGGGGAAGCGTCGCGCTTCCCGTAATATTCTATGTCGCAGGCATGTTCCGGGTGCTACCGCATATCCTGATAGTTGACAAGCGACGCGGCGGGCGTTCCGCCGGAGAGACGAACCATGATCCCGCAGGTTGCGTCCTGCGTAGCGTAGGTCTCGCTCTTTACCGCCCACAGCCGAGCGATCACCTTGGGGTCGGGCGTATCGGCCTCTTCGTTGGTGCTGGTGGATGTTACCGCGACCTTGGGCCGTATGGTGTAGATAAACAGCTCGCCGCTTGCGTCGTCCTCGCCGTGATGCGCCACCTTAAGCACGTCCACGCGAGGGAACACGCCTGCCGCAAGCAGCGCGGACTCCTCCTCCAGCTCCATATCGCCGGGGAAGAGCGTCGTGCCCTGAGCAGTCTCCAAAAGCAACACAAGCGAGTTGTTGTTCTCGTTCTCCTCATCCTTCGTTAGGGGGCCGAGCACGCGAAAGAGCGCATCATCCAGCACAGGAACCGTATCTCCGGCGTTCAGCCAGATCAAGGGCACGCCGTATGTTTCCGACACCTGATAGACGGGATGCTTTGTTGGGTTTTTCTTGCCGTGGAGGGTCGCGGCATAGAGCTGATCGACCGCAACGCCATCGGCCAAGAGCGGCTCCAGCCCGCCCACGTGATCCTTGTCAATATGGCTGATGAACACCGCGTCCAAGTGCGTCACGCTGTACGCGTCCAGCGCGGCCTTGAGCGCAGGGTAAGAATCCTCGTCGGCCGTATCGATAAGGTAGGTCCGCTCCCCCACCCACACCAGCGCGGCATCCGCCTTGCCCACGTTGACAAAGAGCATCGACACAGGATCGGCCGCCTCCGCGGTGGACGCACAGGCTGTCATGCATAGGCAAAGCAGCGATAATGCAAGCGTAAAAAAACGTCGTATGATTGACATTCGGTCGCCTCCCTTCCCCGCTATTATACCAGATCGCCCCGAAATTGAAACCTCCTTGCTCCCGCATGATTGCAACAATTGCGCCTTACAATATGGCAAGATGACATCCGGTGCGTTTGGGTGTATACTATTTGCCGGAACCGTTCAGGAAAGGATGTGTCCCCCTCTTATGGAACTCAATTTCGGAAACGCCGCGCTGCTTGGACTGGTGCAGGGACTGGCGGAATTCCTCCCCATTTCGTCCAGCGGTCACCTGAATCTGCTGCAAGCCCTCTTTGGGTTGAACATGGAGCATCAGCTTCTGTTTGATATTCTGCTGCACGTGGGCACTCTGGCGGCGGTGCTGATCGTATTCTGGAAGGACTGGTGGGCGATGCTTCGCCATCCCATCCAAAACAAAACGCTGCTTTTGCTGATTATCGCGTCGCTGCCCGCGTTGGCCGCAAAGCTGCTGTTTGACGATCAGATCAACTACTACGCAACGCACAATGTGATACTGGGCGCGTGCTTCCTGTTTACCGGGCTGCTCCTGCTGCTTACACAGGGACTGTCCATGCGTCACCAGCAAATGGGTACGGAGGAGCACAAGGTCGGCGTGCTGCACGCGCTGATTATGGGTGTGATGCAGGCAATTGGCATGCTGCCGG
>CAYOYK010000084.1:0-9281 GCA_964408185.1 uncultured Oscillospiraceae bacterium | reverse complement strand
GGCGACTACGGGGGTCTCGATGACCTTGGGGGTGACGCTCATCTGCACGGCCTGCAGCACATCGCGGCCCGCGAGGTCAATCGCGGAGGCCTTCTCAAAGGGCATCTCGATATTGGAGCGCTGCGCGGCGATGAGCGCGTTGATGACGCGATCGACATTGCCGCCCGCAAGGTAGTGCGTTTCCAGCTTGCTGAGTGTCACGTCCAAGCCGGCCTTCCGGGCCTTGATCAGCGGCTCGACAAGCCGCTTGGGCTGGATGCGGCGCAGGCGCATGCCGATCAGCGAGCCGATGCTGATGTGCACGCCGGCGGCCAGCGAGGTAATCCACAGGCCAACCGGCACAAAGCGCAGGAAAACCGCCACCAGAATAATTGCCACAATGATGATGACCGCAATTGTTATCACAGAAGAAGCCATAGCAATCCTCCTTACCCAACTATCTGCAAAGCCAGTATTGGCTTATGCTTCCGTTTTCATCTTGCATACCACAATGCGCGGGCCGTCCACGTGATCCACCCGCACGGGGACGTCCTTGGCGATGTACTCGCCGTCGGAAACCACGTTGAGCTTCACGCCGTCAAACTCAGCCATGCCGGAGGGCCGCAGCACGGTGGTGGTCACGCCCTCCCTGCCAAGAAAGACCTCCATATCGCGCGTAGCGGTATAGCCATCGGCGCTGCTCTCGCTATCTGTGAGGATGATCGGCGATTTGGAGAGCTTGCCCTTTGTAACCGACCGCAGCGACAGCGATATGGACAGCGCCACCAAGGCGAGCACCAGCACCGTCATGCCCAGCGCGGCCAGCGCGCCGTGACGAATGTAAATGAGCACAATCGCGGCAACCTCCAAGGCGATGCCGGTAATGCCCGGCACGCCGAAGCCCGGCAAAAACACCTCCAGCACCAGCAGGCCCACGCCTACGAAAAAGCAAATCAAAATCGGCAGGTTTTCCAGCAGAAATTCCAGCATTCAATCCCCTCCCAGTCCGTATAGGCGCATTGTAGCACGCGCGGGCGCGTCTGTCCCGCCCCGATGCTCCAACCATACATTTTGGCGGCTCAGGTGTCAGCGCCCGATAAACGCAGCGAATCCCGCAGGTGCAGCAGATCCTGCCCGTATGTCTCGGTGAGCGAGCGGTTGTAGAGGATGGCGGCCGGATGATACAGCGGGTACAGCGGCAGCGTAAGGGCGGGCCCGTCCGGCGGCGCGACGACCGCCTGCCGCCACGCGCCGTGCGCCTCCCCCACCGTAAGCGGGCAGAACGCCTGCAGCGGCACGTTGCCCAGCGTGACCAGCGCATGCGGGCGAATCAGCGCGATCTCCCGCATCAGCCACGGCTGAAAGAGCTTGCGTTCCTCGCGCGTGGGCGTACGGTTGACAAGCCGCCCGGCCTTGCTCATGCGCGTGGGATGCAGCTTGACCGCGTTGGTAATGTAAATCTCGTCCCGCGTCAAGCCGAGGGTCTCCAAAAAGAGGCTCAGGTTGCGGCCGGCCTTGCCCACAAAGGGCTTGCCCTGCAGCGCCTCCTGCTGTCCGGGCGCTTCGCCGATGAGCAGAAGCACGGGCTCGTCCTCCTTGCCCGCGCCAAAGACAAGCGGGCGCTTCTCGCCCGTCCAGAGGGAATCAAAAAAAGCGGCGCATTCCGTTTGCAGGCGGGACAGGGAAGCTTCAGGCATGGGACGCTCCTTCATCGGGCTGCGCGTACAGATCCGCGTACAGCCCAAGCTCAATCAGCTTGGCCTTGAGGCCCTTCAAATCGTCCCACGCAAGGCGCTTTTTGCTCTCGTCCCGCAGCAGCGCAGAGGGGTGGAACGTCGCGGTGATCCATACGTCCTTTTTTTTCAGCCATTGCCCGTGACAGCGCGTGATGCGGCTGCTATCGCCCAGCACGCTGCGCACGGCCGTGGAGCCCAGCAGCAGGATCACCTTGGGCCGCACCAGCGCCACCTGCGCGCGCAGCAGCGGCAGGCACGCGTCGGCCTCCTCCGGCAGCGGCACGCGGTTTTTCGGCGGGCGGCATTTGACTACATTGCATATGTACACACGCTCGCGGGGCAGGCCGATTGCGGACAGCATTTTGGTGAGCAGCTGCCCGGCAGGCCCCACAAACGCAAGGCCCTGCTTATCCTCCTGCTCGCCGGGGCCCTCGCCGATGAGCATCAGCGGCGAAGCATGATCGCCCTGTCCGGGCACCTTTTGGATGCAGCCGTCGCCCAGCGCGCATGCCGCGCACTCGTGAACGGTCTGCTCCAAGCCTTCCCACGTCAAGCGCATGCGCGTCGCTCCTTGCTTATTATTGCAGCGTCATCCCAAAAAGGCTCAGCCCGTGCGTGACGTCCGCGATCAGCCAGTTGAACAGGCTGATCAGCAGCGACACCAGCACAAAGATGCACACGCAGCCCGCCACCACGCCGAATACGTCAAGCGCGCTCATGGCCACGCGCATTCTGTGCGCGGACTCCTGCTCAATATCCTCGTCGGTATACTCGTCCTCATACCCGTCATACGCGTCGTCTGGCGAGCCGCCGTACTGATCGTATGGCTCGTCGCCCGGATACGGCGCGTTGCCATCCGCATAAGGCGCGTTTCCGCTCGCATAGGGGGCGTTCCCGTCGTCATAGGGGGCGTTCCCGCCCGGATAGGGGGCGTTTTCGTCCGCGTTCTCGTATGGCTCGCCATCCTCCGCCTCGATGCGATAGGGCGAGTCGTCAGGCTCCTCCGCCGGTATGTACCGCCGGGTAGGCAGCTCCTCCTCGTAGAAGGGCTCCTCGTCATGGTTGCGTCTCAATATGCTCCCTCCGCTCTATCGGCAGCCTATACATAGTCCAGCCAAGGCGAGTCCGGCTCCTGCCGTCCCGTGAGCGCGCCCTGCGCTTGCAGGCCGGGAAAGCCCTGCCCGCGCAGCGCCTCGTACAGCACAATCGCTACGGAATTGGACAGGTTCAGGCTGCGCGCGTCCGCCCGCATGGGGATGCGGACGCTTTGGCCGTACGCGCGCGCGAGCAGCGTCTCCGGCAGGCCGCGCGTCTCGCACCCAAACACGATAAAATCGTCCGGGCCGTAGGTCGCCTCGGTATAGGATCGGGCGGCCTTGGTGGACAGGTAGTGCATCACCGCGCCGGGATACGCGCGCAGCAGCTCGCCAAAATCCTCATACACGCGGTACTGCATCAAATGCCAGTAGTCCAGCCCGGCGCGGCGCATGTATCGATCGTCCAGCGAGAAGCCCAGCGGCTTGACCAGATGCAGCATCGTACCGGTCGCCGCGCAGGTGCGCGCGATGTTGCCTGTGTTTTGCGGGATCTCCGGGTTGACCAGCACTACGTTCATTCCAGCAGCCTCGCCTTCCTGCGGGGAAATCGTTCACGGCGCAGCCCCATCCGGGGGCGGAATTCCCCGTCCTGTATTATACCATAGCCGATGGAGGCAAACAACCGCCATACGCTTCCATCAAGTGTGGATCATCTTTCCACGGCGGGGTTTTGCTTGCTTCTGCCCCTGCGGCCCTGCGACGGACGGTTCATGCTGATGAAAAACGTATTTTCTCCGCGCGGGGGTTGCGATATGTCCCCAAATCATTGGGTTCAGGTTTCACTTTCCGCCCTGCGCGGCGCGTCCCAGAGATGCGCGAGCAAGGATGCGCGGCGCGTTCCGGCAATACGCAAGCAGGGATGCGCGTCGCCGTCCCGTGCCGGCGGGAAGCGGTGCCTCCGCTTGACCGCGGCTTGAGCCGCGGGCTCCCGGCGGCCCTCGTTTGGCGGACGGCCTCGTTACAGCTCAAACTCCACGCGGCTCGCTCGGCCCATAAAGCTGATCTCGTTTGCGGCAAAAGTTTCGGCGGAATATTCACGGTCATAGCTTTGCAGCAGCACGCGCATAGCGTCCACCTGCTTCACCTTGCGCAGACAGCGGTGGTTGTTGTACTCCACCAGCATCACCGCGCCGTCGATGGGGCTGCGCGCGGGCAGCACCAACGCCAGATCGTCCTTGAGGATGCGG
This sequence comes from uncultured Oscillospiraceae bacterium, assembly GCA_964408185.1. Taxonomy (GTDB): domain Bacteria; phylum Bacillota; class Clostridia; order Christensenellales; family Aristaeellaceae; genus CAYOYK01. The sequence goes on along the minus strand of CAYOYK010000084.1, from coordinate 5,282 downwards.
AAGCCGCGCATGCTGTCATCCGGCGCGACAAAAAAGAACACCTTGTCCGGCGACGCGCCCTCCACCCGTCCGTCCAAAATGGGCAGCAGGCGATGATCCACCTCCGTCATCACGGCGTTGTATACCGGCACGCGCTTGAGCACGCTGGTGAGCGCGTCCAGCCACACGCTGCCGGACACCTGCTTTTCGTCCTCGTCCTGATAGGCGACCTCGGTCTCCTTCTTGGGGGGAGCGGGCGCGACAGGCTTAGGCTGCACGGTGCTCAAATCCACCGTAGCGGCGATATCATCCAGCGTAAAGCCCGCCTCGTTCTGCTCGGTCAGGCCGATTTTCTTCAGGATGCGGCGCGCCTGATCATCCGCGATGATGCGGGTGCCCGCCTCGACCTCCTTGATGTATCCTTCGCTTACGCCGCACATGCGGCCCACCTGCTTGGGGGTCAAGCCCCGGCGCAGACGCTCGGTGCGCAGCAAATCACCCAAACGGCTCATACAGCTTCCTCCGTTTCCAAATCCGATGTGCAAATATCATACCACAAGGCGGCGCGCTTGAAAAGCAAAAAACCGCCGCGTTGCGCGACGGCTTTTGCAAGCGTCTTGTTACTTTTGCGCCAGCACAGAGGATGCGATGCCCTCCGCGTCCAACTTGTAGTAGCGCAGCAGGTCGACGGGCTTGCCGCTCTGGCCAAACTGATCCTGCACGCCCAGCTTGGTCAGGCGCACGCCGTCCATGTTGACGACGGCGGACGCGACCGCGTCGCCCAGACCGCCGATGACGTTGTGCTCCTCCACGGTAAAGATCCTCTTGTGCTTGGCGGCAATGGCCTGTACCTTGTCCTCGCGCAGAGGCTTGAGGGTGTGCACGTTGACAACCGCCGCGCTCACGCCCCGCGCCGCGAGGAGCTCGGCGGCAAGCATGCTCTGCTCCACCATCACGCCGCAGCAAAGCAGCGCGACGTCGGTTCCCTCGCGGAGGATGTTGGGCACGCCGACCTCGAAGGGCATGTCCATATCAAACACAACGGAGGGCAGGCGTGCAAGGCGGATGTACACCGGGCCGTTGATCTCGATAGCGGCCTTGACGCAGCGCTCGGCCTCGTTCGCATCGCAGGGCACGAGCACGGTCATGCCGGGCAGCGAGCGCATCAGCGCCAGATCCTCCAGCGCCTGATGGGTGCCGCCGTCCTCGCCCAGCGTAATGCCCGCGTGGGTGAACGCAAACTTGACGTTGAAGTGCGGGTAGCACACGCCGTTGCGAATCTGATCAAAGCAGCGGCCCGCAAACACCGCAAACGTGCTGCAAAACGGAACGTATCCCATGGTGGACATGCCGGCCGCGATGCCCACCATATCGGCCTCGGCGATGCCGCAATCAAAAAAACGATCGGGATGCGCTTTCTTAAAGTAGTTGGTCATGGTCGCGCCGGCCAGATCCGCGTCCAGCACGACGAGCTTGGGGTTGGTATCGCCCAGCTTGGCGAGCGTCTCGCCATAGGCGACGCGGGTCGCTTTTTTCTCGCTCATTGCTCAGCCCTCCAGATCCTTGAGGGCCTGCATGCGCTGCTCCTCGTTGGGAGCCTTGCCGTGCCAGCCCACTTGATTTTCCATGTAGCTAACGCCCTTGCCCTTCACGGTGTGACACCAGATCAGCTTGGGCACGCCGGGCTTATGCGGCCGCCTGAGCGCGGCCAGCACGGCGGCGTAATCGTTGCCGTCCGCCAGCTCGATGACGTCCAACCCAAAGGCCGCGAACTTGGCTCCCGCGTTGCCAAGGCTCATCACCTCGTCGTTGCTGCCGTCAATTTGCAGGCCGTTGTTATCAAAGATCACAGTCAGGTTATCCAGCTTGTAGTGCGCTGCCGCCATGCAAGCCTCCCAAACCTGACCCTCTTGGCTTTCGCCGTCGCCGATGACGGTGTAGACCTGCGTGTCCTTCCCGGCGGTTATCGCGCCCAGCGCCATGCCCACCGCGATGGAGATGCCCTGCCCCAGCGAGCCCGTGCTCGCGTCCACACCGGGGCAATGCTTCACATCCGGGTGTCCCTGAAGGATGCTGCCAAGCTGGCGGAAGGATTTGAACTCCTTCACATCAAAAAAGCCGCACTCGCCCAGCACCGCGTACAGCAGCGGCGCGGCGTGCCCCTTGGAAAGCACGAAGCGATCCCGATCCTCCCATTTGGGATTTTTGGGATCGACGCGCATCACGTCGTGATACAGCGCCGTTACAATCTCCACCGCTGAGAGTGATCCGCCCGGATGCCCGCAGCCCGCATCCGCCGTCATGTTGATGATATCTCTGCGCACCTGACGGCACAGGTCCCGCGCCTGTTCCATATGGCTCCCTCCGATCTATCGCAATCCCCTTGCGCAACGTATGGTATCGTACCACGCTTGCGTCGGGGTTGTCAATTGTTCGGACAACATGCCGCCGATGCGCGCAAATGAGGATTTACACACATTTTCACGGCGGGACTTGTATTTCTGTAAAATTCTTGCTATACTAATTTTGTATGTAAGCTATCAGCCCGCGCAGCTTCTGCGCGAGATTATGAAGGAGCACCGCGATATGGCCGATCAAATCCGAATCCGAATGTTTGGCGGCTTCAGCCTTTTCGTGAATAACGAATGCGACGACCACGTGATTATCAAATCCAAAAAAGGCATGTCGCTGCTGCAATACCTTATTCTCAAGTACGACGCGGTCGTGCCCAACTTTAAGCTGATCGAGGTGCTGTGGCCCAACGAGGAGAGCAGCAACCCCGAAAACGCGCTGAAAACGCTCATCAGCCGCTTCCGCGCGATTTTGAACCAGTGTGCGGACGGGCTGGGCAACTGCATCGCGGCCAGCCGCGGCGGCTATCAGTTCAAAAAGCTCGACGGCATGTCCATCGACCTGTTTGAGTTTGAGGATCTGGCGCGCAAGCTGGAGGGCCAGCCCGCGCTGACCGACGCAACCGACGCTCTCTATCAGGAAATCCTTACCCTGTACACCGGCGACCTGCTGGCCGGCAACGATCCGGACGACTGGGCGATCTCCCGCAGCGTCAACCTGCACAGCCAGTACATCAAAATTGTGTATTCCTACCTGACGCTGCTGAAAAAAGCCGAAAAGTACGAGGAAATCATACAGACCTGCCGCTTTGCGCTGGAGACCGATCCGTTTGACGAACGCCTTCATCTGGAGCTGATGCAGGCGCTGGTAAAAACCAGCCGCAACAACGAGGCCCTGATGCAGTACAAGCATGTGACCAACATGCACTTCCGCTACCTCGGCGTCAAGCCCCCGGAGGGCATTCAGGAGTTCTACAAGCAGATCATTCAAGCCGGCGACACGCTGGATATGAACATCGATACCATCCGCGACGAGCTGCAGGAGTATGGCGACGTGCACGGCGCGTTTGAGTGCGAATACGCCGTCTTTCGGGAGATCTACAACCTGCAAATGCGCAACCTTGAGCGTCTGGGCTCCAGCATGTACATCGCGATGATCATGATTACCAGCATGGACGGCGAGCCCCTTCCGCCGCTCAAGCTCGACGATATCATGAAGGGCCTGAGCGACGTGCTCAAGGCGCACCTGCGAAAGGGCGATACCATCACGCACTTCAGCCCCTCGCAGTACGCCCTGCTGCTGCCCACCGTGAACATCGACAGCGGGCGCATGGTGATGGAGCGCATCAAGCGCTTCTTCTACCAGAGATTCCCCAACTCCAACGTCATGTTCAGCTACCGCATCGGGCCGCTTTCCTCCAACATGGGCTCTATGAAGCAGCAAATGGAGAAGGATCATAAAAATTCCGTCGCCAAGCTGAACGCGATGGAGAAAAAGGTAGGAAGCAGCGTTGCGGAGTAATCATCAGGGCGAGCGCGCACGGACGCCGCGCGCGGCGCTTTGCCTGCTGCTGGCCATCGCGCAGCTGATTGCGTGCGTACCCGCGCTGGCAGGCGAGCAGGACGACCTCGCGGCCAAGGAGGCGCTTTTGGCCCGTGCCGACGCCAACAACAACCGCGTCATCGAGGTGCCCCGCAAAGGGCCTGTGCAATACTACGCGCAGAACAATCCATTCTGGAGCGAGATGGAGTATGAGGAGACCGGCTCCCCAAGCTACCGCGTTTTTGGCGACGGCGGCTGCTGTCCCACAAGCGCGGCAATCGCCATCGGCGCGCACCTTACCGACGACGAGCTGACCGCCGTTCTGGCCTGTTCCAAAGGACAGGGCTATGGCATCACCGTCAAAAATATGAACCCGGACCGCTCCCGCAAGGACGACGGCGTCTATTGGTTTACCGAGGGCGCGGAGCTGCGCAGCTATCTGCCGCTGGTGTTTGGATCGTTTGCGTGCGGCAACAACAAGCTAGGGCGCTCGTGGCGCGCCAAGCCCAAGCAGTGGCAGGTCAGCGCCGGCGGCACCAGCCACGAGTTTGTGCCTGAACTATGCAAAATTTACGGGCTGGATTGCTTTCAGGTGACAGGTCGGTATAACATGGATTGGCTCTCGTACGTGCGGCAGGGCGCGACGGCCGTAGCGCTGTCCAACACGCAATGGCAGCCCTTCGTCAAGGGCAAGGGCCATTATGTGGCCATTGTGGCGGCGGACGACCAATACCTCTACATCATGGATCCGCAGGACAAGGCCTCCTACGAGCGGGACGAGAAGCTCTACCACATCCTTGAGGTCGTCGAGCCCGGCTTGCTTCGCGTCAAGCTGGAGGACTATCCGCTGTGCATGTTCGGCCTGCTGTGGATCATCCGCCCGCAAACCGCGGAGAAGGCGGCCGACCCAATGTCCGCCACAGAATGGGCCGATGGAAGATTTGCGCAATAAGGCGTTTCAAACCAAAAAGAAAAGGGTATCCTGACATCGCAAGGAGGGATTTGCAATGGCATTGATTCACGGAACGGAAAAAAACTTTGACGCGGAGGTCCTGCAATCCGGCAAAACGGTGCTGGTCGATTTTTACGCCGACTGGTGCGGCCCCTGCAAGATGGTAGCGCCGATTGTCGAACAGCTTGCCAGCGAGAGCGACGAGTATACCGTGTTTAAGCTCAACGTGGACGAGGCGCCCGCGCTGGCGGCCCGATATCAGGTGATGAGCATCCCGACGCTGATGGTGTTCAAGGCCGGAAGGCCGACGCAAACCGTAGTCGGCGCGCGCGGCAAGGCCGAAATTCAGGCGATGCTGAAGTAACCCAAATGGGAAGCGCCCCGCTTCCCATTTTCTATTTGTGTTGAGGTACAATAGATAAGTGAAAAAAGACAGGCGGCTCCGAAATTGGTAGAA
>CAYOYK010000083.1:0-10126 GCA_964408185.1 uncultured Oscillospiraceae bacterium | reverse complement strand
GGTAAGCCGGATGCCGCCCCGCTCGGTAAACTTGATCGCGTTGCCCAGCAGGTTCATCAGGATCTGGTTCAGCCGCAGCTCGTCGCCGACAAGCCAGTCCTCGGTGACGGACTTCATGCGCACCTCAAAGCCGATATCCTTTTGCCTGCACTGCGTGCCGTAGATATTGGTCAGGTTGGTCAGCATGCGCTTAAAATCAAAGGGCGCGCTGACCACCTTCAGCTTGCCGGACTCGATGGACGACATATCCAGCACGTCGTTGATGACGGACAGCAGGTGCTTTGCCGCGGTATCGGAATCGGCCAGATATTCCGACATCTCCTCGTAGCTCGCGCCCTTGGCCAGCTCAATAAAGCCGATGATGGCGTTGAGCGGCGTGCGCATCTCGTGCGATACGCGGGAGAGGAACTGCCCCTTCGCCGCGTCCGCCTTTTCCGCCGCCGCCAGCGCGTCCGAGAGAAGCCGCGCGTGGCGCACCTCCCCGGCGCGAACCTCCGTTATGTCCGCCACGGTCAGCGCCAGCAGGCCGTGCGCGCGGTCCGTGTAAAAGAAGGTGAGCGCCTTATCGACGCGCCCGCCGTTTTGATCGGTCAGCGTGGCGTAGACCTGATAGTATTCCTCGGCCGCAAGCCGATTTTTCACCTCGTCCAGCTTGATCGCGCGGTGCAGCGCCTCCGGGTCCGCGGCCGCGCAGCCGCCGGAAAAGCGCTCAAAGACCGCGTGATCGCCGTAGGAGCCGTCGTAGCGGGTGAGCCTGCCTCCCTCCGCCGTCAGGTACTGAATGCAGCGGTCGGTTGAAAGGTCCACGCACAGGAAGCCGTCGCAATCCGCCATGGCCATGCTGCGCATGATCTTGCCGGTAATGTGCTCGTCGGTAATATCCCAGATGTACGCAAAGCACATCAGGTGCCCGGTTTGGGGATTGCAGCGCAGCGCGAGGTCCGCGCGCAGCCACTTGAGCCTTTCGTCCGCTTTGCAGCAGAGCTGAAGGCTGGTTTCAAAGCGGCCGCCCGCGTAGGCCTCCGCCGCTCTCTGCGCGGAGAGCCGCGCCCGGAGCTCCCGCAGCTCCTCCGGCGTTTGGTACTCGGACAGCATGGGCGCGATCTCGGCAAAGAACGCATCCGCCGCCATTCCCGCCCGGACGCCGGGAACCTCCATGTCGGTCTGCGTCAGCCGCTGCTCGTCCAGATCGAAGCAGGCGGTATACAGCAGCCCCTCGCCGCGCTTTTGGTTGCGGCTCAGCTCCCGCAGATAGCGGTTCTCCACCTGACGGGCGTTCGTCTCTCGCTCGGTCACGTCGATGAACACCTCTTGGAACACCCTGCCCCGCTCGGTATCGACGAGATCCAGCACGCACTCGGTATACGCCTTCGTGCCGTCGCCCCTTGCAATGGGCCACAGGTAGGAGATCGGCTCCCCGCTCTCCTCGCACAGGCGGAACTTCTCCAAAAAGTCGCGGCCCGTATCCGGCGTAACGACCTCCTCCGGCGTTTTGCCAATCAGCTCGCGTTCGCTGGCCGTGCCGTATATCTTGGCGACGGCGGCGTTGCAGTTGATGATCCGGTGCGGCGCTTCCACCTCGTACTGAAAGATGCCGCAGGGGACGGTATCGTACAGGCGGCGCAGGAAGTCGTGCTGCTGCTGAAGCGTTTGGTTGAGCTGCTTTTGCTGCTTCATCTTTTGCGCGCGGAGGAACAGCAGCGTCCCCGCCGCGAGGACGACCGCGGCGATAATCAGCAAAAACGTCCTGTTCTTGGACAGCCAGTCCGCCGTCGTCTGCTTCGGCGTTGTGGCGGCGGTGTTGGCGACGATGATGCCGTTGATCTCGCTGCCGGAAATCGTAGCGACGCTCTTGTTGAGGATGGACAGGAGCAGCGCGCTGTCCTCCGCGCCAACCACGCCGAGGCAGACGTCGTAGTTGGTATCGCCCAGCGCCATAGAGCGCAGATCGGCGTACTGCACATGATCGAGCAGATAATTCTCGCACAGCGTGATGATGAACGTCAGCTCCGCCTCGCCCACGGAGACGGCGCGCACGCACTCGTCAAAGGAGGCGTATTCCCGAAGGTTGACGTACCCGTTGGCGAGCGCGGTATAGCGGAACATGGGGTATCCCGCCGGAACGGCGACCACGGAATCGAGCGTGAGCGCGGCATAGTCCTTTGCCACAAGCGAAAAGGAGCTGTCCGTAAAGGCCTCGGTCTGCGTAACGTCCAGCTCCCGCTCCACCTGCGCGTCCCGCGCCAGCGCGCCCAACAGCCGCACCTCGCCGCGCTCCATCTGGCCGCGCAGCACCTCGCCGCTCTCGCGGCGCACAAAGCGGAACCGCAGGCCGGTGCGAGCGGAGATGGCGTTGAGCAGATCGACCGTCACGCCGCGGAAAGCCCCGGCGCTTTCGTCGTAGGCTTCCATGGGGGCCATGTCGGACGACAGCGCGACCGTGATCGGCTCCGCGGCGGCAATGTAGGCCGCCTCCTCGCGCGTCAGCAGCAGGCCGGCGGCTCCGTCGGGCGCGGCGTAATAGGTTTCGGTCAGCCTTTGGGCATAGTCCGGATCGTCAAAATACAGGCGCTCCTGCGCCTTGGAAAACGCCGCCATGTAGGCGCTGCCGTTGCAGCTCATCAGGTACGCCGGGGACACGCCGAAGTTGCCCACCAGCTTATAATCGCCGCTTACGGAGTAGTTGACCAGCGCGACCGCGTCCACCTCGCCGCGCGACAGCGCCGCGAGGGCCTGCTCGTTGCGCGGGTATTCCACAAGCGTATACGCAAAGCCGTTCGCCTCGGCGTACTGCCGAAAATACTCGATCTCGCCGCTGCTTTGCAGCATGCCGATCTTCATGCCGTCAAACGCGGCAAAATCCTCGTAATACAGGGCGCTGTCCGGCAGGGTGTAGATGTTCATTTCCTCGTTGCACAGGGGATAGAGGGAAAAATCAAAATCCGGCTCGCGCTCCTCCGACCATCTTGCCACGCAGTAAAAATCCACCGTGCCGGCCTTTACCGCCTCATACGCGGTGGGCCAATCCATATCCACAAACTGATAGCTCCAGCCGGCGTACTCGGCGATGCGGTTCAAATAGTCCGCGCCGTAGCCTGTGTAGGAGCCATCCTCGCCCTTCTCGATGAAGTGGCAGTAGTCGATATAGGCCACGGTCAGCGTGTCCCCGTCCGCGGCGACGGCCGCCGGAAAAGGCGCGGCAAGCAGCAGCAGGGCGCACAGCGCGGACAGCCATCGGATTGGCAGACCATGATGGATGCTCATACTCGGTGTCTCCGTTCAATGCCCGGTCTGCGCCAACAGAGCGGCGTCCGCGCCCTCCGGATGGATCGGGTTGATAGGCTGCGAGGCGCGGGCGGCTATGCCCCCAGCGCCTCGCGCACGGCGGCCTGCGCGGAGAGGTACGCCGTCTCAAACTCGCGGTAGTGCGCGGAAAGCGCGTCCTCTGTGTAGCTCTCCGTGCGAAGCAGGCTTACCAGCGCGGCCGTGATTTGGTACACGCGGCTCATCCCGGCGTTCCCGCTGGCGCCCTTGGCTTCGTGGACGGCGGAAAGCAACGCCTTGGGGTCCCGCTTGTCGTAGGCGATCCGGGCGCGCGCCACCACGTCGTCGTCGGCAAAGACCTCCAGCACGGCCTGATAAAGCTCCTCGTCGTCCAAAAACCGCTCCAGCCCGGCCTGATAATCGATGCCGGCGTTTTGCAGTACCTCTCGCTTCATGGCTGTTCCTCCTTGGCAATCACGTGCGTTGATCGTTGTGTCTGCCGGATCCATCAATAATGCTGACGCTAGTCGGTGCGTCGCGCCGACCGCATCCGAAAGGGCGCGTCCGGGAGGGCTTGCGCGTCGGCGGCCGATGCGAAGCCACGCGCGCGCCGAGTGACCGCGCGGAGTGCTCTGTCCGCGGCCCGTCGGCCCTGTCCTTCCCTCTCGGCTCGCCCGCTCTACGGGGGTCGCCCGCCGTGTCTCACGGCAAGCACGTCTTCACTTGTAGCTGGGCTTCTTCAGCGCGTCCTGTCGCATTCGTCGGCGAAGCACGCCTTTGTGATACGCATCCATCAGGCGGCAGCGAGTAAGGTTGTTACTGCATTTTATCATACTTTGCGCGCAATTGCAACGAACGAAGCGATAATTTAGGGGAATTAAGGGAAAAATAGGAAAAAAAGAGGAAAACAAAAAGCAGGCGGAATGAAAACGTCGCTTTCATTCCGCCTGCTTTGGACCGTATGCTTACTCCGCGGCGGGAACCTCGATATAGGTCAGGGATTCCGCCAGCTTGGTCACGTTGTCCCTCACAAGGGCTTCAGAATCGCCAAAGTCCACGGCCAGCGCGGCGACCTGCACCATATAGCCGTTGTGGATGGAGGTGAACACGAGGCAGTCGAACTCCTCGCCCTTGTCCTCGTAAACGATCACCTTGTTGCCGTTTTCCAGCGTCTTGATCTCGTAGGTGGGGTCGTCCAGATCCTGCACGCAGATATCGGCGATCTCGCGGATCTGCTCGTCGGTCATATCCTCCATGCTGCCCTCGTACAGCTCGGTGGGGGCGATGATGACCGTGTAATCGAAGGTATCCTCGTCACCCAAGTCGGCGAGAAAGTCGATCAGCGTCATGGCATAATCGTCCTTGGCGGTCGTATCGGTGATCTGCGCGCCCTCAGGCAGCACGATCGTGACGTTGAAGGACGAGGCGGGATCCGCGATGGCAACGGCTTCGGCGGCCTCCGCGAACGCGGCGGAGCAGCTTACCAGCAGCAGCGTGGCCAGCAGCACAGAAATGAGCTTTTTCATGATGATTCTCTCCTTTACGTTGGTTCGCCGTACCGGGGCGGCATGCGTCCGCGGCGCGGTAGCGGGTTGGCGGGCTTTGCGTCGCTTACTGGATGACCTCGCCCGCGTAGGTGAGGAACTTGCGCATCATATAGCCGCATACGCCGGTGGACTCGTCGTAGACCTGGCACCAGCTATTGGTCTGAAACAGCACGCGCAGGGTGGTGCCGGCATAGCAGGTCTCCAGCACGGGCTCGTTTTTGTTGGGAGCCCAGCGGAAATTGACAAAGCCTGTGGGCGAGGAGGGCGTGACGGTTACGTAGTAGCTGGCCGCCTGCATCGCCTTAAATTGGGCGCGGATAGCGTCCGAGGCGCTCTCCTGTTGGGACGCGGGGGTGGAGCTGCTGGGCTTGGTGTAGCTGGGCTTGCTGTCGCTCAGGTAGCGGGTCATGACGTAACCTTCCTTGTCGCAGTAGATGCACAGCACCCAAGTATCGCCGGGGGCGTAGTCATAAATCATCAACTGCGTTCCGTAGGGAATGGAGGCGATGGCCTGCGAATCCTTGGTGGCGGACGCGCGCAGGTTGAGCGGGCCGCCGTTGCCGGTTGAGACATAACGATAGCTCACGTCATGGTCGGTCGGCATGGCAAGCGCCGTCATGGGCAGCGCGGCGCAAACCAGAACCAGCGCCAGCATCAGGCAGAGAACAGTTTTTTTCATTTGGGGTACCCCTTTCCTTTGTGTGTATCTTGTCCGGCGGCAGGCAAAGCGCCGCGGACGAGAGCGGCCAAGGCCCCTCGGCCGAACCGCCGCGTCATTATACACCGTTTCGGCTCGCGGCGCAACCCCGGCCGACGCGGGGGCTGTCCTTTCCGGCGGCGGCGTGGTAGAATGGGTGCGCGCAGCCCAAGCGAGCGGGGCGCGGCATCCCGCGCGGCGGCGTTCGGGCGGCAAACAAACGGCAGCGGAGGCAACCTGATGAGGAACAAGGCGTTGGTCGTGATCGACATCCAGAACGACATTACCCGCAACTACAAGGCCGTCATCGGCAGCATCAACCGGGCGATCGACTTGGCGGTCGAGAACGGCCTGCCGGTCGTGTATATCCGGCACCACAACCTATCGGACGGCACAAGGACATTCAAGCCCGGCACGCGGGGCGCGGAGCTCGCGCCGGACCTGAAAATCGTATCCGACCACATCTTTACCAAGACCAAGGCAAACGCGCAGACCAGCGAGGAGTTTGCCGCGTTCATCGCCGAAAACGGCATCGGCGAGTTTTACATTGCCGGGGCGGACGCGACGGCCTGCGTCAAATCCACCTGCTACAACATGGCCAAAAAGGGCTATGCCGTGCATGTGCTGTCCGATTGCGTGACCAGCTACGACACGCGGAAAATCGACGAAATGCTGCGGTACTACGAGAGCAAGGGCTGTCGGGTGGAAGCGCTGAGCGACGCTCCGGCCCTGAACAAAGCGTAACGGCGCGCCCGCCCGACGGGCGTTGCCCGTCGGGTTTGCGCTTTTGCATTGCGCGGAAGTATGGTATAATGGGTGCGATCCTCACGGAGCGACGAAAATCCGCATTGATTGGGAGGTACCGCTATGAAACGAGCACTGGCCCTGCTGCTGGCAGCCCTTCTTCTTTGCCTGTGCGCCCCCGCGCTGGCCAAGAGCACCCCGACCCCCGCGCCCACCGCGACCCCCCGGCCGCTCACGGACGCGGAAAACTACCAGCGGGCGCAGGCCGCGCTGCAGGACAAGGACTGGGTGGCGGCCGCCAACGCCTTTGCCGAGCTGGGCGATTATGAGGACGCGCACGCGTATTTCAACTATGCCAAGGGCATGCTGCTGTGGTCGCGGCAGAACCCGACCGACGCGCTCAAGCTGCTGGACGAGGCGGCGGGCGTGGAGGACGCGGCGGCGCAGGCCGCGCGCATCCGCAGCCTGAGCCTCCACCGCTGGTGGGACGGCGGGCTGTTCGGCTATGTCAATCTGGCGGGCGAGGTCGTCGCGGAGGCCAAGTGGAGCTACGCGCCCCCCGTATTTGCGGAGGATACCGCGCGTCTGGACGAGAACGGCGACGCGCCCGCCGAGGCGCTCTACTACGCGCCCGTGTACATGGGCGGGCTGGTGACCGGCGAGACCGACGCGCAGCCGGACGACGAGGGCGGCGCGTGGGGGATCCTTGCCAGCGACGGCTCCGAGGCGCTCGCGTGCGAGTACCTTTCCATCGCGTGGGTGCGCGACGGGTACGCCGCCGTGCAGGACAGCCGCGGCTGGCTGCTGTACGATCTGGCGGCCGGGGCGATGATCGGCGAGCGGTACGAGGCCATCGGCGAGCCGGGCGAGGCAGCCTCGCCGGACGGGCTGATCGTGGCCGCGCAAAAGGGCGGCCTGTGGGGCTACGTGGCCCTGCCCGGCGGCGAGAGCATCGGCGCGGGCTTCGCCTACGAGCGCTGCGAGCCCTTTCAGGAGGGCTTCGGCACCGTGCACCTGAACGGCTTGGCTTGGTTTATCGACCTGACGGGCAAAAAGCTGGTCACGGCCGAGTACATCGACGCGCACCCCTTCTCCGAGGGGCTGGCGGCCGTGAAGTCCTCGCGCAAGCGCTGGGGCCTGATCGATACCAGCGGCGCGGAGGTGCTGGAGTTTAAGTATCAGGACATCGGGCAGTTTGTGGGCGGCGTGGCGCCCTTCCTGCGCAACGACAAATGGGGCGTGATGGACGCGACCGGCGCGGTGCTGCTGAAGAACCGCTACGATGAGATCGCCCATATCGACGCGACGCTGAACCGCCTGTGGATGCGCAACAACAAGCTCTGGGGCATTGCGTCGCTGGACGGCGAGATCATCCTCAAGCCGACGTACTCCACCACCACGGGCTTTTCCGCCGACCGCATGGCCGGGGTGAGCTACCGCGGGGCCTACGGGTATATCGACATGCGCGGCACGGTTTTTATCCCGCTGGATTACACGGCGGGAACCTCCTTTGCGGCCGGGCTGGGCGCGGTGAGCGACGGCGGCGAGGACATCCTGTATTACGGCAAGTTCAAGCTGATGCTCAGCCTGTACGGCGATGTGCCCGTCGCGCCCGTGCGCGGGTTTATCGAGAGCCGGGTGCTGCAAAGCCGCATGTCGGAGGGCGAGGACGGCGTGACCGTCGAGAGCTGGTTTGAGTACAGGCTGTACAATCTGGACGGGGAAGAAATCAAGTAAGCTGCGAGGCAGCTATACCCATCAAAAAAAGCGGCGCAGCCGCTTTTTTGATTATCAGGCACTAAAGTAGTTTTTTTCGCTTAAAGATCAGCAGCGTAACCGCCACCAGCAGCACCGCCACGCCGATGACCGCCGGGTAGGCGTAGGGCGCGTCCAGCTCCGGCATGTGGGTGAAGTTCATGCCGTACCAGCCGACCAGCAGCGTCAGCGGGAGGAAGATCACCGTGACCACGGTAAACACCTTCATAATGCGGTTCAGCTGATAATCCAGCAGGCTTTGGTGCGCGTCTCGCAGCTGGGTAAGGGAATCGCGCAGCATTTGCACGTTCTGGCTCAGGCGCTCCGCTTTGCTGGTAAACAGCTCGACGTAGTGCAGGTATTCGCCGTCGAAAAGATCGTTTTCGTTTTCCTGCAGGGCCTCGCCCAGATCGATGAGCTGCTCGTAATAATTGCGCAAGATCAGCAGCTCGCGTTTTTTTTGATAGACCTGCGTGTCAAAATCCTCGCTGACCTCCTTGGCGATCACCTCGCCCTCCATGGCGCTGATGGAAAACTCCATGTCGGCCAGCGCGGGCGCATCGGCGGCGATGGTAGCCTCCAGCGTGGCGTAGAGCAGCTTTTCCAGCGATACGGCTTCTGGCTTGTAGCGGCGCAGCGCGGCGTTGAAGATATCGGTCACGCTGCCGTCCAAATCGCGCAGGACGCAGAGCAAAAACAAATTGCGCTTGAGAAAAAACGCGACGCGGTCGCTGCTGTCAAACACGGAGCGCGCGTTGACCACGTTGATAATGCCAAACGAGTGATCCTCGTACACATCCAATGTATTGCGGTAGTTGTTGTGATCGCTCAGGCACTCGTTGACGGCGGCCTCGCTGAGGCCGAAGCGCTCGGCGTACTCGTTCAGCTCCTCGCTGCCGATGATCCCGGCGACCAGCAGGTCGGGCGAAACCTCCTCCAGAGCGACGGGCTCCGGCGTGGGGCACAGGCGATAGAGCATAGACGGGCCTCCCAGCAAAATGATTCTATTGATTATACGGTCTGAATGCCGCCGCGTCAAGGCGCGGGCGCGATACCGCCCGCCCGGCGGATAAGACAACCTGCCGCAAAGCCCTTGCGCACGCCGAAAGCCTGTGATATAATTTAGCTAACAGGCAATTCTTTTACGCCCATTCAACACCAAAAGGAGGCTGTATTCATGCGTTTATGCCAAGACTGCAAGCATATCTACGAGGAAAAAACCGTCGCCTGCCCCGCCTGCAAGAGTGAAAAAACCGTCGAGCTGCACGGCGTCGGCATCAAAGCCGACCACGAGAGCATCAAGTTCCATTGGAGCGCGTATGTTTGGTTTTCCCTCTGCCTTGTGGCGCTGATCGTCCTTGCCGGCTGCCTAGTCACGCAGGCCGGCGTGATGGACGCCCATTTTGATACGCTCAAGCGCGCGTTCAAGGCCATCGACGAGCCTACCGCCCAGCAGCTTGCCGAGTACTCCCTTGCGCAGAACGCGGGCAACCTGCTGATGGTCAGCTTTATTCTCAGCCTGATCACGGGCGTGCTGTACATCCTGCTGCCCCTCCGCCGCTCCCGCAAGCAGTTCTTCCTCATCGGCGGGCTAACGGTGGTCATCGTCGTGCTGGCGTCGCTTGGCCAGTTTGGCGCGTGGAGCTTCCTGCCGCTGGCGCTGCTGCCCATATCGCTGGCGTTCCTGCTGCCGCATTGGGATCGGCTGCGCTAAAGGGTTGATTGTTTTGGGGGAGCGCGGGCTCCCCCTTGCCCCTTTTGGGGGGAAGGCCCCTGCGGGGGGGCGTATGCCCCGGCCCTGTGGGCCGGGGTTTGTTGCGCCTGCGCGGCGCGGGCTTTGCGCCTGCGCGGCGCGGGCTTTGCGCCTGCGCGGCGCGGGGGTTTCGCGCCTGCGGGCGCGGGCTTTGCGCCTGCGGGCGCGGGGGTTTTGCGCCTGCGGGCGCGGGGGTTTTGCGCCTGCGGGCGCGGGAACGGTGCCCCGACCTGCGGGCCGGTGGTTGCCGCGCCTGCGGGCGCAGGAGGGCGGCCCTGCGGGGCCGCGGAGGTTTCGCGCCTGCGGGCGCGGGGGGTTTCGCGCCTGCGGGCGCGGGAACGGTGCCCCGACCTGCGGGCCGGGGTT
>CAYOYK010000082.1:0-10156 GCA_964408185.1 uncultured Oscillospiraceae bacterium | reverse complement strand
TGCATTGCGCTCTGGTGCGCCGTACTAGTTTAATCTATTGTCGACACTATCTAAGTAGGAGGAAAGCTATCATGGATGGTAAGACTACCGAGATCAGATACCAACAATGGGTACAGGCCATCCGAAGCTGGAGTAGCAGTGGCCTTTCTAAACGTGAGTACTGTCGGGAAAATGGAATCGACGAAAAACAGTTTTACTACTATCAACGTCGAGTTCGCAGCCTCATTGCGGAGCAAGCAGAACGTCAATTACTGCCAGATGATAATTCCGGTATGGCTTTGGTCTCTCGTGCGGCAGGCAGTGGCAATCCACAGATCGTAAAGCTTCAGCTTCCTGCGCAGGCATCCAGCAGTAGCGCCATGATCAGTTTCAGCGTGAACGGCATAAACTTGTATGTCCCTGAGAACATACCTGCATAGGTAATAGAAACTGGATCCAACCCGAATATAGGTGAAGTCGCATACCCATGCAAGATTTGGAGCTGTTTGGACAAACTTCTGTGACAGAACGTTTACGCAGGCGCCATTCTCGTCAGCCTTCAATCTGTTGGCCTTGAACGGCTTGACCGTACTCATCTTTGGCAATGCCATTGCTTGCATCAGGCGGTACACTCTACCGCAGCTGATACTGATGCGATAATCACGCTTGAGACAAAGTGCGAGCTTCTTGCAGCCCAGCCGTTTGTCTGTCTTGGCGTATAGATCGACAATACAGGTTCGGATGCGCTGGTTTTCTCGCTCGCGTTTGGATGGCTGATGATGGAGAAACTTGTAGTATGTGCTTCTGTTGACTCGCAGAACACGGCACAGTGTGGAGATTGCGTGTTCGTTGGAAAGAAGCTTGACAGCGTTCAGCCTTTGCCCGAGTGTGGCGTGAAGATCGCAATGGCTTTTTTTAAGATCAGTTTCTCCTCTTCGAGCTGAGCGTTCCGTTTCTGAAGGGCCTTGATCTGTTGCGCTGTAAGGACTGTGTCGTCGTCCATTTTGACTTCGGAATACTGTTTCACCCAGTTGCTTAGTGCGCTGGACGATACCCCGTATTCATTGTGAATCTGCGAATAGCTCTTTCCCGAATGATACAGATTCACAATTGTCTGCTTGAATTCGGCGGTGTATCGGGTTCCCTTTTCTGCCATTTCCTTTCTCCTTTTCGTGTCTACTTCTTTGGATTGCTTGTCTACTTTTATAGTATACATCCAAAAGCTGGCGTTAAAGCAGGCGGTAAGGTTGGCAGCACAGCAAGCAGCAAGGCAGTCGTCAAAGCAGCAGAAAGTAAGCGGCAAGGCTGGCGGCACAGCAGCAGCAAGCCGGCACCAATCCAACCGAAAGATGTTTTGCGGGGTGTGTGATTTGTTTATCATGCGTTGAGCTTTCCGGTGTATCCTCTATCTATCGTCGGTGAGGGCGACGGAAGCCGTCGCATACAGGCCTGCCGACTCACGATAGAGGAGCCGCCCCCGTTTTTTGTGGGGACGGCTCCATTTTTGAGCGCTTCTCGCTTTGGGCCGACGGGCAAGCGTCGGGCGCGCGCGTCTTGGTCAGTTGCCAAACGCCTCGCCGCCCCACCAGTCCGGGATCAGCTCGCGCAGGCGAACGGTGCGGCGGGAATCCATATCCAGCAGAATCTCGATATCGCCGCTGTCCCTGTCCAACTGCATCATGTACTCGCGGCACGCGCCGCAGGGCGAGCCGACGCGGCCGTCCGGCATAATAGCGATCACCTTGTCAATGCGGCTCTCGCCATGGGTGATCATATTGGCGATGGCATTGCGCTCGGCGCACATGCCCAGCGTGGAGGCCGTATCGATGCACACGCCTACGTACACGTTGCCCTCCTTGGTGCGGAGGGCCGCCGCCACGCCGCCCGCCTCGATGAACGGGGAGACGGTTCGGGGATTCTGCACGGCTTCCGCCGCCTGATAAAGCTCCTGCCAAACGTCCATGGGCATCCCTCTTTCGGTTGTTTTTAGCTGATCTTCGCTTGATCGTACCACAGCGCGGCGCGCGTGTCAAACCGCGGCGGCGGCGGGGCGCGCGAAATTTCGCTTTGCAATTCGGCGGGGAACGTGCTACAATATCACCTGCTGAGTTGCGAAAGCGCGTAAGTCCAAGTGATTGGATTTGCGCGCTTTTTTGATGTCGGCAAACCAAAGAAAGAGGTCATTCCATGCAAAACACCATGTCGTTTTTGGAAACCGAGCGCCTTGGCAGGCTGATGAAGCGCTACGCCGTGCCCTGCGTTATCTCGCTGCTGGTAGCGGCGCTGTACAACATCGTCGATCAGATTTTCATTGCCAACGCGGACTATTTGGGCAGCTACGGCAACGCTGCAAACACCGTGGTATTCCCGCTTACGGTGGTGGCGCTCGCGCTGGCCGTGATGATCGGCGACGGCTGCTGCGCCTTTGTGAGCCTTTGCCTTGGCGCGCAAAACGAGGCCGACGCGCACCGCAGCGTGGGCAACGCCGTAACGCTGTGCGTCGCCATCAGCGTTGCGCTCACCGCGCTGTACGCGCTGCTTCAGGAGCCGATCCTCACATGGTTCGGCGGGCGCATAAACGCGCAGACCTTCGGGCAGTCCAAGGAGTACTTTACGTACATCACCATGGGGATTCCGCTGTACATGTTCGGGCAGGCGATGAACCCCATCATCCGCTCGGATGGCAGCCCGCGCTTCGCCATGGTCTCGACGCTGGCGGGCGCGGCGGTCAACATCATCCTCGACCCGGTGTTCATCTTTGTCTTCCGCTGGGGGATGATGGGCGCGGCGGTCGCCACGGTGCTGGGGCAGGCGCTCACGGCGGCGCTGGCGGTGTGGTACCTGCTCCATATGAGGGCCGTGCGTCTGCGCCGGGGGAGCTTTCGGCCGGACGCGAGGCTGTGCGGGCGTTTTCTGTCGCTGGGGGCTTGCAGCTTTCTTTCGCAGATCTCGCTGGTGGCGGCAATGGCGGCCATCCAGAACATGGTGGTCGTCTACGGCGCGAAGGACGCGGTCTTTGGCCAGCCGGAGTACGCGCAGATCCCCATGGCGGTGCTGGGCATTGTAATGAAGGTGTTCCAGATCGTCATTTCCATCGTGGTCGGCATGGCGGCGGGGTGCATCCCCATCGTGGGGTACAATATGGGCGCGGGCCGGAGAGACAGAGCCAAGGCGCTGTTCAGGCTGCTGCTCATTGCCGAGGCCCTCGTGGGCGCGGTGACGCTGGGAATCGTGGAGATCTTTCCGCGTCAGCTCATCGGCGTTTTCGGCGCGGCAAACGAGAGCGCCTACTATACGGACTTCGCGGTGAAGAGCTTCCGCGTCTATCTGTGCATGATGGTGCTCGCCTGCGTAAACAAGGCCACGTTCATCTACCTGCAGGCCATGGGCAGGGCGCTCCTATCCACCATGCTGTCGATGGTGCGGGAGGTGCTGTTCGGCGTGGGCTTCGCGCTGCTGCTGCCCGTGTTCTACGGGCTGGACGGCGTGCTGTACTCCATGCCCGTATCGGACGCGCTCACATTCGTCGTCTCCGCGCTGGTCATCCGCTACGTGGTGCGCACGCTGGACGGGCCCGCGTTGACATCCGCCCGCAATCCTGCTACAATGGATGCAAGCATAGTAAAATAATTGCCCGGTGGAGGACGCATGCCAGATATCAGCCTGTTTGACGTCATCGGCCCATGGATGGTGGGGCCGTCCAGCTCGCACACGGCGGGGGCCTGCCGAATGGCCTCCACCGCGCGGCTGATCTTTGGCGCGGAGCCTGCCGCCGTGCGCTTTACGCTGTACGGCTCCTTTGCCGAGACCTACCGCGGCCACGGCTCCGATAAGGCTCTGCTTGGCGGCATCATGGGCTTTGACACGGCCGATATCCGCATCCGCGACAGCTATGCCATCGCCGAGGAATGCGGCCTGCGGTACGAGTTTATCGTTGATCGGGAGACCAAGACCGCGCACCCCAACACCATCGGCATGCTGCTCACGGGCGCGGACGGCCGCACGCTGGACGTATTGGGCGTATCCGTGGGCGGCGGCAAAATCAAAATCATTCGGCTGGACGGCGTGGAGGTCAACTTCACGGGCGAGTTCCCCACGCTGATCGTCCACCATCGCAACGTGCCGGGGGTCATCAGCTACTTTACGGGCATATTGGGCGACCATCAGGTCAACATCGCCAATATGCGCTGCTACTGCGAGCCGGACGGCCGGAACGCGTACTCCATTATGGAATCCGAGCAGCCGATATCGCCGGAGATCCTGTACGACATCCGCGTCAACAAGCTGATCCTCAAAACCATCCTGATTCAGTACTGATCGGAGGGGGCGCTATGGCCTTTGTGAGCGGGCAGGACCTGCTTGCCCAATGCGAGCGCGACGGCACGCCGATCTCGCGCGTGATGCTCCTGCAGGAGGCGGAGCGCGGCAAGGAGGACGAAGCCGCCGTGCTGACGCGCATGCGCCAAACGCTGGACGTGATGCGCCAGTCCTGCCGCGAGCCGCTCGAAGGGCCCGTGCAGTGCATCGGCGGCATGATCGGCGGCGAGGGCGCACGCATCATGGCGCGGGAGCGCGCCGGGCAGGCGCTCTGCGGCGGCCTGTTCGCCAAGGCGCTCGCCTATTCCATGAGCGTGATGGAGCAAAACTCGGCCATGGGCCGCGTGGTCGCCGCGCCGACGGCGGGCTCGGCCGGGGTGCTGCCGGGCGTGCTGCTGGCCATGCAGGAGGAGCGCGGCTTGGACGACGACACCCTTGTGCGCGGGCTGCTATGCGCGGGGGCCATCGGCTATTTGTACATGCGCAACGCGTCCGTCGCGGGCGCGGAGGCGGGCTGTCAGGCCGAGGTCGGCGCGGCCAGCGCCATGACGGCCGCCGCGCTGGTTGAGATGCAGGGCGGCACGCCCCGTCAGGCGCTCGACGCAGCCTCCATTTCCATATCCAACCTGCTGGGGCTGGTGTGCGACCCCGTGGCCGGGCTGGTGCAAACGCCCTGCCAGACGCGCAACGCCATGGGCGCAAGCAACGCCCTTGCCTGCGCGGAAATCGCCCTTAGCGGCACGCGCGCGGCCATCCCGTTTGACGAGATGCTTGCCGCCATGTACAAAATCGGGCTGGATATGCCCGCCGCCCTGCGGGAGACCTCGCTGGGGGGCTGCGCCGCCACGCCGACCGGATGCGCGTGGCATCGGCGCGTGTTTGGGGAGGCCGAAAAAAAGGCGAATTGATGGGGCGCCATCTCAGCGCGTTCCGTGCGCAGGGCAGCGGCTTTGCACGGCAGCGCCCTGCCTGTCGGATAAACCCCACGGAGGGGCTAGTGCTGCGCTGCCAGCGGCTCTTGCGCGGTGCAACGGAGCCGGGCCGCAACGCTTCCCAACACCTTGCTTGGCCATGCCCGGTGATAAAGCCCCTCCGTCGGCCGAACCGGTTGCAGGGGAAACGCAAAAGCCTCAATAATTATGAAACGCCGCTTTGTTGGCACGCCAAACGCCCCGCAAGCAACTGCTCGCGGGGCGCTGTTGGTTGAAATTTATTCCTCCGGCAGGGGTTCCGCCTCGGCGGGGCCGCTCTCGCCGCCCACCAGCGTGTTGACCCAGATGCCGGAATGCACCAGTATGCCGCCGATGATGGCTTTGAGAATGTTGGCGGCCTGCACCGCCAGATAGATGATCAGCATGGGAGACTGGGTGTATCGGCTCAGCAGGAAGGCGATGGGCAGGCTGACGGCCCATGTGAACACACAGTCAAACAAAAATGTAATAAACGTCTTGCCGCCGGAACGCAGCGTAAAATACGCGACATGCGTATAGCTGTCCACCGGCATGAAGGCCCCGGCTACGATCAGCATCTGCGCGGCCAGTGCGCGCGTCTCGCTGCCGACATCGTAAATCTGCGGAATCAGGCCGGAGGTGGCGATAATCAGCAGCCCGGTCACAACGTTGGCCACAACCGTCAGCGCAACCAGCTTGCGGTCAATTTCCTTGGCTTCCTCCTGCTTGCCCGCGCCGAGCTTTTGCCCCACCATAATGGCGACCGCGCTGCCCATGGCCATCATCATAATGGCAAACAGCTGCCACACCGTGCCGCAGATGTTGCTGGCGGCCACGGCGCTCAGACCGCGCAGAGAGTAGCACTGGCTGATGAGCGTGTTGCCCAGCGACCAGAGGCACTCGTTCAGCAGCAAGGGCGTGCCGGTTTTGACAATCTGCATCACAACCTGCTTGGGCACCCGCAGGCTCTTGAGCACGCCCACGACAAACGGGAACCGCTCGCGGCTGCGGTAGGTGTGCACAGTCAGGTACGCAAACTCGATCACGCGGGCGATCAGCGTCGCCAGCGCAGCGCCGGCCACGCCCATGGCGGGGCAGCCCAGCTTGCCGAAGATGAACACGTAGTTGAGCGTAAGGTTGACCAAAATGGCGATCACGCTGGCGATCATGGGCGATACGGTCTCGCCGGTATCGCGCAGGGTACTGGACAGGCACTGCACCAGCATGAACGGGATGATTCCCCACACCGCGAGGCTGAGGTACTCCTGCGCGTTTTGCTTGGCCAGCGCGAGGTCGCCGCTGTCGCCGCTTTCCTCGTGCAGAAATGTGCCGATGAGCTGATCGCCAAAAATGAGCAGCACCGCCACGCCAATCGCCGTGAGGGCCACGCCGAACAGCAGCCGGAAGCGGAATGTGTAGCGCACGCCGTCCACATCGCCGCTGCCGTGATACTGCGCGCCAAAGATGGACGCGCCGCTCAGCCCGCCAAACAGCGTAAGGTTGAACACAAAGATGAGCTGGTTCACAATGGAGACGCTGCTCACAGCCTCGGTGCCCAGCTGGCCGACCATCACGTTGTCCAGCAGGCTGACGAAGTTGGAGATGCCCTGCTGGATAATCAGCGGGAGCACGAGCACAAAGACGGATTTATAAAAGCTCTTGGTGCCGATATACCGGGAAATGCGATTTGTTGCCATGGTTTCATCCTTTGCTTGGGGCGGTTTTTCCCCCGCGTCGTACGGCCCGTCCGGCCGTGAGTCCCTATGCGCTTACAGCCCTTGCAGGGCGCGCTCCACGCTTTCTAAAAAAGCGCTCTCGCCAAATGTATTGAGCTTGAACAGCACGGCCTGACTGCCGCCGGACGCAATGGCGCTTACAAGCACCTCGCCCGGCAGGCCGAGCAGCGTCACGCTGAGGCTCACGCGGTTCTGGCCCAGCACGCTGTACCGCTCGTATACGCGCACCGCGCAGCGCACGCCGTCCGCCTGCCAATCGGTCTGCTCCTCCAGCGCGGCGGATACGCTTTCGCTGAGGATTCCCTCCTCCAGCAGATCCAGTACCGCATCAAAATCCATGTTGTACAGGGTACGCTCCAGCTTTGCCATGCGCGCCTCCTTTGTGGGCCGAACCTGAGTATCATATCACACTTGCTGATGCGGCGCAACCGAAACCGATTTTGCTCCCCCTTCGCGCCCTGCGCGCAGTCCTTCCGCACAAAAAAGAACGCCCAACCATCGGCTGAGCGTTCGGATCTACCATGCCTTACTTGAGCTTCTTGAGCAGAGCCTCGGCTTTTTCGGCCAGCTCCTTCACGCCCTCAGGCAATTTGTCGCTCTTTTCGATGTTGTCCAGCAGCACGGTGCCCTTTTCCACGATGGAGGCGACGACGCCCTTCTTGTCCTCGGTCAGCTTGGTAACGGAATCGCCCGTAGCAGACTTGATCTTGGCAAGAATGTCCTTCAGCTTGTCGCCCAGACCGTCGAAGTTGTTCACCGCATTGGTAAGCGCCTCGCTGGCCTCGCCTTTTTCGATAAGAGGCTTGACCGCCGCGACGATTTGATCCAGCAGCTCGGTGACCTTCAGCTCGACGTTGCCGCCGAACAGAGACTTGATTTTATCCATGAAGCCCATAAGGATAACCCCCTCTTGTAAAATACTTGTTATAATATACCATATTTCGCCAGCGATTGCAATCGCTCTCCAAAATGTTCACACAGGCTTCACTCAGGCTGACGGGTCAGCTCGTCCATGCGGCGCAGCACGCGGCCCAGCAGATCGGTGCTGAGCGTCGCGGCCTCCGCCGCGCTCAGGCCCGGCTGACGGATCATCAGCTCCGGCGGCTGCGTGACGCTGAACGCCAGCGGCGCTCCGACCTCCTGCACGGAGGTCAGCAGCGCGGCCGCGTCGGGCAGGAAGCTCTCGTCGATGCGCAGGTGGACGCCGTCCGCGCGCAGGAAGAGCCTGCTTGCGCCAAGCCGCCGCGTCAGCGCGCGGAGCTGGGCAATATCCATCAGCGTTTCCACGCTCTCCGGCGGCGTTCCGTAGCGATCGATCAGCTCGTCGGTAATATCCGCGCGGCTGTCCGCGTCCTGTATCATGGCGATGCGCTTGTACGCCTCGATGCGCAGACGCTCCTCGGCGATGTAGCTCTCCGGCAGGTAGGCGTCCAGCTTGAGCTTGATGTGGGTATCCAGCTCAGGGGTCTGGGGCACGCCCTGCGCCTCGCTGACGCTCTGCTCCACCAGCTTGAGGTACATATCGTAGCCCACGGCGCTCAAATGGCCATGCTGCTCCGGGCCCAGCACGTCGCCCGCGCCGCGGATCTCCAAATCGCGCATGGCGATGCGGTAGCCCGCGCCAAACTCCGTAAACTCGCGGATGGCGGCAAGGCGCTTCTCGGCGGTCTCGCTAAGCTGCTTGTTGCGGCGCACGGTAAAGTACGCGTACGCCTGTCGGCTGGAGCGCCCCACGCGGCCGCGGAGCTGGTAGAGCTGGCTCAGGCCGAAGTGATCGGCGTCAAACACGATGAGCGTGTTGGCGCTGGGCACATCCAGCCCGCTCTCGATAATGGTGGTGCACAGCAGCACGTCGTAGGCCCCGGCGTAGAAATCGAGCATGACGTCCTCCAGCGCGTTCTCACGCATTTGGCCGTGAGCCACGCACACGCGGGCCTCCGGCACCAGCGTCTTGATGCGCTGGTACATCTGCTCGATGGAGCGGACGCGGTTGTAGAGAAAATACACCTGTCCGCCGCGCTGGAGCTCGCGCTTGATGGCGTCCCGCAGCACGGCGTCGTCGTACTCCAGCACGTAGGTTTTCACCGGCAGGCGCTCCTCCGGCGGGCTTTCCAGCAGGCTCATATCGCGGATGCCCACCATGCTCATGTGCAGCGTGCGCGGGATGGGCGTAGCGCTGAGCGTGAGCACATCCACCTTGGCCTTCATGTTTTTGATGCTCTCCTTGTGGCTTACGCCGAAGCGGTGCTCCTCGTCGATGATGAGCAGGCCGAGGTCGTGGAACGCCACGTCCTTGGCCAGCAGCCGATGCGTGCCGACGAGGATATCCACCTTGCCCTCCTTTGCGCGGGCCAGAATCTCCTTTTGCTCCTTGGCCGTCCGAAACCGCGAGAGCATCTCCACCGTCACGTCGAAGCCCTCAAAGCGCTTCTTCACCGTGTGAAAGTGCTGCTGCACCAGTATGGTCGTGGGCGCGAGGATGGCGACCTGCTTGCCCTCCACCACCGCCTTGAAGGCCGCGCGCAGGGCCACCTCGGTCTTGCCGTAGCCCACGTCGCCGCAGAGCAGGCGATCCATGTTGGTCGGCTTTTCCATATCCGCAAAGATCTGCTCCACGCTCTCCTGCTGGTCGGCCGTCAGCTCGTAGGGGAACATCTCGTCAAACTCGTGCTGCCACGGGGTATCGTGGCTGAACGCGAAGCCGGGCTCGGTCTGCCGCCGGGCGTAGAGCGCGGCCAGATCGAACGCGAGCGTTTTCAGCCCGGCCTTGACGCGGCTCTTCTGCTTTTGCCATTCCGCGCCGCCCAGCCGGTTGAGCTTGGGCGCGCTCTGCTCCGCGCCGATAAACCGCTGCACGCGGTCAAACTGATCGGTCGGCACGTAGAGCTTATCCGCGCCCGCATACTGGATGAGCAAGTAGTCGCGCGTCACACCCTCGCTGACCACCTGCACGATGCCCGCAAACTGGCCCACGCCATGGATATCGTGTACGATGTAATCCCCGGTCTTTAGATCGGTAAACGACGCGATGCGCTCCCCGGCGCTCTTGTGCTTTTTGGCGCGATGGTACGCGGAGCCGTACAGGTCGCTGTCCGATACGACGGCGAGCTTGGCCTCGTCGTGCACAAAGCCCTTTTGCAGGCTCATGGGCAGCAGCAGCGCCTCGCCCCGGAT
>CAYOYK010000081.1:0-10425 GCA_964408185.1 uncultured Oscillospiraceae bacterium | reverse complement strand
AGACGCAGCTCCGGCTGATGCGCGGCGTGAAGGCCGCGTTTGACCCCCGCGGCGTCCTCAATCCCGGCAAGGTGGTCTGAAAGGCGGAACGAAACATGGCGACGATTGAGATTCCCTACGGCAAAACCAAGCAGACGCTCACCGTGCCCGACGCGCGGCTGCAAGCCGTGCTGCGCCCGCAGCACGATGCGTCGGCGAACGCTGACCAGAGCGAGATTGTGCGCGACGCACTGCAAAACCCCATCGCCTCCCCGCGCTTGCGCGAGCTGGCGCGGGGCAAGCGCCGCGTGCTGGTGATTACAAGCGATCATACGCGCCCCGTGCCCAGCCGCGTGACGCTGCCGCCGTACCTTGCGGAGATTCGCGCGGGCAGCCCGGATGCGGAGATCACGATCCTGATTGCGACAGGCATGCATCGCCCCACCACCGAGGCGGAGCTGCGCGCCAAGCTGGGCGACGACATCGTGGAGCATGAGAGGATCGTGGTGCATCGCGCGGAGAATGAGGGCGACATGGCGTTCTTCGGCACACTGCCCTCCGGCGGCGAGCTGTGGCTGAACAGGCTGGTAAAGGAAGCCGAGCTTGTGGTATCGGAGGGGTTTATCGAGCCTCACTTTTTTGCGGGCTTTTCCGGCGGGAGAAAGAGCATTTTGCCCGGAGTGGCCTCCCAAAAGACCGTGCTATACAACCACAACGCCCAGTTTATCCAAAGCGGCGCGGCGCGGCAGGGGAGCTTGGACGGCAACCCCATCCACCGCGATATGCTGTTCGCGGCCAAGACCGCCAATTTGCGCTTTATCCTCAATGTGCTGATCGACGCGGACAAGCGCGTGATTGCGGCGTTCGCGGGCGATTTGGAGCAGGCGCATGCCGCGGGCTGCCAGCTCTGCGAGCGGCTGACGCGCGTTCAAGCGGTTGTGAGCGATATCGCGATCACCTCCAACGGCGGCTATCCGCTGGACCAGAATGTGTACCAGTCCGTTAAGGGGATGACGGCCGCCGAGGCCTGCGTGCGGCCGGGCGGCGCGATCATCCTGTGCGCGGCGCTGGGCGACGGGCACGGCGGCGAGGCGTTCTACCGCTGGTTTGCCGATCGTGCCAACGCCGGGGAGGTGGCGCGGGATATCGTGCACGTGCCGCCCGAAAGCACGCACATGGACCAGTGGGAGGCGCAAATCCTCGCGCGCGTGCAGAACAGGGCCACGGTGTTTTTTGTCACCGGGGCGGAGAATCGCGCGCTGGTTGAGCGCATGCACATGCGCTGGTCGCCCGATGTGAACGCCGCGCTGCGCGACGCTACGACCCTCTTGGGCGAAAACGCGACGGTGACGGTCATCCCGGACGGCGTGGGCGTGATTGCGGGCTGACGGTTCAACGAAGGAGGAACGGGGTATGCAATACCTGTTGGGCGTGGACTTTGGCGGCAGCTCGTCCAAGGCGACGCTGCTGGGAACGGACGGGCGCGTGTATGCGACCGCGAGCCGCGAGTATCCCACCTACTACCCGGAAAACGGCTGGGCGGAGCAGGACGCGGCGGACAGCTACGACGCGGCGGTGGCGAACATCCGCGAGATCCTCCGCGAAGCAAACGTCGATCCTGCCGATATTTGCGCGCTCTGCCTCGACGCGGCGACGCACACCGCCGTACTGCTGGGCGCGGACGATCGCCCCGTGCGCCGTGCCATCTATTGGACGGACAGCCGCGCGGGGGAGCAGGCGGCCAAACTCAAGCGCGAGCTGGGCGAGGAGATCATGCGCGAGTGCTACAACAGCGTGTCGAGCCTGTGGACGCTGCCGCAGCTCGTGTGGCTGCGCGAGCACGAGCCGGAAACGCTGGCCAAAACCCGCAAGCTGATGGCGATGAAGGACTACGTGCGCTATCGGCTGACGGGCGACTATGTGACAGATTCCATCGAGGCGATGGGCTTTTTGCTGCTGGATGCGGGGCGCGGCGTCTGGTCGGAAACGCTGTGCGGCCTTGCGGGCATCGATCCGGCCATCCTGCCGCCCATCGCCGAGCCGACGGCCAAGCTCAGCCCGCTCACCGCGCAGGCGCAGGCGGATACCGGCCTGACCGCGCAAACGATGGTCATCGTCGGCGCGACCGATACCGTGATGGAGGTGTATGCCTCCGGCGCGGTGCGCAAGGGGCAGGCGACCGTCAAGCTGGCCACGGCGGGGCGCATTTGCGCCATTACCGACCGCGCGGTGGTCGATCCCGCGCTCGTCACCTATCGGCATGTCGTAAGCGGGCTGTGGTATCCCGGCACGGCGACGAAATCCTGCGCCACCAGCTACCGCTGGTACCGCGATACCTTCGGCGGCGCGTTCGGCGAGATGAGCGCGGCGGCGGCGACCGTCGAGCGCGGCTGCGAGGGACTGTTCTTCCATCCGTATCTGCAGGGCGAGATCACCCCGTACCTTGACGATAAGCTGCGCGCGAGCTTTACAGGCGCGGCGGGCTTTCACACCAAGGCGCACTTCAACCGCGCGGTGCTGGAGGGCGTGGCCTACTCCATGAAGGACTGCTACGAAACCCTGCGCGGCATGGGCATCGCGCCCGGCGAGGCGGTCGCGATCGGCGGCGGCGCGAGGAACGACCTGTGGCGGCAGATTCTGTGCGATATGCTCAACATCCCTCTGCAATCGGTGGAGAACGTGGATAGCTCGCTGGGCAGCGCCATGCTTGCGGGCGTGGCGGTCGGCGCGTTTGCCGACCATGACGAGGCCGTGAGACGCTGCGTGCGCGTGACCGGCGTTACGCGGCCCGACCCGGAGGGCGCGGCGTTCTACGCGGAGCGCTTTGCGCTGTACAAGGAAATCGAGGCGGCGCTCGCGCCGATCTATCACAAGCTGTAAGGACGACGCAATGAAGATACTCGTTTGCATGAAGCAGGTGCCGGACACGACCGAGGTCAAGCTGGGCGCGGACCTGACGCTGGAGCGGGATTTTGTGGCGCAGGTGGTCAACCCTGCCGACGAGAGCGCGCTGGAGCTGGGGCTGGCTCTGCGGGACGCGTGCGGCGGCACGGCGACGGTACTCTCCATGGGCCCCGCGCGCGTGGAAACCATGCTGCGCGAGGCGTTCGCTCGCGGCGCGGATGAGGCCGTGCAGCTGACCGACCCCGCCTTTGCGGGCGCGGATACGCTGGCGACCGCCAAGACGCTGCGCGCCGCGCTGGACGCGCTGGGCGGGTTTGATCTGATCCTGTGCGGACGGCGCGCCGCGGACGGCGAGACCGGGCAGGTCGGGCCGATGCTCGCATCGCTGATGGACGCGCCGTGCGTGACCAACGCCACGGAGGTTGCCGTGAGCCAAGCGACAGCGACGGTCACCCAGCTGACAGAGGACGGGGCGCAGCGCTGGCAATGCCGCCTGCCTGCCGTCGTTACGCTATGCGAATGGAGCCACCGCCTGCGTCTGCCGACGCTGACGGGACTGAAGCGCGCGAAGAACGCGCCGATACGTCGGCTCAAGCCGGCCGAGCTGAGCGTCTCGGCGGAGAGCGTCGGGCTGCGTGGCTCGCCAACGCGCGTGATCCGGGTATCGGCGCGGCCTGTCGGCGCGCGGCCGTGCCGCAAGCTGTCCGTGGCGGAAGTGCTGGCGGCGCTGGAGGAACGGGAGGCGACGCGATGACGATTGCGGTGTATTGCGAGCGTACCGGCGCCAGCGGGCCGGAGCTGATCGGCAAAGCCAAGGAGCTGGGCGCGCGGGTGCTCGCGCTGTGCGAGGACGAGAGCGCCGCGCGCGCGCTGGCCTGCGGCGCGGACGGCGCGCTGCTGATCGGGCGTTCGGACGACGATTGCGCACAGGGCACGATCGCGGCGCAGGCGATCCGGCGGCTGGATCCCGATGCGGCGCTGTTTCCCGCGACGGTGCGCGGGCGCTTCCTCTCGGCGTGGGTCGCGGCAAAGCTTGATACGGGCCTCACAGCCGACTGCACGGGCCTTGCGCTCACCAAGGACGGCTTGCTGGAGCAAAGCCGCCCGGCGTTTGGCGGCAACCTGACGGCGGACATCCTGTGCAGGGAACGCCGCCCCCAAATGGCGAGCGTGCGGCCGGGGGTATTCCCGCTGCCGGAGGAACGGCGCGCGCGTCAAAGCGTCGCGGCAGAGCGGTTTAACGCGCCCGACCTGCCCGCGCTGCTGACCCGGCTGGACTTCACGCCCATGCAAAACGGCGGCTCGTTGCAAACGGCGCGGGTGGTGATTGCGGGCGGCAAGGGCGTGGGCGGCAGGAGGGGCTTTGATAAGCTGGCCCGGCTGGCGGCGCTGCTGGGCGGCGCGGTCGGCGCGACGCGCAGCGCTGTGGACGCGGGCTGGATGCCCTACGCGCACCAGATCGGGCAGACGGGCGTAACGGTGCGGCCCAAGTTGTACATCGGCTTTGGCGTTTCGGGACTGGTGCAGCACATCGTGGGCATGAACAGCGCGCAAACCGTCGTCGCGGTCAACAGCGATCGCAACGCGCCCATCTTCCGCTGCGCGGACTACGGCGTGGTCTCCGACTGGGAGACGGCCGCCGACGCGATGATCGCGCATTATCAACACAGACGGAAATAAAATAAGGAGGGATATCCATGAATTACAAAAAGACCTACACCCCCAAGAGCGGCTACACCCCGCTTTGCGAGATCGGCAAGTGCTCGCTGAAGGACCTTGAGTTCGGCATCATCGAGCTTGCGGACGGGCAAAGCCTCGATTTTGACACGAAGGACCGCGAGGTCGCGTTCATCCTCTTGGGCGGCAAGGCGTGCTTCACCGCCAACGGCGAGGACTACGGCATGGTCGGCTCGCGCCGCAGCGTATTTGAAAGCCCCAAGGCGGAGTGCTTCTACGCGCCGCGCAACTGCAAGGTGAAAATCGCAAGCCCGTGGCATGTCAAAATCGCCGTATGCGGCACGCCTGTGACCGTGGACAGCAAGCCGCAGGTCATCCATCAGGACAGCGTGCGTGTGGTGCGCCTCGGCGTAAAGCCGTGGGAGCGCGATACCAGCTTTATCGTGGACGGCACGACCAACGCCAAAAAGCTGACCATCGGCGAGGCGTACATCACGCCGGGCAACTGGGCGGGCTTCCCGCCGCATAAGCACGATGTGGACAACATGCCCGCCGAGGGCGTGCTGGAGGAAATCTACTATTTCCTCTTTGACCCGCAGCAGGGCTTTGGCGTGCAGTGCCTCTATACCAGCGACGGCGAGATCGACGAGGCGTACCGCGTGAAGAGCGACGAGCTGGTGGAGTTCCCCAAGGGCTACCACACCACCGTCG
This sequence comes from uncultured Oscillospiraceae bacterium, assembly GCA_964408185.1. Lineage (GTDB taxonomy): Bacteria > Bacillota > Clostridia > Christensenellales > Aristaeellaceae > CAYOYK01. Next base: position 5,154 of record CAYOYK010000081.1, on the reverse strand, counting down.
GCGCGCCCGGCTACAACACCTACTTCCTGTGGCTGATGGGGGGCAAGCATCAGGGCTTCTACCGCAGCAACGACCCGGAGCACGCGTGGGTCGGCGCGGTGGAGAACATGGTCAAGAAGCTGTAAGGACGGAACCGTCGGCATACAGATGGGGGCGCGGCTCCCCAAGCCCTCACGGGAGTTTTGCCAAACCAAAAAGGGAGAGATGCGCTGTCATCTCTCCCTCTCTGTACGCCCGCAGCGGCGCGCACGCTTGCCTGAGCCGAGCCGGATGGCCCGGCTCAGGCAAGCGGGCGCGCGTCCCTCGCTGTCAGACCAGCTCCAGCCCCGGCACGGCGTTGAGGCTCAGCTCGGCCAGCTCTCCCTTGCACAGGCGATAGTACGCCGCCGAGCCGATCATCGCCGCGTTGTCCGTGCAGAGGATCAGCTGCGGCATGCACAGCGTAAAGCCGCGCTTGCGCGCGTGCTCGCTCATGCGGGCGCGCAGCAGGGCGTTCGCGCTCACGCCGCCCGCCAGACAGAGCGTGTGCAGGCCGCTGTCGGCCAGCGCCAGCAGGGCCTTCTCGCACAGGCTGTCCACAATCGCCCGCTGATAGGAGGCCGCGTAGTCCGCGCGGGGAATCGGCTGGCCTGCCTGCTCCAGCTTGTGGCAGGCGTTGAGAAACGCGGTTTTCAGGCCGGAAAAGCTGTAATCGTATCGGCCCTCCGGGTGCGGCGTGGGCAGAACCAGCGCGCGCTCGTCGCCGCCCTCGGCCAGCTTGCTCAGCAGCGGCCCGCCGGGATAAGGCAGCCCCAGCAAGCGCGCGCCCTTGTCAAACGCCTCGCCCGCCGCGTCGTCCACAGTCTGGCCGAGCAGCGTGTAATCGGCATAGTCGTTCACGCGCACCAGATGGCTGTGCCCGCCGCTGGCGATCAGGCAGACGAAGGGCGGCTCCAGCTCCGGCGTGGTGAGATAGTTCGCGCTCACATGGCCCTCGATGTGGTTGACGGGCACCAGCGGCAGTCCCGTGGCAAAGCTGAGACCCTTCATGCAGCTCACGCCGGTCAGCAGCGCGCCCACCAGCCCCGGCCCGTAGGTCATGGCCAGCGCGTCCACATCGCCCAGCGACAGGCCCGCGTCGGCCAGCGCCTTGTCGATCACGCGGTCGCACGCGTCCACGTGCGCGCGGCTGGCAATTTCCGGCACGACGCCGCCGTAGAGCGCGTGAACGTCCACCTGCGAGAAGATCACGCTGCTGTGCAGGATGCGGCCGTTTTCCACAATGGCGGCGGCCGTCTCATCGCAGCTTGACTCCAACGCGAGAATACGCACAGAAGCCTTGCTGCGCAAGGCTTCCAGCTTGTTTTGCACCGTTTGCTGATACGTCATCTTATTTTGCGGAGGCGGAGGTCGTCTTTTTTTTGGCCGCAGTTTTTTGGGTCGTGCCGGTCTTTTTGGCTGTACTGCTCTTCTTGGTCGTGCTGCTCTTGCGGGCGCTGGTGCCGCGAGTGCTGCTCCTGCGCGTGGTGGAGCGGCTGCTCGCGGAGCGCGTGCCGCTTGCGGAGGCGGACTTTTTGCCGAACAGGTTGGTCAGCAGCACGCTCAGCGGCTTGAGAATCAGCGGCAGCACAAGGATAATCGCCGCCAGAATGCCAAAGGTGATCGCCACCGGCTGAAGGTAGCCCGCAAACAGCCCGACCGGGAAGAGACGCATGATCTCCTCGCTCGCGTTAAAGATGCCGTCCGGGATGATCGTCTTGTGCAGGAGCTGCCAGAAGCCGTCAAAGTTGAAGTACGCCCAGCAGCCCACGCCCGCGATCAGCAGCAGCGGGATGGCCGCGCCGATATAGTAGCCCTTCAGCGAAAAGCTGCCCTTCTTGCTGTTTTTGGTGCCGATCATCGCGCGGCCAAGCAGCAGCAGCACAATGGCCGCGCCCGCCAGCAGCACCGCCGTGGCCGAGCCGACCCAGCCCTTCACGGTCGCCATGTGCGTCTTGAAGGTCTCCGGGATGGTCAGAAAATGGTCGCCGATCTTGATTACAGGCTCCCAAACGCTGGTCACGCCCTGCAGGTAAGCCAGCGTGCTGTCCGCGAAGCTCTTCAGGCTGGCTTCATCGGTGCCCAGCGCGGTGGCGTCCACATTGCTGACAAGCCCTTCCTCGAACAGGCTCACCTTGGTCGCGTTCCAGTACAGCGCCGCGCCCGCCGCCAGCACCACCAGCAGCAGCGCCGCGATAAAGCAGGTCCAAAACGCGCCGCGTTTCTTTTTGAGATTGCTCTCGCTCAACACCTTATCGGGGCTGAGCTTATCCTCAATCGTGTCCTGAATGCCGTCCTTGATGCTGCCTAGAATGTCGTCCGCCATGGGGGAACCCTCCTTCAGTTTGATTGCGATCTCGGCGCCCGGTATGGCCGTCGGCGCTTGCTTCCGGCAGACGCGCCGCCCTGTGACGGGCCGCGGCTCCCGGAGTCCTGTTACTGCATTTTGAGGTACGCCGTGATAAAGCCGCTCAGGTTGCCGTCCATCACGTCGGCCACGTTGCCGGACTCGTAATTGGTGCGGTGATCCTTGACCATCGTGTAGGGCTGGAACACATAGCTGCGGATCTGGCTGCCCCACTCGATTTTCTTCATTTCGCCCTTGATATCGGCCATCTGCTCCTCTTTTTGGCGCTCGTGGAGCTCCAGCAGGCGGCTGCGCAGAATCTCGAAGCAGACCTCGCGGTTTTGCACCTGACTGCGCTCGTTCTGGCACTGGGCCACAATGCCGGTGGGGATGTGCGTCATGCGCACGGCGCTGTCCGTGCGGTTGACGTGCTGGCCGCCCGCGCCGCCGGAGCGGTACGTATCGATGCGCACCTCCTCCATGTTGACCTCAAACTTGTCGCCGTTGTGCAAAATGGGGCTTACGTCCAGCGAGCTGAAAGAGGTGTGGCGGCGCGCGTTCGCGTCAAACGGGCTGATGCGCACCAAGCGGTGCACGCCCTTCTCGCTGCGCAGGTAGCCGTAGGCGTTTTCGCCCTCCACAAGGAACGTAACGCTCTTGATGCCGGCCTCGTCGCCCTCCAGCAGATCGTTGACCGTCACCTTGAAGCCCATGCGTTCGCAGTAGCGGGTGTACATGCGGTAGAGCATCTGCGTCCAGTCCTGCGCCTCGGTGCCGCCCGCGCCCGCGTGCAGGCTGAGCACGGCGTTGCAATCGTCATAATCGCCGCGCATGAGCGTTTCCAGCTCCAGCGCGTCCGCGTCGGCGCGCAGATCGGCAATCTCCTGCTCGCACTCGGCCGCGATGCTCTCGTCCTCGTCCTCCTCCAGCAGCTCGATCATCGCCTCCACGTCGTCGCCGCGCGCGCGCAGCCTAGCCACGTGGTTCAGCTTGCTCTCCAGCTGGCCCGCCTTGCGGTTGACCGCCGTGGAGCGCTCCAGATCGTTCCAAAACTCAGGGGCGTTCATCTCCTCCCTGAGCTCGGACAGCTCCTCCCGCATATGTTCAATGTGCAGGCCTTCGGCAGCCTTGTCGATGGTATCCCGCAGGGCGGCGAGCTGCTGCTTGTATAGCTCCTGATTGACCATAAAACTCTCCTCATGGGCGTAGCCGCCCGTTGTGCTATGCGTTGAACAGCGGCTGGACCGTCACTTTCCCGCTCCGCAGCAGTGCTTGTACTTTTTGCCGCTGCCGCAGGGGCAGGGCTGGTTGCGGCCGGGCGCGCCGGGCACGTCCTTGCTGGTGGGCGCGGGAGCGGGCTTGCCGTTCGCGGGCCGCTTGCCGCTCGCGGCGGGCCGGGCCTTGGGGCCCTCCTGCATACGGTCGGCGTTGATGGCGCGGCGGCGCTCCGGCACGCGCTCCACCTTGCTCTGGTAGAGGCGGCGGATGGAGTCCTCCCGGATGAGGTGCACCATGTCGTTAAACATATCGTAGCTCTCGGCGCGGTATTCCTGCACCGGGTCACGCTGGCCGTAGGCCCGCAGGCCGATGCCCTCGCGCAGGTTGTCCATATCGTCGATGTGATCCATCCAATGGCGGTCGATGGCGCCCAGCAGCACCACGCGCTCAAACTCGCGCATGTCGATGCCGAGGCCGCCCAGCAGCGCCTCGCGCTCGGCGTAGAAGTCGTCGGCGTCCGCGTAGAGGGCCTGCACCAGCTCGTCGGGATCATCCGCCTTGGCGTAGAGGGCCTTGTGGCTCTCGATCGCGCCCGGCTTGAGGCAGAGGCTCTCCAGGTATTCCTTCGCGTCGTCGAGGCTCCAGTCAAACGAGCCCTCGCCCGTGAAGTTGCGCTCCGCGCAGGCGTTGATGAGCTCGTGCGCCATGGAGATGACGTTGGGCCGCGCGTTCTGCCCGGTGAGCATATCGCGGCGCTGGCCGTAGATGAGCTCGCGCTGCTTGTTCATCACGTCGTCGTATTGCAGCACGTTTTTGCGGATATCAAAGTTGCGGCCCTCGATACGCTTCTGCGCGGCCTCGATCTGCTTGGTGAGCATGCCTGCCTCCAGCGGCTGATCCTCGGTGAGGCCCATTCGCTCGATGATCGGGGCGATGCGCTCGGAGCCGAACAGGCGCATCACGTCGTCCTCCAGGCTGATGAAGAACTGGGTGCTGCCGGGGTCGCCCTGACGGCCGGAGCGGCCGCGGAGCTGGTTATCGATGCGGCGGCTCTCATGGCGCTCCGTGCCCACAATGTGCAGGCCGCCCACGCCGACCACGCGGTCGTGCTGCTCGTCCGTCTGCCGCTTGAAGTCCTCATAATAGCGCTGATAGGCCTCGCGGGCGGCGAGCACCTCGGCGCTCACATCCTCGTTGTGGCCCGTGGCAAGCTCGATGATCTCATCCTCAAGGCCGTCCTGACGCAGCTTGCGCCGCGCGAGAAAATCCGGGTTGCCGCCCAGCAGAATGTCGGTGCCGCGTCCGGCCATGTTGGTGGCGATGGTCACCGCGCCGTAATGGCCCGCCTGCGCGACGATCTCGGCCTCCTTGGCGTGGTTTTTGGCGTTGAGCACCTCATGCTCCACGCCGCGCAGGCTCAGCAGGCGGCTGAGCATCTCGCTGGTTTCCACGTTCACGGTGCCCACCAGCAGCGGCTGGCCGGTCTTGTGCCGCTCAACGATTTCGTTCACGACCGCGGCGAACTTGCCCTTCTTGGACTTGTACACCACGTCGTTGAGGTCCGTGCGGAT
>CAYOYK010000080.1:0-10449 GCA_964408185.1 uncultured Oscillospiraceae bacterium | reverse complement strand
TCTCGTCGATCAGGTGGTAGACGCCCTTGATCTCGTCGCGGATCTGCTCCGGGGTCATGAAGATGTGCGCGTCGTCCTGCGTGAAGCAGCGCACGCGCATCAGGCCGTGCAGCGTGCCGGATTTCTCGTGGCGGTGCACCAAGCCCAGCTCGCCGGAGCGGATGGGCAGATCGCGGTAGCTCCACAGGCGACGCTGATACACCAGCATGCCGCCGGGGCAGTTCATAGGCTTGATGGCAAAATCGGTATCGTCGATCTTGGTGGTGTACATGTTTTCCTTGTAGTGATCCCAATGGCCGCTGCGCTCCCACAGGCTGCGGTTGAGCATCATGGGGGTTTTGATCTCCTCGTAGCCCGCCTCGCGGTGGATCTTGCGCCAGTAATCCTCCAGCAGGTTGCGCAGGATCATCCCCTTGGGGTAGAAGAACGGGAAGCCGGGGCCCTCGTCCCGAATATCAAACAAATCCAGCTCGCGGCCCAGCTTGCGATGGTCGCGCTTCTTGGCCTCCTCCAGCTGCTGAAGGTAGGCTTCCAGCTCCTCCTTGGCGGGGAAGCAGGTGCCGTAGATGCGGCAGAGCATCTTGTTGTGCTCGTCGCCGCGCCAGTAGGCCCCGGCGATCTGCGTGAGCTTGAAGGCCTTCAGGTAGCTCAGGTTGGGCAGGTGCGGGCCGACGCACAGGTCGGTAAAATCGCCCATCTCGTAGAAGCTGAGCACCTCGTCCTCCGGCAGATCTTGGATCAGCTGCACCTTGTAGGGCTCCTCGCGCTTTTGCATCCCGGCAATGGCCTCGGCGCGGGGCAGCGTGTAGCGCTTGGGGCGGATGGACTGGCGGGCCAGCTTGCTCATTTCCTTTTCAATCAGGGGCAGATCCTCCGGGGTGAAGGCGGGCTCGACGTCAAAATCATAGTAGAAGCCGTTTTCAATGGCCGGGCCGATGGCCAGCTTGGCCTGCGGATACAGGTGCTTCACCGCCATGGCGAGCAGGTGCGAGCAGCTATGGCGATAGACCTTGCGGCCCTCCTCGCTTTCGAACGTGAGCGGCTCAAGGGTTGCGTCCGCGCTGATGGGGGCGAACAGATCCTGCGGGTGTTCCGCGCCGTTCACCTGCACCGCGTAGTACTTTTTCAGCTCGTCCGGGAGCTGGGCCTTGATGAGATCGCCGGCGGACGAGCCGTCCGCGACCTCGTAGGATTGACCGAACAGGGTGAGCTTCATACCGGGGTACCTCCTTCTGTTGCGCGGGGGCAAAAAAAGCCCCCGCAAGCCTATCTTGCGGGGGCGTAAAGCGTTGCTTTGCGCGGTTCCACCCTGCTTGGGCGCGATGGACGCGTCCGTCTCATTCCGTGCGCTGTATCGCGCGCTCGCGCCGCGTCGGCGGATGGTACCATCGTCCTTGCGCGTGCCCGCTTACAGCCAAGGCGGGCTCTCTGGCAACGCGCGTCGGGCGCGGCGTGTTCCGCGTCATTCGTGGATGGGGGTATGATAGCACGCGGTTGAGGAAAAGTCAAGCCGCAATAGGATATCGGCCCACGGTTGACTTTTGCAAACGCGAATGTTAGAATGGGCCTGCCCGCACGGGCAATGACAGAGAAATGAGGAGTCTTATCATGACGCAGATCAACGAGAATATGTCCATCGGCGAGGTGCTGACGCTCGACCGCGGCACCGCCCGTATTTTTATGAGCGTAGGCATGCACTGCCTCGGCTGCCCGCACGCCACCGCGGAGTCCCTCAAGGACGCGTGCGCGGCCCACGGCACGGACGCAAAGGAGCTTGTGGAAAAGCTCAACGCGTATTTTGCCGAAAATGCGTGATTTCTAAACGGTACCCTCCGCAAACCTTTGTGCAATAAGGGTTTGTGTTTTCCACGATACGGCTATGGAAAACGTTGATTTTCTGTGGAAAACCAGTGGAAAGCGAGTGCATTATGCGAGTACAAAACGCGCAGGAGGCCCTTTTCATCGCCTGCGAAATGGAAAAAAACGCCATCCAGCTCTATCGGCGGGCGCTGCTGCTCATGGACGCGCAGGGCCGGACGGGAGAGCCTCTGTACGGCTATCTGCGCGGCGCGCTGGCCGACGAGGAGGGCCATCTGCGGCAGTTCGGCGCGCTGTACGAGGGCTTGGACGCGGATACCGAGCGCGCACTGACGCTCAGCGCGGCGGCCGGAGAGCTGCTGTTCAAGGGCGGCCTGATGGCGCTGGTACGCGAGGGCGGTCTGAGCGACGTGCAAAGCATGCTGGAGCTGGCCTGCGCCAGCGAGAAGAAAGCCGCCGAGGCTTACGCGGGCTTTGCCGCTCAATGCGAGGGCGAGGACGCGCGGCACGCGCTGGAGGCCATCGCGCAAGAGGAGCGCAAGCATCTGGCGACGATGCAGGCGGCGCTGTAAGGGAGCCCCAAGCGGCTGAACTTCTTTGGGGAGGCTTGCGGCCTTCATCCGCATGCCGACGGCGGAATCCATTGGGGGAGCGCGGCTTCCCATGCCCCTCGCGGTGCTTTTTGACAGGCTGCGGCAGCGCGTGCATCTGCCAAGGCAGGCGGCGGGGCCGCTTTTTTTCTATCCGGACAATATGATTGGAGGCGCGGACATGCTGACCAAAATGAAACGGGACCCTGTGCTGAGGCTGACCATGGCCGCCGTAATGGCGGCGCTGGTGTTTGTGGCCACGGCGTTTTTGAAGCTCCCGGTCCCCATGGCCAACGGCTATGTGCATCTGGGGGATGGGTTTGTACTCGTCGGGGCGGCGCTGCTGGGGATCACGGGCGCTCCGGCGGCGGCCGTGGGGAGCATGCTGGCGGATCTGTGCTTGGGCTTTGGGGAGTACGCGCCAGTCACATTTGTGGTAAAGGGCTTGGTCGCGCTGTGCGCGGCGTGGGCGATGCGCGCCAAGCGGGCGTGGGTGCGCGTGCTGCTGGTGATCCTGTGCGAGGGAATCATGGTGGCCGGGTATTTTGCATACGAGTGGGCAGCGCTGGGCTTGGCGGCGGCCACGGCCAGCGTGCCGGGCAACCTGATCCAAGCGGCCAGCGGGGTGCTGCTGTATGCGATCCTCACCCCGGCCCTACGGAAGGTGATCCGGTAAGGGCGGAGGGGGCACTCCTGCCTGCGAAGGGTGATTTGGCAAGGGCGGGGATGTGCCCCTGCCGATAATGGGTGATTTGGCAAAGGCAGGGGAGCCTCTCCCCTGCCTTTGGTGACAATGGCGGAATCCTTATTTCTCTGCCAACCGCACGGGTTTATTGGATACGCCCAGCGCGAGCTTGATGCCTGCCATATGGTGCCGCTCTCGTTTCCGCCGTAAATGACTTGTAGCGCTGTTTCCCGTCGCCCGCGTCGTACTGCGCGCGCATGTGCCAGCTTCCGGACGGGAGCTTTATCGCTTTGGTCGCCAAGACACGCGCCTCCTTCCCTCGCTGCCGACTTCTGGCAATACCCATTGCTCGCTTTCAGGCGCTTCTCCGTATAGTATCACGTAGATTTCTTTTAGCTGCTGTTCGCTCGGCACAAATCGCGCGCGCTCCAAATCGTCCAACAGCCTGCTCAAGGCATGGCTCCTTTTTTTTCGGCGTTCCGTCCCTGTCAGCCGTTCTCCCATTAACAGGATGTAGCAAATGGATACCCATGCCGCGCCAGCATCAAGCGCCGTAATCCAAATCGTCCTTGCATTAAAAAAAAGGCTCAACGAGGCTAATAGCACATATAGCGCCATTAACCCGGTCACCCTGCACGTAAAGTCTGTTGGCATCTTTTTCGTCTTTTCTTCTTGCATCATTCGCCGACCCTGCCTTTCTCAGCGCTTCCGACACCACAATTTGATTGCTTCATATCAACCCCGGCATCCGATAGTAAGCAATCACCACGGCTGCGCACTCTCATGTCACGTCAAACAACTCCGCAATTTCCCATGTCTCACGCCGCCCCGCGCCCCGGCAGGGGGCGGTGCCCCCTGCACCTCCGGGTGGCGGGAGTGCGGCGAAAGTGAGTTGAGCGAACGCGCCGCGAGCGTGCGCGGCTGCGCCGCTAGCTCGCTGGGAGGGCGTGGGCGCGGCGTGGGACGCGAGGGTGGAATGAGGCCGCGCCCACGGGGGACGCGCGGGGCGCCGCCCCGCACCCCGCAAGGGGGATGATCCCCCTTGACCCCGCGGGTTTTATCCGCGCCCGTTAATCTTCCGGGGCCTGATTGAGCGCCGCAAAGCGCTTTGCGTCCACCTTGGGCTGCCGATCGGGCGTGAGCAGGCCGTTGATCTCCTGCATCACGTCGGTGAGCTGGGTGTAGCAGTACCCGCAGCAGTACGGCAGGGCGCGGATGGCGTCCGTCACGCTCTGAAAGCGGCGGAAGAAGCTCTCGCTGTCCGTCACCTTGTCGTGATAGCCCCATGTATCCATGCCGCCCAGCTTGCCCTGCGCGCCGATGCTCTGGAACGCGATGCCGCCATATTCCGTAACCATAAAGGCCTCGTCGCCGGTGGGCCGCTCGGAGTCGCAGTAGCAGGCGCGCGCGTCGCAGCCGTGCCGCTCCACCTGCTCGCGCGTGGCAAAGTGACGGGCGATGACCGCGCCGTCGGCGGCATAATCGTGGAGCGCGCAAATGTCCGTGGTGCATTGCTCCCAGCCGTCGTTGCCGGAGCACAGGCGCGTGCCGTCCAGCGCCTTGGTCAGGTGGTAGAGCATGCGCGCGGTCTCCTGCTGGCGCGGATCGGCGTAGATCTGCGGCACACCCCAGCTCTCGTTCAGCGGCACCCACGTGATGATGCAGGGATGGTTGAAGTCCCGATCGATAAAATCCTGCATGGCGCGGGCAAGGTTGCGCGCGGTTTCGTCGGTATACTCGTACGCGCTGGGCAGCTCGCCCCAGACCAGCAGGCCGAGCTTATCGGCCCAATAGTAGTAGCGGGGGTCCTCCATTTTTTGGTGCTTGCGCGCGCCGTTGTAGCCGAAGGCCAGCGTATGGCGCACATCCGCCTCCATCGCCTCGTCCGAGGGCGGGGTGATGGAGGTATCGGGCCAATAGCCCTGATCCAGCACCAAGCGCTGATAAACGGGGCCGTTGTTCAGGTACACGCGGCCCTCGCGCACGGCCACCTTGCGCATGCCGCAGTAGGTGCGCACCACATCCACGGCGGTATCGCCAAGGAGGACGCGCGCCGTCACATCGTACAGAGCCGGGTCGCTTGGCGACCAGACGCGCATGGTCTCCCCGCCGTCGCCGACGGATACGTCCACGGGCACGCGCGTGACGCGGCTCGCGGCGGATACGCGCACGACGCGCTGCACCGCGCCCGCGAGCGCGAATGTCAGCTCCAGCGCGAGCGGCTCGGCCGGGGCGCGGTCCAGCGCCAGCTCGGCGATAAACTGCCGCCTGTCCAAGTCCGGCGTGATGTGGATCTGCCGGAGCGCGTACTCGCCGACGGCCTCCAGGTACACGGTCTGCCAAATCCCGCTGCAGGGGGTGTACCAACAGCCCATCAGGCCGCGCTTCCAGTATTGCTTGCCGCGCGGCTGGGTGCAATCCGGGTCGTCGCGCACGCGCAGGCAGAGGTCGTTCTCGCCGTCGCGGAGCAAAAGGGTGATATCCAGCGCGAACGGCGCGTATCCGCCGATGTGCTCGCCCGCCAAGCTGCCGTTGACGTACACGCGGCAGGCGTAGTCCACCGCGCCGAAGCGCAGCAGCACGCGCCGCCCGCGCATGGCCTCCGGCACGGCAAAGGCGCGGCGGTACCACAGCAGCGGATGCACCTCGTCCGTAGGGCCAAGGCCGCTTTGGCGGCACTGGTAGCAAAACGGCACGGTGATGCGCGCGTCCAAGTGTCGGCCCGGCTCCATCCAGCCCTCGCGCAGGCCGATATCGCCGTCGTCGAAGGCGAACTTCCACTCGCCGTTCAGGTTATGGTATGTCTCGCGCATAAAGTCCGGGCGCGGATGCTCAGGGCGGGGAATCGCGGGGGTCTGCGGCATGCGGATCACTCTCGTCTTTCTTTCTATCTTTCTTTCTGTCCGGCTGACGCCGGCCTTCTTTATGCGCATGCTACCATTGCGCGGCGGGCGTGTCAAGGCCGGGGCAATCGGCTTTGGATGTTACATCTCCGCCGATCTGTTGTGATTGACAATTCTGTTACGGAAATGTTATAATCAAAGCAGCGTCGTCGCAAGACGACGGTTGAATGATGAATCGAACCACGAAGGAGGCTTCCCTGTGAAGAAACTCATCTGTGTCGCCCTCGCGCTTGCGCTGCTGTGCGGCTGCTGCGCCGCCTACGCCGCCCAGGAGGGCAAGTATACCATCCCGATGGAGGGCACCGTGCTCCAGAACGAGCCCGACCGCAAGATCAAGCTCAACGGCATGGGCAGCGACGGCAACTTCCCGGACAACCCCGTGATCCCCGGCGAAAGCCCCACCACCGGCCTGCCTTGGAGCGGCGATGTGTATCAGCCCATGCTGGTGCAGATCTCCAACCCGGAGGGCGGCACGGGCAAGAACAGCCCGTGGGGCGGCATGTATGCCGATATCGTGTACGAGGGCGTGCTGTACTCCTACGGCCCGACCCGTATCTCCTTCCTTTTCAGCGATCAGATGCCCACCAGCGTCGGCCCCGTGCGTTCCGCGCGTATCGGCCATGTGCTCCTGCGCGAGGAATGGGAGGCCGGCTTCGTGTTCTTCGGCGGCCCGCAGCGCACCGAGAACAACATCATCGAAAAAATGCGCGAGCTTGGCGCGTACGACAAGGGCGTGATCTTCAACCTGGAGGTCGGCCAGAGCAACCCGTGGATGCAGTACGCGCAGCGCCTCAGTCAGGGCAAGCACCCCGCCAGCCCGGACAACGTGGACGTCAACGTGGCCGGCATGCAGAGCCTCATCGACCCGGCGCTCAACCCCACGCACCAGCACCCCTTCCTGTTTGTGGACGAGAGCCCCTACGACGGCCCGCTCGCCTACACCATCACGGTGGACTGGGGCCACAAGGACTACGCGTCCCGCTTTGTCTATGTGGAGGAGGAAAACCTCTACTACCGCTACGTGCAGAACCTCAAGGGCGTGTTTGAGCCCTACGCGAGCTTCTTTGACAGCACCGAGTGGAACAGCAAGGCCGAGAACACGCTGCCCATGACATTCAGCAACGTCATTATCCAGCGCGTGGAGGTCAAGTACAATCAGGGCGACTCCGTGCAGCCCGTGCAGAACTCCATTTCGCAGGGCAACGCGGATATCTTTATCGGCGGCCGCTACATCGCCGGCTACTGGATCCGCACCGGGGTTGACCAGCGCACGGTCTACTTTGACAGCGAGGGCAACGAGCTCAAGCTCACGCGCGGCACCACGATGATCCTCGACCTGCCCATCGAGCACATCGTCACCTATACGGGGCTGGAATAAAAGGCAATTCCTCACTTTGGCAAGTTTCAAGGCGCGGCCGCGGGGCCGCGCTTTTTTGCGCGGATTCATCGGCGATAAAAAGGGCATGCTACCCGCAAACCAAGCAGGAGGAACGCCCATGAAGCAATCGCCCTATCGAGGATGGATGCACGCGCTGCTGGCCGCCGGGCTGATCGCCGTCGCCGCGCTGCTGATGCTCCCGGCCGATACCGCCGACGCGCCCGCGCCCGCGGATCAGCCCGCCGCCCGCGACGAGACCCGGCAGGCCGCCGAGGGCTGCGAGCTGCTGCAAACGCTCACCTACACGCGCTGAACGCACACGGTCACGCGCCGCGTCGCCGCGCCCCGCGAGGTCATCGGCCGCACGCTGGAGGACATCGCGCCGATGTACGACGCGTGGGAGATCACGGAGTTTTCGCCCAAGCTGATCCAAATGCGGCAGCGCCCGGAGCTGTTCTGCCCCGATCACGTGGTGCTGCAGCCGGGGGAGGACGGCACGCTGTGCGTGTTCCAGAACAAGTACGGCGACGCGCTCCTGCTGGTGCGGGAGCTGGACGCGCGGCTGGAGGATCTGCCGACGGCCTTGCAGGAGGAGGTGCGCGGCGGCGTGGGCTTTGATGATCTGACGCAGCTGGAGCAATGGCTGGAAAGCGCGGAAAGCTGAATGCTGACCATCATTGTGCGCAGCCTGCTGCTGGTGTGCTTCGCGGTGCTGGCGGTGCGGCTGATGGGCAAGCGGCAGGTGGGTCAGCTTCAGCCGTTTGAGCTGGTCATCGCCATCATGATCGCCGATCTGGCCGCTACGCCGATGGAGAGCTTGGACGTGCCGCTCTGGCGCGGCGTCGTGCCGATGCTCTCGCTGGTGATCCTGCATCAGTTTTTCACGCTGCTCTCGCTCAAAAGCCAGCGGGCGCGGGCGTTCTTCAGCGGTCGGCCGACCATTGTGATCCATCGCGGCGCGGTAAGCTACAAGGCGCTCAAGCGCCTCGCGTTCAACCTCAACGACCTCATGGAGGAGCTCCGCGCGTGCGGCGTGCAGAACCCCGACGACGTGGAGGAGGCCGTTATGGAGACGGGCGGGCGGCTGAGCGTGTTTCTCAAAAGCGGCAAGCGCGCGCTCTGCCCGGATGATATCGACCTGTCCACGCCCTACGAGGGCCTGCCGCTCACGCTGATAATGGATGGCAAGCTGGAGCGCAGGAACCTCGACCTGATGCGGCAGAGCGAGGAATGGCTGCAGGAGCGCCTTGCGGAGATGCGCGTCCAGAGCCTCCGGGACGTGCTGCTTTGCTACGCCTCCACGGACGGCGAGCTGTGCGTGTACGGCTATGCGGGCGAGCCGCCCGTCAAGCGCCAAGCGCTGGCGCGGGAGGACGTGTGCTGGTAGCGCGCGGACCGCGCCGCCCATCTGATGCGATAAGGAGGCCGGCCCATGCGTCGCGCTTTGGCGATGATCTGCGTTCTGACGGTGCTGCTGCTGGGCGGCGGCCTGTGGGCGGATACCGCCCAGACCCGCACCGCCCGCCGCTACCTGCGCGCGGCCGAGGGCATCCGCGCCCAAGCGCTGGACGCGCGCTATGACGACGCGCTGCAGGAGCAGCGCTACTGGCATGCCCTTTGGCAGCGGGACGCGGCATGGCTCAACCTGCTGGTCAGCCACCATCACACCCGCGCGGTGAACAGCGCGTTCACGCTGCTTGGCACGGCGCTGGACGAGGGCGCGCGCATAGAGACACTGCAAGCGCTGGACGCGCTCACGGACGCGCTGAACGACGTGGCCGAGAGCGACGCGCCAAAGCTGGAGAATGTGCTGTGAAAGTCTCCGCGCACGGCGGGCGCGGGGCGGCCCACAGAACCGCGCGACACGGCCTGCGCGGCCGAGTTTACCGCGCCTGCGCGGCGAGCGTCCCGGCCTGCGGGCCGAGTTTACCGCGCCTGCGCGGCGCGGCGTTGCGCCTGCGCGGCGCACGGGGAGCGCACTCAACATCGCGTTCCCTAGGGGGACGCAAGCGCCGAAGGCGCGGTGAGGGGGGACGAAGTCCCCTCTTACGCGGGCGCTTTAGCGCCCGCCGTCGGAACGGTGCCCCGACCTGCGGGCCGGGGTTCGTCACTTTTCTTTTCAGCTGAAAAGAAAAGTAACCAAAAGAAACAGCGTGATTGAGGCCGATCGATGGGCCAGCACGCCCATCTTGTGCTACAAGCGATCGCCCAGAGGGCTTGGCTTAGGCTGTTAGCACGCCTGCGGTGCCCAGCTTGGCAGAACTGCTGCCCCGCGTTTGTTGACTTGCTCCCGTGCAAGGGACGGCATGCAGGCATGGTGGCCCTGCGGGGCCCTCGATTGGCTTGCCGCGCCTGCGGGCGCGGAAGGAAACGCCATATTGGCTGTGCTCCCCCGTGGCTAGGGCATCGTTATCATGTGGAACGCGGTATTGGCTTTGTTTCCCACGCTTCTGCGGCATGTTCTCTTAGGGAAACGCGGTATTGGCTTTGCTCTCACGCGTGTTTAGGGCATGCTCTCTTAGAGATTGCAGAATTGGCTTCGCTTCCAGCGCATCTTCGGCATGTTCTCTTGGGAAACGCGGTATTGGCATCGCTTCTGGCGTATCTACGGCATGTTCTCTTAGGAAACGCGGTATTGGCTTTGCTCCCCTGCTTGTCTAGGGCATGTTTTCTCAAGGAATGCCACATTGCCTTTGCTTCCCCTGCATGTCTACGGCATTGCGCCCAAGGACATGCGGAGGTGTATTTCGTTCCCCCGTTCCCCCGCGCCCGCAGGCGCGGCAAACCAATCGAGGGCCCCGCAGGGCCACCATGCCTGCATGCCGTCCCTTGCACGGGAACAAGCCAACAGGCGCGGGGCAGCAGTTCGGCCAAGATGGGCACCGCAGGCGTGCTAACGCTATCACGCAAGTTTTCTGGGCGATCGCTTGTAGCACAAGATGGGCGTGCTGGCCCATCGATCGGCCTCAATCACGCTGTTTCTTTTGGTTACTTTTCTTTTCAGCTGAAAAGAAAAGTGACGAACCCCACCCCGCAGGGTGGGGCACCGTTCCCGCGCCCGCAGGCGCGAAACCC
>CAYOYK010000079.1:0-10510 GCA_964408185.1 uncultured Oscillospiraceae bacterium | reverse complement strand
TGGTAATGCTTGAAATCGTGGTACACATCCACGGTGAACCACCGGCTGAGGGCGTTCACCACGCTGGCGCCCACGCCGTGCAGGCCGCCGGAGTAGGCGTAGTTGTCGTTGTTGAACTTGCCGCCGGCGTGGAGCTTGGTGTACACCACCTCCACGCCGGAGACCTTCATGGTGGGGTGGATGTCCACGGGCACGCCGCGGCCGTCGTCGGTCACGGTGGCGGAGCCGTCCTTGTTCAGCGTCACGGTCACATGGGAGGCATAGCCGCCCATGGCCTCGTCGATGGCGTTGTCCACGATCTCCCACAGCATGTGGTGCAGCCCGCGGGAGCCCGTGGAACCGATATACATGCCGGGCCGCATGCGTACGGCCTCCAGCCCTTCCAGCACCTGAATATGACCCGCGTCGTAAGCCTGCGGCATGATGGCTCTCTCCTTGATTGCAAAGTTTCTCAACCATCCAATTATACCACAAATCTGCCCGACCTACAACATCTTGTGCATTGCGGCGGAGACATGCGCACAGCTTGACACCGTGACCTGATATGTTTATACTGTCCTTGGCTGATGTATGTTTTATCCAAAGGATACGGAAGGATCTGGTTGCTTGAAAGTCCTTTCCATTGTGGTGCCCGTCTACAACGAGCAGGAGACCGTGATGGACGTGTACGCCACAATTAAGCGCCTGTTTGATGAAAAGCTGCCCGGCTACGGGATGGAGCTTTTGTTCATTGACAACGCATCCACCGATAACACCAAGCCCCTGCTGGAGGCCCTGTGCAGCCGGGACGAGCGGGTGAAGGCGATCTTCAACAACAGCAACGTGGGCTTCCATCGTTCGTCGTTCTACGGCATCACCCAGTCTACCGGCGACGCGGCCGTGCTCCTCTACGCCGATTTGCAGGAGCCGCCGGAGGTCATCCCGCAGTTTGTCGCCGAGTGGGAGAAGGGCGCGAAGGTCGTCGTCGGCGTAAAGAACCGAAGCACGGAGAGCAAGCTGATGTACTGGGTGCGCCAGCGCTACTATAATTTGCTTACCCGCATCAGCGATAACCATCACATTGCCCAGTACAACGGGTTTGGCCTGTACGACAAGTCGTTTGTGGAGATCCTGCGCAAGCTCAAGGACCCGTTGCCGTACTTCCGCGGCATCGTAAGCGAGCTGGGGCCGCGCAGCGTCGAGGTCTGCTACACGCAGCAGAAGCGCAAGAAGGGCAAGTCCCACTACAACTTTTTGCGCATGTGGGATTTTGCGATGCTTGGCATTACGTCCAGCAGCAAGGCCATAATGCGCCTGAGCACGTTTGCGGGCATTATCATCGGCTGTGTCAGCCTGATAGTGGCGCTAGTCACGCTGATCCAGAAGCTCTGCAACTGGGATTCCTTCCCGCTTGGCACCGCCGCGCTGGTGGTGGGCATGTTCTTTCTGGGCGCTGTGGAGCTGTTCTTTATCGGCTTTCTGGGCGAGTACATCCTCAATATCAACACCCGCGTGATGCAGCACCCGCTGGTCACCGAGGAAAAACGCATCAACCTGCCCCCGCTGGAGGGCGACAATAACGCGAAGGAGCCATAAGCATGCAGCCGAAATGCCGTTTCTGCGGACATCCGCTGGAGGATGTGTTCGTCAACCTGGGCATGAGCCCGCTCAGCAACGCCTACGTCAAGCCGGAGGGCCTGCGCAACGCCGAGGCCTTCTATCCCCTGACGGCCTACGTGTGCCCGGAGTGCTTCCTTGTGCAGCTGGAGGAGTTTGAGTCCCCCAAGGAGATCTTCAGCGATTACGCGTACTTCAGCTCCTATTCGCAAAGCTGGCTGGAGCATTGCAGCCGCTATGCCGACCGGATCACTGATCGGCTGCGTCTTTCCGCTCACTCGTTGGTTACGGAGATCGCCAGCAACGACGGCTACCTGCTGCAATACTTTGTAAAAAAAGGCATCCCCGTGCTGGGTGTGGATCCCGCTGCAAACGTGGCGCAGACGGCCATCGAAAAAGGCGTGCCAACCGAGGTCTGCTTCTTTGGCGAGCAGACGGCCAAGCGGCTCACCGAGCAATACGGCCATGCCGACCTGATGTGCGGCAATAACGTGCTGGCCCACGTGCCGGATATCAACGACTTTGTGGAGGGCTTCCATGTCATGCTTGCGCCGGGCGGCGTGGCGACGCTGGAGTTCCCGCATCTGCTCAACCTCATGCGACTGCAGCAGTTTGATACCATCTATCACGAGCATTTCAGCTATCTCAGCTTTACCACCGTGCAGCGCGTCTTTGCCGCGCACGGCCTGCGGCTGTTTGATGTGGACGAGCTGCCCACGCACGGCGGCTCGCTGCGCGTGTACGCCTGCCATCAGGATAACGCCGCTCAGCCCAACACGCCCAACGTCGCCCGCATGCTGCAAACCGAGAAGGACTTCGGCCTTACCGAGCTCAAGACCTATCACGCCTTTGAGCAGAACACCCGCAAGCTCAAGCGCGAGATCCTGTCCTTCTTGATCGGGCTGAAGGAGCAGGGCAAGACAATAGCCGGATACGGCGCGCCCGCCAAGGGCAATACGCTGCTCAACTACTGCGGCGTGCGCACGGACTTTCTCGATTTTACGGTCGATCTCAACCCGGCCAAGGCGGGCACCTATTTGCCCGGCACGCATATCCCCGTGTACCCGGTGGACGAGATCGCCAAGCGCAAGCCGGACTACTTGGTGATTCTGCCGTGGAACCTGCGGGATGAAATCATGACCCAGTGCGCCTTTGTCCGGGAGTGGGGCTGCCAATTCGTGACCCTTGTGCCCAAGGTGGAAGTGCTGTGATTGTCCGGCCGCTGTCGCTGGACGGGGCGTATCTGCTGACGCCTGAGCCCCGCGCGGATGAGAGGGGCTCGTTTATGCGCACGTTTTGCCAGCACGAGCTGGCCGACGCGGGCGTCGCGTTTGAGGTGCGCCAGTGCAACATTTCGCACAACGAGAAGCGCAACACGCTTCGCGGGCTGCACTTCCAAGCGGAGCCCTACGCGGAGGACAAAATCGTCAGCTGCATCCACGGCGCGATATACGACGTGATGGCCGATCTGCGTCCCGATTCGCCCACCTACCTGCAATGGCTCGGCTTTGAGCTGAGCCGCGCGAACCGTCTTGCCCTGATGATTCCCAAGGGCTTTGCACACGGCTTTCTTACCCTGACCGACGACGCGGACGTTTTCTACCAGATGTCCGAGTTCTATCATGCGGAATCCGCGCGGTGCGTCCGGTTCGACCACCCCGCCATCGGCGTGGAATGGCCCGCTTCGGGCGAGATCATCGCCTGCGAGCGCGACCGCGTGGGCAACTGCGAGCCGGGAGGCCGGGCGTGAGCGCGGTTCTGGTCACCGGAGCGAACGGCTACATCGGCCGTCATACGCTGCCCGCGCTGCTCCGCAAGGGGTTCGAGGTCCTCGCCTGCTGCTACGGCGCGGTGGGGGAGCGTCAGCCCGGCGTGACCTATATCGAGCTTGACCTGCGCGACGAGGACGCTGTCGCCGCCCTGATGGACGAGCGGAGGCCCGATTGCCTGCTGCATCTCGCGTGGGATGTGACCCCCGGCCAATACCTTGTGTCCGATACCAACCTGATTTGGCTGCAAACCACCCTGCGGCTGGTGCGCTGCTTTTTGCGGGCGGGCGGCCGCCGCGTGGTGACCATGGGCACCTGCGCCGAGTACTGCGAGTCCTCCAACCTGCTGCGGGAGACCGACCCGCTGGCGACCGAGCCCCTTTATGCCGCCGCCAAGACGAGCGTGCGCTACCTCGTTTCCGCGATGTCGCGTGAGGCGGAGGCGGCCTATGCCCATGTCCGGCTGTTTTATCCCTATGGGCTGGACGAGGACCCCCGGCGCGTGATCCCCTCGGTGCTGTCCCGGCTGATGGCGGGGGAAACCGTGGACGTGAGCGCGGGCACGCAGGTGCGCGACTACCTGTTTATTGAGGACGTCGGCGAGGCGCTGGCGGCGATAGCGGCCTCCACGCTCGACGGGCCTGTGAACCTTGGCTCCGGGCAGGGCGTGGCCCTGCGCACGGTCTTTGAGACCATGGAGGAGCTGCTGGACGCGAAGGGACGGGTGCGCTACGGCGCGCTGCCCATAACCGGCATGCAGGCCTCGTCCATCGTAGCGGATATCGGCAGGCTGACCCGGCTCGGCTGGAAGCCCGCCGTCGGTCTGCGCGAGGGCTTGGAGCGTACTTATCGGTTTATATTGGAAAGGGGGGAGCGGTCTTGACGGAAGGGGCTCAGCCGCGTCGTTGGCCAAGGGCGCTGCTTCGCGTCGCCTTGAGCGGATGCATTGCTTTGGCCAGCTATTGCCTGTGCGCGTCCTATCACGCCAGCCCGATTTTGACGCTGGCGTTGCCGTTTTTGTGCTCTCTGTGCCTGATGGTTGTCTTTCGCTGGTACGAGGCGGTTCGCCAGCGGGCCACGCGCACGCTGTGCGTGATATCGGCGCTGTTTGCGGTGGTGACCGTGCAGGCCAATATCCCCGCGCGCGGCTCCAAAACGCTGGAGCTTGCCCAGCGCGCCTGCGCGTGGCTGAACGGCCGGCCTGTATACGAGTTTGCCATGCAGGCGGCCCGTCTGCTGCTGCTGGCGCTGATCGCCTGCGCGGCGATGTTTGTGTTCCTTGGCGTGCTGGGGTACTTGGCGCCCCGGCTGAAGCGTCTGATCTGGGATGCGACGCCCGGCGAAAAGCTCTTTTTCATTCTTGCGGCGGTAGCGTCATTTGCGTGGGTCTTTGTGGCGACGCACCTCACAAGCGCGTTCACCATCCCCGTTTCCGGCGGGCTGGAGGATCAGCTGTACAGCATGGACACGGGCTACATTTTGCAGAGGGACGCGTACTTGGTCGTCAACAACTTGGAAAACGATATTCGCCAGCCCCTTTTCGCCTTTGCCAGCATGCCCTTCGCGGCGCCGGCGCGGCTGGTCGCGCTGCTGTTCCCGGCGGACGGGTACGCGTACGCCACGGGCATCCTGTTTATGCAGATCCTTGCGATTCAGGCGACGATCCTGCTGCTCAGCCGTCTGGTGGACGATGTGCCGCGCAACCGCTTTTTGTTCCGCCTGCTGATGGAGGTCGCCTATCCCGTGCTGATCTTCTCGCTTTGCGCGGAGCAGTATGTGTTCCCCGTGCTCTGGGCTGTGCTGGCGATTGACGCGTTTGTGCGTCAGCGCGAGGGCCGCGAGGTCTGGTACATCGCTGCCACGGGCTCGCTGATTACATCGGGCGCTCTGCTGCCGCTGATGTTCGCGTGGCGCAGGGGCGCGAACCGGGAGAATTGGCAGTCGCTGCTCCGTCTGCTGGGCAAGGGGTTTGCGGTGATCGGCCTGACAGGGCTGCTTGCGCGCGTTCCTTCGATGCTGGAGAAGCTGCGCTTCTGGATGAGCGCCAACACCGCCGTCTCCTTCGGCGAGAAGCTGCTGCAATTTATCAACGCGGCGGGCATGACGCTGGTGTTCCATCCCGGCGCGACGGTCGCGGGGGAGGCGGGGGCGCAGTACAACATGCTGCCCGTAAGCTCCGTCAACTGGCTGGGCGTGCTGGTGCTGGCGCTGACCGTGACGGGCTTTATCCTCAACCGAAGGAATCGCTTTGCGTGGGCCTGCGGGCTGTGGGTGCTCCTGAGCGTCTTTGTGGAGCTGGTTGTCGGCTGGGGCGCGGCTGATAACACCATGATCGTCTACTCGTACTACTTTTCGTGGGCTTACATCGCGCTGGTCTGCATGGCGGTATTCCGTCTGCTTGCGCGCTTCCCGACCCTCCGCACGGTGGTGCTCGCGGCGGCTTCCGTCGCCATCCTCGCGCTCAACGCCACGGAGCTGGCGCACGTTCTCTCGTTCGGGATTGCCAACTATCCCTATCCATACTAAGGAGGGACGCGTATGAAGGTCGTCATTCTGGCGGGCGGCATGGGTACCCGCATCTCGGAGGAGAGCCATCTCCGGCCCAAGCCGATGGTGGAAATCGGCGGCATGCCCATCCTGTGGCACATCATGAAGCAGTACTCCCACTATGGGTTTAACGAGTTTGTCATCTGCTGCGGCTACAAGCAGATGGTCATCAAGCAGTTTTTTGCGGAGTATTACCTGTATTCCAGCGACGTGACGTTTGACCTGTCCGATAACGGCATGACCGTCCACAACAACGTGGCCGAGCCGTGGAAGGTGACGCTGGTCGACACCGGCCTGCACACCATGACGGGCGGACGCGTGCGCCGTGTGCGGCCATACTTGGGCGATGAAACCTTCCTGCTGACATACGGCGACGGTGTGAGCGATGTGGACATTCGCAAGCTGTACGAGTATCACAGGCAGTCGGGCAAGCTGGCCACCATGACCGCCTATCAGCCCAACAACCGCTACGGCGCGCTGGATATCGACGGCGACGACAGGGTGACCGACTTCCGCGAAAAGACGCAGGGCGACGGCGATTGGATCAACGCGGGCTTCATGGTCATGGAGCCGCAGGTGATCGACCGCATAGAGGGCGACGATACCATCTTGGAGCGGTATCCGCTGGAGTCCATCGCGCATGACGGGCAGCTGCAGGCGTATCGGCATACCGGCTTCTGGCAGTGCATGGACACCCTGCGCGATAAGCAGCTCTTGGAGAAGCTCTGGGAGGGAGGCAACGCGCCTTGGAAGGTATGGTAGAAACGCTGGCCTTTTACCGCGGCAAGCGGGTGCTTATTACCGGGCATACGGGCTTTAAGGGCTCGTGGCTCGCGCTGCTGCTGGCCGACGCGGGCGCGGAGGTCTGCGGCGTTGCGCTGCCCGCCGAGGGCGAGCTGTTCGCGCTGACCGGCGTGGGAAAGTCCATTTGCAGCGAGCTTTGCGATGTGCGCGATCTGCCCAAGCTGCAAGCGATCTTTGATTCCTTCCGGCCGGAGCTGGTGCTGCATCTGGCGGCGCAGCCGCTGGTGCTTACGGCCTACCGCGAGCCTGCCCTGACCTACGAGACCAACGTCATGGGCACGGTGAACGTGCTGGAATGCGTCCGGCATTGCGATAGCGTCCACTCAGTGCTCAACGTGACCACCGACAAGGTGTACCAAAACCGGGAGTGGCCGTGGGGCTACCGCGAAACCGATACGCTGGACGGCTTTGATCCCTACTCCAACAGCAAGTCCTGCTCCGAGCTGGTTACGCACAGCTACCGCGACAGCTTTTTAAGCAAGGCGGGCGTGGCGGTTTCCACCGCGCGGGCCGGAAATGTGATCGGCGGCGGCGATATGGCCGAGAATCGCATCCTCCCGGACTGCATCCGCGCCGCGGAGGCGCGCAAGCCCATCGTGGTGCGCAACCCGTATTCCGTGCGCCCCTATCAGCATGTGCTGGAGCCGCTTGCCGCCTATTTGCTCATTGCCAAGCGCCAATGGGAGGACGCCTCGCTTGCGGACGCCTACAACGTTGGGCCCGGCACGGCGGACTGCGTGAGCACCGGCACGCTGGCGACGGCCTTCTGCGAGGCGTGGGGCGACGGCGCGAGCTGGATTGACCGGAGCGTGCCCGGCGCGCCGCACGAGAGCGGCTTTTTGATGCTGGACTGCTCGCGCATCCGTCACAGGCTGGGCTGGCAGCCCCGCTGGAACATCGCCGCCGCCGTGGAAAAGACGGTGGAATGGACGCGCGCGTGGCGGGCGGGCGAGGAGATCGGCCGCGTGATGCTTGCGCAAAGCAAGCAGTATAGCCAATCCAACGGGTAAGAAAGGGAGGATGCCATATGGCGGCTTTGCAGCGCATACGCGGAAAGCTGTTCCACTCCGCGACGTCAAAGCCTGAGCGGATTCTCATATTGATTCTGGGCCTGTTGTTCGCCTGCTCGTTCTTTTTCGTCTTTGATCTGTTTGCCACGGTGCTTGCGTCCTACGGCTATCTGGACGGGCACTTTTTGGACTTTTACGATTATAACCATGCCACCACGTGGGACGCAATGGGCGGAAACATGGCGTACTATCCTACGATCTACGCCATCTTTGCGCTGTGGAACCTGCCGCTCCGCCTGCTCTTCGGCGTGCAGACGGTAACGCCGGACTCCACGCTGGTCCTCTACTACAACCGCCTGCTGTGCCACCTGTTTCTGGGGCTGATGCTGTACATGCTATATCGGCTGGCCAAGCGGGTCATCCGGCAGAACGAGCAGGACGGTCAGTCCAGCGTGTGGGTTCTGGTGACCATTCCGTTCTTCTTTATCGCGTCGATTGCGTGGGGCATCTACGATAGCATTTATATGACCATGATGCTGGCTGGCCTGTGCCTGCTGCTGCGCGGGCGAAAATGGGATCTGCTAAAGAGCGTTCTCCTTTTCGGCGTGGCCGTGACCATCAAAAGCATTGTGCTTTTCTTGGCAATCCCCGCGCTGTTTTACAAAGTCAAAAACATTCCCAAGCTCGCCGCAAGCTGCGTGGGCATGCTGCTCCCCATGCTGGCGGAGGCGCTGCTGTACCTCAACTCGCCTACGTTCCGCGCGTATGTGCTGGAGCCGCAGGATCAATTTCAGCGGATGCTGTTTGGCAACCTGATGAGCTCCGGCTCGCTTTACCTGATCGCGTTTACCATCCTGTGCATCGTCGCGTATGCCAAGCCGTTTGATGAGGAGCGGCCCATCAAGCTGGTCTATCTTTGCTTTACGAGCATTGCGCTGCTGTTTGTGCTGTGCACTTGGCTCAACCAGCAATGGGTGTTCCTGTTCATGCCCTTTTTGGCGCTGCTCATTGCCGCGCAGGACTACGAGAAGCGCAAGCTGATGTACCTGCTCAACGTTCCGCTGAGCATCGCGCTGATGGGCAAAGTGATCGGCCTGTGGGAGAATTTTTCGGAGGTCTGTGTGGGGTCCAGCCTGCTGGGCGCGGTGCTCAAGGCGATTCCCGGATGGCACGCGCCAGAGACGCTCTTCACCCGGATGATCTTTACCGAGGCGCGCAACCCATTTTGCGTCAGCGTGTACTGCGCCGTGCTGCTTTACCAGATTTATGCCCTCAATCCGTGGAAGCACCCCGCGCGGAGCGAGCAGCCGTTCCTTGCGGACGGCATATGCAAGCAGGAAAAGCGCTATCTATACGGCAGCTTTGCCTGCGGGCTGGCTGTCTACGCGCTGCCCTGCGCGGCATGGATTTTGCTGGGCTTTGTGAGCTAGGCTGCATCCGCCCCGCCCCCTTCGGCATACACTTCGCCGAAGGGGGCGTTTTGTGTTGCTGGAGCTTCTGCTTTGCTTTGTAAAGGAATCGCTGTTTCTATTGGGCTACCTCTCCGGCCGGGAGAGCTTCAAAAAGCCGCTGTCCGCCGGGGAGGAGACCGAGTGTATCCGCCGGATGGGGGAGGGAGACTCCGCCGCCCGCGACAAGCTGATCGAGCATAACATGCGGCTGGTGGTGCACATCGCGCGTAAGTACAAGGTGCCCGGCTGCACCTTCGAGGATCTGATCTCCATCGGCGCGGTAGGGCTTATCAAAGCGGTGCGCAGCTTCAACCCAAGCACCGGCACGTCGCTGAGCACATATGCCGCCCGATGCATCGAGAACGAAGTGCTGATGGCGCTGCGGCAAAGCCGCAAGCAGCAGAGCGACGTGTCTCTGCACGAGCCGCTGGGCACCGACGGGGACGGCAACACGGTCTCATTTATTGATATTCTTGGCACCGAGCCGGATATCGTGGAGGAGGAGGCTGTGCGGCACATGACGCTAAGCAAGGTGCGCAAGGCGCTGCCGCTTTTGCCGATGCGCGAGCGGACGGTGCTGTCGCTGCGCTACGGTCTGCTGGACGGCAGGCAGCACCCGCAGCACGAGATCGCCGAGATACTGCGGATCTCGCGCTCTTATGTCAGCCGGGTGGAGAAGCACGGCGTCGAGCTGCTGCGGGAAAGGCTGATGGAGTAACGAGCTACGCTGACCAGCGTGATGCGAACGCAGACAGCGCAGCGATGATTCGTGTGCAGAACGCACAGAAGCGCTGGAAGCACGGCTTTGCACCGCGTTCCGGCAGGAGGCAGCGCCGTCTGTGCCTTCTGGCTTTTCAACAAGCAAAAGCAAGCGCCCCGCATGGTTTCCCGTGCGGGGCGCTTGATCGTTGTGTCGCTTAGAAATTCTCCACCAAGTCGATGTCCTTGTACCGCTTCATGCCGGTACCGGCCGGGATCAGCTTGCCGATGATGACGTTCTCCTTGAGCCCCAGCAGCGGATCGACCTTGCCCTTGATTGCGGCGTCGGTGAGCACGCGGGTGGTCTCCTGGAAGGACGCGGCGCTCAGGAAGCTCTCCGTGGCAAGGGAAGCCTTGGTGATGCCCAGCAGAATACGCTTGGCAATCGCCGGACGGCCGCCCTTCTCGATGGTGTCCTGATTGGCCTTCTCAAAGCGGAAGATATCCACCAGCGCGCCGGGGAGCAGAGACGTATCGCCGCTGTCCTCCACGCGGACCTTGCGCAGCATCTGCCGCACGATGATCTCGATGTGCTTATCGCTGATGTTAACGCCCTGCTGGCGGTACACGCTCA
>CAYOYK010000078.1:6120-10588 GCA_964408185.1 uncultured Oscillospiraceae bacterium | reverse complement strand
CGCGCCTGCGCGGCGCGGGGCGTTTCGCGCCTGCGCGGCGCGGGGCGTTTCGCGCCTGCGGGCGCGGGAGGGCGGCCCTGCGGGGCCGCGGGGTTTCGCGCCTGTGGGCGCGGGAACGGTGCCTCAGCCTGCGGGCTGAGGTTCGTCACTTTTCTTTTCAGCTGAAAAGAAAAGTAACCAAAAGAAACAGCGTGATTGAGGCCGATCGATGGACCAGCCCGCCCAGCTTGTGCTACAAGCGATCGCCCAGAAAACTTGCGTGATATTGTTTGCACGCCTGCGGTGCCCATCTTGGCCGAAATGCTGCCCCGCGTCGGTACCCTTGTTCCCGTGAGAGGGACGGCATGCAGGCATGGTGGCCCTGCGGGGCCCTCGATTGGTTTGCCGCGCCTGCGGGCGCGGGGGAAACGGGGGAACGAATGATACACCGCGTGGCTTGGGCACAATGCCATAGACACACGGGGGAGCAAAGGCATTATCGCTTTTCCCAAGAGAACATGCCATAGATGCGCTGGAAGCGAAGCCAATACCTCGTTCCCCCAAGAGAACATGCCGTAGACGCGCTGGAAGCGAAGCCAATACCTCGTTCCCCCAAGAGAACATGCCATAGATGCGCTGGAAGCGAAGCCAATACCTCGTTCCCAAAGGAAACTACGCCCTAGACACACGGGGAAGCGAAGCCAATATGGCGTTCCCCCCGCGCCCGCAGGCGCGGCCAACCAATCGAGGGCCCCGCAGGGCCACCATGCCTGCATGCCGTCCCTTGCACGGGAACAAGCCAACAGGCGCAGGGCAGCAGTTCGGCCAAGCCGGGCACCGCAGGCGTGCTAACGCTATCACGCAAGTTTTCTGGGCGATCGCTTATCACACAAGATGGGCGGGCTGGCCTATCGATCGGCCTCAATCACGCTGTTTCTTTTGGTTACTTTTCTTTTCAGCTGAAAAGAAAAGTGACGAACCCCGGCCCGCAGGTCGGGGCACCGTGCCCGCGCCCGCAGGCGCGAAACCCCCTGCGGCCCCGCAGGGCCGCCCTCCCGCGCCCCGCAGGCGCAAAGCCCGCGCCGCACAGGCGCAGAGCCGCGCCGCACAGGCGCAAAGCCCGCGCCGCACAGGCGCAAAGCCCGCGCCGCACAGGCGCAAAGCCGCGCCGCGCAGGCCAGCGCGCGCGCTCCGGGGCCGCGGGGCCCCGCCCCGCATAAACCAGCCCCGCATGGGCAAGCTACCTCCAATTTCTTGCAGGAGGCGCTCATGCACGCAGCTCTGTCCCGGACGCTTGACGCGCTCAACGGCGCGCTTGGGCTGAACGACAACGATGACCTCATTCTGCGGCGCTTTACCGCTTTGGGGCTGAAATGCGCCGTTGTGTATATCGACGGCATGAGCGACGCGCAGCAGATCGCGCGGTTTGTGCTGGAGCCGCTCATGCGCGCGCCCGCGAGGCTCAGCGGGCCGGACGCGCTGGATGCGGCCGAGCGCCAGCTTGTGCGCATCGCGGAGGTCTCGCGCGCGGAGGACGTGCACACGCTGAGCACGGCCGTGATGCAGGGCCAGTGCGCTCTGCTGATGGACACCGCGCCGGGCGCGCTGATGCTGGACGTGCGCTCCTACGCGCACCGGGCGGTGTCCGCGCCGCGCAACGAGAACGTGGTCATCGGCTCGCACGAGGCGTTTGACGAGAGCCTGCGGGACAACATCTCGCTCATCAAACGGCGGTTGGGCACGCCCGCGCTGCTCACGCGGCTGCTCTCGGTCGGCACGCAGGTCCCCACGCAGGTGGCGATGATGTACCTCAACGGCGTGGCCGACCCGCGCAGCGTGGCGGAGCTGGAGGCTCGCCTTGGCGGCGCGGCGATAGGTTGCGTGCAGAGCGCGGGCATGCTGATGCAGCTCTTGGAGGACAGCCCGCTCGCGCCGCTGCCGCAGATCTTGCTGACCGAGCGGCCCGACCGTGCGGTTTCGTTTTTGCTGGAAGGACAAATTGTGCTGCTGGTGGATGGCTCCCCGCAGGCGCTGGCCGCGCCGGTGGGCTTTTGGCATTTGTTCCACGCCCCGGACGATAGCGCCATGCGCGCGCCCTACGGCACATTTTTGAGGCTGCTGCGGATGTTCGGGCTGCTGGTGGCGCTGCTGCTGCCGGGGCTTTTTGTCGGGCTGACGCTCTACGCGCCCGGCTCGCTGCCCATGAGCCTGCTGACCAGCGTGCTGCAAAGCCGCGTCAACGTGCCCATGGGCCTCTTTGGCGAGGCGCTGCTGATGCTGGCGGTGTTCGACCTCATCAACGAGGCGGGCACGCGCGTGCCGGGGGTGATGGGCTCGTCGCTGGGGCTGGTGAGCACGCTGATCCTCGGCACGGCGGCGGTGCAGGCGGGGCTGGTCAGCCCGCTGATGATCATTGTGGTGGCGCTTTCGGGGCTGGGCGGCTACGCGCTGCCCAGCTATCCGCTGAGCCTGAGCTTTCGCATCTTGCAGCTGGCGCTGCTGATCCTTTCCGGCTGGCTGGGGCTGCTGGGGCTGACGATGGGCTTTCTGCTCGTGCTGGTCTGGACGGCGGGGATGAACAGCCTCGGACGGCCCTATCTTGCGCCGACGGCCCCGCGCAGGCCGCACAACCCCGACCTGCTGCTGCGAACGCCGGTGTATCGGCAGCGGCTGCGCGCGTACTTGGCCGATCCGTCCGCGCCCGAAAGCGCCGTCGGGCGGATGCGGCGGCGGTAGCATCAAGCGATAAGGGAGGCTCCCATGCAAGCAACGCTTTTACGCCTGCGCAGGCTCCGGCAGACCCGGCGGCCGCGCGCGGGGGTTCCCTCGCCCGTCGCGGAGGCGCGGGCGGATCGGCGCGCGGCGGCGACGCTGTGCGCCTGCCTGCTGCTGGCGCAAACGCTGCTGTGGCTCTCCCTGCGCGGCGTGGATACGGCGGGCCGCGCGCTATGGCAGGCGGCGGCCGCGCAGCTTGCGCCGCTGCTGACGCTCCATCTGCTTTGGCGATGGGTGCTGCGCCGCGCTTTGCCGATGGCCTCGCGCGGGCTCACGCGGGCGCGGCGCTTTGCGATGCTCACGCTTCCGTCGCTGCTGCTGCTGCCCTGCCTCTGGCTGGACGGCGGCCTGCTGATGCTCTCGCTATCGGCGCTCTCCCAGCAGACGCTCCTGCCGACGGCCTCGTGGCACGGCTGCGGGCTGCTGGCGCTGCTGTTCGCGTGGGCCGGAGCGAGCTTGGGCGGCGCGCGCGGCGTGCCCTGCGCGGCGACGCTGCTGCAAGGAGCGCTGCTGATCGCCCTGTTCCTTTGCACGGCGCTTGCGGGGCTGTCGCCCGGCTTGGGCGGGCTGTATCCGCTGGGCGGCTACGGAATAGCCGCGAGCGGTACCGCGGCGCTCGGCCTGAGCGGCTTCACGTGGGTTGCCGGGCTGTACGGCCTGCTCACGCTGTGCGGCGCGGCCAGAAGAAATTGTGGGGAAGCCTCCGAGGGCGCGGCGGCGGGTGAGGGGGGACCGGGCGGCGGGGGCAGGGATGTTTCACGGGAAACATCGTCGGAGGGTTGCTCAATAGGCACGATGTCGGCGGTGTCGGCAAATCGTACCAAGCAAAACGCGCAATCTCATGCGTCCTCGGCGGGCAATGTGTCTGCGGCAATCAACACGCCTGACGTGGCGCTATCTGGCGGCAAGGGCAGGGATGTTTCACGTGGAACATTGCGGCAAGGTGGCACGGCGGATGCGCTGACGGCAAACCATGTCAAGCAATACGCACAATACCATGTGCCCTCGGCGGGCAACGGGTCTGCGGCAATTAACGCGCCCGACGCGGCCGTATCGGGCGGCAAGGGCAGGGATGTTTCACGTGGAACATTGCGGCAAGGTGGCACGGCGGGTGCGCTGACGGAAAACCATGCCACACAAAACGCGCAATATCATGTGTCCTCGGCGGGCAATGTGTCTGCAACAATCAACGCGCCCGACGTGGCCGTATCGGGCGGCGGGGGCAGGGATGTTTCACGTGAAACATTGCAGCAAGGTGGCACGGCGAATACGCTGTCGGCAAACCATGCCATGCAATGCGCGCAATCTCATGCGCCCTCGGCGGGCAACGGCTCTGCGGCAATCAACGCGCCCGACGTGGCCGTATCGGGCGGCAAGGGCAGGAATGTTTCACGTGAAACATTGCGGCAAGGCGACACGGCGGATGCGCTGACGGCAAACCATGTCAAGCAATACGCACAATACCATGTGCCCTCGGCGGGCAATGGGTCTGCGGCAATCAATGCGCCTGACGTGGCCGTATCGGGCGGCAAGGGCAGGGATGTTTCACGTGGAACATTGCAGCAAGGTGGCACGGCGAATACGCTGTCGGCAAATCACGCCATGCAAAACGCGCAATATCATGCGCCCTCGGCGGGCAACGCGTCTGCGGCAATCAACGCGCCTGACGTGGCCGTATCGGGCGGCAAGGGCAGGGATGTTTCACGTGGAACAT
>CAYOYK010000078.1:0-6020 GCA_964408185.1 uncultured Oscillospiraceae bacterium | reverse complement strand
AACGCGTCTGCGGCAATCAACGCGCCTGACGTGGCCGTATCGGGCGGCAAGGGCAAAGATGTTTCACGTGGAACATTGCGGCAAGGTGGCACGGTGGGTGCGCTGACGGCAAACCATGCCAAGCAATACGCACAATACCATGTGCCTTCGGCGGGCAACGGGTCTGCAACAATCAACGCGCCTGACGTGGCCGTATCGGGCGGCAAGGGCAGGAATGTTTCACGTGAAACATTGCGGACGAGCAACGCGCCCTCTTCACCCACGCCGAAAGACGGAGGAATAAGCGCGTCGTGCAAATCATCAGGAAAGAGCCGCAATCTCTCCCAGCTATCGGCAAAGGATTCTGGGCGCGTTCTGGTACGGAAAATTGCGGAAAATGGCGTGTCCTCCGCAAGCCTATCGAGCGGCAAAGGCATAATCGTTCCACGTGAAACATTGCCGAATGATAACCTATCGTCCGCGCGTATATCGAGCGCCAAAGCGCAACTCGTTCCACGTGAAACAATATCAAAGCGCAACGCATCGTCCGCGCGCATATCAGATGGCAAAGGCAAAAATGTTTCACGTGAAACATTACAAATGAGCAACGCCCCCCGCATCTCCGGCCAAACAGCCGCGTTCCGCCCCGCCGCGCCATCCGCCGCGAGCGCGGCGCCCGCGCTGCTGCAAGCCGACGCTCCCGCGCAGGCATCGCACGCGCCGGGGGTGCTGGCCGCACCGCCCAGCCCTCTGCTGGGCGTGGACGCGCGCGCGCTGCCCGTGCTGATGCTGGGCTGGCTGGCCGGGCTGTGGTACGCGGCGTTTCTGTGCCTGTGCCAGCCATGGCGGCCCGGCGCAATGGCCGAGCGCACCCGTCTGCTGGCGCTTACGCGCGCGGCAAGCGTACCGCTGCTCCAGAACACGTTCCCGCTGCTGCTGGCGCTGCTGTGCGGACTGTCGCTGTGCGGCGTGGCGTGGGCCGCGCCGGGCCTGTTCCTGCGCTGGGAGCGCGGGGCGAGCCGAACGCCCGTGCCGGGGATGGAGGCAATCCGAAAGCCTGTGCAAGCAACACGCCGCGATGCGCCTCCCGTGCAGCCGTCCGCACCGCGCGAGAGGGCGATGCCGCGCACGCTGGCCCGCGCGCTGCTGGGCCTGCTGGCGCTCGCGCCCTGCGCGGCGCTGCTATGGCTCCCGCCCAACGCGACGCTCGCGTGGCTGTGCGATCTCTCGTGGATCCGCTGGCCGCTGGCCGCGCTTGCGGGCGTTACAGCGCTGATTGCGAGCATCGGGGGGAGGCGGCGCGGATGAAGTCACGCATCGGTTTGACTGCGGGTACGGGAAAAGCTGCTGCTTGCGCGGACAGATCGGAACAAACCCACGCGGATATCCGGCACAATCGTGCGGACGCGCAGGGAACGACGGCTTGCGCGGACAGATCGGGGCGAACCCGCGCGGATATCCGGCACAATCGTGCGGACGCG
Organism: uncultured Oscillospiraceae bacterium; assembly: GCA_964408185.1. Classification (GTDB taxonomy): domain Bacteria; phylum Bacillota; class Clostridia; order Christensenellales; family Aristaeellaceae; genus CAYOYK01. The sequence continues at coordinate 4,560 of CAYOYK010000078.1, read as the reverse complement.
CAGGGAATGACGGCTTGCGCGGAGATATCGGGACGAACCCGCGCCAACCGATCCATGCACGGACGGCGTAAAGCCCGCCCGCCTTGCCGACGCGGGCGCGCCCTTCGCGCGATCACGGCGGCGCTGATTTCGCTCGCGCTCACGCTCTCGCTGACCGGCTGCTCCGTCGCCCAGCCGGAAAAACAGGCGCTTGGGCTGTGCGTCTCCATTGACAGGCTCGCGGACGGCCGCGTCCGTCTGGCGCTGCAAGCGCCCGTGAGCAAGGGCGGGCTCGCCGGAGAGGGCGCGGCCGAGCCCGGCTACACGCTGCTGACCGCCGACGGCGCTACGCCGGACGATGCCCTCGCGCTGCTGCATCAGGCGCTGCCGTATCCGCCCAGCTTTACGCAAACGCGGCTGATCGTCATCGGGCTGGCCTACGCGCAAAGCGCCGGGCTGCACGGAATCGTCGGCTGGCTGGACGCGCTGCCCGGCATGCGCCCGGAGGCCTGCGTCGCGCTCTGTCTGGGCGACGGGTGGACGTACCTGAAGGAGCAAAAGTCCGATTTGGGCCTGCTGCTGAGCAAGCACCTCGATGAGCGTCTGGCGCACCTGCGCGCGCTGGGGGTGATTCCCGACGAGCGCCTCGCGGCGCTGGCACGTCGCACGCGCGCCGGGGACGAGGCCCTCTGCGTGCCGCTGTGCGCGCTCAACAGCAAGCTGCTCGCCACGCAGAAGGAATCGGGCGGCGCGGACGGGGGCGCGTCGGAGGCCGGCGGCGGGGACAGCCCGGCCTTTGCGGGCGATGCGGCCCCGTACGGCAGTCCGGCCGAGAGCTACTGGAGCGACCCCGCGGCGCTCTCGGCGCTGGCGGGCACGCTGCCGCACCAAAGCGAGAACCCCGCCGAGCTTTACGGCGCGGCGGTGATGGGCGCGAGCGGGGCGCTCTGCCTGCTGACGGGCCGCGAGACGCAGGCGCTGCTGGCCCTGCGCGGCGAGGAGATGCAGCTGGAGATGGACGCGCGCGGCGAGCGCGTATGGGCGCGCGTGACGGGCTGCCGCTGGGTGGCAGACCGGGCCGAGGGCAGCGCGGGCGGCGTTAGCAGCCAAAGCGGCGAGGTCAGCCAAAGCGCCGTCGCGGCCGACCGCGACGCAGGCGATGGGAGCCAAAGCGCCGCGTACAGCCAAAGCGCCGATGGCGCTATCACGGCCAGCAGCGACGTAAGCGGCGAAAGCGGCCAAAGCAGCGCGTACAGCCAAACCTCCGCACGCGCCGCCGCGCCGTCGCTTGTCCTCCGCGCGACGCTTTGCGCGCGCCTGCACGCGGCCAGCGGGCCATCCGCCATGGGCGACGAGCTTGCGGCCGACGACTGGCGCGCCCGCTCGGCGGCCGAGGCCCTCCGTCGGGAGGCACAGGCCCTGCTGGATAAGCTCCTCCCGCTGGGGCTGGACGCGTTTGCCCTGCGCGATTCCGTCGCGCCGTGGTTTGCCACGGAGCAAGCGCTCGCGGCGTATGCGCTGGGCGAGCGGCTCGCGGGCGCAAGCGCGGCGGTCTCGGTGGAGACGCGTTGAGCAGCAGAGGCGCAACGCGCGGCAAGCCGTACCACGCAGTAAGCTACAATGCGCGACACATCACAATGCACAGTTAACCACAATGCGCAGCTAACCACAACGCGCAGTAAATGCACATTGCGCGGCAAATGCACATTGCGCGGCAAATGCGCAACGCGTGACAAAAGCGCAACGCGCGACAATGTGTAACGCGCAATAAATAACAACGTGCGACACATCACAACGCGTAGTTAACCACAATGCGTAGTTAACCACAATGCGCAGTTAACCACAACGCGCAGTTAACCACAACGCGCAGTAAATGCACATTGCGCAGCAAATGCGTAACGCGTGACAAAAGCGCAACGCGCGATACATCACAACGCGCAATAAATCACAACGCGCGGCACATCCCACCGCGCGGCAAGCCGCAACAAAAATCCCCCGAAGGGCCGCGTGCCGCCACGCCGACCCTCCGGGGGGTTCTCTTTTTGCGTTATTCTTTTGCGCTGTTCCTTTGCGTTATTCTTTTACGTTATTCTTTTGCGCTGTTCCTTTGCGTTGTTCCTTTGCTTTACTCCGCGAGGTACGGCTTTTCGATCGTGCCCTTTCCCCCGTCGAACGTCAGCAGACTCGTGTCCACCCAGACCGCCACGCGAATGCCCACGTTGGTGCGGAAGCAGTTGCCCTCGCCAAGCGAGCCGATGTAATGCACCAGCCGGATGCTTGTGCCGCTGCACGTGGCGACCCAGTAGTTGCAGTGGCCGTCGTCCCCGGTGTAGGTGGCCTTTTCCGCGTAGGGCGTGGCGCTGGCGTAGCGGTTGACGTCCGGCTCGCTCCAGCCGTTTTTGAAGCCGTACAGCGTATTGGTCAGATCCTCCTGCGTCAGGATGAACACAGGGCCGGTTCCCTCATCCACAAGCGCGTCGCGCTGCTGCTCCGTAAAGGCGCTGTACTGGAACTCCTTGGTCAGGAACTCCCGCACCGTGGAATCCTCATACTCCACGGCGATGCCCGCGCGGTCGTCCTTTGCGGTATCGTTGGCAAGGTAGGGGCTCGCGTCCAGCACGCGCTCGCTCCACAGCAGCGCCTTGCCCTCGCTCACGCTCAGCACGCGCCAGAGGATCGGCTCCACGCCGCCGTCCTCGGCGGTAAAGTACTGCCCAAACGTCAGGTACTGATAGCCCTGACCCTTTGTATAGCTGCGAAGGATCACGCTTTCCGCCGTCGCGGCGGGGAGGGTAAGGGCCAGCAGCAGAACGGCGGTAAGGATCACGGAGAGGATACGCTTGCTTTGCATCAGACACGGCCTCCTTTGATTTCTGGTCAAGATATATCTTATCAGAATATTACAAAATTGTAAAGATAAAAACGCAATTTTGTAAAAGATATTTTGCTCGGCTGATGATACTTTATCGCGTTTTCTGCCGCCCGTTTTCTGTGGAAACCCTGCGGACGCGCTGTGCGTCCTTTTTGCAAGCCCGCTTCCCGCCTGCCTTGCATCCTCCACATACGGTTTTCCTCATGCTATGGAAACAGTGGAAATCACATTGCCAAGGCCCCTGATTTTTCTTTTTGGCGCGGAAAAATGCTCCCTCCGCTTCACGGGCGCGGCAGGAATCCGCCGTTTCCATCTCGAACCTAAAAATGGTTGAGGCATTTTTCTGACCGCCTGTGCAAAACGCCCGCTTTCCACGTAGGTTCTCCTTACCCCGTCCACACGGGTTTTGCTTGCGCAGGCTGGTAAAAACCGGGTTTTCCGGGTTTTCCACACCCCCTACTACTACTACTAACTAGTATACTACCGCAACTATGTATTGGGAGGTCTCCCCATGAAGTTCGATTGCTCCGCACAGGAATTGGTCAACGCGCTGGTCAACGCGACGAGGGCGCTCAGCGCCCGTCCCGCGATGCAGATTATGGAGGGCGCTCTTCTTTGCGCCCAAGACGACGAGGTGACCGTCACCTGCACCGACGGCGCGCTGTCCATCCGCGCGAGCCTGCAGGCCAACGTGGCCGAGCCGGGCCGCGTGGTGCTGCCCGGCCGCCTGCTCAGCGAGATCGCCCGCAAGCTGCCGGAGGGCACCGTGTCCGTCGCCATGAACGACAAGCTGAGCGTCAGCATCCGCTGCCTGCAAAGCCGCAGCACGCTGCAAGGGCTGCCCGCGCAGGACTTTCCGGAAATGCTCAGCCTGCTGGATACCCATGCCCTGCACCTGCCGCAAAAGCGCCTGCGGGAGATGATCGGCAAGGTGCTCTTCGCCATTGCGGTGCAGGAGACCCGTCAGGCCCTGACCGGCTGCCTGATGGAGGTCACGAGGGACGAGCTGCGTCTGGTGGGGCTGGACGGCTTCCGCCTCGCGCTCCAGCGCATGCATGATTCCTTCGTGCTGCCGGACGGCGTGGACACCCTCAAGGCGATCATTCCCGGCCATGTGATGGGCGAGATGAGCCGCATCATGACGGACGAGGACAGCATGGTTACCTTCCACATGGACGCGACGCACCTGATGGCGCAAATCGGCAGCACGACGCTGGTTACCAGCCTGCTGGCCGGGGAGTACATCAACTATCAGCAGATCTTGCCGACCAACTGGCTCAGCCGCATCACCGTGAAGCGCGACGAGCTGCAGGCCGCCGTGGAGCGCGCCAGCCTGATGGCCCGCGAGGGCAAGAACAACCTCATCCGCATGTCCGCCACCAACGAGGGCCTCCAGATCACCTCCATGAGCGATCTGGGCGACGTGCTGGAGGAAATGAACATCCACTTGGAGGGCGAGCCCGTGGAGATCGCCTTCAACGCCCGCTACATCAGCGATGTGGTCAAGAGCATCGACGACGAGTGCTGCATGCTGTCCATGAACACCAACGTGAGCCCCTGCGTCATCGGCCCGTGCGATGGGGACGCGTATCTGTACCTTGTGCTGCCGGTGAGGGTGTACAACTAAAAAAAATTTTTCATTCGAGAATCAATCAAAAAGGTTCTTTGTCAAATGTTGGGGTAGGGAACGTTAGCCAGGAGAATGCGAG
>CAYOYK010000077.1:0-10738 GCA_964408185.1 uncultured Oscillospiraceae bacterium | reverse complement strand
TATGCCTACACTCTCTCGTGCTCATTTTCGGTCTCCCTCCATTAGCTCTTTTGCGCTGATTCCAGCCAATCCTGGGCTTTCCTCGCTCCCCGTCGAGCGGAAGTGCGCGCCGGGATGGTGCGGGTGCATGCTGCACGTGCTGTACGCCAGCAGCGCCGGATAGACGCGCCCGCGCGGCTGGTCGCTCGGTGCGGCCTTGTCCTTCCCGCCCCACCACGCGGGGCCAAAATCGATCTGATCCGGGTCTACCGCCCAGCCGCCGGAAATGCAAGCGATTGTTTTCATTCGTCCTCCTCCACGGTCACGCGCACCCGCGCGCCGCTCTATTTGGGATAGGTGGTTTGGTCAATGGTCATGGCGCGCGCCCGTGGGGAGCCGCTGCTGCTCCGGGGGAAACAGCGCCTTTGCCTCGCCCTCGCCGAGAAGGGTCGCGCCGTCGGGCGGCTTGCGCAGCCAGATGAACCACGGCGCGGTGGGCAGGCCCTTGACGTACTTTTTTTTGGCGTAGCGGCCCGGCTCGGTGCCCGTCTCGATGAGGCCCTGCCCCTTGGCCCAGCTTAAAAACGCCTGCGGATGAAAGCCCGCATCCCGCATGTGCAGATCGAACACGCTTTTGTTGAGGTAGAAAAAGCGCTCGTCCGACATGCCCCAGCACTCGCCCGAATAGCCGCCGTAGGAATCCGGCTCGAAGCGCGCCGGGTTGCTGGCCACAAAGCCCATGAGCCAATCGTAAGCGCGGGCGTTGACGTTGACCAGATCGCCGCTGACAAGATAGGGGGCGATATCCTCGGCGGTGAGGACAAGATCGTCCTGAAAGAGCGTAAGCTCTGCCAGCATGTCCGCCGTGAGGATGAGGCTGGCCGCCATGGCCTGCTTCTCGGTGGCGCCGGTGAGCAGGAGCTGCTGGTAGTAGGCGCTTTGGGTAGCGCGGGCGGTCTCCAGCAGATCGGGCGTGAGGGCCTGCACAAAGCGGCGGCCCGCGTGCCCGTAATGCAGGCGGAGGGTCTCCACCAGCGCGTGGTCGTCCGCCACCAGATCGGTATCCTTACAATCGATCTCGAGGATGCGGTTGAGCGCGCCGCCGCCGGAATTGCTGTTGGACAGCGGCATCTCGCCCGTGGAGAGCGTGCAGTTTTGCCACGTCTGGGTGCGCTGCAACCCGCCCTCCCGCTTGCCGCGCACGCGGCCCTCGCCCTCGCACAGGCGGTAGATCATGCCGTCAAAATCCTTTTGCGATTTGATGCTTTGCAGCTCGTCCAGACACAGGGGGAGCGAGTTGCAAAAGCCCGCGAGCATCTCCTGCCCGACCACGGTGCCATCGTAGGTGTGCGCGTAGCGGCCCATGGCGGGATCGGCCCAGACGGACGCGGCCAGCATCAGCGCGACGGTCTTGCCCGCCTCCGTGCCGCCCCAGAGATGCACCAGAAACGGCAGCGCGCCCAGCGGATGGATGAGAACGGACGCGAAGCTGGCGGCCAGAAACAGGTGCGTGACGACGTTGCCAGCGCGGGCCTCGCGGGCGGCGTTCAGCCACGCGGCATACTCCCCGTGCGGCTGAACGCTGGAAAAGAGGCTGCGATACTGCTGATCGCCATCGAACAGGAGATGCTCTACGTAGGGCGAGAAGCCGTGGCCGTCCATCCAGCCCAGCCTGCCCACGGAGAGCGCCTGCGGCAGCAGATCGTAATTGAGGGACTCCACATAGCTTAGGTACCGCACAAGCTCACGCGCGTTTTCGCTGTTGACCTCCAGCCCGTTGCGGGAAAGCTGCACGATTTGCTGCGCGGAGGAGAGCACCGCCTTATCCACCACCAGCGTGCGCCAGCCGGAATCATCCCGGCGATAGGCCAGCTCCGTTTTGACCTCGCCCGTATCGATATTGACGATGCGGCGCACGGGCAGCAGCGGGTGCGGGCAGACGGAGACCTCGAAGCCGTAGCGATCAATGCGCGTGATCCCCTCCGCGCCGCAGACATACTCCCCGCAGGCCAGCTCGACAGGCTGATCCGGGAAGTCCGTGGCGTTGGCGACCTGCCCGGCCAGATCGGCGCGGCGAGACTCCAAGTACGCCTTCCAGAGGGTGACGAAGTTTTTGCACCCGACGGCCCCCGCTTTTGCGCGGATCTGCGTGGTGAGTTGCGCAAGGACGAAACGATCCTCCCGGTACTGGTAGAGCCACTCAAACGGCGCGAAGGAGGCGTAGTCCTCCCGCGTCCAATCCGGGACGGGCGGGAGCGCTAGGGCTGCTGTTTCCATGCGATGTACCTTCCTTCCTCCGCGTGGCTGAGCCGATCGAGCTGCTGCGGGAGCTCGCGAACGGCGTAGGCGTACCCGTCCGGGATGGGCGCGAGCGGGTCGGTGGGGCGGTACGCGTCGCGCAGGCGGGTGAGGAACAGCGCGCGGTCGTACTCCCGCCAGTAGACGCGCTCCGCCGCGAGGCGGGCGTCCTCCCGCTCGCGCTGCGCCTGCTTGCGCTCCAGCGCGGCGCGGCGGGCCTGCTGACGAACCGCCCAAGGGAGCCGCTCGCCCACGGGCAGCCCCAGCGCGAAATCCCGATTGAGCTGAGCGACGGCCTGTGGGAACGAGAGGCCGAAGAGGCGCATGGCGAGATCGATCACGCTGCCGTGGGCGTGGCAGCCGAAGCAATAGAAGCCGTTATCGTACACGCGGAAGCTGGCGGTTTTTTCCGCGTGGAAGGGGCAGCGGGCGTAGCCCTGACGATCGAGCGCCAGCCCTGAGCGCTCCGCCAGCGCGCGCGGGGTGACGGCCGACTTGACGGCCGCCGCCCACGCGGAGACTCCGGCGCTCACGGCCGCGCCGCCTGCCCGCCCGGCAAGGCGTCCGTGAGCAGCTGCACGATGCGCCGCCCGGTATCCTGCTTGCGGCAGAACAGGAACTCCACGCCGTAGCTGGTGTGGCAGGCGTAGATGCGCTCCATCAGCTCGCGGCCGGAGACGCGGCTGTACTTGCTCTGCCACAGGGCCACGTCCTCGATGCGCTTGACCTGCGGGCCGTGCTCCACCAGCACGATCAGCTTGACGTGCGTATCCCGCGCGCGGCGCACCTCGCGCCAGAAGCGCGCCTTATCCGGCGAGCAGAGGTTGGTGAGCAACTCGCCCAGGTTCTGCTTGCGGTCGATGACCAGCGCGGGGTTCTCGGTGAGCAGGTAATCGCCCACATCCAGCTTTTGCCGCGCGTAGGGCACGCCCTGCTGATCCAGCCGCGCGACGATGCTTTTGATGGCCCCCGGCTTTTCCCGCGTATCGATCAGGAGCATGGGATCGCCTCCTTTGTGTGATTAAAAGGGCAGATCGTCCCCGGCGGCCTCCGCGTAGCCCTGCTTGGCGGCGCTCTCCGCGCTGGCGGGGGTTTGCTCCCCGCGCGGGGTGAGGAACTCCACGTCCTGCGCGTTGACCTCCAGACTGAACCGCGTGCCGCCCTCCTTGCCCTCGTAGCTGGATACGGAGACCGGGCCGACGACGCACACCTTGCGGCCCTTGGCGAGGTACTGCTGGCAGTTTTCGCCCAGCTGCCGCCACGCCGAAACGCGGAAGAAATCCGCCTCCGGGTGATCGCCGGGCGCGACGCGCTTGTTGACCGCCACGGTGAAGGAGCAGACGGTCACGCCGCTCTGGGTGGTGCGGCTCTCCGGGTCGCGGGTGAGGTTGCCGATGATGACGAGCTTATTCATGCGCCTTGCCCTCCGTTTCCGCCGCGAGCGCCTGATTGAGATCGGCCTCGGCTTTTTCGGGCGCGAACCAATCGGCGACCTTGCTCTCCCCGCCCCGGAGCGCGTTGTATACGCCCACGTAATCGGCCAGCTCCTCGCCCGTCATGGCCTCGGCCTTATGCTCCAGCCGCTTTTCCAGCATGGCCTGCGTGACGCCCAGCTTGGCGAACTCCGCGACCATCTTTTTGACGCGATCCACAAGCGGGGCGTCGTTTTTGCCCGCCAGCGTGCGCTTGCACTCGGCCACGGCGGCCTCCACGTAATCGGCGGGGAGGATGGCGAGGATGCGGGCGCGAAGCCGACGCGCGCCCATGTTGGCGTTGATCTCGTAGATATCGCGCAGGCCGGTGAGGCGCTGGTTGACGGTGGTGCGTCGGCCGGACACGGGGTCGCGCTCGGTGACCTCGCGCATGTGAGGGTTTGTGAAATTTTGCACGCTCATGACGTTTGTTTCCAAGTCCCACGCATACGCCTGCATCTCGCTTTTGCCATCATCCTGGCTGAGCTCCTTGATGCCGTAATCGAGGTTGCCGTAGCAGCGCGCCAGCTCCTCGGCAAAGCGGATGGTGGGGCCGGACACGGTCTCCTTGCCGCGCGGATAGCTGTAAAAGGCTTTATCGGCCAAGCCCTTGCGCTGGCATGCGGCCATGGCGCGCCCGTAGGCGGCCACCTCGTCGCGGGGGAAGCGCTTGGCAATAACCAGCTTGCCCTGCGCCTCGGCGATGGCGCGGCTGGCCTCGATGGCGATGGTGCCCTGATTGATGCTGTCCATGGGCAGCTCGCGCGCGACTGGAAGCGCCGCAGGCTGCAACGTCGTGATCTCGTTTTCCATTTTTTTGGATGCTCCTTTACTCATAGTCCTTGGCAAGCCAAGCGGGGAGGCCCAGCGTGCCCACCAGCCCGCTGAACCCGTTGTAGCCGTACCAGCGGCCGGACTGCCTGCACTCGTGATAGCGGCCCAGCAGCTCGCGCAGGAGGTCGCGCCCGCGCGTGAGCAGCAGCGGATCGGCTTGCAGCACGTTGAGGGCGTAGGGCGGCTCCTTTTCGACGGCGATAAAAACGAACGCGCAATCCCGGCCCGTGGCGGCGCGCACGCCTGCGGTGTACATGGCGGCTTGCAGATCGTAGCCCAGCCGGACGGCCTCGCGCTGAAAGTCCTCCGTGGCGGCGCTTCGGCAGGTTTTGACGTCCGCGACCACCAGACGGCCCGCCAGATCCGCCTCCGCATCGGTACGGCACTTGCACGCCTCCCCCGTTGCCGCGTCCGTCCAGAAGTGCGGGGTCTCATGCGGGCCGTCCAGCAGGCGCGCGCAGGCGGCATCCGCCAGCACCGCGTCCCGGACGCCCTCCACAAGCGCCGCGTCGCCGGGGGCGAGGCGCTGCCGCCCATCCTCCGACAGGCTTTCCGCCAGCGCGCGGCCCTCCTTGGTGCGGCGGTCGGCGCTTGGGCCGACGGCGTAGCTTTGGGCGTACAGCTCCGGCTGGAGGATGGCCATGTGCACGGCCTGCCCCAGCAGCAGCGCGGGCGTGGGCGGAGACGGATGCTGTTTGGCCCACTGGTAGTGCGCGGGCGAACGGGCGAGCAGCCACAGGTCGCTGCGGCTTACGGCGGGATGCGCGCGGTAGGCTTGCTCAGTCATGATCATCCTCCCAGTCTCCCATCGGCTCCGCCTCGGCGGTCTGCCAGCACGCGTCCGCGCACAGCTCGCACAGGGTCACCCCCGCCGCGCACAGGTACCGCTCGCCGTCCCGGATCGGCTCGCCGCACTCATCGCAGGTGCAGGCCACGGGCGCGTCCAGCCCTAGGTAGTGCTCGTAGGTCGCGCCCTCGTTGGCCTCCCGCGAGCGGGATACGGATTGCATCGTCATTATTTGGCCTCCCATTCTCTCCACGCTTGCGCCATGCGGGCGGGCGTGGTATACTTGGCTTGTGTTTTTACCCTTGGGGCCGCGCGGTTGCCGCCGTCCGGCTCCTTTTTTGCGCAATCGCAGGTCTCGCCGGGGTCGAGGTGCGCGCCGCACTCCGGGCAGATGGTGGCTTGCGTCTTACTCATGGACGGCGGCGCCTTCGATGGTTACTTCACGCATTCCGTTTGTGGCCTTTAGATGTAACATTCCCTTTTTCTCTCCTTTTTTGGGGCTTTGCGGATGCGTCCACAGGCTGGTCACGTTTTGCAGCCTGCCGGACGGCCGCGCAGAGCGCGTCCGCGAGCGTGGGCACGTCGTTGCCTGTGACGCGCGACAGCTCCTTGAGCGCGGCGTGCGTGCCCAGCGCCAGCTCGACGAGGACGCCGCCCGCTTTGCCGTACAGATCGGTCTCGGCCTGCGTGCCGCGCACGACGAGGCGGATCACGGGTCCCGGACGAGATACTGCCCGTCCACCCAGCCTGTCTCTATCCTTGCCCAGCCTTGCAGCCAGCCTGTCACGGTCACGGTATCCCCATCGTGGAGGTAATGCCCCGTGGGCGAGCCGTCCGGGCTGTTGCGCACCCGCACCCGGCCGTCGCTGGTCACGGTGTACGTCCCGCTGTCCGCGGGCTGGTCGCTCAGGTAGTCCATGCTCACGTAGCCCTCCCCGGCCTCGATATCGGCCTCTACATGCGCCCAGCCGTCGGCGGTATCCAGCACGGTCACCGCGTCGCCCGGCCACAGGTATCCGACGACCTCCCCGCCGGGCTTGTCCCTGATGTTGAGCCGCCCGGTGGTGTGCGTGGCGTAGCAGGTGGCATCCGCCCGCGCGGACGCGGCGAGCACGCACAGCAGCAGCAGGGCCAGCCCAGCGGCGGCCAGCAGGCAGGCCAGCGCGGTGCGGTCTGCGCCCAGTACCGGCGCGGCGCGGCGCTTGCAGCGGGACTTATCGGCGCGATAGCGGCGGATCATGTACAGCATGCGTCATTCCTCCTTCGCTTCCTCGATGATTTGCAGCTTGGCCAGCTCGATCGCCGCAAGATACGCCTTGGCGTGACGGTTGTCCCCGTGGGTCTTGCTTACGGCGGCGCGGAACGCGTCCAGATCGCCGCGAAAGAAACCGCACGCAACATAGATGCGCCGATCCTTGCCGCGAAAGAATGTGGTGGTGCTGTCTCGGCTCCCGATGGGGCCGATCGTAAGATAGTGCGCAGTGGCCGTCAGCCGCGCGTTGCCGTAGACCAACGCGTTGCCGAAGACCCACGCGTTGCCCTCTTGGCTCAGGCTGGTCTCGCTCTCGACCCAACCGCCCAGATCGCCCGCCTCCACGTCGTCGCCAACCGCGACCAGCGCGCGGATGCGGTGCAGCGTGCGGCCATTCAGCTCCTTTGTTTTCTCTGTCAGCTCGTACTTCTTCATTGTGCTATCCATTGTGTTCTCCTTTCGATATCCAGCGCGGCGCGCTCCCGCGCGTACTGCGCGATGTCCGCCTCCAGCGCCAGCAGGCTCAGCGTGCCTTGCAGCTCCCCGATCTGCGCGCCTTGGTAGTACGCGCGCCATACCCGGCGGTACACCCCGTCCCGGAACAGCGCATGCTCCCCGCGCGCCTCGTAGCGGCTGTCCTCGCTCCATGTGCGGGTGGTGGTAAAATGGGGAGGGTTGACGGTCAGCATTTTCGGTCGGCCTCCTTACAGCACGCAGCGGGTGGCTTCGTCCCGGCTCAGCTCCAGCGTGGACGCGAGGCGGCGAAGCTCCCGAAGGGTGAATGTTTCCGGGCTTTGCATGCGGCGGCAGAGCGTCGCATCCGTCATGCCAAGCTGCCGGGCGAGGGCCTTTTGGTTTTGCCGCGTGCGCATGCGCCACACGGACACGAGGATACGCAGCGCGTCGTCCGCGTCGCGGGCGGTGGCCAGATCGCGCTGGGCTTGGGTCAGGTAGACTTTTGGCATGGGATGGGCTCCTTTCGGGCGAAATGGGCGGCGTTTACTTGGTGGAGACGCGCTCGTCATAGGAACCGAGCAAGGCTTCTACGGGGCAATGCAGATAAACCGCGACCCGCTGGATGGTCTGCACGGAGGGAGAGTGTTTCCCCCAGTTGTAAAGCGAGCGCTTTCCCAGCCCGACGTCGCGTTCTAGCCTGCGAAGGCTGATACCGCGTTGTTTGCAGACAATCTTGATGTTGTATAGTAGCAATGGCGCACCCCCTTATCTTGTGGATTGACGACGATTCGTAAATCTGCTACAATACAGAAGACGAATCGCTCGTATGACTACGAAGAATTGACCCTTTTGTACGGATGGCACCCGGTACAATGGCATTATAATCGTAGAACTGCGATTTGTCAACAGGAAAAATCATATTTCTACGAGGTGAGCGTATGGGGCTTGTCGAAAGGATTCTCCAGCTATGCAAGGAAAAGGGGTATACGGTTGCCGAGCTGGAAAAAAAGACGAGTATGGGCGAGCGAAGCCTGTACAACTGGGCGCGAACGGAGCCAAAGGCAATCCGGCTGCTCAGCGTTGCGGACGTCCTTGGGGTGAGCACACGCTATCTGCTGACGGGTGAGGACACCTATTGCCCGATTTGCGGATACGGGTATCTTGCGGCCGACGACGACGGCTCCGACGAGCACAAAAAAAACCACGAAAGCGCGCTGGAGGCAAAAGCGGCGTTCGGGTTTTATTGGTGCTCCTACGAGCGAGAGGCCGTGAAGTCCGAGAGCAGAAATATTTTGAGCAAGGCCGGGGCCAGCGAGGAGGAGAAGCGGGAGGCCCAGATCAACGTATACAAAGCGCTGTTTTGCCGGAGCGTGCAAACGCACGGTGTTGCGGGGCATCCGAGTTTTCCCGACTACGTGGCCATGATGCTTGGGCAGCCGATGGCAACCAAAACAATGGACAAGTGCTTGTATGACGCGCTGTACAAACAATACGGGGTTGCGGTTGGCATGGAGGATGGAACGACGATATACCGTGGGAACGAAGAGCGGAACGGCGCGGAGGACAGCCGCGTTGCGGACGAGGGATTGAAGTTTGCCCTCTTTGGCGGCTCAAAGGGGATAACGGACGCGCAATTTGAGGAAGTAAAGAGGTTTGCGCAGTATGTGAAGGAGCGCGAGGCGCGTGAACACAAGTGAATTGTATGCGCTGGCGGATGCGCGGGGGCACGCGGTTGTACACATGCGCCTTGAAAGCGCGCCGTCCATGGAGATGGAAAGCGGGATACGGTGCTACATTGCGCTGGACACCCGCCTGCGCGGGAGGATGGAGAAGCAGTGCCTTGCGCACGGTTTGGGGCATTGCGAGTACGGCGGTTTTTACAACCGCCATTCGAAATACGACGTGCTGGAAAAAGCTGAGAGGAAAGCCGATAAATGGGCCTATTCCCGCCTGCTTCCCGTTGGGAAGGTGCGCGAGGCGTGCAAGCGCGGGGCGCTGGAGACGTGGGAAATTGCGGAGCTGTTTGACGTGACATGCGAGTACGCAGCCAAGGCGATTGCATACTATCGGATGCTGGGGCTGATATGAAGCGATCAAATTGCGGCGTCGGATGTGTTGAGAAAGGCAGGGGTGGCGAATGCTGCAAGAAGAAAAGCCGAAAAAGATGCCAACTGACTTTACGTGCAGGGTGACCGGGTTAATGGCGCTATATGTGCTATTAGCCTCGTTGAGCTACGTATTCAAAACGAACTCGATTTGGATTACGGCGCTGGATGTTGGCGCGGCATGGGTATCCAGTTGCTACATCCTACTGATGGGAGAACGGCTGACAGGGACGGAACGTCGAAAAAAAAGGAGTCATGCTCTGAATCGGCTGCTGGACGATCTGGAGGGCGCGCGGATCGTGCCGAGCGAGCAACAGCTAAAAGAAATCTATGTGATCCTTTACGGAGAAGCGCCCGAAAGCGAGCAATGGGCGCTGCCTGAGACCGGCAGCGAGGAAAGGAGGCGCGTGTCTTGGCCACCAAGGCGGTAAAGCTCCCGTCCGGCAGCTGGCGCGTGCGCGCCCAAGCGGACGCGGGCGACGGGAAGCAGCACTACAAGTCCTTTACGGCGGAGACGCGGAAAGAGGCGGAGTATCTGGCCGCGCAGTATGCGCTGACGCGCCGGGAGGCCCGGAAGCCCGCCGCGATCACGGTTGGGCAGGCGATTGACCGATATATCGACGCTCGGGCCTCCATCCTCTCGCCGTCCACCATTGTCAGCTACCGCGCCAAGCGGCGCAACAACTTGCAGGGCCTGATGGACATCCCCATCGGCAGCCTGACCGTGCAGCAGGTGCAGCGCGCGATCAACGCGGACGCGGCGCGCGTCTCCCCCAAGACGATGCGGTGCGCTTACGGGATCGTGACCGCCGCGCTGGCGGAGTACCTGCCAGACCTCAGCCTGCGAGGCGTCAACTTGCCAAAGCCTGTGCGACACGAAATCTACGTCCCGGACGATACGGGCGTTGAGGCGCTGGTCAAGCATGCGGACGGGCATTTGCTGATGGCGGTGCTGCTTGCCGCCTTCGGCGGGCTGCGGCGATCCGAGATCGGGGCGCTCACGCTGGGCGACCTGGACGCGGACGCATCGACGGTATCGATCAGCAAGGCGGTGGTGAGGGCCGACAGCGGGAGCTGGGTCGTAAAGCCGCCGAAGTCCTTCGCGGGAACCCGCGTGGTATCCCTGCCGCCTCACGTGATGCAGACGATCCTCGACCTGGCGGATCACACAAAGCCTTACATCGTGGGGATCAGGCCGGACGGCATCACAAAGCGGTTTGTCGCGCTGCGCGACGCGGTCGGGCTAAAGTGCCGATTTCACGATTTGCGGCACTATACGGCCAGCATCATGCTGGCGCTGGGCGTGCCCGACAAGTACGCGATGGAGATTATGGGGCACGCCACGCCGGGCATGCTGAAAGCGGTGTACCAGCACACTTTCCGCGACAAGCGGAAAGAGGTGGACGCGAAGATCACATCATATTTTGAGAAATATGACACGAAATATGACACGAGGAAGTGAAAACGGTGTGAGAATTGGGTGGATTGGTGGCTGGGATTGGAGTTCGAGTCTCCTATGCTCCACCATAAAAGGACGCCAATCTCGATACGAGGT
>CAYOYK010000076.1:0-10892 GCA_964408185.1 uncultured Oscillospiraceae bacterium | reverse complement strand
AGGGGGACGAAGTCCCCTGTCACAAGGGCGCTTTAGCGCCCGCCGTCGTCCCCTGGCACAAGGGCGCTTTAGCGCCCGCTGTCCGCGTACACGGAGTTGTGCAGCAGCCTGCGCACGCGCATGAGCTTGAGGTTCTCCCGCGTGGGACAGACACGGTTGGTCAGCAGCACGCAAAACAGCCCGCTTTGCGGCTCCACCGCCAGCGACGTGCCCGTAAAGCCTGTGTGCCCAAACCCGGATGCGGGCCACAGGTCGCCCATGAACGTCCCGCCGTTGGCGTTGAGCTCCAAGCCGAGGCCGCGCGCCTCGTTCAGCGCGGCGGTTTGATTGCTTGCGGCAAGGCGCAGCGTCTCCGCGTTGAGGAAGCGGCGCCCCTCCAGCGTGCCGCCGCAGGCGAGCATCCGGGCGAATCGGCTCATATCGCCGATGGTCGAGAACACCCCCGCGTTGCCGCTCACGCCGCCCTGAAAGCGGGCGTTCTCATCGTGCACCACGCCCTGCCACAGCCGGCCCGTGGAGACGTCCCGCTCCGTGGGCGCGATGTTATCGCCCGTGGGGCAGTAGCCGGTGCTCGCCATGCCGAGGGGTTCAAACACGAAGCGCCGCGCGGCTTCGTTGAGGGGCAGGCCGTAGGCGCGCTCCAGCATTTTGGCCAGCGTGATGAATCCCATGCACGAGTAATGCACCTCCGTGCCCGGCGCGCACAGCAGCGGGTACGCGAGGATCGCGCGCAGGGTATCCTCCGGGGCGATGTTCATCTGGTCCAAGCGGAAGCTGGGTTCCATGCCGCTCTGATGGGTGATGAGCTGGAACGCGGTGATATCGCGCTTATCCTCCGGCACATCGTGGAAGTACGCGCCGATGGGATCCTGCAACGAAAACCGCCCCTGCTCCAGCGCCAGCAGCGCGAGCGTCGCAACGCCCAGCACCTTGGAAAGCGAGGCCATATCGTACCGGGTCTCGGCCGTTACGGGCGCGCTGGTCGGGCCGCTGAGCGTGCCGCCCACGCGCGTGAGCAGCGTTTCGTCTCCTCGGCCGATACAAACAGCGTAGCCGGGACACGCGCCGTCGCGGACGGCTTGCTCCAGAATGGCAACAGAATGTTCAAACTCCATAGGCATGCTCCTTTTTATGGGTCGGCGGGTCTTGACTTGCCGTCACGGCTTGGGCAATCAGGGCGCGGTCGGGGTACGCCCCCGCGTGGCGGTCAGAGCCTCACGGGCCACGTGCCGCGCGCGGAAATGGATTGGCGAAGGTACCGCTGCAACGCGTCCAGCGCGCGGGTGGTGTACTCAAACGCCGCCACGCAGTGCGCCTGCGCGGGTACGGAGGTCAGCTCGTAGGGTGTGCGCAGCGCGACCGCGATGACCGCGTGCCCCGCGCGGCACAGAGCCTCCGTAAGCCGTAGCTGCCCCGGCTGGAACTGCGCGTTGTACAGGCCCACGGCCACGGTGCCGCGCCCTTCCGCGGCGGCCAAAAGGCGCGCGATTTCCGCGTCGTCCGGATCGGGCGAGCAAGTCTCGCAGGCCGCGCCAAACGCCGCGCCCATGTAGCGCGCGAAGCTGAGCGGCTCGCTCTCACCCTCGCCCACGCCTGTGAGCACGCGGCAGGGTGGGCTGATGAAAAACGCGTCGGCGGTCACAGGCGGCAGCGGGCGAGCGTCGCGGGCAAGCTCGCACAGTGTTGCGTCGGCGAGCCCGTCCGCCAGCCGACGGTGCGCCTCGCAGCCGAGGCAATCCAGCGCGGGCACGGGCGCATCGGCAAGCCGCTCCTTCAGCGCCGCGATGCGCCCGGCGGACGCAAGCAGCGCGTCGCGGCTCAGGTCGCCCTCGGCCAGCGCTCGCTGAAGGCGCAGGCTGGCCTCACGGGCCAGCTCGTAGGTATGGCTGATGGTCACAAGATCGGCCCCGGCGCGCAGCGCGCCCAGCGCGCCCTCGGCCACGCCGTAGCGCGCCTTGATCGCGTCCATCTCCAGGCAGTCGGTGGCGACCACGCCCGTGAAGCCCAGCCGCTCGCGCAGCAGCCCGGTCAGGATCGCGCGGCTCATGGTCGCGGGCACGGGCTCCGGCTCGATACGCGGGAAGAGAATGTGCGAGGTCATCACCGCGTCCGCCCCGGCCTCGATGCCCGCGCGGAAGGGTACAAGCTCGGCGGCCTCCAGCTCGGCGACGGTCTTGTCCACGCGCGGCAGGCCGACGTGGCTGTCCACAGCGGTATCGCCGTGCCCCGGAAAGTGCTTGAGGCACGCCGCGACGCCGCTTTCGCGCAGGCCCCGCGTAAACGCCGCGACCTGCTCGCCGACGCGCCGGGGATCATCGCCGAAGCTGCGCGCGCCGATGACGGGGTTGCGGGGGTTGGTGTTCACGTCCGCATCGGGCGCGTTATCAAACGTAAAGCCGACGGCGCGCAGCTCCTCGCCCATAGCGCGGGCGCTGTCCCGCGTGATCGCGGGCGCGTTCACCGCGCCAAGCGCCATTGCGCCCGGAAGCTGCGTCGCAGGCGGCGGCAGACGGCTGACCATGCCGCCCTCCTGATCCACCGAGATCAGCGGCGGCGCGCCCGTCTCGGCCAGCGCCAGCGCGCGCAGCTCGTCCGTGAGGGCACGAAGCTGGTCCGCGTTCCTCACGTTGCGGGCAAACAGGATAAAGTTGCCGATTTTGCACTCGCGTACCAGCGCGCGCAGGCCGTCATCCACGGTCGGCCCGCGCACGCCGCAGGTAATCAGTTGGCCCAGCAATCGCACGTCGTCCATAGCGGCCTCCCGCGCGCAGCAAAAAGTTGTCTTGCGACAATTCGATTGTGCGCGTTCGTTTCGGCATGATTGTATCATAGATTGACAAATAAATCCACCCTCCGATCAAATATTCCGGCGCGCCCGCGCAGCCTGTGATATAATCAGCAAAAAAGGGGGCTTGCCGATGGACTGGCGGGAGGAGAAGATACGCGCGTACTTTGCCGCGTGGGTGCGCGGCGACGGCTTTCGGCTGGAGGATTGGTTCGCGCCGGACGCGATCTACACGGAGTGCTACGGGCCGCGGTATCACGGCGTGGAACAGCTGCGCCGCTGGATTGCGGATTGGGCCCCGCACGGGCGCGTGCTGGAGTGGACGGTCAAGCGCGTGTTCAGCGCCGGCGACCAGACGGCGGTGGAGTGGTACTTCCGCTGTCGGTACGACGGCGAGGAGAGCGGCTTTGACGGCGCGACGCTCATCACGTGGGACGGCGGCGGCAGAATCAAGACCCTTGCCGAATTTGAGAGCAAAGCGGAACACAGCTTTCCCTACGGGGGGTGAGTGACGCCCCTTGCAGGGGCTTTGCCGCGCCTGCGCGGCGCGCGGGGCGGCCCTGCGGGGCCGCGTGCGCTTCGGTCGGCGCGGCGCGCCACAGCAAGGGGCCGCGCCTGCGGGCGCGGGGGGGCGCCCGCGCTGCGCGGGCGGGAACGGTGCCCCGACCTGCGGGCCGGGGTTCGTCACTTTTCTTTTCAGCTGAAAAGAAAAGTAACCAAAAGAAACAGCGTGATTGAGGCCGATCGATGGACCAGCACGCCCATCTTGCGCTACAAGCGATCGCCCAGAAAACTTGCGTGATATAGTTTGCACGCCTGCGGTGCCCATCTTGGCCGAACTGCTGCCCCACGTCAGCGGTCTTGTTCCCGTGCAAGGGACGGCATGCAGGCATGGTGGCCCTGCGGGGCCCTCGATTGGTTTGCCGCGCCTGCGGGCGCGGGGGGGAAAACGGGGGAACGAATGAAACACCGCGCGCCTTGGGCGCAACGCCCTAAACACGCGGGGAAGAAAGCCAATACCGCGTTACCCAAGGAAATTAAGCCCTAAACAAGTGTGGGAGCAAAGCCAATACCGCGTTTCCTAGGGGGAAGCAAGACGGCGTAGCCGTCGGTGAAGGAAGACGAAGTCCCCTGTCACAAGGGCGCTTTAGCGCCCGCCGTAGCGCCCGTCGCTCCCTTTTTCTCCGAATATTAACATATCGTTCACAATTTGTGCAACAAACCATCACCTTGCTTCGTCATAATAAGGAGAGGTGATTGGCATGGCAAGAGTGTTGATTTTGGAGTCCGACCCCCAGCTTGCGCAAAAGATAACCCGTGCCTGTCAGCACGAGGGCGCGGAGGCAATCTGCGCGGATGTGCTGGAACCCGTCGTCCCGCAGGGCTGCGAGCCAAGCATGGCCGTTGTGGACGCAAGGCTGCAATGGACGATCTGCCGCCCCTTTTTGCAGGAGCTGCATCAAAGCGGCTGCCCGGTGCTGTTTTTAACGGCGGACCGCAAAATGGTATCCCACCTTCAAGCGCTGTATCCGGGGCAGAGCGACGTGCTGGTGCTGCCGTTCTCACAAAAGGCGATGCTTGCGCGGATGCGTATGCTAACGGCCGAGCAGGCGCCCTTCCCGGAGCTGACGGTGCTGGAGGGCGAGCGTGCGGCGCTGCTGGACGGCGAGCGCGTAGAGCTGACCGCGCAGGAGTTTGCGCTTCTGCTGGCCCTGCTGGAAAACCCCGATACGCCCATCAGCCGCGAGGAGCTGCTGCGCAAGGCGTGGGGCTACCAGAGCATGGGCGAGACCCGCACCGTGGACGTGCATGTGCAGCGCCTGCGCCGCAAGCTGGGCGTGGAGCGCATCGAGACCGTGTACAAGTGCGGCTATCGGCTGATCACGGCGTAACGGGTCGGCCAAAACGGGTGCGCCCCTTGGGCGAGCCTGCGTTTCTCGCCTGCGGCCTGTCGGGCGGCGATGGACGCGCAGTCGCGTCGCGCCGAGCGCATACCGAGGACGCGCAGTCGCGTCGCGTTGGGCATATGCCGAGGAAACGCAGTCGCGTCGCGTTGGGCATATGCCGAGGAAACGCAGCCGTGTCACGCCGAGCGTATTCCGCGCATGTGCGCGGAGTGTAATATTCAACGGGAGCACGGCTCCCCGTGCCCCTTACGGGGCCACGCCAAACAAGCCGGATGCTCGCGCGGGCGATGCGTCCGGCTTGTTTGTTTTTTCACTTATCCGATGTGTCCGGCGCGGCCTTCGCTAGCTCGTCCGACTGTCCGTCCTCCGCCGCGATTTGCAGCAGCCGCCGCAGCCGATGGTTCACGCCGCTCTTGCCCAGCGGCGGATCGAGGCTCTCGCCGAGCTGCTGCAGGCTCATATCGGGCGCGCGAAGCCGGGCGCGGGCGATCTCCTGCAGGGCGGGCGATAGCGCCCCGAAGCGCTCGCTGCTGATGAGCCGGGCGATCTGCTCGATTTGGCGCTCGTTGGCGGCCATCATGCGCTGGAGGTTGTGCGTATCGCAATTGACGGCGCGGTTGACGGACTGCACCATCTGCCGCCGCACGCGCAGGTTCTCCACGCCCAGCACGGCCTGATGCGCGCCCGCGAGCGTGAGGAACCGCAAAACCGCGTCGCTCTGCTTGAGGTAGAGCACCACCGCGTCCCGGCGCTCGATCTCACGCATGGGCAGCTCTAAGCGGCCCAGACAGCGGCGCAGCTCCTGCCGCAGCGGCTCGTTGAGTGTGACAAGCTCCAAGCTGTACGCCTTTTCCGGGTCGGTGGCCGCGCCGCAGCCCAAAAACGCGCCGCGGATGAACGCGTGCTGGCAGCACGCGCGCGTCAGCGAGAGCTTCGGCTGCATGCCCGCAAAGCGGTATCCGCCCTCCGGGAGCGCCTCCATCATGCCCAAGCGGCATAGCAGCTTGGGGCAATCCACCGGGCCCAACGTGAGCACGCAGCTCCGCTTGCCGCCAAACCGCGCGTGCGTTACATAATGCAGCTGCGCCGCGACGCCCAGCTCCTTTTGCAGCAGCGTAAAGATGCGCCGCGCCACGGCGGGGCTCTCCGTCTCAAACCGGACGCTCACCCGGCCTTGGCCCAGCAGCGAAAGCCGCCCCAGCGTGAGGTACGCCGCCGCCAGCTCCGCCGCGCGGCAGCAGGGCCGCTCCGGCTGCACGCGGCACAGCTCCTCCTTGACGGTCGCGCAAAAGCTCACGGCGGCCACCCCCTTTGCATCAGTATACCACACTTCTCGCCGCGGGAGCAGGATTTTGCCGCACAGGCGCGAATCTATCCCCCAACAACGCATGGGAGGTACGACGAATGACAATCGGCGCTTTGGAGGCGGGCGGCACCAAAATGGTGCTCGCTGTTTATGATGAAACGGGGCGCGAGCTGGATCGGCTCACTTTGCCCACCGAGACCCCGGATGTGACCATGCCCCAAATGGAGCGTTATTTTCGGGAGCATCCCATCGACGCGCTGGGCATTGGCAGCTTCGGCCCGCTGGAGCTGGATCCGGCTTCGCCCCACTACGGCGATATCACCGCCACGCCCAAGCTGCCTTGGCGCAACTATCCCCTGCTCCGCCGCTTTGAGCAGGCCCTCGGCGTGCCCTGCGCCCTCGATACCGATGTGAACGCCGCCGCCTTGGCCGAGGCGACCCTCGGCGCGGCGAAGGGGCTGGACAGCTGCGTGTATATCACGGTCGGCACGGGGGTAGGCGGCGGCGTATATGTTGGCGGGAAGCTGGTGCACGGCATGATGCACCCGGAGATCGGCCACATGCTGCTGCGCCCGCACCCGGATGATCCCAACCCGCGCGGGGTCTGCCCCTATCACGACGGGTGCTTGGAGGGCCTCGCGTCCGGCCCGGCGGTGGCGGCGCGCTGCGGCGGCGACGCGCGCGCGCTCCCGGACGAGGATCCCTCGTGGGCCGTGGAGGCCTACTACCTCGCGCAGATGTGCGTCAACCTGATTGTGACCGTCTCCCCCCAGCGGATTCTGCTGGGCGGCGGCGTAATGCAGCGCGCGGCGCTCTATCCGCTGATTCGCCGCGAGACCGTGCGCCTGCTCGGCGGCTACGTCCAGCGCCCGGAGATCCTCTCGGACATCGACCGTTACATCGCGGCTCCGGCGCTCTTCCCGGTCAGCGGCCTTGTGGGCTCCTACCTGCTGGGGCGCGCGGCGGTTGGAGCCGGACGCCCCTGACGCGCAGCGCAGGATGCCGTGGGATGAAGGGAGGGGGGAGTGGACGATGCAGAGGCAACAGGAACCGCAGGACAAGCAGCAAGCGGTGCTTTATCCTCCCGTGGAGCAGATGACGGAGGAGGAGTGTACGGCGGAGCTGGAGCGGGAGGATTCCAGAGACCCGATGCTGCAAATTTATCGCAAGAAGGGCTGCTCGGATAGAAAGATTCTGGAGTTCTTCAGAGCGTTCTAAGTTCCGCGCAGGCAACGATGCTGCAAACGAAATGTGGGGAACAGAAATGCAAGCGGGCGATATCATCTCATTTGGGGAGTACGGCTGGAAGGTGCTGAGCGTGCGGGAGGATATGGCTCTGGTCATTACCGAGCACATCATCCTGCAGCGTCCGTACCACGACGCCTATACCGAGGTTGCATGGGCCGACTGCGCCTTAAGAGAATACTTGAACGGCGAGTTTTATCGTTCGTTCGGCGCGGCCGAGCAATCCCGAATCTGCGCGGCGGTCAACCATAACCCCGACAACGAGTGGTATCATACAAAGGGCGGGGCCGATACGGAGGATCGCATCTTTCTGCTGAGCATGGAGGAAGCGGTGTGCCGATATTTTGGCGACAGCAGCTCAAAGCTGTACAACCCGCGAAGAAACCAGAGATATTGGTTTGAAAGAAAGGACGAGAACAACCGCAACCGGGTTGCCACGCTGGAGAACGACAATCGGCAGGTGTGGTGGTGGTGGCTTCGCACGCCGGGCCGCGTGGGCGTAAAGGCGGTTTACGTTCACGGAGATGGAAACATCTGCATTCAGGGCAACAATGTCCTAAAGGGCAACATTGCCGATGGAAAATGCACGGGCGGCGTTCGTCCCGCTTTGTGGCTGAAGCGATAGACCGCAGGGCGTATCCAAGCCCCTCACGGGGGGTGGCACACAATGGCACGGCAGATCAGCCGCGCCTCTTTTTTTCCCCCTTTTTTCCCTTATCCGAACCTTTTTGGCGTTCCGCGCGTTATCATGGGGTAAGGATTGTTGCAACGCCCTTATCAAATGCAAAGGATTGTGAGGCCGAACCGATGGTGGATGAGCGGACGTTTATCAACGAGACGCGGGCGATGGAGCGCACGCTGTACCGCGTGTCGCGCGGCTATCTGCCCGCGTGGGAGGATTGCGCCGACGCGGTGCAGGAGGCGCTGACCAAGGCGTGGGCAAAGCGGGCCGCCGTGCAGCCGGAGCGCTTCCGCGCATGGCTGGTGCGCATTGTCATCAACGAGTGCCACAACGTCTATCGGCGGCGGAAGCGCGTTACGCTGATGGCGGAGGCCGAGCCGCCGCCCGGCGACGCGCCGGAGCCGAACCCCGACCTGCGCGAAAGCCTCTCCGCCCTGCCCGAACGGCTGAGGCTCCCGCTGACGCTGCACTATCTGGAGGGCTTTCCGCTTGCGGATGTGGCGCGGATCCTGCGCCTGCCTATCGGCACGGTCAAATCGCGGCTGCATCAGGCGCGCAAGGCGCTGCGGCTGCAGCTGGAACAGGAGGATGACGGATGATGAATCTTCAAAACGATCCCTATGAGCCGACCCCGACCGCGTTCCACGACCGCGTGGAACGGAAGCTGAGCGAGCTGCGCAGCCAAAGCGCGCCCGCGCGCCGCCCCTATCGGTGGGTGGCGGCGCTGGCCGCCTGCTTGGTGCTGCTGTGCGGCACAGCCATCGCGCTGGATCGGCTTGGCGTGCTGTATTTCCTGACCGAGCGCGTGGACGCGGGCGATCCCGTGGACGAGGCGGCCGTTGCGCGGCCCGCATCCCAGCGCTGCGACAGCGCGCTGCTGAACGTCGAAGCGCGGGACGCGTACTGGGACGGCGATACGCTGTCCCTCACCCTCGCGGTAAGCCCCAAGGGCGACTACGCCTTCTACACAGAGACGGACCGCGGCTGCGACGGCGAGAGCTTTGATCAAATCTGGTGGAACGGCGAAATTCTGCCCTACGAGGAGTGGCTTGCCGGGCGGCAGCCCCTCATGCTGCGCCTGCCCCGCGTGAAGCTGAACGGCAAGAATACGCTCCAATCTTGGGATTGGGTGCAGAATGGTCAGGGCGAAGCCATGCTGCTGGAGATCCAAGCGGACGACCTCACGCAGGGCGCGGAGCTGACCGTCACGCTGGAATCCGTGCTGGAGGGCACCGATACCACCGAAACGGCGACGCTCACCGTGCAGCTGCCGCCGATGAAGAAAGGGGAACCCAAGCAATGAAACGTTATTTGTCCATGCTTTTGGCCCTGCTGCTCTGCCTTGGCTGCCTGTCCTGCGCGCACGCCGACGACCGGGCGATCGACTCCGCCTTTTTCCAATGCGCCGACTGGAAGCCGGAGGACGTGGACGTATCCGGCGTGCGGGAGGAAAACGGGCGGCTGGTGGGCGTGGTCAAGCTGCCCGCCACAAACAAATTTGGCTATCCTACCGCCGAGCTGCGCGTGGATTGCCCCCTCCCCACGGATTTTACGGCGGAGCAGCGGGCGAGGCTGCACGTCGCGTACAAGGCCCTCACCAAGCAGGACGTGCAGGCGGCCCTCAAGGCGATCGGGCAAAAGGTCGCGCCGGACGCTATGTATGCCTACAACAACGCCGATCAGTCAACCGTGGATTATACCGGCGAGCGGCACATCGACAGCTGTTTCTTTACGGCGCAGCTGTGCGATGCGAGCCGATCCGACGACCCCGCCTACGCCGATGAGTACGCGCAGGCCAAGTCCGTCACGCGTCAGCTGGTGGAGGCCCTCGGCGGCGACGTGTGCGAGCCGCTGCTGCACGCCAGCCGCCGCGACAGCGCGCACGCCTACCCGTACAGCGATACGGCCAGCTCCGAGGGCGACGCGTCGCGCAGGCGCTGGGAGGAGCGCTTTGCGGCGGAGGAGG
Organism: uncultured Oscillospiraceae bacterium; assembly: GCA_964408185.1. Taxonomy (GTDB): domain Bacteria; phylum Bacillota; class Clostridia; order Christensenellales; family Aristaeellaceae; genus CAYOYK01. The sequence continues at coordinate 1,001 of CAYOYK010000076.1, read as the reverse complement.
CCAAGTGCGGCCGCACCGACGAGCCCTACACGCCGGTCATCGGCCTGTATGAGCTGCGGGGACTGCCGGTGATGGATCAGTACTACTGGCAGGATGGCGACGGCGACTGGATGGGCGCGTCCTGCGGATTTCAGGCCGTGGTGCGGGACGACGGCACGGTGTGCCATTTTCAGATCAACGGCGTGCCGGAGGTTGTGAGCGCCGAGCCGATCGCGCTGCCGGAGTACGACTGGCGTGAGCTGCTGCGGCAGAGCGTGGCATATCTGTGCATCAGCAACGCTAAGGCGCAGGATACCGAGTACGAGAACATCGACGGCGAAAAGTGCGTCGCCTACGCCACCTACCCGGTCATCATCGACCTGAAGCCCTGCTGGGTGAGCCATGAGCGGGGCGTGCTGGAGCCCGGCTGGTACTGCGTCACCGAGGAGCGCGTAACGCGCGACGACAGCGTGCTGTGGATCTGGTCGCAGTACGGCGACGCGGAAACGCTGATGAGCCTAGGGCAGTAACCCAAGTGAGGAACAAGTGAGAAACAAAGGGAGGAGCCGCAACGCGGTTCCTCCCTTTGGCTGTCAACAAACCATTCCAGAACGCGACGGCGGGCGGGCGTGGCGGGCGCTAAAGCGCCCTTGTAAGAGGGGACAACGGCGGGCGCTAAAGCGCCCTTGTAACGGGGGACGACGGCGGGCGCTAAAGCGCCCTTGTGACAGGGGACTTCGTCCCCCTTCACCGACGGCTTCGCCGTCTTGCTTCCCCCTAGGGAACGCGGTATTGGCTTTGCTCCCACGCTTGTCTAGGGCATGTTTTCTCAAGGAATGCCACATTGCATTAGCTTCCCCTGCATGTCTACGGCATTGCGCCCAAGGCACGCGGAATTTATTTCGTTTCCCCCGTTCCTCCCGCGCCCGCAGGCGCGGCAGACCAATCGAGGGCCCCGACGGCGGGCGCTAAAGCACCCTTGTAAGAGGGGACTTCGTCCCCGGCCCACTCGGTTTGGTCGG
>CAYOYK010000075.1:0-11298 GCA_964408185.1 uncultured Oscillospiraceae bacterium | reverse complement strand
GGTGCGTGGCCGTCGGAAGCCGTCCGGTGCAAATCGGCGACAGCTACGCGGACGGCGTGTTCGCTCGCGACGGCGCGCCTGTGCTGACCGCCGACGAGACGACCATCGCCGAGCTGGACGCGGCGCTGCTGGACGCGGAATACAACGCAATCGTGGGAGGTGATCTCTGATGTCCGATCTGATTTACAGGGTGTGCAAGCGCACGATCACGCGCGGCGGGTATCCCGCCGATATGCAGGACAGGCTCGATGTGTTTTACGCGGCCGGGAAGCTGACCACGGCGCAGTACGACGAGCTGACGGCACTGGTGGAGGTGTAAGCTGTGGCAAAAGCGGACGAGCTGCGCGCGTGGGCGCTGGCGCAGGTGGGCTGCGGCTACGTGTGGGGCGCGCGCGGAGAGGTATGCACCGAGGCGCTGCTGGCCCGCTTGCAGGCGCAGTACCCCGACCAGACCAACATAACCACCGCGTGCCGCAAGTGGCTGGGCAAGCGCGCGTATGACTGCGCTACGCTGGTCAGGTACGGGCTGGATTCGGTCGAAATCGCAATCTGCTCCGGGGCATCGAGCCAGTGGAAGGGCTCGTATTGGGCCGAAAAAGGGCCTTTAAGCGCTATGCCGCGCGAGCGGGTGTGCATCCTGTACAACGAGAGCGCGAGCGCCTCCCCCATGGGACACACGGGTATCTATCTGGGCGACGGGTACGCGGTGGACGCGCGCTCCAGCGCCAAGGGCGTGATCCGCTCCGCGCTGGGAAGCCGGACGTGGAGCCATTACGCAATCCCCAAAGGGCTGTACGACAGCATCAGCACGAAGGAAGTGACGGGTATGCAGGCAACAGTGGTCGCCGACTGCGGCCAGACGGCTAATCTGCGGGAACGGCCCGACAAGACATCCGCGCTCATCATCCGCATGAACCTCGGCTCGACGGTGACGGTGGAGGAGCAGGCCGACGAGTGGAGCCGCGTCGTCTACGGCAACGTGCGCGGGTACGTGATGAGCCGCTATTTGCAGGTAGAGGCGGCGCGAACGCTGGAGGAGCGCGTGGAGACCATCGAAAAGTGGATCGCCGCGCATGACGGCGGGGGGGTGCAAGGATGAGCGAGGCCATCAAGACGGTGGGCGGCTGGCTCATCTGGGGCGCGTCACTGCTTGCCGCGTGCGGCGCGCTGTGGAAGTGGCTGGCCAAGCCCATCCGCGAGATCAACATCAAGATGAGCACCTGCCTGACCAACACTGACGCGCTGATGGGCGACAGGCTGGCGCAGGCGCATGACTACTGGGTAAAAAAGGGCTACTGCCCCAAGGCCGACAAGCGGCGCATTGTGGACATGCACCGACGCTACGCGGCGCGCGGCCTGAACCATCTGGCGGAGCACTATGAGCAGGACATCCTCGGTCTGCCGGAACACCCGGCGGGCGAGGCGACGAAAGGAGCTTGAGCATGGAGAAGATCAAACAGGCCCTCAAGACCGTATGGACGCGGCTGACCAGCAGCAAGGTGGCGTGGATGAGCCTGCCGCTGGCCGTGGCGCAGGTGTGGCTAGCCCTCAGCGGGCAGGACGTGAGCCAGACCGTGGAGATCATCTTCGGGGCCGCGTGGAGCGTGCTGACGGTATTTCTGGCCGTCAACAACCCGACGGATCGGGAGCATTTGTAAGGAGGGATAGGCCATGGCGCTGAGTTACGACCAGCTGAAGGCCCTGCTGGAAAAGCCGTCCTACGCCAAGCGCACGGACGCGGAGCTGCAACAGGCGGCAAGCGATTACTACGACCCCATATACAACACGCAGACGCTGAGCGCCCAGCAGCAGGCCGATACCACCAACGCCGCGTATGACCAGCAACTGAGCGCGCTGGGCGCGGACTACGAAAAGCAGCGCAAGAGCGCGGCGGAGCAGACTGCGGCGGCCAAGTACGGCGCTGACCGCTCCGCCCTGACGCGCGGCATGGGCCGCAGCAGCTACAACAACGCCAACCTTTCCCTGCTGGACAAGGCGGGCAACGAGACCCTAGCGGGCATCAACAGCGCCGAGGGCACCGCGCGGCAGGGCATTGAGAGCAGCAAGGCGCTGACCACCCAGCAGCTGGCGCAGACGCTGGCAGGGCTGCAAACGAACAAGGCAAAAGAAATGGCCTCGTACCAGAACCAGCTGCGGGACAGCGACTACGAGAAGGAGCTATCCGCGCTGCAATACCGCAACGAGCTGGAGCAGATGCTGGCCAACTACCAAGTGGACTTGGAAAAGTACGGCTTGGTCAGCGGCGGCGGCAGGAGCGGCAGGAGCGGAGGCAGCGGGAACAGCGGCAGCAGCAGCTCGATCAACCCGCTGACCGACTTGGTGAGCAAGCAGACCACCAGCACGCCGGGCGCGAGCGCGGGCCTGTACAACCTGCTGAAGAACCAGCGGGCGAGCAGCACGACGAACGCGGCGGCCTTTAACAAAAAGACGTACAAGCCCGCAGTGATTAAGTGATTGCCGCGCGGCTGCCGGGAAGCGAGGGAATAACGTGGGCACACAGAGCAAACTCCGGGAGGACGAGCTGAGGGAGATGCTGCGGGCGAAGCGCGAGGCGTCCGAGCAGAGCGCCGGAACGGCGCGGGAAACCGCAATCCGCTTATCGGGAGCGACCTCCGGCGCGGCATCCGGCAGGAGCGCGTCCGCATCGGCTGCGGCGGCCCCGCGCGAGGCGACGGCCGTTACGGCCCCGGCGCGCAGGAGCGTGACCCGGAAGTCCGCGCAGACAGGCGATACGGCGGCAACTATCGTACCGCTGCTTGACCGCGCCTCCGTGCAGCCGAAAAAGCCCGCCGCAGCCCAAACGCCGGAGCTTGTGCGCAAGCCCGAAAAGCCAGCGCTCGCCGTGCCGGACGGAGCGCAAACGAAGGCGGCGCTGCCGGAGACCGCACCCAAGCAGACCGCCCAGACGGTAAAGGCCGACGCGGGGCGAAGCGACGCGCAGAGCGCCCCGGCCTACGACCCGAAGCGCGGCGGCGCGGAAGAGCAGCTGAAAAAGGCCGCAGAGGATGCGGGGCTGACCGTGGACGCATACTTGCAGCGCGACCTTGCGCAAAGAGCCAGCGCGGCCGGGTACGGCGACGACGTGCAGCGCTACATGCAAGACCACCCGATTGAGCGGGAGACCCCCCAAGCCACGATCAGCTCCGCCTCCACTGCCGGAGAGGAAGCGGAGGCGCGCGTGGCGGGCGAGGCCAAGGCGCTTGACGACGCGGTGCGCCGCGCGAGCGACCGGGACTTTGCCGCGATTGAGGCGCAAACCGGGCTGACGCGCGAGCAGGTGATGGCCCTTGCGCCCATGACAGCGCGCGGCGCGCTGGGCGAGGCGACGGACGCGCAGGTGGCCGAGGGCGCGCGGAAACTGGACGAACATTCGATTGGATACTACTATAAGAACGGCCAGAAAACGCGCGAGGGAAACGCCCTGCAATGGGCCGTTAAGGACGCTGCGACGGTGGCCGGGAACGTGCTGACGACGGCCGAGGACGCTTTTTTGGCGATGGCGGGCCTATGCGACCGCATAACGGGCGTTGGCGGGGAGGCATCCAACCTAGCACGGCAAAACGCGGCCCGCAAGCGCGAGGCTGTGAACGCCTATGTGCAGACCAGCGGCACGCCGTTTGAAAAGATCGGCGTGGACATTGTTTCCAGCGCGGCCAGCTCGATTACAATGGCCATGGCGGGCGGCGCGATCGCGGCCCCACTGCAAGCCGCCGCTCCGATAAGCAAGGCGTTTGGAACGCTGGCCAAGATAGCCCGCACCTCCCCCTTCGCGGCGGTAAACGGGCTGGACAAGCTGGAGCAGATAGAAGCGCGGGACGGCAACGGCTGGCAGCAGGCGGCCGCGTTTGGCGTTGGCTTTATGGCGACGACGCTGAGCGAGAACCTGTTTGAGGGCGCGTGGTACGACCGCATCGGCGGCAAGGCGGCGGCCAGCGTAACGCTACCGGGCACGCTGCTGAGCGCGCGCTTTGGTTCCGGGCTGGCCTTCGCGCGGGACACGCTGAAAACAGGCGTGAGCGAGGCGTTTGAGGATCAGTTTGAGAAATACGTGGGAGAGCTGGGCGTTGACCTGATTGCGGGGCAGGGCTTGGACGCTGGAAAATACGCGCAGATGCTGCGGGAAAGCCCCGGCGAGATGGCCCTGAGCGCGCTTGCGGGCGGCCTGATGAACGTGGGCACGCTGCCCAGCTACGCCCCCAGCGTGATGATGGCGCAGGAGATGGCGAGCGGGCGCACCCCGATGACCGCAGAGGCGGTTGCGCAGATGGCCGCGCAGAGCTATGCGGACATGGCCGACCCGGACATGAAGGCCGAGGCGCAGGAGACCGTGCGGCAGGCGCGCGTTGGCGAGCTGACGGGCGACGCGCTGCTGAACGGGCCGACCGACGCGGCGGTGCGGGAGACGCAGTTTGCGCTGAACAAAGCAAGCGAGGGCGTAGAGGCCGCGACGGCCGCCGCGCAGACGGTGCGGGAGCAGACCGAGGCCCTGCGGCGGGAGGCAGTAAGTCCGGAACGCGCGCGCGGCTTCCCGGAGATCGCGCAGGCCATGGCCGCCGCCGTGGAGGAAGGCGGCAAGGCCGACCAGCGCGTGACGGAGGCGCAGGGCAAGCTGGACAAGGCGCAGATGAAGTACGGCGTGGCCGCCGGGGCGCAGGTGGAGGCCGCGAGGGCGCAGGCGGCGCAGCGGGTGGAGCAGGACGCGCTTGACGCGCAGAGCAAAAAGCTATATGCGAACGGGAAAGCGGGCGACATGGGCGCGATGAACAACCCCTACCCCGCCAAGACCGCCGTGAGCCGCTTTTACGAAAACACGCTGACAAACATGCCCGGCAGCGACGGCAGCAAGCAGGTGCAGGATTCCGCGCAGCTGTTTGGGACGACCTACACCTACGACGTGATTACCGAAAAGCAGAGCATGGGGCAGGCCCAAATGCGCTTGGAGAGCGACTTTGACGGCGAGGTAGACGACCTGCGCACCAAGGGAACGTGGAGCAGCGAGGACGTGGACGTGGCCATGGGCATACTGGCCGCCTACCGCGCGCAGGGCGACGAGACCGGCGACATGAACGCCTACGTGGAGTGGAGCTCGCAGATACAAAAGCGGACGACTAATACCGCGCAAGCCTTGCATGCGCTTGCCAAGTACACCCGCGACCCCAAGACGGCCGCCGTGCTGGAGGGGCAGCGCCTAGCCGCCAAGGCGGAAGAGAATGCCACGCCCAAGCAAAAGAAGCGGATCGAAGAGGACACCGCCGCCATAGGAGCCGCTGTGGATCAGGCCGCGCAGGCGGGAAACGCCGCGCAGGCAGACGCGGCCGCGCAGGCGGGAGAAGCCGCGCAGGCTGGCACAGGCACGCAGGCTGGAGAGGGCGTGGAGACAGACACGGGCACGCAGACGGGCGCTGGAGCGGAGACAGACACGGGCGCGGAGGATGTGCGCGCCGCCGCAAAGGGCTGCGTGGGCGCAAAAGGCGCGGACAGCATTGCCAAGGCCTACGAGCGGATGATGAACGGAGAAATATCCCGCGCGCAGTTTGACCAGCGCGTCAAGGAGATCGTGACCGAGAGGAACGGCCTGCCCGTGTTCACGGAGGATATGGCGCGGCAGGTGAACGAGTGCCTTGACTTGGCCGAGCAGGAGACGGACGAGTACAGGCAGCGCATGTACCGCGCCAAGGCCGCGCACATCGTCGCAAACGCCGAGGGGAGCACGTTTAAGGAAAGGTACGCGAGCTTCCGCCGGATCATGATGCTGCTCAACCCCAAGACGCTTGTGAAAAACGCCACGGCCAACGTCGTCTTTGCCCCGATGGAGTGGGTGAAGGACGTGTTTGCCACCCCCGTGGACATGCTGACGAGCCTAGCGACGCACGAGCGCACCACCACCGCCGACCCGCGCAAGCTGGCCGCGTGGGGCAAGGGCTTTGGGCGGGGCGTTGCGGAAAGCGCCAAGGACGTGCGCTACGGCGTGGACACAAAGGACGCAGCGAACGGGAAGTATGAGATATCCGGCAAGGACGTATGGCACAACCGCGCGATGAACGCGCTGGATCACCTGGTGGGCTACGGCCTGCAAAGCGGCGACCGCCCATTTTACGAGGCGGCGTACAGCGAGCGCCTGCGCGAATTGGAGCTGCTGGGCAGGGACGTGACCACGCCGGAGATACAGCAGGACGCGGTGAACTACGCGCTGGATCGCACATTCCAAGCCAACCCGGCACTCGCCAAGGGACTTACCTTGCGTAGAGAAGCGGTGAATACGAAGTGCGGCGGTTTCCCGGTGGGCGACCTGCTGCTGCCCTTTGTGCAAACGCCGGGGAACCTTGCGGACAAGCTGATCGACTATTCCCCCGCCGGACTGGCGCGCGCGCTGCGCCAGATCGGCAAGAGCGCCAAGACGGGCGAGTTTAACCAAAAGCTGTTTGTGGATCGCGTGGGCCGGAGCGTTACCGGCACGGGGCTGATGATCCTAGGCTACGCGCTTTCCGCCTCCGGGCTGCTGCACGGCGCGGGCGATAACGAGAAGGAGCGCCAAGCGATGAAGAACGCGGGCGTGCAAGCCTACTCGCTCGACCTGGGGAACGGGCTGACGGTATCCGTCAACTGGGCGGAGCCGCTGGGGACGATCCTGCTGATGGGCGCGGCCATGGAGCAGAGCGGCATCGGCTCGGATGGGCTGAGCTGGGCGAACGCGGCCGCCCTTGGAAAGGACGCGCTCCACCTAGGCGTGAACAGCTTTTTCAACAACACCGTGCTGCAAAACGTGACCAGCCTGCTGAGCGGATACGACGCAGCCGGCGGCATAGAGGACTTTTTGCTGGGGAGCACGACGCAGAACGCGCCCTCGCTGCTGAAGGCCCTCGCGCAGATTGCCGACCCCTACGAGCGCGACACCTACGACCCCGACAAGCTAAAGCAGGCGGCCAACCGCCTGATGGCGTACATCCCCGGCCTGCGCAACCAGCTGCCCCAGAAGATCGGCACGGACGGGCAGCCTGTGCAAAGCAACTACGGGGAAAGCGCGGGCGAGCGCGCCGTGAACAGCCTGATCAACCCCGCGATGAACGACCGCGCGAACGACGACCCGGCGAACAACGAGGTATGGCGGCTGTTTGACGAGGGCAAATACACGGAGCAGCTGTTCCCGGCCGCGGAGAAAAAGGTGAACGACCGCGTGCTGACGGCGGAGGAACGCCGCGCGTGGCAGACGGCAAGCGGCACGATACTGCACGGAACGGTGGGCGCGCTGCTGGAGGACGAGCGGTACAAGGCCCTGACGGACGAGGAGCGCTCCGCGCTGATCGGCGACGCGATCGGCTACGCCCGCGCGATGGGCAAGCAGGCCGCCGGACTGGACGCGGGGCTGGAAAAGTGGATGGAGGAGCTGAACGGCGACCCCGCCAAGGTGGCGGACGCGGTGCTGGCCCGGCGCGAGGAGCGCCTGCGCGCGGAACAGCTAAAGACCGAAAAGGACGGGCTGACGGGCGCGATTGCCGCCGGGGACGCGCGGACGGCGACGGAGAGCATCCAAGCGCTGCGGGACATGGGCTATACGGACATCCGCGGGTACGTAACGAGCGCCGTGAAGCCGCAGATGCGCGAGCTGGCACAGGACGGGCGCGCGGAAGAGGCCGCCGCCCTGCGGGAAACGCTGCTGGGGCTTGGGCTGGGATACACGGACAAGGATATTGACAAGTGGATGAAATAGAAAAGGGGCGCGGCTACAACGAGCCGCGCTCCCTCTCTTTTCCCAGCGCGCGATAGGCCCGCTGGAGCCTGCGCCGGACGGTGGAATAGCTGACGTGCTCCCGCGCGGCGATCTCCCGCAGGGAAAGCGCGTCCAAGTAATGCGCGCACAGCAGCGCCCGGTCTCGCGCGGGGATGCGGAACAGCGCGGCCTCCAGATTGAGCGCGGACACGGCGCGGCGATGTCGCCCCCAGCTGCCGAGCATCTGGGCGATCTGGCGCGAATCACAGGGCATGCACATCCCTCCTTGTGGGGTGAAACTCCGCCGACGGGCCTTTGCTATTTTCCGGCGTACAGCTCATACGGGCACTCCCCGCCGACGCCGCCCTCCAGCAGCAGCCGCTTGTACAGCTTGCGCACCTCGCAGCCCCGCACGGCCTCCGAGCGGACGGCCGCGTCCTCCTCGATGGTGCATGGGCAGTCCAGTTCGCACTCTTGCAGCCGCGCCGAGACCAGCAGCTCCAAGTCGCTCAGGCTGACGACGTGCAGGTCGTGGCAGGCGGGCTTGACGTGGTACAGCCCGATCTTGTAGGTGCTCATGCGGCGCTCGATGCCGATGCGCTTGTCGGGGTCTGCGCAGCTGTCCAGCAGCCCCGTGAGGGCCCCTTGCAGGCCGTCGGCGGCGGACTGCAACGAAGTGTAAAGCCCCAGCCTTTCGAGCCTCTTTTGGCCCTTTTCGAGCGCCTCGTCGGCCGCTCCGAGAGCCGCCCGCAGCAGCGCGGCGGCCAGCACGTCGTAGGAGCGAAAATCATCCGTCATTTGGCCCGCCTCCAACCCACGTAGTTTTTGGCCGTCAGGATCGCCCAGTACGCCACGATCCACGGCCACATCAGCCACCCGTGCGCCAGTCCGACGCACACCCACGCCGCGTCGAGCAGCAGCAGCAGGGTCAGCACCTTGGTCAGCTTCACGGCGCGTCCTCCTTTTGCGTATCCTCACGATTCTCGCAATCCCCGCTCTTGCACCAGCAGCAGGGCTGCCCTGTCAGCGTGCAGACAAACCGTGCCATGTCCCGTCCTCCTTTGGCCCTCACGGGCTGATCTCTTGCAAAACGTTGCGATACCAAAACTCCGTCTCCTTTTCCAGCAGAGCGCGGACGGCCAGCCTGTCCCGCTCTACGGTATAGTGCCGATACGATACGAGCGGGCGGAAGATCACCACGCGCGCGGTCCGCCCTCCCGTGATGAAAAGATCGTGCTGCGCCGTCCAAAACAGCGCGGCCTCGTCCGGCTCAGCCCCGGCCGACAGGCATACCAGCAGCGGCCCGTCCGGCGTGGCGCGCGCGTCGCTGGCCAGAAACGGCAGCTCCGGGTGCCTGCGCACATCCGGCGCGGAGACGGCAAGCCCGGTCTGCCGCTCGTACCGCACGGCGGCCACGTGGGCCAGCATGCGCCGCTGCGCCTCCAGCTCCGCGTCCGGCGGCGACGGCTCCATCAGGCGCAGGTAGACCTCCCGCGCCCGCCCCTGCGCCAGCTCGGCCGCGTCCGCGCCATACAGCGCGTTGTGCGGGCGGGTCATGGGGTCGGCCCCCGCGCGGTCATCTTCGCGCCGCACGCAGGGCACCTTTTCCAATAGCGTTTCCCGTCCTCTCCGCACTCGCTGCACGAGTAATTTTCGGCAAACGGGGTGCGCTGCGTCACCTGTTTATTCACCCAACGCCCGTTCCGCACGGGTTCCGCGTCAACGGCAGGCGCGTCCTGCGCATCCATCAGGCACAGCCGCACGCCCGGTGAGTACACCGTTTCCCACTTTCCGCTAAGCCCTTGCACGCGGTTTCCATGCACCTGCAAGGCGGAGATCAGCGCGCTCCGGCTAATCAAATCGTCAGTCATGGTCTGCCTCCTTCATCCTCGCCAGCGCGGCTTGGGCTTCGTCAGTCCCAAACAGCGCGACCTTTTTCCCACTCGGCGTAGGCTGGTTGTCCGCAAAGCACGTGAGGCTGTGGTTCCAATGGTCGGCTTTGTATACAATCCCGTCCCGCTCAAGCTCCACGTTATCGTCGCACGGCAGCACCACCACGCGCCCCTCCGCGCCAGCCTTGCCAAGCTCCTGCGCACGCTCCGGCGTGAGGCCGCTGCTCTCGTAGGCGGCCAGCCTTTTTACCGCCTCGCGCACCCACAGAACATCTCCGATTTGATGCTTTGGGCTGGTGTTCCATCGCTTCATATACGCTTCCGCCGTTTCTCCTGGGTGCGCCCGTTGCGGATAGTTTAACGTTAGAATATGACATACCCGCCGCGTCATAGTCTTTCGCCCGTCCATGATCGCCTGCACCATCGGTGTTGAAAATAGGATCGGCTTTGCTTTGTTATCCATTTGGTTCGCTCCTTTCAATTTGTCCAGCCCATGCAATTTCACATGCTATGCCACATTCTGGGAACACTTCAATTTCTTTGTCACCGCGTTCCGGGTCTAGTTCATCCAGCCAAACACCATTGATGCAAGAGTGCCCTATATCACGTTCAAGTTCCGCTCTTTGTTTGAACTTCATCGGGAAGTTTTTGCGTATGTGATTCCAGTACCCCATACCACCCTTTACGCATCCGATACAGTTGTTGTTCGGGTAGCCAAGTTCGTACATGTACGGGCGCCTTATTCCTGTTTTTTGCAACATTCCGTGAGCTTCCCGCTTCGTGATGATTTTATCGATCAGCGGAAACTCATGTCCATATTGCGGCATAGCCTCAATCACTCGTTCTGCTCGATGGATTTCATCGGTATCGTAACCCCATACATAGGTTATCGGCTCTTTTATCGACCTTTCCCACTCTTTGCGCACCCTGCGTTTAAGCACCCCCGTACACTTTGCCCCGCCCGGCCCATTGATATAACCGAACTGCCTAACCACAGCGTCTACGGTCTTGTATGGACTTTGAAGAATTTCGACAGGCCGTTGTAGATAGTGCTCACAATCATGAACATAACGTAACGTGTCCTCGTGCTGATCGTCGATGTGCGTGTACAAAATATGGTCAACGTTTTTTGCCAGCAGCAGAGCGCACATGCTAGATACTCCAGCGCTAAACATCGCTACCTTCACAAATCTCTCCTTCTTCCCATTCAAAACACCGCCCATCGCCGCGTACATCGCGTCAGCCTTGCACAGCATCGTGAATCGCCTCCTTGCGTTTATGCCTGTACATGCGCTGTTTCTCGTTTCTTATATCTCTTTTTTCGCGCAAGTACCCTTCGCGCACATCCCCGTAATGGCAGTTCGCCGTAAGAACGCCTGTCAGATAGCGTCCTTTCACACCGAAAGAAGGAAGATATGCATATTCGATATGCAAGTTCCATATCGGCACGTCCGCGTAATACTCCAGGAGCCTTGCTTGTTCGCTGTCCGTAGTAGCGCTTTCGCTAAGATAAAACTCATGGACTTTGTCCTTCGTCATTTCGATGCCGCCAACAACTTTTATTGCAACGCGCTCCGTGTATCCGTGGCAGAACAGAAGATACTTCTGAACCGTTATTTCATTATGCCTACACTCTCTCGTGCTCATTTTCGGTCTCCCTCCATTAGCTCTTTTGCG
>CAYOYK010000074.1:0-11355 GCA_964408185.1 uncultured Oscillospiraceae bacterium | reverse complement strand
GTCAAGGGCGAAGCCCTTGTCAGGGTGCAGGGGTGAAACCCCTGCCCAGCCCAACGAACCAAGCAATCCAACCCCAACCGCCCGCGTAAAACCGCGGGTCAAGGGCGAAGCCCTTGTCAGGGTGCAGGGGCGAGGCCCCAGCCCAGCCCAGCGAGGGCGCTTCCTTTTTTTTGACAAATATCGTATAATAGGCTGTCGGGCGCAGACCGCCCGCGCGCAAGGGGGATGCCGCATGATCGACGTACAGAACCTCACGTTTGCCTATAAGCGCAACCGGCCCGTGCTGACGGATCTGTCCTTTCAGGTGCAGAAGGGCGAAATCTTCGGCTTTCTGGGGCCGTCCGGCGCGGGCAAAAGCACCCTGCAAAAAATACTCATCGGCCTGCTGTCGGGGTATCAGGGGGAGGCCACGGTGCTGGACGCGCAGTGCAGCCGCATGCCGCGTAAGCTGTACGCGCGCATCGGCGTGGATTTTGAGGAGCCCGCGCTCTACCCCAACCTCACCGCGAGGCAGAACCTGCGGTTCTTCGGGCGGCTGTACGGCGTGCCCTGCTTTGATATCGACCAGCTTCTCGCCCGCCTTGGGCTGACGGAGGCGGCCGATACCCGCGTATCCGAGTATTCCAAGGGCATGCGCAGCCGCCTCGGCTTTGCGCGCGCCATTATGCACAACCCCGATCTGCTCTTTCTCGACGAGCCGACCGACGGCCTCGATCCCGCCAGCGCGGCCGGAATGAAGGATATCATCAAGGCGCTGGCGCAGCAGGGCAAAACGGTGGTGCTTACCACCCATAACATGCAGGACGCGACGGAGCTGTGCAGCCGCGTGGCGTTTCTGGTGGATGGCAAGCTGGCCGCCGTGGATACGCCCCATCGGCTGATCATGCGCAAGGGCGCGGCCAGCCTCACCTACACCTACCTTGACCAAAACGTGGAGCGCACCGTCACGGTGCCCAAGCTGCAAACCGGGCAGGATAAGCTGCTGCTGGCGCTCGTTCAAAGCGGCGCGCTGCAAAGCATCCATAGCGACGAGCCGACACTGAGCGATGTCTTTTGCGAGCTCACCGGGAGGCGGCTGTCATGAGCAAAAAGCCTGATCTGCGCTGCCGCGCGGTCTTTCCCGGATTGCTGGGCGGCGACCTGCGGGCGCTGGGCAGCCATGGCATGCCGTGGGCGCATCTGCTGGTGGGCGCGCTGTGCGTGCTGGCCCTGCGCCTGCTCTCCGCCGACGCGCGCGCGGTCGCGCGGCCGCTGCTGCCGCTGGCCCTGCCCGCGCTGCCCGGCGCGTGGCTGATCGGCGCGGTCATCCTGTCCGAAAAAGACGCGCGCGTGCAGCCCGCCCTCTGGGTTACGCGGATGCGGCCCGGCCAGTACCTCTTTAGCAAGCTGATCGCCTCGGCGCTGCCGTGCGTGCTCGCGGGCGCGCTGGTCGCATGGCTGGGCAACGCGGGCGGACTGGAGCCGCCGACGTTCGAGCCCCTCGCGCTGGCGCTGACGGCGGCGCTGCTGCTGCTTGCCTGCCTGCTGATTCTCTCGGCCGCGCTGATCGCGGCGCGGCTCGCCCGTTCTCCGGGCCGATACGCGCTCTGGCTGCTTCCGGCGGAGCTGCTGCTGCTGGGCCCGGCGGTCTGGGATGCGCTCTCGCCGCTGCCCGCGTGGGCGGGCTATCACCCCGTCGTATGGCTGGCGCGGCAGATGGCCTCGCCGCTGACGCTCCTGTCGGACTGGGCCGCGCCCGATCCGCTCCCGGCCGCGGAGGCCCTCGGCGCGGTGCAGCCGCTGCAAGCGGCGGCGCTGCTGGTCTGGCTGACGCTCACGCTGCTGCTGGCGCGCCTTGCGGTGCGCGGCATGCTGACCAGCCGCAAGGAGGTGCGCCCATGAAACGACCGCTCCGCACCCTCGGCCCGCTGAGCCGCATGCTGTGGGACGACGGCACGCTGGTCACGGCCTGCGTTACGCCGCTGCTGTGCGGCCTGCTGTACTACTACGGCCTGCCTTGGCTGGAAAAGACGCTCCCCGCGATGCACGCGGTGACGGATTATCACCCGATGCTCGATCTGCTGCTGATCCTGCTCACGGCGTACCTGCCGCTGCTGGCGGCCGTGGAGCTGCTGCAATTTGAGCGCGACGCGGGCGTGACGAGCTACCTCTCCGTTACGCCGATGACGCGCGGCGGCTACATGGCTACGCGTCTGGCGGTGCCCGCGCTCCTCGCGGCGCTTTACGCCTTTGCGGCGTCCTGCCTCTTTATGCTGGATAGCCGCCCGCTCCTGCAAAACGCGGCGCTGGCGCTCCTGTCCGTGCCGGTGATGGGCGCGAGCCTGCTCCCGATCGCGGCGCTCTCGCGCAGCCGCTCCGCCACAAAGGTCTGGACGCGCGTTGCGGGGCTCTACCTGCTTACGGCGGCGCTGCCGTACTTTTTGCCCGTGACATGGCACCCGTACATGGGGCTGCTGCCCACCTACTGGCTGGTGCGCGCGCTCCGCTCCGGCAAGGCGGCGTATTACGTTGTCACATTGGCGCTGAGCGCCCTGTGGATGCTGCCGTTCGCGCTGCGGATGGCGCTGCGGGCCGACGTGCGCCGCAGATAGCCGTGATCGGCAAAGCAAGGCCAGCCGCGACGAATGCGTTGCGGCTGGCTTTCGTGATGCTTCTCTTTTGCGATGCTTCCCTACCCTTTGCAGAGCGTGTCAAATCGCGCTCGCATGGCCTCCCACGAGCATGCCTCGCGAAAGGCCGCGCGGTCGGGCGGGGGCGGGGCCTCGGTTTGCAGCGCGCGCGTCACGGCCTGCGCGAGGCCGGCAAAATCGGCATAGGTCTCTCTGGCCGCGCCAAGGGCCTCCAGCTCCGGGTAGCGCAGCCACGCGCCGTTGAGCACGCGCACGCCCGCGTACAGGCTCTCGCGCTGCGCCCCGCTCATGGAATCCGTAATCATGGCCTGCACCAGCAAATCGGGGGATACGCGCAGGCGCGCCATGTCCTCGTCCGGCAGGAAGGCCGTGTAGGCGGTGTGGGCGACGCCGATCTCCTCGGCCTTGGCGATCACGCGCGCCTTGTATGCCTCCGGGCCGCCGTAGGTGAGCGGCAGCAGCAGATGCAGCCGCGCCTTGGTTTGGGGCGGCAGGCCGTCCAGCGCGTCCAGCGCGGGCAGATGCTGCTGCGTGGGGCTGGCGCTGCCGCCAAGGACCACTAGGTACTTGTCCTGCGGCAGGCCCAGCGCGCGGCGGCATTCCGCGCGGCCCAGCGCCAGCGCCTCGTCCAGCCGGGGCAGCAGATCGTTGCCAAATGTGCAAATGCGAATTTTCTCGCGCAAGTCCTCGCCCACGGCGGCGGCGAGCGTGTCCCGCATGCCGAGAGACTGCACCGTCACCGCGCGGGCATGCGCGATGAGTCGGCGCTGCCGTCGCAGGAGTCTGCGTCCGGCGCGCAGCACATCGCTGCCCCAATAGCTGCACACGGTCGGCACGCCCCGGCGGCACAGCTGCCATGCCAGCGCCGCCCAGCTGGATACCATCTGCTGCACATGCGCCTGTTCAAACGGCCCGCGCGCCAGCAGAAACCGGGCCTCCCGGCGGCGCTGCACAAAGCCGCTCAGGCCGCGCACCCACCGGATGACCGGAAGCTGCGCGGGCAGCACCAGCACGGGCACGCCCGCGGCGGCGTAGTAATCGCGCCAGCGGTCGGCCAGCGGGTTTTCCACCGCCAGCGTGACCTCGTACCCAAGCGGGCGATAGACCTCCTCGTACAGGCGCTTTGTCCACAGGCTGTTGCCGTCCGCAAGCAGGATGATACGCATGCTATTTCTCCTCAAACTGCTGGTAGTCCGCCTGCGCCTTTTCGTAGTCGTCCATGCGGCCGATATCCAGCCAGTATTCCGTAATCTCATATTTGGCTACGGGCAGGCCGTCGGCCAGCATGCCCTGCAGCAGCTTGTCAATGCCAAAGTACGCGTTCGCCGGAACGCGCGCCAATATGCCCGGCTGCGCCACATACACGCCCGCCATGGCGTAGGTGATCATATTGGGCTTTTCCTCGATCTTCGTCACGCGGTCGCCCTCAAAGTGGATGTTGCCAAAGGCGTAGGGCAGTATGATCTCCTTTACGCCCACGGTGAACAGGCTGTCCTGCCGCAAAGCAAAATCGTACATTTTGCCATAGTCCAGCAAGGTGAGAATGTCGCCGTTCATCACCAAAAACGGCTCGGTCAGGCGGCCCTCCAGCAGCTTGAGAGGCCCCGCCGTGCCCAGCGGCTTGTCCTCCTTGCTTACGGTGATGCGCACGCCGTAGCGCGAGCCGTCGCCGAGAAAGTTTTCGATATAGTCCGCCTTGTAGTTGGTGGCAAGGATGATCTGGTCAAAGCCGTACTTTTGCAGGCGCTCGATTTGGATCTCCAGCACCGCTTTTTCGCCGATGGGGAGCAGCGGCTTGGGAATGGCGCTGGTAAACGGCGCGAGGCGCGTGCCCAGCCCTCCGGACAGGATCACGGCGGTTTTAGACATTGTACTTGTCTCCCTTATAGCGGCGCAGGTTGGCGGAATCGCGGAACCAATCAATGGTGGGGCGCAGGCCGTCCTCCAGCGAATAGCGGTGACGGAAGCCCGTGAGGCTGTGCAGCAGGGAGCTGTCGCACAGCAGGCGGTTGACCTCGCTGCCTTCGGGACGCAGGCGCCGCTCCTCGCACCGCACGGGCAGGCTGCTGCCCATCAGGCGCTGGATCAGCGCCACGGTATCGCCGATGGAATGCTCCGCGCCGCTGCCGATGTTCACCTCCAGCCCCACGGCCTCGTCGCACGCGGCGAGGGCCAAAAAGCCGTCGCAGGTATCCTGCACGTAGTTGAAATCCCGCGTGGGGGTTAGCGCGCCGAGGCGAAGTTCCTCCGCGCCCTGCGCAATTTGCGCGATCACCGTGGGGATGATCGCCCGCGCGCTTTGCCGGGGGCCGTAGGTGTTAAAGGGACGGGCCACCGTCACGGGCAGCTCAAACGCGTGCCAAAAGCTGAGGGCCAACGCGTCCGCGCCGATTTTGCTGGCGCTGTAGGGCGACTGCGGCTGCTTGGGGTGCTTTTCATCAATGGGCACATAGCGCGCGGTGCCGTACACCTCGCTGGTGGAGGTTTGCACAAAGCGGCGCACGCCCGCCTCCCGCGCGGCCAGACACAGGTTGAGCGCGCCGGACACGTTGGTATCCACGTAGCTTTGCGGCGCGGCATAGCTGTACGGTATGGCGATCAGCGCCGCGAGGTTGAACACCGTGTCCACGCCCTTTGTGAGGGCTTGGCAGCAGTGCGCGTCCCGCACGTCGCCCAGCACGATTTCGCAATCCCGCGCCGCGGGGGATTCGTCCAGCCAGCCGTAGCTGCCCGCGCTGTTGTACACGCACAGGGCGCGCACGTCCGCGCCCGCCCGCGCGAGCGTCTCGGTAAGGTGCGAGCCGATAAACCCGTCCGCGCCCGTAACGAGAACCTTTTTGCCTTGCCAGATCATGTGTTGCTTCCTCCTTTGGAAGATTTGCGCCGCCCGCGCAGCAGCTCCCTCCCGTTGCGACAGAGCGATTTCAGCTCGCCCCAAAACAGGACCACGGCCAGCGCCAGCAGGGCGACCAGCACGCCGTACTTGATCGGCGGCCAATCGTTCAGCAGCAGGTTGGCGGTCGCGGCGGTCAGCATCAGCCCCACGCTTTGCAGCAGGTACCGGTAGCTGGGGATCGCCCGGTAGTAGTGGTTGCCCACCGCCGTGCGCAGCGCCAGCATCACCAGCGCGCTCAGCGCCGCCGCCAGCGCCGCGCCCGTGGTGCTCAGCGAGGGGATCAGCGCGAAGCACAGCCCCAAATTGACCGCGGCGGTGACGATGAACACAACCGTGTTCCAGTAGGTCTTTTTGGCGATGTCGATGCCCATGCCGGTCGTCTCGCTGAGGCAGTAGCAAATGGGCGATAGGAACAGGAACGGGAAGAAGATGACCGAGCTGCGGTACTTTGCGCCCAGCAGCAGGAACACGGGCGCTTGCAGCAGCGTGACCCCCAGCCCGAAGAACGTCAGCGCGCAGGCCATCAGGCGGTGTACGGTGTAAAACCTGGCGCTGTCGTCGCTTTGGTAGTGCTGGTACACGTAGGGGCTCCAGTAGGTGTTAAAACCGCTCTGGATCAGGTTGACGGTGCTGGCCAGCGAGAGCGCGGGCGTGTACACGCCCACGGCCTCAAAGCCCAGCAGGTTGCGCAGCGCCACCTGCGAGAGCGAGCTGTTAAACCAGCTTACAATGGAAAGCGGCATCAGCGGCAGGGCAAAGCGGCTCATCTCCCGCACAAAGGGGCGGGTCGCGCGGACGGGATGGCCGAACCGCCGCCGCTGGATGATCACGCAGCACACGGCGAACGCCAGCACCAGCGCGGACATCAGCCAAATGGCCGGGCGGGACTCGGCGCTCGCAAGCCCCGCGCTCACGTAGGCCAGCTTGGTGAGCAGCGCGTAGACCACGCCCTGTATGGTGTAGCTCTTCGCGTTCTGCTCCATACGGTAGCACAGCGACAGGTACCGGTACGCGACCATGGCAAAGCAGTAGGCGACGAGGCACGCGTACACGCTCATGTCCGGCGTGCCGGTCACCTGTGCGCTGATGGCCCCCCACCACGGCAGGCAGCCCAGCGTGAGCACCACGCCGAAGCCCAGCGAGGTCACTGTGCAGAAGGTGAGCATCCGCTCCTTGGTCAGCCCGCCGGGCGTTTCGCGGTAAAAGCGCACAAAGGCTTGGTCCAGCCCCAAATAGCACACCGAGCCGACCAGCGAGGCGTAGCTGGTGAACAGGTTGATCTTGCCAAGCTCCGTCGGGTCGAACACGCGGGTGGCGATGGGCGACGCGATGAACCCCAGCGCAAAGCTGATCCACGTCATCAGGCTGAAGCCGAGCATGTTTTTGATGAAGCCGCGTTTGCTATCCTGTTTGGTTTCTTGCATATGATTGCGGGCAAGCCCGCGCCTTTCCGGGGACGGGTCAGCCCTCGCGGGCGGGCGCGTCGGCCTGCTTGGGTACCGTGGCGGTAAACGTGGTGCGGCCGCCCGCGCTCTCCACGCGGATATCCCCGCTGTGCTCCCGCAGGGTCTGGCGCACGATGCTCAGGCCCATGCCGCGGCCCTCGCCCTTTGTGCTGACCCCGGCCTCAAAGAGGGAGGACAGCAGCGCCGGGTCGATATCCGGGCCGTTGTTGCTCACCGCGAATGTGAACTGGCGCAGGTCCTCGCCGATCTCCAGCGATACGCTCGGCTGGGGCGCGGCGCTGACCGCGTCCATGGCGTTGTCCAGCAGGTTGCTCAGCACGCGGCACAGCTCCCAGCCCGGCAGGGTCAGGCCGTCCAGCGGGCTGCGGATATCCAGCCGAAGGGCGACCCCGCGCTCCCGCGCCGCCGCCAGCTTGACCTGCAGCAGCGCGTTCACCGCGGTGGAGCGGGTTTTCAGCACCGTCTGCACGGATTGGATCTCGCCGTAGACCTTTTGCAGGTAATCGGTCGCGTCGTCGTACTCCCGCATCTCCAGCAGGCTGTACACCACCTGCAAATGGTTGAGGAAATCGTGCCGCTGGGCGCGCAGCGTCTTGTTGAGCGCGTCCATTTGGGTGTTGCTGGTCTCCAAGTCCTCCATCTGCTGGGCGCGGCGGCGCGTGCGCAGGGCCTCGCGGATATCCAGCAGCGCACCCCAGCTTGCGGCCAGCGCGCCGAACACGGCCAAGAGCTGCAATGTGCGCGGGTTTTCCAGCCGCACGTCCACCAGCAGCACGTACAGCGCGAAGCTCGCGGAGAACGCGATCTCCATGGCGTTTACCACAACGGCGTACAGCGCCGCCTTTTGCACGTTTACCTGACGGCGGACGGAAATTGCCTCGCTCATTTGTCGCCTCCAAAGCGCTGCTCGCGGCGGGCCTTGAGCTTGCGCTCGTGGCCCTGCTCGCTGGGATGATAGTACACGGTATGCTCAAAGCCCTCCGGCATATAGGTCTGCCGGACAAAGTGGTCGGGATAATCGTGCGGGTAGAGGTAGGCGGGCTCGCCCTTGCGGTCCGCGTCGGTGCGGTAGGTCTGGTCGCGCAGGTAGACGGGCACGGGCGAAAAATCGCCCTTCTCCGCGTCGCCGAGGGCCCCGTACATCGCGTCCACGACGGAGTTGCTCTTTTCCGCCTCGCAAATGGCGATGATCGCCTGCGTCATGGGGATGCGCGCCTCCGGCATGCCGACAAACTGCAGCGCGTCGGCGGCGGCGTGCGCCTGAAGCATCGCCACGGGGTCGGCCAAGCCCACATCCTCGCTGGCGTGCACCACCACGCGCCGCATGATGAGCTTGGGATCCACCCCCGCGTACAGCATGCGCGCAAACCAGAGCAGGGCCGCGTCGGTATCGCTGCCGCGCATGCTCTTGATGAACGCCGAGATCATATCGTAATACTGGCTTTCGTCCATGCGGAGCATGGGCTTTTGCACGCTCTCGCAGGCCACGTCGTAGGTGATGCGCTTGACCGGCGCGCCCGATGCGTCCGGGGCGGCGTCGGTGGTGAGGACGGCCAGCTCCAGCGCGTTGAGCGCGCAGCGCACATCGCCCCCGGCCACCTGCGCGATATATTCCAGCGCGCCGTCCTCGCAGCGCACGGGCTCATCGCCGAAGCCGCGCTCCCGGTCGGCCAGCGCGGCGCGCATAGCCGCCAGCACATCGGCCGTGGACAGCGGCAGAAACTCAAACACGCGGCAGCGGCTCACAATGGCCGGGGTCATGCTGACCATGGGGTTCTCGGTCGTGGAGCCGATAAAGCGGATCAGACCGCTCTCGATGGCGGGCAAAATGCTGTCGCTCTGGGCCTTGCTCCAGCGGTGGCACTCGTCCAGCAAAAGGTAGGTGGGCTTGCCGAGGCGCACGCGGCGCTCCTCGGCGGTCTTTAGCACTGCGCGCACATCGGCCACGCCGCTGGTGACGGCGTTCAGCTTTTCAAACGCCGCGTCGGTCATGTTGGCGATAACGGCCGCCAGCGTGGTTTTGCCGCAGCCGGGCGGGCCCCAAAAGATGCTGCTGGTCAGCCGATCGGCCAAGATGGCGCGGCGCAGCAGCTTGCCCTCGCCGATGATGTGGCGCTGGCCGAAAAACTCCTCCAGCGAGCGCGGGCGCATGCGGTCGGCCAGCGGGGCCTGCATGGGGTGTCCGGGCAGCGTGGAAAACAGCGTTGGCTGTGTGGGATCGTATGGCTCGTTCCGCATCTGCGCGCCCCCTCTCGTATGCTGATAGATCAGTATACACGTTTTTGCGCAAGAGCGCAACTTGGCGAGCGGGAGGCCGCGCCTGCCGATCCGCGCCCGCAACGCAAAACGCCTCCCCCGAAGGGGAGGCGCCGGAAGGCCGACAAGCCGCGCTTGGACGGCGCGCTTCATAAGAGCCCGATCACGGGAGATAGCAGTATTCCAGCCGGAGCAGATTGCCGTCGTCGTCCAGCTCATACAGCGCGTAGAATGTGTACGGGCCATCGCCAAACTCGGCGTAGTCGGCCTGCGCCGCGTCATACCATGCTTGCAGGTCGGTCACGGGGGAAACCTCCACGGGGTTCATCAGGTCGAGCGGGAGCAGCAGCACGCAGCCCTCCGCAAGGCCGAAGGCGCGGATGTCGTTGAGGTCGAAGCCTTGGCTCTCGTACTCGCACTCGATTTCGCCCCCGATGGTGCCAAAGCAGCCCTGCACGGTCAGCGACGGCTCGACGTGATCCGGGTAGTTGCCGTCCGCGTCCATCTCCGCGTCATCGTTGGTAAAGATGTCGGTTACCAGCAGGAGGTCGAAGGGGTTCGACTCGGCGTCCGATTCCGCCACGGATACGCACGGGAGCGCCAGCAGCAGCACCGTCAGCAGGCACAGGAACTTTTTCATAAGCAGCCCTCTTTTCTATCGGGGCGGCGCATTGCGCGCGTCGCCGTCTACGCGCAGTATAGCACATCGCGGGCGGCTCCGCAACAGCGGAAACAGGCTTGCGCAAACCGTGCGCGGATGATAGAATCAAATAGAAGAAACAGAGATCCAAACCGCGCGCGTCCGTTGGCACGGGCGCGGAGCAGCACGATCAACAAGGAGGAGAACTCTATGCAGTACAAGGATTATCAGGGCGGGGTCAAGCTCTCCCGGCTGGGCATGGGCAATATGCGCCTGCCGGTGCTGGACGGCAAGGACGCTCAGATCGATTACGACAAGGCCAAGGCGATCATCGACGCGTGCATGGCGGCCGGGGTCAACTACTACGATACCGCCTACATCTACCACGGCGGCAAGTCCGAGGAGTTTGTGGGCAAGGCGCTGGCGGACTATCCGCGGGACAGCTATTACGTGGCGGACAAGTTCAACCTGATGGCCAACCCGGATTACAAGGCGCAGTTTGACGAGCAGCTTGCGCGGCTGGGCATGGAGCGGATCGATTTCTACCTGCTGCACGGCTTGGACGACGGCCAAATTGACGCCGTGCTGAGCAACGGCTGCATCGCGTATTTTGATGAGCAGAAGAAGCGGGGCAGGCTGCGGTACTTGGGCTTCTCGTACCACGGCAGCCCGGAGGCCCTGCCCCGCCTGCTGGCCGCGAACAAGTGGGACTTTGTGCAGATCCAGCTCAATTATTACGATTGGGTCTACGGCGACGCGAAAGCGCTGTACGAGCTTCTCGACGAGGCCGCCATCCCCGTGATGGTCATGGAGCCCGTGCACGGCGGTCTGCTGTCCGATATGACGGGCGCGCCCGCCGAGCTGCTGCAAAAGGCCGCGCCGGATCGCTCGCTTGCCGCGTGGGCCATGCGCTGGGTGCTGGGCCACGACCGCGTGCAGGTGGTGCTGAGCGGCATGAACACGCTGGAGCAGGTGGCCGACAACGCCGCGACATTCTCGGCCGGGCAGGCGCTCACGGCGGAGGAAAACGCCCTTGCGGAAGAAGCCGTGCGGCTGCTGTACACCTCCGTGGCGATTCCCTGCACAAGCTGCCGCTACTGCTGCCCGGATTGTCCGGCGGGGCTGGATATCCCCATGCTGCTGCGCGCCTATTCCGAGGCGAAGATCGGCGGCATGTGGCGGCTCTTCGGCCTGAAGGGCCTGCCGGAGGACAAGCAGCCAAGCGCGTGCATCGGGTGCGGCTCGTGCCAGAGCCATTGCCCGCAGAGCTTCGCCATCCCCGGCTACATGGCCGAGATGCGGGACTTCCTTGCGGCAGACGGGCGCTAAAGCGCCCGCAGGCGCGGGGGTTTCGCGCCTACGGGCACGCACACAACATTGCGTTCCCTAGGGGGACGCAAGCGCCGTAGGCGCGGTGGGCACCGGAGGGAAGCGACAGGCCTGTGGCCTGTTGCCGCGTAGCGGCAA
>CAYOYK010000073.1:0-11442 GCA_964408185.1 uncultured Oscillospiraceae bacterium | reverse complement strand
CCCCGCGGCCCCGCAGGGCCGCCCTCCTGCGCCCGCAGGCGCAAAGCCGCGCCGCACAGGCGCACAGCCGCGCCGCACAGGCGCGAACGCGCGCCGCACAGGCGCGAACGCGCGCCGCACAGGCGCACAGCCGCGCCGCGCAGGCGCAAACCCGCGCCGCAGGCGCAAACCCGCGCCGCAGGCGCAAACCCGCGCCGCACGGCGCAAACCCGCCCCCGCGCAGGGCCCCCCTTACATCCTTTCGGGGGCCTCCATGCCGATCAGGTACATCGCGGCCTTGAGCGTGTTCTTGACCGCGCGCGTCAGCATCACGCGCGCACAGGCGGCGGCAGGCTCCGCGTCCAGAATGCGGTTTTCGTAGTAGAACTTGTTGTAGGCCTTGGCCAGCTCGGTCATGGCGCGGGTAACAAGGCTCGGCTCGTAGCGCAGGGCGGCCTCGCGGATGGCCTCCGGGAAGCGGCTGAGCTGGCGCAGCGCCTCCTGCGCGTGATCGTCGCCCAGCGCGGCGTAATCGGGCGCGACGGCCGAAAGGTCCGGGGCCTTGCGCAGCACCGAGCAGCAGCGCGCGTGCGTGTACTGCACATAGGGGCCGGTCTCGCCGTCAAAGTTGAGGGCGCGATCCCAATGGAAATCGATATCCTTGATGCGGTTGTTTTGCAGGTCGGTGTAGATCACCGCGCCGATGCCCACCTGCGCCGCGATCTGCTGCTTGTTTTCCAAGTTGGGGCTCTTTTCCTCGATGATGGCGAGGGCCTTCTCCTTGGCGCGGTTGAGCAGATCCTCCAAGTAGACGACGTGGCCCTTGCGGGTGGAAAGCGCCTCGCCCTCGTAGCTGACCATGCCAAACGCGACATGCACCAGATCCTTCGCCCACGGGTAGCCCATCTTCTCCACCACGCGGAACCATTGGCGGAAATGCAGATCCTGCTGATAGGCGACGATGTACAGGCACTTGTCAAAATGATAGGTGTCCGCGCGGTAGAGCGCGGCGGCGATATCGCGCGTGGCGTACAGCGTCGCGCCGTCCTTTTTGAGGATGAGGCAGGGCGGCATGCCGTCGGCCTCCAGATCGACCACGCTCGCGCCCTCGCTGAGCGTGAGCAGCCCGTCGGCCTTCAGCTCGTCGATCACGCGGCCCATCTTGTCGTTGTAAAAGCTCTCGCCGTTGTAGCTGTCAAAGCGCACGTCCAGCATATCGTACACGCGCTGCGCGTCCTTGAGCGTAAGCTCCTTGAACCAGCCGAAGATGGCAAGGGCCTCCGCGTCGCCATCCTCGATTTTTTTGAACCACGCGCGGCCCTCGTCCTCAAGGGCCTTGTCCTTCTCGGCCTCCTCGTGAAAGCGCACGTACAGGCGCGTCAGCTCGTCCACGCCGCCCTTCTCCACGCTCTCGCGGCTGCCCCAGTGCTTGTAGGCTGCGATCATCTTGCCAAACTGCGTGCCCCAATCCCCCAGATGGTTGATGGAGACCGTGGTGTAGCCCAAAAAGTCATAGATGCGGCGCAGGCTGTGGCCCAGCATGGTCGTGCTCAGATGGCCGATGTGAAAGCGCTTGGCAATGTTGATGCTGGAATAGTCCAGACAGATCGTCTTGCCCGCGCCCTCGGCGCTCGCGCCGTAGCGCTCGCCCGCGTCCAGCACGTGCGCAAGCGTCTTTTGCGAAAAGCTGTCGCGCTGGAGGAACAGGTTCAGGTAGCCGCCCGCGCACTCCGCGCGGCACAGCTCCGGCGCGTCCAGCGCGGCCTGCAGCGCCGCCGATATCTGCGGCGGGCCCTTGCGCAGCGCCTTGCTCAGCTTGAAGCACGGGAAGGCATAGTCGCCCATCTCGCGCTCCGGGGGGATCTCCAGATAGCTCTCTACGGCCGCCGCGTCCGGCAGGCCCTCCGCGCCCATGTAGGCGGCCTCGATCGCGGCCTCGATCGCGGCCGCGATTTGCTGCTTGGTGGTCATTGCTCGGCTCCTCCTTCGCTTTCGGCTTGCGCGCGGCTGTCCGCGCCGTTGTTTTCGCCCTGCGGGTTGGCTTTCGCGCTGTCATCCGCGCCGTTGTCCGCCCCGCTGTTCTCACCCTGCGGCTCGGCGGGCGCGCCGTCGTCCGCGCCATTACTTTCGTCCTGTGGCTTGGCTTTCGCGCCGTTGTCCGCGCGGCTATCCGCGTCCTGCGGGTTGGCTTTCGCGCTGTCATCCGCGCCGTTGTCCGCGCGGCTGTCCGCGCGGCTGTCCGCGCCCTGCGGGTCGGCTTGCGCGCCGTTGCCCGCGCGGCTATCCGCGCCCTGCGGGTTGGTGGGCACGCTGTCGTCCGCGCGGCTATCTGTGCGGCTATCCGCGTCCTGCGGCTTGGCTTTCGCGCTGTCATCCGCGCCGTTGTCTGCCCCGCTGTTTTCGCCCTGCGGCTCGGCGGGCGCGCCGTCGTCCGTCCACACGGGCCGGAGACCGCGCGCCGTCCCGCAGGGCATATCGTCCGGGAGCACCTGCGTGGCCGTATCGGCGGCGGAACCGTCGCTCGCGGCCAGCTCGCCCGCCGCGACCCGCGCGGCCAGCGCCGCGTCGTCATCCGTGCCGGGACTGGCCATCACGGCATAGCTGGATTCCAGCTTGCGCTTCCAGCGGCCCTTGCGGTACGCCAGCACCGTGATCGCCGCGCCAAACAGCCAGCTGATCAGCAGCGACCAGTACAGGCAGGACGGATCGCCGTTGGGATAGGCGGGGCTCTTGGTAAAGTACGCCCACAGATACGCGATGGGCATGCGCACCACCACCGTGGTCAGTATGCTGATCCACATGGGCACGATGGTATCGCCCGCGCCGCGCATCACGCCGCCCAGCACCTGACTGACCGAGAACGCCACGTAGCCGGCGGCCATCAGCCGCAGCATGCTCGCGCCCAGCGTCACGATCTCCTCCGTTTGGGTGAACAGCCGCATGAGGCCCTCGCCGAAGATCAACAGACAGGCGGTCATAAACACCGATACGCCCAGACCGAGGATCAGCGTGTCCTTTGCGCCCTTGTGTACGCGGTCGATGCGCCGCGCACCCACGTTTTGCCCGGTGAATGTGGTCGCCGCCAGCCCGAAGGTGAAGTTGGGCATCATGGCAAAGCCGTCCACGCGCATGATGATGCTCACGGCCGTCACGACCTTTTCGCCAAGGCTCACGGTCAGCGACGTGACCAGAATGTTGGCCAGCGAGAAGATCATCTGCGTCATGCCGGAGGGAACGCCCAGCGAGACAATGCGCTTGGCGATGTCCATGTTCATTTTCAAATGGCGCAGCTTGACGACCACGATCTTTTTCATGTTGAGGAGGCGGAGCAGGCACAGCACGGCGGATACGCTCTGCGCCAAAATGGTGGCCAGCGCCACGGCCGCGGCGGCCTGCTCGTCCGGGAAGGCCTGCACGAACCAGATATCCAAAATCACGTTCAGCACCGTGCACACCAGCATGAACAGCAGCGGCATAAAGCTGTCGCCCACGGCGCGCAGCGCGCCCGCGAGGATGTTGTAGAACGCGCCGCCGATCATGCCCCAAAAGATGATGCGCAGGTACTCGTCGGCCATGTTGAGCAGCATGGGGTTCTCGTTGCCCGCGCCCAGCAGCGTCAGCAGCGGGCGGCTGACCAGCACGCCCAGCGACGTGGTGATGAACGTGACAATCAGCGTGAGCGTGATGGTCGTGCCCATGCTCTGGCTGAGGCCCTCGCCGTCCTTCGCGCCGAAATACTGCGCGATCACGATGCCCGCGCCGGTGGCGATGCCCATAAACAGCGCCAGCATCAGGTTGATGATCGTGCCGCCCAAATTGACGGCGGCCAGCGCGGTATCGCCGTAGGCGCTGTAATTGCCCACGACGATGGCGTCCACGGTGTTGTAGAGCTGCTGCGCGATGTTGCCCAGCAGTAGCGGCAGGGAGAACATCGCGATGCTCTTCATGGTAGAGCCCTGCGTCAGATCGCGCGGGCCAAAGAACGTCCGGAGGGATTGAGAAAAACTTTTTTTGCGAGCAGCATCCATGCGGTAGAAAAATCCTTTCTGTATGCGAAGAGTAAACAGGAGCGAAGCGGCGTAGCCGCAAAGCTGCGCTTTGCGAAAGCGCGATTCCCCAGCGAGCGAAGCACCCCAGCCAGCGAGAAAGCCCTATGCCCCAGCGAGCGAGACACCCCCGGCCAGCGAGAAAGCCCTATGCCCCAGCGAGCGAGACACCCCGGCCAGCGCGGATGTGCAATGCCCCAAGCGAGCGGAGAGCGGGGCAGGGCCCCCGCCGTAGCGAGCGTGACACCTTGGGAAGTGAAGGAGCGCAGACGCGCCAGAGGCGCGGATGTGCAGTCACGAGCGAAGGAGCGCAGACGCAAAGCTACGCTTTGCGGATGTGCAATCACGGGTGGAGGAACGTGCCCATCGTGTCCCCGTTGAGCACCTTGAGGATGTTGCCCGGATCGTCCAGCCCGAACAGCCGCACCAGCGGGAAGCGGTTCTCGCGCAGGAGGCAGAAGGCCGCCGCGTCCATGACGCGCAGATCCTGCTCGGCCGCCTGCCGGTACGTCAGGTCGGGGATCAGGCGCGCGGAGGGATCGGTATGCGGGTCGGCGGTGTATACGCCGTCGATGTTCTTGGCCATGAGCAGCACGTCGGTGTTCAGCTCCAGCGCGCGCAGGGCCACGGCGGTATCGGTGCTGAAGAACGGGTTGCCCGTGCCGCAGGCCAGCAGCACGATCTCGCCCGCCGCCATGCATTGCAGCGCGAGCGACGCGGTGTATGTCTCGGCGACGCGGGGCATCTCCAGCGCGGTAAGCACCCGCGCGGGCTGACCCGCACGCGCGAGGGCGTCGGCCATGTACAGGCAGTTTTGCAGCGTGCCCAGCATGCCCATCTGATCGGCGGCCACCGCGCCCATGCGCTCGCTGGGGCCGCGTCGGCCGCGCCAAACGTTGCCCGCGCCGATCACCACGGCCAGCTCCGCGCCGGAGGCGCTCAGGCCGGCCAGCATGCGCGCCGCCGCGTCAAATTTATCGTGATCGAAGCCCTTTCCGTCCGCTCCGAGGGCCTCTCCGCTGAGCTTGAGCACCACGCGTTTGAACATGGGCGTGCCTCCTTTGTTCGTATCCTACTGATTATACACGGGTCAGGGAGCGGTTGCAAGCGGGCGCGGAGGATTGCGTGTAAAGTCAGGGACAAAAAGACCTTGCACATTTTGGCATTATCCGCTATAATAGGCGCATCAATTCTGATAAGGAGTGATTTTTCTATGCGTACCGGACTCAAGGTTCTTTCTATTCTTCTGATTATCGCCGCGGCAATCGTGATGGTTATTGGCATCGTTGCGATGGTGGGCGGCTCCGCGGTAGGCGTTCTCGGATTCAGCAGCGGCGACAGCAACAACTACGGCGGCGGCGTGCTGGGCGTGCTGGGCGCGGCCTTCGGCGTGGCTCTCCTGATCTACGGCGTGTACGAGCTGCTGGTTGGCATCTTCGGCCTTCAGGGCGCGAAGGGCTCCTCCGGCAAAGCGGGCGCGGCCAAGGTCATGGCGATCATCGCCCTCGTGCTGGACGTGATCGGCTGCGTCGTGGTTCTGTGCTCCTCCAACGTGACCTTCTGGTCCGCGCTGGGCATGCTGGCCTCCGTGGCGCTGCAGATTGTGTTCATCGTGATGGCCAGCCGTGTGCAGGCGGAAAACCGCGGCGCGCAGACGACTACCGCGGCGTAACGGCGGGCGCTAAAGCGCCCTTGTGACAGGGGACTTCGTCCCCCTTCACCGACGGCTTCGCCGTCTTGCGTCCCCCTAGGGAACGCCATATTGCTTTCGCTACCCCGCGTGTCTACGGCATTACGCCCAAGGCACGCGGGGTTTGCTTCGTTTTCCCCGTTCCCCCCGCGCCCGCAGGCGCGGCAAACCAATCGAGGGCCCCGCAGGGCCACCATGCCTGCATGCCGTCCCTTTCACAGGAGCAAGCCTACGAACGCAGGGCAGCAGTTCGGCCAACCCCGGCACCGCAGGCGTGCAAACTATTTCACGCAAGTTCTCTGGGCGATCGCTGGTAGCACAAGCTGGGCGGGCTGGCCCATCGATCGGCCTCAAACACGCTGTTTCTTTTGGTTACTTTTCTTTTCAGCTGAAAAGAAAAGTGACGAACCCCGGCCCGCAGGTCGGGGCACCGTGCCCGCGCCCGCAGGCGCGAAACCCCCGCGGCCCCGCAGGGCCGCCCTCCTGCGCCGCGCAGGCGCAAACGCGCGCCGCGCAGGCGCAAACGCGCGCCGCACAGGCGCAACAATGCCCCGGCCATATCGGCCGGGGCTTTCGGCCGCACAGGCCAAGGCGCCGCGGCCGCCTAGGCCGCACCCCCTACTCTACAACGATCTGAACCCGCGCGCCCATGCTCAGCAGCTCCTGCTCGCGCTCCGCGACATACTGCGCGCCGCGCGAGCCGGCCTCCACCGTGAGCGTGAGGCGCTCGCCGCAGTATCGGCCAAAGGCGCTCTCCCCAATGCTGGCAATATCGGCGGGGAGGGCGACGGACTTCAGCTCGCCGCAGCAATCAAACGCGCGGTCGCCGATGGTCGTAAGGCTTGCGGGCAGGCGCGCGTAATTGAGCGCGTAGCAGTAGGAAAACGCGCCCTCGCCTATCGCCGTAAGGCCTTCGGGCAGCAGGACGGTCTCCAGCGCGGCGCAGGCGCGGAAGGCAAACGGGGCGACATCGGTCATGCTGGAGGGCAGTGTGATGCCCCGAAGCCGCGTGTTGTATTGGAACACCTCCGCGTCGATGCTCAGCGTGCCCTCCGGCACGACGTACTTGGCGGGCGCGGCCTGCGAATAGGCCGCCAGCCTGTGCTCCGGCGTGACAAACAGCACGCCGTCGATCACGGCCAGCGTGGGGTTGGAGGCGCTCACCTTGATGCGCCCCAGCTTGGGGCAGCGGTCAAAGACGGCCTGCCCCAGCGAGGTCACGCTGTCCGGCAGGGTGATATCCCCCAGCTTGTCGCACACGGCGAAGGCGCGATCCCCAATGCGGGTCACGCCCTCCGGCACGGCGACGGACTTGATATTGCGGCAGCCCTCAAAGGCGGACGCGCCGATGGTCTGCACGCCCTCCGGCAGGAGGACGCTCCTCGCCGCGAAGCAGCTGCTGTACAGGTACGCGGGCACATCGGTCACGCCGGCGGGCACGACGGCCTGCTTGAGCTTGGCGCAGTTGGCAAAGGCGGATTCGCCCAGCGAGGTCACGCTGTCCGGCAGGGGGAGGGACGTGAGCGCGCCGCACCAGCTGAACGCCTGCGCGCCGATGGACAGCAGGCCCTCCGGCAGCGTGACGGAGAGCAGACGCCCGCAATAGCGGAACGCCCGGTCTCCGATGGCCGTAACGCCCTCCGGGACGATGACCTCGGTCAGGCCACCTGCCGCGCGGGGGGCCTCCTCAAACGCGCCGTCGCCGATGGCGGTCACGGCATGGCCGTCCAGCACGGCGGGCAGCGCGAGGCTTGTATCCGCGCCGACGTAGCCCGTAAGGGTCGCCGTGCCGTCCGCGTTGACCGTATAGGTATAATCCGCCGGGTCGGCCACGGCCGCCGGGGTGAGCGTGAGCAAACAAAGAACGACGGTGAGCAGGAGCGCGAGTTGCTTTTTCATAGCGTGCGGGTGATCTCCTTTTGTGCGGGTGTTTTCTTCCGGCGGGGCGGTTGCGCGCCGCATTCCGTCAGCGCGTGAGGATGCGGGCCACGGCGGCACGGTTTCTTCCGGCGGGGCGGCAGCGCGCGGTTTCCGTCAGCGCTTGGTGATGCGGGCCACAGCGGCACGGTTCTCTCCGGCGGGGCGGCAGCGGGCGGTTTCCGTCAGCGCGTGAGGATGCGGGCCACGGCGGCACGGTTCTCTCCGTCAGCGCCTGATGATGCGGGCCACGGCGGCACGGTTCTCTCCGTCAGCGCGTGAGGATGCGGGCCGCGGCGGCTTCGATTTCTTCCGGCGGGGCGGCTGCGCGCGGTTTCCGTCAGCGCTTGGTGATGCGGGCCACAGCGGCCTCGGTTTTCTCCTTGGTGTTGAAGGCGGTCAGGCGCAGGTAGCCCTCGCCGCTGGGGCCGAACCCGGCGCCCGGCGTGCCGACGACCTGCTTGCGCGCCAGCAGCTCGTCAAAGAAGGCCCAGCTGTCCGGCGTCGGCGTGCGCAGCCAGATATACGGCGCGTCCACGCCGCCAAACGCCTCGTACCCGGCGGCGAGCAGGCCCTCGCGGATGATTTGGGCGTTGTGCAGGTAGTAGCGGATGGTCTCGGCGCACTGGGCCTTGCCCTCCGGCGAGTACACCGCCGCCGCCGCCCGCTGCACGGGGTAGCTGACGCCGTTGAACTTGGTGCTCATGCGGCGCTTCCACATCGCGTTCAGCTCGGCCTGCGCGCCGGTTTCGTCCGTGCCGACAAGCTGGTGCGGCACAACGCAGTACGCGCAGCGCACGCCCGTAAAGCCCGCCGTCTTGCTGAAGCTGCAGCACTCCACGGCCACCTCCCGCGCGCCCGGCACCTCGTAGATGGAGCGCGGCGCGCCGCTGGTGATAAACGCCTTGTAGGCCGCGTCGTACACGAGGATGGCGTGCTCGCGCTTGGCATACTCCACAAAGCGGGCGAGCTGCTGCTTGGTGAGCGTGGTGCCCGTGGGGTTGTTGGGGTAGCACAGGTAGATCACGTCCACGTGGCCCGCGGGAGGCTCCGGCACAAAGCCGTTCTGCGCGTTGCAGGGCAGGTAGACCAGCCGATCCCATCGGCCGTCCGCGAAGCGTCCGGCGCGGCCCGCCATGGCGTTGCTGTCCACGTACACGGGGTACACGGGGTCGGTTACGGCGACGACCGCGTCGGGCGAGAAAAGCTCCTGCAGGTTGCCCACGTCGCTCTTGGCCCCGTCCGATACAAACACCTCGTCGTAGGCCAGCTCCACGCCCAGCGGGGCGTAGTCGTTCTCGCGGATGGCGTTGACGAGGAAATCGTAGCCGTAGTCCGGCCCGTAGCCGCGGAATGTGGCCGCGTCGGCCATTTCATCCACGGCCCTGTGCATGGCCTCGATCACGGCGGGGCAGAGCGGGCGCGTCACATCGCCGATGCCGAGGCGGATCAGCTCCGCGTCCGGGTTTGCGGCCTGATACGCGCGCACGCGGCGCTCCACCTCCGCAAAAAGGTAGCTGCCGCTCATGCGGCCGAAGTACGGGTTCAGCTTGTCAAACATCCCAGCGCCTCCCTGTCAGGTTTCATCGCCGAGCCACTCGCCGTCGTAGACGAACTTGGCCGGGCCGGTCAGGTACACATGCCCGTCGTTTTTGTTCCACTCCACATGCAGCGTGCCGCCCAGCAGCGAGATATCCGCCGCCCGATCGCACAGGCCGTTCACCACGGCGGCCACCAGCGTGGCGCAGGAGCCCGTGCCGCACGCGAGGGTCTCGCCCGTGCCGCGCTCCCAAACGCGCATGCTCAGGTGCGTGCGGTCGATGACCGTGCAGAACTCCACGTTGGTGCGCTGCGGGAACAGCGGGTGCGTCTCGATGGCGCGGCCGACGGTATCCACGGGCGCGGCCTGAGGCATATCCACAAACGTGACGGCGTGGGGGTTGCCCACGTTTACCAGCGTCAGCGGCCACACCTCGCCGTCGATCTCCACGGGGTGCCGGAGGATGCGGTCGCCCGTGAGCGTGCAGGGGATGGCCTTCGCGGCGAGGCGAGGCTCGCCCATATCCACGGTGACGCTTGTCACCACGCCGTCCTCCACGTGGCAGACCAGCGTTTTGACGCCGCTGAGGGTTTCCAGCGTGAGGGTGGTCTTATCGGTGAGGCCGCGCTCGTACACATACTTGGCGATGCAGCGCACGCCGTTGCCGCACATGCCGCTCTCGCTGCCGTCGCTGTTGAACATGCGCATGCGAAAATCGGCCACGTCGCTGGGCAGGATGAGGATCAGCCCGTCGCTGTACGCGCCGAAGTGGTATCGGCTCATCTTCACGGCGAGGACGACCGGGTCCTTGACCTTCTCCTCAAAGCCGTTGATGTAGATATAGTCGTTGCCGGTGCCTTCCATTTTGGTAAAGCGCATTGGCTCGCTTCCTTTCGGGGAGATGAGGGTATTATACCAAACTTGGCAGGTTTTGAACAGGGGGCAAGGGGGTGAAATGGCCCTTGCAGGGCCGCGCGGGCTATGCGCCTGCGGCGCAGCTATGCGCCTGCGGGCGCGGGAGGGCGGCCCTACGGGGCCGCGCGCGCAACGGCCGATTGGCCGGGGATTTTTGCGCCTGCGCGGCGCGGGCGGTGCGCCTGCGGCGCTTGCTTGCGCCTGCGGCGCGGGCTTTGCGCCTGCGGCGCGGGCTATGCGCCTGCGGGCGCGGGCTATGCGCCTGCGGGCGCAGGAGGGCGGCCCTGCGGGGCCGCGGGGGGTTTCGCGCCCGCGGGCGCGGGAACGGTGCCCCGACCTGCGGGCCGGGGTTCGTCACTTTTCTTTTCAGCTGAAAAGAAAAGTAACCAAAAGAAACAGCGTGATTGAGGCCGATCGATGGGCCAGCACGCCCAGCTTGTGCTACAAGCGATCGCCCAGAGGGCTTGTGTGGTATAGTTTGCACGCCTGCGGTGCCCGGCTTGGCCGAACTGCTGCCCCGCGCCTGTTGACTTGTTCCTGTGCAAGGGACGGCATGCAGGCATGGTGGCCCTGCGGGGCCCTCGATTGGTTTGCCGCGCCTGCGGGCGCGGGGGGAAACGCCATATTGGCTGTGCTTCCCCGTGCGTCTTGGGCGTAGTTTTCGCGGGGAACGAGGTATTGGCTTCGCTCCCCTGCGTGTCCATGGCATTGTTACCATGTGGAACGCCATATTGGCTGTACTTCCCCGTGCGTCTTGGACGTAGTTTTCGCGGGGAGCGAGGTACTGGCTTCGCTCCCCTGCGTGTCCATGGCATTGTTGCCATGTGGAACGCCATATTGGCTGTGCTTCTCCGTGCGTCTTGGACGTAGTTTTCGCGGGGAGCGAGGTATTGGCTTCGCTCCCCTGCGTGTCCATGGCTTTGTTACCATGTGGAACGCCATATTGGCTGTACTTCCCCGTGCGTCTTGGGCATAGTTTTCGCGGGGAGCGAGGTACTGGCTTCGCTCCCCTGCGTGTCCATGGCATTGTTGCCATGTGGAACGCCATATTGGCTTTGCTTCCCCGTGCGTCTTGGGCATAGTTTTCGCGGGGAACAAGGTACTGGCTTTGCTATCTCGCGTGTTTACGGCATTGTGCCCATAGGAAACGCAATGTTCCTCGCATTTTCCCGCGCCTGCGTGAACGGCCAAGCCAACACCGCGTTCCCCAAGGACACTGCGCCCTAGATACGCGGAGAAGCAAAGCCAATACCACGTTTCCCCCGCGCCCGCAGGCGCGGCAAACCAATCGAGGGCCCCGACGGCGGGCGCTAAAGCGCCCTTGTAAGAGGGGACTTCGTCCCCCCTCACCGCGC
>CAYOYK010000072.1:0-11497 GCA_964408185.1 uncultured Oscillospiraceae bacterium | reverse complement strand
TGTGGTGCGACCGACGGGACTTGAACCCGTACCCATTGCTGGACACGCCCCTCAAACGTGCGCGTATGCCAATTCCGCCACGGTCGCATAGAAACCCGACGACAACACGAAGGATTATATCGAACGGCGGCCTTTTTGTCAATGCCTTTGACGAAAGATTCAAGGAAAAGATCATCAGCCTGACGCGCATCCGCGCTCCGATCTCCGCGGAATGGCTCCCCTCGGCGGCATCGCAAGGCAAACCGGGCGCGATCTGCGGACGCCGGGAATCCCGCGGCGAGAGTAATTACGCCGTTTTCGCCCGTGTTTGTCCGCCGTGTAACCGCTTTGAGTACTTGTATTGTTTTTTGTATTGTAATACATTTTTGTATTTCGTTGTTGATTATGTAGCTTCTTTACACAATACGTCTTGCCAACGGCGCAAAAGTGTGTTACACTTTGTTAGAAAAGATTCGATACCTGAATATATCAACGTCGGAGGGATGATCATGAGGGTTCATGTGTATGACGGAGAACAACAGGCTTGCCGTGCGGCGGCATTTCTGTTTGCGGCGCAGCTGACCAGAAAACCGAATAGCGTGCTGGGGCTGGCCACAGGCTCTACCCCTATCCCCTGCTATGCCGACTTGGTTGCCTTTCACAAGCAGGGCCTGCTGGATTTCTCCGAGGTGGTCACCTTTAACTTGGACGAATACTGCGGCATTGCGCTGGATCATCCGTGCAGCTACCACCGCTTTATGCAGGAGAACCTGTTCTCCCATGTGAACATCAAAAAAGAAAACATCCACATTCCCGCCGATACCGGGGCCAACGCGGGCAAGGAGTACGACGCGAGCATCGCGGCGGCGGGCGGCATAGACCTGCAGCTCCTCGGCATCGGCGGCAACGGTCACATCGGCTTTAACGAGCCCGCCGACGCGTTTAGCTGCGGCACGCACATCGTTGCCCTGACCGAGAGTACCATCCAAGCCAACAGCCGTTTCTTCGACAGCGTTGACGATGTGCCTCGCCACGCCATCAGCATGGGGACAAGCAACATCATGGCCAGCGCGTCCATCGTGCTCATCGCCACGGGCAAGTCCAAGGCGCAGGCTGTCTATGATACGGTTCGCGGCCCTATCGACCCGCACGTGCCCGCCTCCATCCTGCAGCTCCACCCCAGCGCCACCATTCTGCTGGACAAAGAGGCGGCCTCGCTGCTCTAAGCCCGATCTAAAGCGGTTTGAACCGCTTTGTCCGGTTCCCTCCCTATCCCTCTTTCCAACGGAAAAGCGCGCGGCCTATCCCGCGCGCTTTTTCGTCGCATCTACACACAAGTCTTATATGGCCTGCTCCGCGTAGCTTCGCGCGAAGCGCTGCTCAAACGCCTCGTCCGGCGTTGCGCCCGCGTCGCAGGCAGCCTCCACCGCGCAGCCGTACACAGGCGGCTGGACGGGCGATATCCAGCGCACGGTCTCCGGCGCGGCGGACTGCGTCAGCCTGCGCAGACGGTCGTTGCGCCAAATGCTGCCCGCCATCACAATGGGACACTCGCCGCTGAAATGATCGGCCGCCGCGCGCGCCATGCCAGCCAGCTCGTCTGCCTCCTCGGCGATGATGCGGCAGGCCACCGGATCGTCCTCCGCCTCCAGCACAAGGCGCGCCAGCCCGGCGATCATCTGCTTGCCGCCCGCGTACAGCACGGGGATGGCCTCGCTGACAGGCATGCCGAGCCTTGCCTCCATCAGCCCGGTCAGCGCGGTCGGCTCGCCCCGGCCGTCAAAGGCGCGCAAAACCGCCTTGAGGCCGCGACTGCCAATATCAAACCCGCCGCCCGCGTCGTCGATCAGGTGGCCCCAGCCGCCGATCTGCCAGCGGCTCGCGCCCTGCCGCACCAGCGTGGACGAGCCCGTGCCCGCAATGATCACCGCGCCGTCCGCCGTGCCTGCGCCGCTGGACAGCGCGCCCAGCAGGTCGCTGTCCACGCGCTGCTTGACCGTGTGGGGAAGCAGGTGCACCAGCATCTGCTCAAACTGCGTGCGGGCGCTCTCGCGGCCCGCGCCGGACAGCCCGGCAAACACCGCCGCGTAGGGCACCCGACAGCCGCCGCTGCTCTCCGTCAGCTTTTCCAGCAGGGCGCGCAGCTCGTCACAGGCGGTCTCCGCGCCCACGGAGTTGAGGTTGGTCGGGCCGCCGAGGGCACGCGCGCGCACCTCTCCGTCCCGCGCGACCAGCAGGGCCTCCGTTTTGGTTCCGCCGCCGTCAATGGCGATGAGCATGCTCATTCCTCCGTATTGCGATATAGATAAAAGGCCTCCGCCTCCCGCGCGAAGCCGCGCAGGGCCGGCCGATGCGCCTCCTCCAGCGCGCGGGCGTCCAGCCGCCCGGCCGCGAAGGCGTCGTCGCCCAGCAGGCGGCTGAGGTGCTCCGCGCCCGGCGTGATCCACGCAAAGTCATTCGGGCATTGCGCGCGGATCTCCTCCAGCAGCAGCAGTCCGGCCAGAAACGCGTCGGCCGAGCGGCGATCCGTGATGTGCAGCTGCACGCCGTGGCAGAGCTGCCCCGCGTGCTTGTTGAACTGCGGCGTAAACGCGCAGCGGCGATAGTGTACGCCCGGCAGGCGGTGCTCCGCCATGCGGCGCTCCAGCGCGCCCGCGTTGATGTACGGCGCTCCGATCAGCTCAAACGGCAGCGTCGTGCCGCGGCCCTCGCTGACGTTGGTTCCCTCAAAGACGCAGGTGCCCGTGTAGACCAGCGCGGCGTTGAGCGTGGCGCAGTTGGGCGACGGAGCCACCCACGGCGCGTCCGTATCGTCCAGATACATCCAGCGCCGCCAGCCCGCAAGCGGCACGACGGTCAAATCCAGCTCCAAGCGCAGGTGGGCCTTCACCCACAGGGCGTACTCGCCGATGGTCAGCCCGTAGCGCGTGGGCAGCGCATACATGCCCACAAACGAGGCCAGCCGCTCGTCCAGCAGCGTGCCCTCTATCCGCTCGCCGCCGATGGGGTTCAGCCGATCGAGCACCACCACGCTTTTGCCCGCCTTGGCGCATTCCTCCATGGCGAAGCTGAGCGAGTACAGGAACGTGTAAAACCGCGCGCCCACATCCTGCAAATCAACCACAAGCACGTCAAACGTATCCAGCATATCGGGCTTGAGACGGCCGTCGCCGCCGTAGGTGCTGTACACGGGCACGCCGGTATCGGGGTCGGTGTAGGCGGATACCGCCTCGCCCGCCTGAATATCGCCGCGAATGCCATGCTCGCAGGCAAAGAGCCCCGTCAGGTTGTACCTCTCCGCGATGATATCGATGCCGGAGCGCAGCTGATGATCCACGCCCGTGGGGTTGGTCATCAGGCCGACGCGGCGGCCCTTCAGTTTGCCATCGGCCAGCTCCAGACGATCGAGCCCGCAGAGCACATGCGCTTGATTCTTCATTTGTTTTCCTCCGTCTCCGTATCAGTAGGAGCGCCGTTTGCCGTTGCCGGCGCAAGCTCGTCCGGCTTGACCTTGATCCATTCATCGCCGCGCAGCCGCATGCGCCACACAATGGCGCGCACCAGCCATTCGCTGATCATTCCCAGCCACACGCCCGCGATGCCCAGCCCGCACGGGATCGCCAGCACGTAGCCCACGCCCACGCGGCAGGTCCACATGGCAATCAGGCTGACGACGGTGGTGTACGTCACGTCGCCCGCCGTGCGGATGGACGCGGACAGTATGTTGCTATCCGGCCACAGGAAGGGCAGCGGCAGCACGCCGATCAGCAGCGCGGTATAGATCTGCGGCAGGGCCTCGGCGGAGGGGTGATAGAGCTGGAGCACCAGCGGCATGAGGGGCGCAACGATCAGGACTGTTGCGGCAATGACAAAGCGTCCGGCCGTGACAAAGCTCTTGGCGTACTTGCGCACCAGATCGAAGCGCCTCGCGCCCACGCACTGACCGCAGATGGTCGCCGCGGTGTTCATCAACGCAAAGGCCGTTGTCAGGAACAGGTTGAACGCGGAGCCGGCGATGCCGTTGGCGGCGATGATGTG
Source organism: uncultured Oscillospiraceae bacterium (assembly GCA_964408185.1). Lineage (GTDB taxonomy): Bacteria > Bacillota > Clostridia > Christensenellales > Aristaeellaceae > CAYOYK01. The sequence continues at coordinate 7,480 of CAYOYK010000072.1, read as the reverse complement.
CGTATCCAAGCTGGCGATGTAGGACGAGCTCAGCACGCCCCCGGCCTGAAACAGCACCTGCTCCAGCGCCAGCGGCAGCCCCAGCTGAAAGATGGGCTTGATGATATCCCCGCTCAAGTGGAACAAATCGGAAAACCGCACGCGCACGCGGTTGCTGATTTTAAACAGCCACAGCACGGCGACCGCCGCGCCAAGGGTACGGGCGACCACATAGCTCAGCGCGGAGCCCGTAACGCCCATGTGCAGGCCGTTGATGAACCAGAACGTGAACATCAGGTGCGCGCCGTTGATAATGATTGTAAGGATCAGGCTGCTTTTGCTGTCCCCCAGCCCGCGGAACACGTAGAAAATCGAGTTGAAAATGGCGAACGGCATGTAGCTCAGGCTCATCATCCTGAGGTAATCAATCGCGTACGCACGCACGTTTTCCGTGGCGTCCGGATAGAGCGTCTGCACCAGATCCTTTGAAAAAATCACAAACACCAGCGTGCTGATGGCCGAGGCCAAAAACGTGACGCTGATGGTCTGGGCGGTCGCCTTGCGCACGCGCACGGGATCGCGGCTTCCCACGGCGCGGGCGACCACGATGGTCCCGCCCGACGCCAGTGACGAGAAGATCGCGGTGACCAAAAAGCCCAGCGAGCCGACCATGCTCACGGCGGCCATGGCCTCCTCGCCGGAGCTGGAGACCATCGAGGTGCTTAAGATGCCAATGCCGTAAACAAAAAGCTGGTCGAAGATCAACGGGAAGAACATCTGCCAGATTGCCTTATAGCTGAACTGATCGCTGGCAAAGCGCTTTTCCAGCCATTGGTGAACGCGGCCTGAGCCTTTGCCGGATGTGCTGTTCATGGTTGCACCTTCGCTTCCGTCTTGTTGGGGAGGGTGGTACCCGGCTTCAGCCTTGCAGCGCGGCGGCCGCCTTGCGCACAAAGCCGCCGTTCTGTTGGAGCGCCGCCTTGCACGCCTCGACGGGCTGGTTGGTGAGCCCGTGCACGATGGCGGCCTTTACGTCGCCGTCCGCCTGCGTGAGCAGGGCCTCGGCAGTCTCGCGTGAGGTTCCCTCCGGCAGGGCGTTGCGCACGATGCGCACGGCCCGGTCGCGCAGCTTCTGGTTGCTGGGCTGCATATCCACCATCAGGTTCTGGTACGCCTTGCCCAGCCGCACCATGGAGAGGGTGGTGAGCATATTGAGGGCCATTTTGGTGGCCGTACCCGCCTTGAGCCGCGTGGAGCCGGAAAGGATCTCCGGCCCGGTCAGCAGACAGATGCTCAGGTCGGCATGGCCGCCGGTCACGGGCTCGGCGTTGCAGCTCAGCGCAATGGCGTAAGCGCCGCGCCTGCGGGCCTCATCCAGCGCGCCGACGCAATAGGGCGCGTAGCCGCTGGCGCTGATGGCGACCAGCGCGTCGCTCTCGCCCAGCGCAAGGGCGGACATATCGGCCGCGCCCAGCTCCGGGCTGTCCTCCGCGCCCTCCACCGCAAAGCGGAGCGCGCGGTCTCCCCCCGCAATGACGCCCACCACCATGGCGGGATCGGTGCCAAATGTCGGGGGGCACTCGCTGGCGTCCAGCACGCCCAAGCGGCCGCTGGTCCCCGCGCCGCAGTAGACCAGCCGCCCGCCGCGCGCCAGCCGCTCGCTGACGGCCTCCACGGCCTGCGCCAGCTCGTTCTTGGCTCCGGCCACAGCGGCCACGGTCGCCGCGTCAAGCTCGTTCATCAGCTCCACGGCTTCAAGGGGAGAGAGCTCGTCCAGGTGCTTGCTGCGTTGGTTTACCTGCTCGGTGGACAGTGCGTCAAAATCCATCGTCCGCGCCTCCGTTCCATACATATGCAACAGTATTCTACCACAGAAACCTCAAAAGGAAAGCCCCACCGAACAGATACAACTTATTTTTCATATTCGCTTTACAAGCGTACCAATCCTTGGTATGCTATGCATAACCTGAAAACAAATGGGAGGCGCTTATGCAAATACGTCTGTTCAAGCCCGGAGACGAGACCGCCATCGTGGCGCTGTGGCGCGCCTGCGTGCGGTCGGGCGATGTGATCTACCACGAGCCGGACGAAAGCTACTTTGCGCAAAAATTTACAACCGATCCCAACTGGGATGCGTCCCTCTGCCGCGTGGCGGAGGCGGACGGCGCGCTGGTCGGCTGTCTGCTGGCCGCGCACCAAAAGCATTCCCAAAAGCCGGAGGAGGCCCGGCGCGCCTACCTTGTGCTGATGCTGGTGGACGCCGCCCATCGCCGCGAGGGCATCGGAAAGGCCATGCTGGACGACTTGGAAAGCGACCTGCGCAAGCGTGGCAAGACCGAGCTGCTGATCAACAGCCTCAGCCCCATCCAGCTGGATTGGACGATCCCCGGCACGCCGGGGCACGACCACAACAACGCGCCCGGCTTGGATACCGACTGCGCCGGATACGGCTTCTTTGCGGCGCAAGGCTTCGAGAACCGCCACGAGGAGGTTGCCATGTACCTCAACCTCAAGGACTACCGCTACGACGAGTCCCTTGAGGCCCTGCGGCAAAAGCTGGCCGACGAGGGGATCTCGGCAGGCCGCTACGATGTGAGCCTGCACGCGGACTACGACCGCATGTGCGACCGCGTGGGCAGCGATTACTGGCGCGAGGTCCTGCGTACCGAGACCGCCAAGGAGCACCCCCGCGTCATCCTCGCGGCGGTGGATCGCGGGCAGTACATCGTGGGCTTTACCGGCCCCGTGGACAAGCAGCCCAGCGGGCGCGGATGGTTTACGGGCATCTGCACCGACCCGGAATACGAAAAGCGCGGCATCGCAACGCTTTTGTTCAACGACCTCATGCGCGAGTTCGTGGCCGAGGGCGCGGCGTTCAGCTCCCTCTTTACAGGCGTGGACAACCATGCCCGCCGCCTGTACGAAAAAACAGGCTTTCACGCCGCGCGGCGCTATGCCATTATGTGCAAGCAGCTCTGACGCTGCTCGCGGCGTGTCAACAAAGTGGCTTTGTCACTTTGTTGAGGCTTGCGCTTTTCCCCTGCAGCCTGTTCGGTCGGCGTTGGGCCTCCCTCACAGAATGCGGCCGGGGATAAGCGCAGGGTAGCGTTGCTCCGCGACGCCGCCGCCTTGGACGCACAGGTCGCCCAAGGCGGAATCCACTTGGGGAGCGCGGCTCCCCAAGCCCTCACGGGTTCTTCGACAGGCTGTAAGCAGCTCTGACGCTGCTTTATGTGAAGGAGGAATTTGTTATGAAAACCATCGTAGCCATCGGCGCGCACACGGGCGACGCGCAGCTCACCTGCGGCATGCTGCTTGCCAAGCATTCCATGGCGGGCGACAAGATCGTCACCATCGACCTGACCGCCGGGGAGCGCGGCTGCCCTCCCGGATACACCACTGCGGAGTTTCGGCAAAAGAACGTCGCCAGCGCCAAGGAGTTTGCCGAGCTGCTGGGCGGCGAGAGCATCGTGCTGGATACCCCGGACGGGGAGCTGGCGTACACCCACGAGAAGGCCGTGGAGCTGGGCGATCTGCTGCGCTCCCTTAAGGCCGACGCGGTGCTTTGCCACTGGAAGAACAGCATGCACAAGGACCACATCGTCGCCAGCAAGCTCGCGCAGGATGCGGTTTTCTTTGCCAGCCTGCCCACGTTTGAAAGGCCCCTGCCGCCCGCGCCCATCCGCACGACGCTCTTTGCCGAGAACTGGGAGGACGCCGAGGGCTTCCGGCCGTACACGTATTTTGATGTGACGGAGGCGTTCCCGCTCTGGCGCGAGGCCATTGTGAAGCTGTGGCTCACGGAGAACAGCCGGGACTTCAAGTACCTGCAATACTACGAGGCCCTCAGCCGCATGCGCGGCGCCCTCGTCAAGTGCGAGCACGCGACCGCCTACGGCGTGGAGGATTATCAGTACAGGCAGGTGCTGGCCAGCCTATGACGGCTTGCCCGCCGTAAAGCGTGGCGGTGCAGGGAACACTGTCCCTCTGCCGGTCGCGGAGGGCCCGCCCCCGCGTCGGGCTGCTCCGCGCTCCGCGCGGCAGCGCGTCCGACAGACGGCCCTGCGCAGCTCGCGGCAACGCCGTTCAGGAAGGCAACGCCTTTGCCCGTGTTCCGTACCCGCCGGGAGCATTGCCCCTCCGGCGGGCTTTTTGCGCCCGCCGCCCGTTCGACCCGGATTGACAAACGGCGGGCGTTTATCCTATAATACCCCGGAAGGCTTGCGCGGATCAAACCGTGCAACGGAAGGATGGTAGGAACGATGGTCATTACGGATTTTTTGGAGAAGAACGCGCGCATTCGGCCGGACGATGTGGCGCTGGTGGAGATCAACCCGGCAAAGCAGCCCGATCACACGGTGACGTGGCGCGAGTATAACCTCATCGAGTCGGCCTCGGACGGCCGTTTCCGCCGGGAGATGACGTGGCGGGAATTTGACCGCAAGGCCAACCGGTTTGCCAATTTGCTGCTCAGCCGGGGCGTGCGCAAGGGCGACAAGGTCGCCATTTTGCTGATGAACTGCCTGGATTGGCTGCCCATCTACTTTGGCGTGCTCAAGAGCGGCGCGCTGGCCGTGCCGATGAACTTCCGCTACACGGCGGAGGAAATCGTGTATTGCTTGGGTTTGAGCGACGCAAGCGTGCTGGTCACCGGGCCGGAGTTCACAGGACGCATCGAGCAGGTGCTGGATCAGCTGACCGCCATTGACGACATCTTCTTCGTCGGGGAGGACACCCCCGATTTTGCCGATAACTTTGACACCTTCACGACGTACTGCTCCACCACGGCCCCCGCCGTGGAGCTGCTGGACGACGACGACGCGGCGATTTACTTCAGCTCCGGCACGACGGGCTTCCCCAAGGCGATCCTGCACAAGCACTCCGCGCTGGTATCCAGCTGCCTGACCGAGCAGAACCATCACGGCCAGACCAAGGACGACGTGTTCCTGTGCATCCCGCCGCTGTACCACACCGGGGCCAAGATGCACTGGTTCGGCAGTCTGCTGACAGGCTCCAAGGCCGTGCTGCTGCGCGGCGTCAAGCCGGACTGGGTCTTGCAGGCCATATCGGACGAACGGGCCACCATCGTGTGGCTGCTCGTACCGTGGGTGCAGGATATATTGGACGCGGTGGAGCGCGGGGACATCCGGCTGGAGGACTACCGTCTGAGCCAGTGGCGGCTGATGCATGTGGGCGCGCAGCCCGTGCCGCCCAGCCTCATCGAGCGCTGGCACGCGCTGTTCCCTAACCAGCAGTACGATACCAACTACGGCCTGAGCGAATCCATCGGGCCCGGCTGCGTGCATTTGGGTGTGGAGAACATCCGCAAGGTCGGGGCCATCGGCAAGGCGGGCTACCTGTGGCAGACCCGCATCGTGGACGAGCAGGGCGCGGACGTGCCCTCCGGCGTGGTTGGCGAGCTGGCCGTAAAGGGCCCCGGCGTGATGAAGTGCTACTACAAAAACCCGGAGGCCACCGCGGAGATCCTCAAGGACGGCTGGCTGTTTACCGGCGATATGGCCAAAACCGACGAGGACGGCTTTATCTATCTGGTCGATCGCAAGAAGGACGTGATCATCTCCGGCGGCGAGAACCTCTACCCCGTGCAGATTGAGGACTACCTGCGCGCCAACTCCAAGATCAAGGACGTGGCGGTGATTGGCCTGCCCGATCACCGTCTGGGTGAGATCGCCGCGGCGATCATCGAGGTCAAGGACGGCGAGGCCCTCACCGAGCGCGAGGTGGACGAGTTCTGCATGGACCTGCCGCGCTACAAGCGCCCGCGCCGGGTCATCTTTGCGCAGGTGCCGCGCAATCCCACTGGGAAGATCGAGAAGCCCCGGCTTCGGGAGCTATACGGCGCGCGATTTCTAGTGGAGGCGCAAACCACCAAATAACACCCAAAGGAGCGGCTTGCCCGCTCCTTTGCAACATCGGCGGCAAACGCGAAAGGGGAAGCCCTATGGAACGGCGAAGGATGGGGCCGGACGACCCGCGCGTGTCCGAGTATGACGCGGCGAACGACGACCGCGACCAGACGGACGCGGACGAGCAGGACGATTCCGAGCCCTGCTACCGGGACGGCAGCCTGCAAAACGAATGCTGGCACAGCGAGAACTGACGCCCGGCATTGCCTCCCGGAGGCCCGATGATCGGGCGGAGGCTCTCGCTCCGGCTTGCGCGGCGGGTGTCCCCGTGGTATAATGCGAGTTGGTTAGGTTTGCCTTTCGGCGGACGGCTTGCCGCCCGCTTTAAGTCGTCCCAAATAAACGCAAGGAGTATTGGGCCTGATGATGGATTTTATCAAAAAGCTGTTTGGGCAGAGCAACGAGGTCGAGGTCAAGCGTCTGCAAAAAATCGCCGATCAGGTGCTCGCCAAGGAGGACGAATACTCGGCGCTCTCCGATACGGAGCTCAAGGCCAAAACGGATGAGTTCAAGGGCCGCTATCAGGGCGGCGAGACGCTCGACCAGCTGCTGCCGGACGCGTTTGCGGCCTTCCGCGAGGCCGTATGGCGCGTGGACGGCAAGCGCCTGTTTCCCGTGCAGATCATGGGCGGCGTGTGCCTGCATCAGGGCCGCATCGCCGAGATGAAGACCGGCGAGGGCAAGACCCATACCGCCACGCTGCCCGCGTACCTCAACGCGCTCACGGGCAAGGGCGTGCACATCGTCACCGTCAACGATTACCTTGCCAAGTTTCAGGGCGAGTGGATGGGCAAGATCTTCCGCTTTATGGGCATGAGCGTCGGCGTGATCGTGCATGATCTCACCAACGATCAGCGCCGCGCCGCCTACGCCTGCGACGTGACCTACGGCACCAACAACGAGATGGGCTTTGACTACCTGCGCGACAACATGGTCATCTACCAAAAGGACTTGGTGCAGCGCGGGCACGAGTTTGGCATCGTGGACGAGGTGGACTCCATCCTCATCGACGAGGCCCGCACGCCCCTGATCATCAGCGGACAGGGCGACCCCTCCACCGATATGTACGAGCGCGCCGACCGCTTTGTCAGCCGCCTCAAGGAGGAGGCCGATTACTCCATCGCCGAAAAGGAGAAGGCCGTTACCCTCACCGAGCAGGGCGTGACCGCCGCGCAGAGCGCCTTTGGCGTGGAGAACCTTGCCGATTTGGACAACAGCGAGCTCTACCATTACATTCTGGCCGCGCTGAAGGCCCACGCGCTCATGAAGCGGGATGTGGACTACGTGGTGCAGGACGGTCAGGTGGTCATCGTGGACGAGTTCACGGGCCGTCTGATGGTGGGCCGCCGGTACAGCGACGGGCTGCACCAAGCCATCGAGGCCAAGGAGCACGTCAAGGTCGAGCGCGAGAGCAAGACGCTGGCGACCATTACCTTCCAAAACTACTTCCGCATGTATGCCAAGATCAGCGGCATGACAGGCACGGCCAAGACCGAGGAAGAAGAATTTCAGGGCATATACAACCTTGACGTGGTGCAGATTCCCACCAACCGCCCCATGATCCGCGAGGACAT
>CAYOYK010000071.1:0-11635 GCA_964408185.1 uncultured Oscillospiraceae bacterium | reverse complement strand
CCAATTTCGGAGCCGCCTGTCTTTTTTCACTTATCTATTGTACCTCAACAGCGCAGAAAAGCCCCATTTGACTGCCTGCCCGATTTCTGATATGATACGCCTGTTCCCCATCCCATATAAAGGAGTGAACACCATGTCTTTTTGGATCGTCACCGATGCTTGCTGCGATTTACCGGCAAGCTATATCCGCAAGCAGGAGCGGTTCCTCGTCGCGCCGATGAGCTACCAGATCGACGGCACCGTGATGGAGATCGACCCGCTGAACCCCTCCGCCGATGAAAACACGCATCAGTTTTATGAGCGGCTCAATAACGGCGCGACCTCCACAACCTTCCAGATCAATCAGCAGGGCTGGACGGATATCCTCTCGCCCCTGCTGGAGCAGGGCGAGGACGTGCTGGCCATCCCGTTCAGCAGCGCGCTGAGCGGCTCCTACGAGGCCTGCCGACTGGCGGTGGAGGAGCTGCGCGGCAAATACCCGGAGCGCAAGGCCTATGCGCTGGATTCCCTGTGCGCCTCGCTGGGCGAGGGACTGCTGGTACACCATGTGCTGTGCCGACGCGGCGAGGGCATGGATTTTGACGCGACCGTCGCGTGGGCCAAAGAAAACCGCACCCGCATGGTGCATTGGTTCACCGTGAACGACCTGATGTACCTCAAGCGCGGCGGGCGCGTATCGGCGACCAGTGCGGCGTTTGGCACCATGCTTAAAATCAAGCCCGTGCTGGATGTGGACATGAAGGGCCGCCTGATTCCCATGGAGAAGGTGCAGGGCCGCAAGCGCTCCATGAAAACACTGCTGGAAAAGGCCGAAACGACCGCCGATCACATCGCCGGGCAGACGGTGTTCATCAGCCACGCGGACTGCATCGAGGACGCGCAGTGGCTCGCCAACAAGATCAAGGAGGAGCTTGGCGTAAAGGAAATCCTCATTCACACCATCAGCCCGATCATTGGCACGCACACGGGGCAGGGCACGCTGGCGCTGTTCTACGTGGGCCAGCGGGAGTAGCGCCGCGCCAAACGCACCCTACAAAGCCTGTTTTTCTCGACATGAACCTGTCGAAGAAGAACAGGCTTTTTGTTTTATCCACTTCTTTGCGCGCATCCTGTCGCGCGCGGACATAGGCGCGTTGCAAGCCTCATAGGATGATGAAGAAGGAGGAAAAAATATGAGCAACAAGCCGTTCCGTATCCGTCCGCACGGCTCGCCGCTTGCGGCGCCCCCCAGCGCGAGCGCGCCCCCGGCGGCAAGGCCCTCCGTCGCGCGGCGCGCGGTCGAGTGGCTGCGGCAGGCGTTTGGGCGCGCCAGCCTGCGCAGGCGCATCGCGCAAGCGGCCATCGCGCTGCTTCTGCTGTGCCTCGGCGCCGCGTATCTGATCGGCCTGAGCGAGCCTGCCGCCACGGTGCTGGCCAAAAAGCGCGAGCTGCCCGTGTACTGCGTGGAGCGGGCCGACAAGGTGTTGGCCATCAGCTTTGACGCGTCTTGGGGCGGCGATAAGACGCTCGCCATTCTGGACATTCTGGACGAGCATCAGGTCAAAACGACATTCTTTCTGGTGGGCATCTGGGTGGACAAATACCCGGAGCTGGTGCGGGAGATCGCCGCGCGCGGGCACGAGATCGGCAACCACTCAAACAGCCACGCGCACATGAGCAAGCTAAGCGAGCAGCAAATCTGCGATGAGTTGCGCATGATGGGCGACAAAGTGGAAACCCTAACCGGCGTAAGGCCTACGCTGTTCCGTCCGCCATACGGAGAGTACAACGACCGGGTGGTGCTGGTCAGCCGCGCGGAGGGCTACGAATGCGTGCAGTGGTCTATCGACTCGCTGGATTGGAAGGATCGCGGCACGGCCGATCTCATCAAGCAATGCACGTACCGGGTGGACTGCGGCGATATCGTGCTGTTCCATAACGACTCGAACGATATCCTCAACGCGCTGCCCACGATCCTTGAGCACTATCAGGGCCTTGGCTACCAAATCATCCCCGTCGGGCAGCTCCTGCTGGCCGGGGACTACACCATCGACGTGCAGGGGAAACAGCATCCCCAGCCTACAAGCATTCCAAAGCAATGAGGTGAGCGACATGGAAGAAACCGGAAACATCATCCATCTACAAGGACGCGTATGTGAAAGCCTGCAATTCGGACACGAGCTCTTTGGCGAACAGTTTTACACCACCACGCTCTCCGTGCCGAGGCTATCCGGCGCGGAGGACTATCTGCCCATTACGCTCAGCGAGCGGCTGCTGGTCAACGCGCCCATCTCCGTGGGCATGGAGCTGTGCTTGGACGGGCAGCTGCGCAGCTACAACAAGGTCATAGACGGCGCGGGCAAGCTGTTGATTACGGCGTTCGCCCAGCGGGTCACGCCGACCTCCGCCGAGCAGAACCCAAACCTCGTGCAGCTCAGCGGCGCGCTGTGCAAGCCGCCCTCCTACCGCACCACGCCGTTTGGCCGGGAAATCGCCGATCTGATGCTGGCCGTCAACCGCTCCTACGGCAAGAGCGATTACATCCCCTGCATCACATGGGGCCGCACGGCGCGCTACGCGGCCAACCTGAAGGTCGGCGACAAGGTGCAGCTGATCGGGCGCTTTCAGAGCCGCAACTATCAAAAGCAGCAGCCGGACGGCACCGTGCTGAGCAAGGTGGCCTACGAGGTCTCCGTGAGCCGTCTTTCTCCTTATAAGGAGGAAATGAAGCCCGCGCTGTCCGCCATGCAGCCGCAGACGCTCTACCATAGTATGTCCGGCGATCGAATATAAGCCGCTTATTCCGCCGGGCCCGGACGATAATCCATACGGGCCCGCGCGGCTTGCTTCATCTGGTCGTACCGATGGATGCGGTACACGCGCCCGTCTTTTTCAAAGCGGGCGCCTGTTTGCTTAAAGTGGAAGGCCACCCCCTGCCGCTGGCATTGCGCCCGCAGGCTTTGCACCCACGCGAAGCGCATCAGCCGCGCGTCCTCCCCGCTCTCGCCCCCGGCGACGACCTGCTCGATATCCGCGCCAAGGTACCGCTCCAAATCGATGGCGGTCAGCATAGGCTCGCAGATAATCGTCTTGCGGCGGATGGGCAGCGCGAGGAAAACCGGCAGACGCTCGTCGGCCTTCTCTTGGTTTTCGCAGGTCACGCCGATCGATACGTTCTCGTAGCCGTCGCCCCAATCCGGCGGCATGACCTCCCGGAAGCGCAAGATCCGCTTGGTGATGAAGAAGAACCGCAGGTCGGAGCGCTGCCTCATCATGCGCCAAGCCTCCGGCCTCCACGCGTCCGCGTCCTCCAGCAGAAAGTCGCTGGTAAAGCAGGTGAACACGGTCTCCGGCGGTTTGAGCTTGTACTCGCCGTCTCTGCCCCTGCGGAGCGGAAGGTCAAACGCCTGATTCTTGCGTACCTGCGAGGCGTCCAGCTCGTACTTGCCGTCCCGGCGGTATACATAGCAATGCATACAGCCCGCGCTGTATTTGTGACAGCCGTGCCACGGGTTCCACTCCGACATGGCGCTCCACCCCCCCGCTGATTATACAACCTTTGGCAAAAGATTTACAGTCCGGCGCGGATAAACCTTACATATTAGTTGAATAATCGTGTCTTTTCTGTTACACTATATGGGAAAGTTTGCGACGGAGGTGCTTATGTACGATCTGGCGATCATAGGTCGAGGCCCGGCGGGCTGGAGCTGCGCCATCACCGCCCGCATGCGCGATATGCAGGCTGTTGTCATCGCGCCCCAAACCGATACAGGCTTTCTGTACCGCACCGAGCGCATTGAGAATTACCCCGGCCTGCCGGGCGTATCCGGCAGGGCGCTGCTGAACGGCTTTGAGCAGCAGGCGCTCCAGCTCGGAGCGGAGCATCGCGTCGGGCTGGCCCGGCAGATCATGCCAAGCGACGGCGCGTTTATGCTGCTGGTGGAGAACGACGTTCTGGAGGCGCGCTCGGTGGTGCTGGCGATGGGCGCGGCTCGCCCCGTGCTGCTGGAGGGCGAGCAGGAGCTTGTCGGGCAGGGCGTGAGCTATTGCGCCACCTGCGACGGCATGCTGTACCGCGGCAAGCGCGTCGCGGCGCTGTCCACGGGCGCTCAAGGTGTCAGAGAGACCGAGTTTTTATCCACGCTGGCGGGCTCCGTGGATTATTTCCCGCTCAAAAAGCACGAGCTGTCCGCGCTGCCGGCCTCCGTTCAGCTTGTGGAGGAGACCCCGCGCCGTCTGGTGCGCGACGGCCGCCTCATCACCGTGCAGACCGACAGCCAGCGCCGCTCCTATGACGGAGTGTTTGTGTTCCGCGCGGCCATGCCGCTGGACATGCTGCTGCCGGGTCTGACCACCGAGGGCGCTTTCATTGCGGTGGACAGGCTGATGCGCACCAGCGTACCCGGCGTTTTTGCCGCCGGGGATTGCACCGGCCAGCCCTTGCAGGTAGCCAAGGCCGTCGGCGAGGGCAACATTGCGGCGATATCGGCCGCGGAATATATTGCGGTGCAGGCCGCGGCGCGTGGATGAATCCGGCGCTGCCAAACGTTTGGTAATCAGCGGCCCCGTACGCCGCCGATCATAGGAGGATGACTATGGATAAGCTACAAAAGGGTCTTGGCAAGCTGTTGAGCTGCGTTCTGGCGCTCTGCCTGATGCTGACCGTTCCCGCCGCGCTGGCGGAAGATTTGCAAACCGAGCTGGAAAGCGTATATCCCCTGCTGGATCTGGTCTGCTCGGCTGCCTCGCAGCTGGACGACGGTCTGGCCACCCTGTCGCCGGATTTCCCCATGAGCCAAGAGATGGCGGGCGCGCTGTTTGCCATCGGCTCTGCCATCCCCGCGACAAAGATGCCCGCCGCGTCGGACGCGGCCGCGCAGACGCAATATCTGCAAAGTAACTTCTCCGAGGGCACCGTCTTCGGCGTGACCGCCGCCGAGGGCTTTGTCCCCGCGGAGGGCTATACGGGCTTCCGCCCCATGGCGTCCGATACGGGCGCGGAGGCGGGCAGCATTCAGGTGGTCGGCGAGGTGTACCACGCCGCCAAGCCCTACCGCGACTTGACCGCCGATGAAAAGCTCGCCGCCAAGTGGGACGAGCCCGCCGTGTTCCTGCTCAAGACGGACGATACCGCCCTGTTCGGGTATCGGATCATCAGTTTCTCGTTCGGCTCCGTCATCAGCATGGAAAGCGTGATGGCCGATTACTTTACCTCCATTCTGATGGAGTATGAGAACAACAGCCTCGGCTTCTCGGTGCAGTATCCCGCGCTCTTTGACGAGGATACGCTCACCGACGACGAATCGGGCCTGTACGGCAAGCTGCCCAGCGGCGAGGCGTCCTTCTTTGCTACGCGCAAGACCAACGACGCCGCCGATACCATGGACTCGCTCAAGGCGAAGCTGGAGCAGCAGCCCAATGTAAAGAGCGTTGCCATCAACGCTGATTTTGGCTACCTGACCGTGCAAACCCTGAGCGAGGACGGCACCGTCTCCTTTGACGTTTACATCGTCACCGCCGATTACCTCTATCAGGCCAACCTGACCTACAAGCAGGAGTTCGCCGATAAGTACCAAATGTACACGACCTATCTGGAAAACAGCTTTATCGCCTTTGAGGTGTCCGTCGGTTAAGGAGGATCGCCATGAAACGCTTGCTGGCCGCGCTTCTGTGCGCGCTGCTTTGCCTGTCCTCCTGTGCAATGGCGCAGGAGGAGGCCCTCCCGTCCGAGGGCGAGCCGCTTGCCGGAACGCTCTGCTTCCCGGCGGGCTCCACCGAGGAGAACGCCCAGTATCGCTTTACCTACCGCTATCCGCAGCTTACCGCGACGGACAGCTATGCCGCCGGCGTCAACGCATACTATCAGGGCGTGGCGCAGGACATGCAAACGGTTATCATCCCGCAGGAATACGAGGCGCTTGCGCAGGAGGGGTTCCCGGACGGGCCGGGCTGCTCGACCGCCATTGACTACGCCATCCGCTGCGACGACGAGGACTATGTGAGCGTTGTGTTTACAGCCGTCCAGTTCCTTGGCAACAACGAGGCGCAAAGCATCTCCGCCAACGTGTTCGCCAAGCAAGGCGAATACGCGGGAATGCTGTGCAGCCTATCGCAGGTGCTGGGCATGGAGCAGGAGGGCGACGAGCTGAGCGACGAGGCCAGCTATGCCAGCCGATTGGCCTACAAGCTGCTGTGGCAGATCATTGGCGAGCAGCAGCTGACAGGCCAAACAGACTACCTTGAGGGGCTGACGTACGACGATGTGGAGCGCGCGTTCAGCCCGGAGACCGATTTCTTTATCGACGAGGATGGAAACATCGTGTTCTTTATTCAGTCCGGAATGATTGCCGGAGAGGTGGAGGGCGTGCTGTACTTTCCCTTCTCGGTGCAGGAATTCCTGAGCGCCGTAAAAGAGTAGCCTTTGAAAAAGCGCCCCGGATCAGCATTGATCCGGGGCGTTTTGCTGCAATCCGCGCTTGACAGCGGCCCGGCGTTTGCTACAATGGAGGTATCCGCGCGGGCGTGCCGCCGGACAAAGGATGGATGCGAATGAAGCTGATCTCATGGAATGTCAACGGGCTGCGGGCTTGCCTGCAAAAGGGCTTTATGGACTACTTTACCGCGCAGGACGCGGATTGCTTCTGCCTGCAGGAGACCAAGATGCAGCCCGGACAGGCCGAGCTGGAGCTGACGGGCTACTTGGAATACTGGAACAGCGCCGTAAAAAAAGGCTATTCCGGCACGGCGATCTTTGCCAAGCGCGAGCCCGTCAGCGTGCGCTACGGTGTGGGCGACCCTGAGCACGATCAGGAGGGGCGCGTTATCACGCTGGAATACGAGGACTTTTTTCTAGTCAACGTATATACGCCCAACAGCCAGCGCGAGCTGACGCGGCTTGATTACCGCATGCGCTGGGAGGATATGTTCGCCGATTATCTGGCGGGCTTGGACGCGCAAAAGCCCGTGCTGGTCTGCGGGGATATGAACGTGGCGCACGAGGAGATCGACCTGAAGAACCCCAAGACGAACACCAAGAACGCGGGCTTTACCCAGCAGGAGCGCGACAAAATGACCGCGCTGCTCTCGCGCGGCTTTGTGGATAGCTTCCGCTGCCTGCACCCGGACGAGCGGGACCGCTACTCATGGTGGAGCTATATGCACAACGCGCGCGAGCACAACGTGGGATGGCGCATCGACTACTTTTTGGTGAGCCGACGGGCGGCCGACCGCATCCGGGTGGCGGATATTTGCCCGGACGTGCTGGGCAGCGACCATTGCCCCGTTGTGCTGGAAATGGATTGGAGCAAGGAGGACGACCAATGAAATACCTCATCGCATCGGATATTCACGGCGCAAAGGACGCCTGCGCCGCGCTGCTGGAACGCTTTGCGGCGGAGAAGGCCGATCGGCTGATCCTGCTGGGCGACCTGCTGTACCACGGGCCGCGCAATCCCCTGCCGCCGGACTACGATACATTTGCCGTGACCAAGCTGCTCAACGGTTTTACGCCCGTTCCCCTCTGCGTGCGCGGCAACTGCGACGCGGAGGTCGACCAAATGGTGCTGCGCTTCCCCATGCTGGCGGACTACGCGCTGCTGCCGCTGCCGGGCGGACATCAGGCGTTCCTGACGCACGGACACCTGTACAACCTGGAGGAGCTTCCGCCCTTGAGCGACGGCGACGTGCTCATCCACGGGCACACGCACCTGCCCGCCGTTGTCCGGCAGGGCGGCGTAACGTATCTCAACCCCGGCTCCGTGGGCATTCCAAAGGAAAACAATCCGCCCAGCTACATGACCTGCGAGGACGGCCTGTTTCTCATCAAATCCCTGCAAGGCGCGGAAATGCTGCGCTATGAAATGGAGGCGTAGCCCATGAACCACGACGAACTCCACGCTTTCTTTGCCAACGACCGCTTTGCTACCGATCAGTGCGGCATCCGGATCGTCGAGGCCCGCGACGGGTACGCCAAGTGCCGCATGCCGCTGACCTCCGCCCACCTGAACGCCAACGGCTTTGCGCAGGGCGGCGCTATCTTTACATTGTGCGATTTTGCCTTTGCCGTCGCCGCCAACGCGGGCGACGCCCCCACCGTAAGCCTGAGCTGCTCCATCACATTCTCCAAGCCCGGCGTCGGCAGCGCGCTGACCGCCGAGGCGACGGAGCTTGCGGCTACGCGCAAGACAAGCCTGTACGAGGTGCGCGTCTGCGACGACCAAGCCGCGCTGATCGCCGTGATGACGGTCAACGGCTTCCGCAAGGGATAATGCTTCCGCCGGGCCTCCGGCGGTTTTTCATGCTGTCCCCCTGCCGCAACCTATGGTATAATCAGGTATCATCCTTTGGAAGGGAGCGCGTTTATGGCTTATCAAGCGCTGTACCGTCAGTGGCGGCCGACCGTCTTTGCCGAGGTCATCGGGCAGGAGGTCGTGGTCGCTACGCTGAAGCACCAAATCGAGGCGGGGCGCATCGCGCACGCCTATTTGTTCTGCGGCTGCCGGGGCACCGGCAAGACGACCATCGCCCGCATCATGAGCCGCGCCATCAACTGCGCCGACCCGCAGCACGGCGAGCCCTGCGGCGAGTGCGCCTCCTGCCGCACCATCTTGGCCGAGAACACGCTGGACGTGGTGGAGCTGGACGCGGCCAGCAACAACAGCGTTGATAACGTGCGCGAGCTGCTGGATCAGGTGCGCTACCCGGCGCAGCTTGGCAAGTACAAGGTGTACATCATCGACGAGGTGCATATGCTCTCCGGCGCGGCATTCAACGCGCTGCTCAAAACGCTGGAGGAGCCGCCCGCGCATGTGGTGTTTATTCTGGCGACGACCGAGCCGCAGAAGCTCCCCGCGACCATCCTGAGCCGCGTACAGCGGTACGATTTCGGGCGCATTCCCACGCCGCAGATTGTGGAGCGTCTCCGGCTTGCGCTGGACGGCATGAACCTGACCGCCGAGCCGGAGGCCCTGCAAATGGTGGCCGTGGCCGCCGAGGGCGCGATGCGCGACGCGTTTAGCATTATGGATATGTGCGTCAGCGGCGCTACGGAGGGGCAAATCACCGCCGAACAGGTGCGCGCGCTGCTGGGCGCGAGCGACCGGGAGTTCCTGTTTGATTTTGCGCAGGCCGTGCTGGACGGCGACGCGCGAGCCGTGATGACGCGCATCGACGAGCTGATGCGCGCGGGACGCGAGCCGCAGGTGTTCCTGCGCGAGCTGTCCTCGCACTTCCGCGCGGTGCTGACGGCCGTGACGGTAGGCGACCAGACTCAAGCGCTGCTGGATGTGACCGCGGACGACGCGGAGCGCTACCGCAAGCAAGCCGCCGCCGTCAGCCGGGAGCGGCTGCTGCGCGTGCTCACGCAGTTTATGCGCGCGGAGGGCGAGCTGCGCTATGCGTCCTCCCCCCGCATCGGGCTGGAGGCGACGGCGGTCAGCGCCTGCATGCCGCAGGTTGATTCAAACGCCGCCGCGCTGAGCGAACGCCTTGCCGAGCTGGAGAGCAAGCTGGCCGAGGTGCAGGCCGCGCTGGCCGAAGGCGTCGCGCCCAAGGCCAAAAAGTCAAGCGCAACGGCAGCCGCAAAGGAAAAGCCCCTCGCGGAAGCTCCCGCGTCCGCCGCTCTGGCCGCGACCGCCGCGCCGGGTGCCAAGGCCGCCGCTCCCTCCGACGCGCAGGGCGTGTGGGACAAGCTGCTCGAATCCCTCAAGCGCACCGATCCGCCGCTGTACGGATTGATCCGCAACCAGCGCTTCTTGGGCGCGCAGGGAAACGTATACCGCCTGCAGGTTCCGTTTGCGCAGAAGGACTTTACCTACATGAAGCTCGATCAGCCCCAGCGCCGGGACAAGCTGTCCGCCGCGCTTACGGAGGCGGCGGGCAGTCCCTGCGTATTTGAGGCGGTGCTGGAGGGCGACCTGACACAGCCCAAGCGCGACAGCCGCGCGATGGACGCGCAAAGCGCGCTGGTGGAGGCCTTTGGGCGCGATCTGGTGCAGGTGGACGAAAATACGGAAATCTGACACGCGCGGCCCCGCTGCGCAAATCTGCCTTTGGCCGTCGGTCAAGTATCGAAGGGAGTTTTATGAAAAAAAGCTATCAACGCGCGCAGCTGCGCCGGAACGACGGCCGGGAGTATCGGCATGATTTGGGGCAGCATTTCTTGCGGGATGAAGCGCTGCTGTCCTCGCTTGCGGACGCCATCGGGCTGGAGGCGGACGAGACCGTGCTGGAGATCGGCCCCGGCGACGGCGCGCTGACCCGTGAGCTGTGCGCCCGCGCCAAGGCCGTGACCGCCGTGGAAGCCGACGAAACGCTGATTCCCTTTTTGCATTTGCTTGCGGAGCAGACGCACAACTTGACCGTCGTGCAGGGAGACATTCGCAAGCAGAACCTGCGCGAGCTGTGCGCGGCGCTGGGCGACCGTCTGGTTGTGGCAGGCAACCTGCCGTACAGCATCACCACGCCGATTTTGCAGCTTTTCTTCGGACGCAAGCTGCCCATCCGCCGTATGGCCCTGATGGTGCAAAAGGAGGTGGCGCAAAAGCTGATCGCGCTGCCCGGCGATGACGCGTATTGCCTGACCAGCCTGCGCTGCCGGTTTGACTGCGAGCCGCGCATTGCCGCGGAGCTTCCCGCCAGCGCCTTTACGCCGCCGCCCAAGGTGGACAGCTCGTTTGTGCTGCTGCCCTTCCGCGCCGCGCCGATCGCGCCCATCGCGGACGAGGCGCTGCTGTGGCGGCTTGCGACGGCGGGCTTTGGCCTGCGGCGAAAAACGCTGCCCAACGCGCTCAAGGGCGTATGGCCCACGGACGCGATTCCGTTAGCGGAGGACATGGAGCGGCTTTCGCTGCGGGCGGATATCCGCGGCGAGGCGCTCACGCTTGCGCAGTGGATCGGGCTGGCCAATCTTTGCGCCGGAGCGTGAGCGGATTTTCCGATGAGCGTCGCGAGGCAAACCCGGCAACGACAATCCGGTTTCAAAGCGCCGTTTTTCCGCGTATGATAGGCTTGCGCGGAAGCGGCGCTTTTGTGTGCGGGATGCGGAAAGGCGGATCCGAATAACTTTGTGAATTTTTCAACAAAATACAAAAGGAAGCAGGAATTCAGGATAGGAATGCAGAACCAATGGAATTAGGATGAGATTGCGAGATTTCACCAACGCACGCGCAATCGCCGCGGATTCCCTCCGCTTGGCGGATGCGCGCGGCAGAGCGACAACATCGCAAGCATCGACGAGGAAAGGATTTTGCACATGCCTACTATCAATCTTGAACAGTATGGGATTACCGGCGTCAACGAGATCGTTCACAACCCCTCCTATGACGAGCTGTTTGCCGAGGAGACCCGCGCCGACCTTGAGGGCTTTGAAAAAGGCCAAGTCAGCGAGCTGGGCGCAGTCAACGTAATGACCGGCGTATACACCGGCCGCTCCCCCAAGGACAAGTTTATCGTAATGGACGATACCTCCAAGGACACCGTCTGGTGGACCTCCGACGCTTATAAGAACGATAACCACCCCGCCTCCAAGGAAACTTGGGACGCCGTGAAGAAAATCGCCCAAAATGAACTCTCCGGCAAGCGGCTCTTCGTGGTGGACGCCTTCTGCGGCACCAACGAGGATACCCGCATGGCCGTTCGCTTCATCATGGAAGTGGCC
>CAYOYK010000070.1:0-11786 GCA_964408185.1 uncultured Oscillospiraceae bacterium | reverse complement strand
CATCCGCCGCGCCGTTCGCTACGGCATGGAGCTGGGCCTCGGCGAGGGCTTCACGGGCGAGATCGCCAGTGTGATCATCGACCAGTACAAGGCCGTCTACCCGGAGCTGGAGCGCAACCGCGAGTTTGTGCTGAGCCAGCTTGCCATGGAGGAGACCCGCTTTGCCCGCACCCTCAAGCAGGGCAATCACGAGTTTGATAAGCTCGCCCAGCGCGTGCAGGGCGGCCAGATCGACGGCGAGAGCGCCTTCCACCTGTACGATACCTATGGCTTCCCGGTTGAGATGACCGTCGAGCTGGCCAAGGAGCACGGCCTCACCGTCGATATGGACGGCTTTGCCGAGTGCTTCAAGAAGCATCAGGCCACCAGTCAGGCCGGCGCGGAGCAGATCTTCAAGGGCGGCTTGGCCGACCACAGCGAGCAGACCGCGCGCCTGCACACCGCCACCCACCTGATGCACGCGGCGCTGCGCAAGGTGCTGGGGCCGGAGGTCGCCCAGAAGGGCAGCAACATCACCGCCGAGCGTCTGCGGTTCGATTTTTCCTTCGGCCGCAAGATGACCCCGGAGGAGCTCAAGGAGGTCGAGCGCCTCGTCAACGAGGCCATCGCCGCCAAGGCCCCCATCATCTGCGAGGAGATGACCGTCCCGGAGGCCAAGGCGCAGGGCGCGATCGGCCTGTTTGAGAGCAAGTACGGCGAGAAGGTCAAGGTCTACACCATGGGCGGCTTCAGCAAGGAAATCTGCGGCGGCCCGCATGCCGCCAACACAGGCGACCTCGTCAGCTTCACCATCAAAAAGGAGGAAAGCTCCTCCGCCGGGGTGCGCCGCATCAAGGCCATCATCGGCTAGGGGCTCCGCCCCTAGCAACCCCGCCAGGGGCCTTGCCCCTGGACCCAATGCTCGCTTGGGTTGTGTTTTCTGCAAACGGATTCCGAGCCGGGGCCAAAGGCCTTGGGCCCAATGCTCGCTTGAGCTGCGTTTGCTGCAAACGGATTCCGAGTGATGGTTTTGGGGCTTCCACACGCTTCATAGCGCATTGCGCGCACAAACCTCTGCACCACCGCATGTTTGCTTCTTTTTGACAGTCGTTAGGACTGCAAGGGGGGAGTTTATCCCTCGGAGGCAAACTTGCGGTGGCTTTTGCTGCCTAAAAGCATCATCAACGCAGGAGGTGAACATCCATGAACAATCCCGTATCTTCGCCCGAAAACGCCCTTCCCGCCGAAAACACCCTTCCCGCCGAAACGGCCGCGTTGGCGGCCCCGACCGCGCTGGCCGCGCTCTCCCCAGAGGACGCTCGCGCGGAGCTGACGCATCTGGCCGAGACGCTTGCCGTCGTAACGGACGAGAAGCGCAAGGCCGAGCGCGAGCTGGGCATTCAGGATGGCAACGACCGCATGATACAGGTCATCGACGACGGCTCGGACGAGGCCGTGGTGCAGCAGTTCGTCACCCGGCTCATGCTGCGCAACCTGCACCAGCTCCGGCTCAGCGAGCGGCGGCCGTACTTTGCCCGGCTGGATTTCATCCCGGACGGCGCGGCGGAGGCCGTCACCTACTATCTGGGCCGCTGGGGCGTGTTCAAAACGCCGGAGTACAAGCCGTGGGTGGTGGACTGGCGCAGCCCGCTGGCCAACCTGTACTATTCCGGTCAGGTGGGCCGCGTGGGCTACGAGGCCCCGGACGGCGGCGTGCATGGCGAGCTGACGCGCAAGCGCATGTTCACCCTTGCGGACGGGCGGCTGGAGGACGTGTTTGATACCGGCCTGCTGGGGCAGGAAAAGTATCTGTCCGATGTGCTCTCGCAGGTCACGGCCAGCCGTCTGCGGGAGGTGGTCACCACCATACAGGCCGAGCAGAACGTGGTCATCCGGCATGCTCCGGCCTCGCCGCTGCTGGTGCAGGGCGTGGCGGGCAGCGGCAAAACGACCATCGCGCTGCACCGCATCGCGTGGCTGCTGTATCGCCTGCAAAAGACGGTCGCACCGCATCAAATGCTGATACTTGCGCCGAACCCGCTGTTTTTGACCTACATCAGCCGCGTGCTGCCCGATTTGGGCGTGGACGAGGTGCGCCAGACGACATTCCCGCAGCTATGCGCGCTGTGGCTGGGCAAGGCGATGCCCAAGCTGCCGCAGACGTGGCCGCTGGAGGAGCGCCTCGGCATGGATAAGCCCGGCCGCGACGCGCTGGATGATCGCCTGCGCCGCAAGGGAGAGCTGCGCGCGGCGGCCCTGCTGGACGCGTACCTCGACCGGCTGGAGCCGACCCTTCCCGGCATTGCGCCGATGACATTCGGCGGCGTGACGCTGATGACCCCGGCCGAGATCCGCGAGGCATACTTGGGGCAGCTCAAGCCCTTTCCTCTGGCCGCGCGTGTGGACGAGCTGAGCAAGATCGCGGTGTCGCGCATGACGCGCACAGCCGATCAGCTTGCGCAGCGCATGACCGAGCTGTTTGAGCAGAAGCTCGACGCGCTGCTGCGCGCCCTGCCGGACGGCCCGGAGCGCCGCGCCCGCGCCGCCAAGCTGATCGCCAGCCGGGATGAGCGCATGGCGGAGCTCAAGGCCGCGCGGAAGGATTTTGCCAAGACGTTCACGGCGCGCTTCCGCAGCCTGAAGCTGCTGGATGTGTACCGCGACTTCTGGCTTGATTTGGCCGCGCGGGACGGGAGCTATCAGCCGCTGTGCGAGGCTGCCTTGCCCCTGCTTGCCAAGGGCTGGTGCGGCGAGGAGGACTTGCCGCTGCTGCTGCTGCTCGCGCGCCGCCTCACGGGCCTCCAGCGGCAGGATATCAAGCATGTGGTCATCGACGAGGCGCAGGATATGAGCCCGCTGTCGATCTTTGCCCTGCGCGAGCTGCTGGGGCACGACGCGTTTACGCTGGTGGGCGACCTGATGCAGGGCGTGCATGGCGACGCGGGCGTGCGCGACTGGCGGGCCCTGTGCGATGGCGTCTTTACGGCCCAGCCGGTGATCGCCACGCTGCGCACAAGCTACCGCAGCACTGTGGAGATAATGCGGCTGGCCTTCCACGTCATCGGGCGGCACCCGGTGGGAGGCGTGGAGCTGGCCCAGCCGACCCTGCGCCACGGCGAGCAGCCGGGCCATACGCGCATCCGCTCTGGCGCGGAGCGCGCGCACGCCGTCGCGCAGGTGGCGCGCGGCTGGCTGGCCGAGGGCTACCACGCCGTCGCCATTGTGGAAAAAACGGAGCCGCAGGCCCGCAAGCTGCACAAGGCGCTGCTGGACGAGCTGCCGCAGGCCCGCATGCTCACGGCCGGACAGGCGGATTTCGACGGCGGCGTGCTGGTGATGGGCGCGTCGGTGGTCAAGGGGCTGGAGTTCGACGGCGTGATCGTCGCCTCCGCGGAGGACGAGAGCTACCCCGACGACCGTTTCACCGCCAAGCTGTTTTACGTGCTGTGTACGCGCCCGCTGCACCGGCTGCACCTTGTGCACAAGGGCGACCTCTGCGCGCATGCGCGGGACGCGGAGTGCTATACGGGCGCATAAAAAAGAGGAGCGGCAATGGCTCCTCTCGGCGTGTCAAAAAAGCAGCGCAGCCGCTTTTTGGAGGCACGCGCTTACGCCCTGCGGTACACCCCGCCCTCGCGGGTCAGCAGCCCGTCGTCCACCAGCCCGCGCCGCAGGGTGCAAAAGTCCGGGTAGATGGGCGCGAGCAGCTCGTTCACCTCACGCTCCGCGTAATCCCGGCCGGGCGTAAACAGCTCGGCCAGCAGCGCGTACACGACCTTTTTCTTTTTAAGCTGGGCGGGTATGCTTTTCAGCTTGCCATCCCGGAAGAAGCAGCGCTTCACGTTCGCGGTATACGCCTCGTCGGCGTACAGCTCCTGCTCGCGCGGGGTCATGGCGGGCGCGTCGCCCTCGGCGTGGAAAGTGTTGCGCAGCATGGTTATTCTGCCTCCTCAATGTCAATCAGGGTTCGGGGCGCGCTGCCGTCCAGCAGCGCCTGCACCGGGTATTTGGCCGAGCCGATGATCACCCGCGCGCCGTGTAGCGCGGCCGTCAGCCCAAAGCGCAGCTTTGCGCCCGCTCCGGCCGCGCCCTTGCGGCTGGAGCCGACGCAGCAGGCTCTCAGCGCATCCACGCGCCGGGTCAGCGTGTCCGCGTCCGGCGCGGAAACCTCGCGCACAAGGGTGGCCGGATCGTTTGGGTCGAGGTAAATGCCCTCCGTGGAGGTAAGCAGCAGCAGCGTTTTGGCCTCCACCAGCCGCGCGATGACGGCGGCGGTCTCGTCGTTATCCACACATTCCACCACGCTGTCCCCGTGCGCCCGACGGATGGAAAGCTCCATCTTGCGGTTCTCCTCGTCGCTTACGGGGTCGTTGTAGTTCACAATGGGAATCGCGCCCTGCTCGGCCGCGCGCAGCAGCAGCTTGCGGATGTGCTCGCGCTTCTCCGGGTCGTTAAAATGGGTGTGCTCCACCAGCACCTGCCGGATGCCGTACTCCGGGCGCACAAAGCTGCGGTAGGCGTTCATCAGAATGGCTTGGCCCTGCGCGGCGTAATCGGTTTTGATCTGGTTGTCGTCGCCGGTCAGCTCTCGGCCTGTGCGCTGGATGTAATCCAGCCGCCCGATCTCGGTCGCGCCGCTGGTCACCAGCAGCATGCCGGGCCGCAGGGCGTGGCTGAGCCGCTGGAAGATGTTATAGTCGATGGAGTGATCCTCGCGCTGGATCAGCGCCATGGAGCCGATTTTGATGACCAAATCGAGCATGATCGTTCCCCTCCGGTTAAAATTGCTTAAGCAGGTAGAGGTTCAGCTCGTCGTCGTTGCGGCATTCCGCGTCGGCGGGCAGGGGCTTGCCCCGATACCACACGCCGGATCCGTCCGGCTGATAGCCCCGCCGCACGTACATCCGCTGCGCCCTGCCATAGCCGCTGTGCAGCCCCACGGCGAGGGCAACGCGGTCGCAGCGGCGGCGCGCCTCGTTCTCCATGGCGTCCATCAGCAGGCGGCCCAGCCCTTGGCCTTGAAAGCGCTCCAGCACGTTCAGGTCGCGGATGGTGGGCACGGCCTGATCCGCAAACGGCCCCTGCGGGTCGCGGGCGATCAGCGTGGCGTAGCCCGCCACCTCGCTTTCCTGTATGGCGATGAACATCTGCCGCTTGCCCGCCTTCTGCTCGCGGTAATAGCGGCGAAACAGCGCCAGAGGCTTGCCCCGGCCCTGCGCCGCGAAGGCCGCGCACAGCTTGTCTGCGTCGGAGTATCGCATGGTGCGGATGTATTGCATGGTTTGCTTCCTTTCAGCGGGACGCTTGCGGGGCGTACACCCGGCGGCACACCGCCGCCATGTACGCGTCCGCAGCGTCCAGATTGTGCGTTTGATACAGCATGCGGCAGCCGACCACGTCCTCCGTCTCGCCCAGCACCCAGCCGCCGCGGTCGAACAGAAAATCCACGCCCGCGAAGGCCAGCGGCGCGCCGGCGGATGCAAACGCGGCCAGCGCGCGGGCAACCAGCGCCCGCTCGTCCGCGCTCAGCTCGTAGCGGCGCACATCGCCGCCGCGCTTAAAGTTGCTGACGATGCCGTCCTTGGCCGTGCGCAGCACCGCCGCGATAGGCTCGCCGAACAGCGCATACACGCGCACGTCCTTGCCCGGCTCGTCCGCGACCCGCTGCACCAGCGCGTCCCCCGGCGCGATGGCCGCCAGCGCGCGGTCGCGCTCCGCCCGGTCGCGCACCAGCACAACGCGGTCGCCGCCGTGAGACGCGGCGGGCTTGACCACCGCCGGATAGAACTCCGGCAGGCCGCCCGCGTCCGCGCGGGGCGCAAAGAGCGTATCCAGCACGGGCACGCCGCTCGCGGCCATCAGCTGAAGGGTGCGCCGCTTGTCGTTGCACAGGCGGCAGGCCTCGCTGGGGTTAAACACGCGCACGCCCATCAGCTCAAGCTGGCGGCTGAGCAGATAGCTCCGCTGCCGCGATATCGCAAAGTCCGGCAGCGGATCGGGCCGCCGCCCGTCCAGCCACAGCGCGGGGCGGCCGTCCGCAACCCCGCAGGCAAGGCGGGAGAGCGCTATCGTCTCGGCCCGCACGCCGCGCCGCGCGGCGGCGGCGGTCAGCAGCTCCGCAAAGCCGCGGTTCAGCGCGAGGTCGCCATCGTCGTACAGCAGCCAGCACAGGCCCGCGCTCATCGGTCGGCCTCCCGCGCGAGGATATCGCGCAGGATCTCGTCGGCCATGTTCACGCCCGTGCAGCGCAGCGTGCTCTCAAAATGCGGGTTGCTGTTCACCTCGCACAGCAGGGGGCCGTCCGCGCCAAAGAGCACATCCACCCCCGCAAAGGCGAGACCCAGCGCGTTTGCGGCGCGCACGGCCAGCGATGTCTCGTCGGCGGTGAGGTCGTGCGGGTACATGCTGCCGCCATTGCTGATGTTGCTGCGAAAGTCTCCCGTCTCGCTTTTGCGCAGCATCGCGGCCACCGCGCGACCGCCCACCACGTTGACGCGCACGTCCCGGCCGACGCTCTCCCGTACCAGCGCCTGCATCAGCATCGGCGTGCCCGCCAGCTCGCCCACCTTTTGCCGGAGCGCGTCAAGATCGCCCATCCAATACACCTGCTGGCCAAACGACCCGAAGCACTCCTTGAGCACCAGCGGGTAGCCCAGCCGCTTTCCCAGCGGCGCGAGCCAATCCAAGTCCGGATAGCCTGCGGCGGGGAATGTTTTGGGCAGGAGGATCGTTTCCGGCATGGGCAGGCCCGCGGCCCGCAGGCGTAGCCACGTAAGGGACTTGTCGTCGCAGTCAAGCACGGCCTCGGCGCTGTTGTAGAGCCGCAGGCCGATATCCTCCAGCTGGCGCGCAAGGGCCACGTCCTTGTCCCAGAAGATGCAAAAGTCGTAGGCGGCAAGGCTGCGCGGGTCTGTCGCCAGCAGCACGCAAAGCTCCGCGTTGGTGCGCGCGTCCAGCGTAATATGCCGGCGCGCGGCGGCCTGCGCAAAGTGCTCGTACAGCCCGTGGAACTTGGGCGTGCGCAAAAAATGGTTGACCGCGAGCAAGCCGTGCGGCATGGGCCGCCTCCTTTCCAATACGATCCCGTCAAGCGAGCCGCTTACGCCGTCCGCGCGTCGGCCAGCTCGGCCAGTGCCCGCAGCGCGTCCAGCACGCCGGGAAAATCATACGTCACGCTTCCGGGGCAGGCCGTCGTGAGCAGCGCGGTGTTAAGCTCCAGCTGCACCGCCGCGATGCCGCAGCGCCTGTATACGTCGCCTGCGACCGTGTTTGCTCCCGCCGCCGCGAAGGGCTCGTCCCACGTTACCGGGCCGAGGGGCGCAAACAGCGTTTCGATCGCCTCCCGCAGCCACGGCGCGCCTTGCAGGTACTCGCCGCGGCCCGTGCCGACGCACAGCGCCATGGGGCGCTCCGGCGCGAGCTGGTGCAGATCAAGCGCCAGCCGCACGCCGCTTTGGCGGGCGTAATCGCACAGCGCGTCTCGGTAGTCGCTTTGCGGGTCGAAGTTCGCGTCGTCGTTCAGGCAGCGGGTCTTGTACAGCACCGGGCGGCCCGTGCTCTGGTGCAGCAGGCGGCAGAGCATGCCCGTGTAGCGCTCGGCCTGCTTGGATCGGCCGCGCCGCCATTGCAGCGCCGCGTGCGGCGCGCTCAGCAGCACGCGCCCCGTGCCGGGCAGCAGCTCAAACGAGGCCTCGTGCGGCTCGCTTGTAAAGAACGCCAGCTCCCGGTCGATGCGCTCGTCCAGCGTCATAGGCGGCCTCCTGCGGTTGATCGGCTTAGTGTAGCACGGCGGCGGCGGACTTGTCAAACCGCGCGGGACGGGTTCCGTCCGGCGGGCGAGACGATCGGCAAACCCTTCCCAACCCGCGCCGGGTATGGTACAATAGCCGAAAGCTGTCGAAAGAGGGGGGAGCCGCCGTGGCCGATCATTCCGCCGAGCGCTGGCTGCGCGCGCATCCCGCCGATTTGCGCGGCAAACGCGCGCTCATTACGGGCGCTACGGGCTCGCTGGGCGAGGCCGTTGCGCGCGCGCTGCTGGCCATGGGCGCGGACGCGCTGCTTGCCGCCCGCAATCCCGATAAGGCGCGGGCCCTGCTGGCGGCTTTGCGCGCCGATTATCCCGCTGCCGCCATCGAGTGGCTTCCGCTGGATTTGTCCCGCTTTGCCACCGTGGACGCGCTCTGCGAGCGGCTGGACGGCGAGCGCATCGACCTGCTGGTCAACAACGCGGGCGTGTACCGCCAGCCCCGGCGAACCACCCGCGACGGGCTGGAGCAGTCATTCCAGACAAACTGCCTTGCGCCGGTGTATCTGACGCTGCGGCTGCTGCCCGCCGTCGCCCGCGCCGGGGGCCGCGTGGTCACCATGACCAGCTTGGCCGCGTTTTACGCCCCGCTGGATTTGGACGACCCGCAATCCCTGCGCGTGCGCAACCAGACCGAGGTCTACGCGCGCGGCAAGCGGCAGCTCAGCATGGCCATGGCCTGCCTTAGCCGCTCGGCCCTTGCGGGGGAGGGCGGCGCGCGCGTGCTGCTGGCCCATCCGGGGGTATCGGCCACCAATTTGTTCAGCTTGGAGAACGCCGCCTTCAAGGCGCGCACGCTCCGCTTCATCGTGCCGATCATGCGGCGGCTGTTCATGAGCCCCTCCAAGGCGGCGCTGAGCGCCGTGGCGGCCTGCTCGCAGCCCGTGCCGGACGGCGCGATGCTCCAGCCGCGCGGCCTGATGCACGCGTGGGGCCTGCCCACCGCGAGCCCCTCGCCTGTCTGCTGCCGGGATGAAGCCGCGTGCCTCGCGCTGACGCGGCGGCTCGCGGCGCTGCTGCCGCCGGCGCAGCGCGCGGCCCTGCCAAGCGAGGGACTGCCGCCGATTTTTTCGCCCGATCCGCTGCCCTGACCGGCGGCTGTACAAAGGAGAATCGCCATGCCGCAACTCATGCCCGATCAACCAAGCGCCGCGCCGGAAGCGCCTGCCGAGGCCCCGTCGCCCGCCGCGACCCCATCGCCCGACGCAGCCCTGTCGCCCGATGCAGCCCCGTCGCCCGACGCGTCCCCGTCGCCGGACGCGACTCCGTCGCCCGACGCGTCCCATGACGTAGCTCCCGGCCTGACCACTGCCGAGGCGGAACGCCGCCGCGCCGCCGGGCAGGGGAACGCGCTGCCGCCCTCGCGCACGGACAGCGTGGGCTATTTGCTGTGCAAGCACCTGTTTACGCTGTTCAATCTGCTCAACCTCGCGCTGGCGGCGCTGCTGCTGCTTGTGGGCAGCTACCGCAACCTGCTGTTTATGGGCGTGGTCGTCAGCAACACCGTCATCGGCGTGGTGCAGGAGCTGCGCGCCAAGCGCGTGCATGATCGCCTCACGCTGCTCAGTCAGGGCGAGGTGAGCGTCCTCCGCGACGGCGAGGAGCGCCTGCTGCCGCCCGATCAGCTGGTGCTGGGCGACGCGGTCACCCTGCGCAGGGGCAATCAGGCTCCGGCGGACGCGCGCGTGCTGCGCGGCCGCTGCGAGGCCAACGAGTCCCTACTGACGGGCGAGAGCGAGGCCGTGCCCAAGCAGAAGGGGGACGAGCTGCTGAGCGGCAGCTACCTCACCGAGGGCACGGTGCTCTGCGAGCTGACCCGCGTGGGCGTGGACAGCTACGCGGGCCGGCTGCAAACCGCCGCCAAGCAGGTCAAGCACCCCAAGAGCCAGCTGATGACCGACGTGCGCAAGATCATCCGCATTGTCTCCATCAGCATCGTGCCCATTGGGCTGGCGCTGTTTGCCAAGCAATACTGGGCCTTGCAGATGAGCCTTGCCGACAGCGTGACAAAGGCCATCGGCGCGATGATCGGCATGATTCCCGAAGGGCTGATGCTTCTTGTCAGCGTGGCGCTGGCGGTGGGCATCGTGCGGCTGGGCATGCGGCGCACGCTGGTCAGCGAGCTGTACGGCATCGAAACGCTGGCCCGCGTGGATGTGCTCTGCTTGGACAAGACCGGCACGCTGACCTGCGGCGAGATGACGCTGGACGAGTGCCGCCCGCAGCCGGGCTATGACGAGGCGAGCGTTGCCGAGGCGATCGCGGCGTTTTGCGCCGCTTCCACGGACGGCGGCCCCACCATGGGCGCGCTGCGCGCCCGCTGCCCGGACGGAGCGGCGGACGTCGCCGCGTCGGTCGTGCCGTTTTCCAGCGAGCGCAAATGGAGCGCGGTCACGCTGGCCGAGCGCGGCACGCTGGTGCTGGGCGCGCCGGAGCGCACGCTCACGAACGCGCGCCACGCCGCCCTGCTGGCCGAGGCCCACGCTGCCGAATCCGAGGGCCTGCGCGTGCTCTGCCTGCTGCACAGCGCGCAGGCGATGGAGGGCAAGGCGCTGCCGAGCGACATTGAGCCCGTGGCGCTGCTGCTGCTCAGCGACGCGCTGCGCGATACCGCCGCCGATACGCTCCGTTTCTTCCGTGAGCAGGGCGTGGATGTAAAGATCCTCTCCGGGGACAGCGCGCTCACCGTGCGGCGCGTGGCGACGCTGGCCGGGCTGCCGGGCGCGGAGCGCTGCATCGACATGAGCGCCGTGACCGACCCGGATTACGACGCGCTCTGCGAGGCCTACACGGTGTTTGGCCGCGTCAGCCCGGAGGACAAGCGCGGGCTGGTGGAGGCCCTCAAGCGCAGGGGGCGCAGCGTGGGCATGGTGGGTGACGGCGTGAACGATATCCCCGCCCTGCGCGCGGCGGACTGCTCCATTGCCATCGCGGGCGGCAGCGACGCGGCGCGTCGCGTCTCCCAGCTCACGCTGCTGGACGCGGATTTTTCGGTCATGCCGCACATCGTGTGGGAGGGCCGCCGCGTGGTCAACAATATCTCGCGGGCCGCCTCGCTGTTTTTGGTCAAAAATCTGTTTTCGCTGCTGATCTCCGTGCTTACGCTGGCGCTGCCGTTCGCCTATCCGCTGGTGCCGATTCAGCTCACGCTGATCTCCACGTTCACCATCGGCCTGCCGTCGTTCTTTTTGGCGATGCAGCCCAGCCGTGAGCGCGTGAGCGGGGACTTTCTGCGCACGGTGTTTACGCGGGCGCTGCCGGGCGGGGTGTGCGTAGCCCTTTTCGCCGCGGCGCTGATGCTGCTGACCGAGCCCTGCGGGCTGACCGCGCGGGAGAGCAGCACGATGCTGACGTATGTCGCCGCCCTGAGCGGGCTGTGCGTGCTGGCGTGGTCCTGCCGCCCGATCAACGCGCTGCGCGGTGCGCTGTGCGCGCTGTGCGCCGGGCTGATCGTCGCGTGCGTGCTGATCGCACCCTCGCTGTTTGAGCTTGCGCCGCTGACGGGCGACCGCATGGGCCTGCTGGTCGGGCTGCTGTGCGCGACGCCGGTTTTGCTGTTTGCGCTGGAAAAGCTCTTTGGCTGGCTGCTGCGCGGTCGGGCGCGCTCGCCGGAGGCGGGGGCCGCCGCGCCGGGCCAGCGCCTGTAACGCGCCGAATCATTTCTCCGCGCCTGAGCCGCCGCCGCCCGCTCCGCGCCCCCGCTTGTGTCCAAGCGGGGGCGCGTCACGTACGAAGCGTAGGCCGTCGGCCCTGCGGGCAACCCTCGGCGCCTCTCACCCGCCCGGATACAACAAAAAAGACCGCTTAACGCGATCTCCTTTGGAGGTGCCACCCGGATTCGGACCGGGGAATAAAGGTTTTGCAGACCTTCGCCTTACCACTTGGCTATGGCACCTGGTTGTGTGGAGCGGTAGACGGGATTCGGACCCGCGACATCCACCTTGGCAAGGTGGCACTCTACCACTGAGCTACTACCGCACACATTGGTGCCTTGGGGCGGAAT
>CAYOYK010000069.1:234-11912 GCA_964408185.1 uncultured Oscillospiraceae bacterium | reverse complement strand
GGGGCAGGGGTTCATGCTGGCCACCAGCATGCAGCGCGCCGGATAATGCCCCTGCCAGTTCGCGCGCGCGATGTTGACCTCGCCGTCCTCCAAGGGCTGGCGGAGCGCCTCCAGCGTGTTACGCTCAAATTCGGGCAGCTCGTCCAAAAAGAGCACCCCGTTGTGCGCCAGCGAGACCTCCCCCGGCAGCGCGCGCATGCCTCCGCCGATGATCGCGGGCATGCTTGCGCTGTGATGCGGTGAGCGGAAGGGCCGTGTGGTCATCAGGCCCGCGCCGGGCTCCAGCATGCCGGCGGCGGAGTGGATGCGCGTGGTCTCAAGCGCCTCCTCGAATGTGAGGGGCGGCAGGATGCCGGGCAGGCATTGCGCCAGCATGGTCTTGCCGCAGCCCGGCACGCCTGCCATGAGCATGTTGTGCCCTCCGGCCGCAGCCACCTCCAGCGCGCGCCGCGCGGAGCTCTGCCCGCGCACCTGCGCCAAATCGTGCTCCGTGCCCGGCATATCCAGCTGCTGGCGGTAGTCCGTCTGCGCCTGCCGCGGCAGGGGGCGCTCGCCCGTCAGGTGCTCGCAGGCCTCGCGGAGCGTGCGCACCGGGTAGACCTCCAGCTCGTCCAGACAAGCGACCTCGGCCGCGTTCCCCTCCGGCAGAATCACCCGGCGGATCCCCTGCTCGTAGGCGCCGATGACCATGGGCAGCACGCCGCGCACCGGGAGCACAAAGCCTTGCAGCGACAGCTCTCCCAGCAGAAGGGTATCGGCCAGCCCGTGGTATTGCTCCGGCGCGCCCGCCGCGAGCAGCGCCACGGCGATGGCCAGCTCGTAGCCCGTGCCCTCTTTTTTGAGGTCGGCGGGCGACAGGTTGACGGTGATGCGTTGCACGGGCATCTTGTACCCGCTTGTCGCCACGGCGGCGCGCACGCGATCCTTGCTCTCCTTGAGGGCGAGGCTGGGCAGCCCCACCACGTCAAAGCTGACAAGCCCGTTGCTCAGGTAAGCCTCCACGTTGACCAAGAAGCCGTTGACGCCCTGTAAACCGCAGCATACGGTGCTTGCCAGCAAGTCGCATCCCTCTTTCGCAGATCAATAATACAGCTTGGAGATAAAGTATTTCTGAACGAGCCGGAGCCAGTCCTCGCCGGTCAGGCAGCCGGAGGCGTAGGGGTACAGCGCGATAAACGCCGCCAGCGCCAGCACGCAAAGCACAAGCATCGTCACGCGGGCGGGCTTGCGTTTGGGCAGCAGGCCCATCCAATAGCTCGCGGCAAGGATGATAAA
Source organism: uncultured Oscillospiraceae bacterium (assembly GCA_964408185.1). Classification (GTDB taxonomy): domain Bacteria; phylum Bacillota; class Clostridia; order Christensenellales; family Aristaeellaceae; genus CAYOYK01. Next base: position 10,637 of record CAYOYK010000069.1, on the reverse strand, counting down.
CGGCACGCTGGCAAAGTAATGGTAGATATACATGCCGCGCGGCACCAGCACCCACGGCAGATACTGCGCCAAAAAGCCCACCGCGATGATTCCCGCGCCGCGCCGCTCGGTTTGCAGGCGCTCCTCGTCGGGCCACGGCGTGCGGCGCACAAACCGCCACACGCACAGGAGCATCAGGGCGACCATGGCAAGCGCGCCCAGATAGAACACCACCGGGTTGCCAAAGCAGAGAATGGTGGACTCGTACCCCGCAGGCTCAAACTGATCCTGCGCGTACCACATCGGCTTGAGGATCAGCGGCCACTCGTACCAAGGCGAATAAAACGGATGATCCATCCCCAGTCCCGGCGTGGAATGGTAGCTGAGCATCCCTTCCTGCGCCTTGATGACGCGGCTGAGCGTCACCGGGCCGGAGGGCGACAGGTACGGGATGTAGCTCAGGTAGTAGATCACGGCCGGAACCAGAATAAAGAACACGACGCAGAAGCCGCAGGTCATCAGCAGACGCTTGCGTCCGTATTGCGCGGCAGCGTCCACGCGCGCGGACTGCGCCTTGGAGAGCGAGCTCGGATCGCCCAGTCTGAGCGCGTCCGCCTCGCCTGCCGCGCGAAGCTGGCGGTATGCCGCCCACGCGAAGATCAGCGCCAGCCCGGCCACGGAGTAAATCCCGATCCATTTGCTGGCAATGCCAAGCCCCATGCTCAGGCCGCTCAGAAACAGCGCGATCAGCCCGTTGACATACGGCCTGTTGAACAGCCGAGGCCGTCCGGACTGTAGCTCGCCGTCCGACACGGCGTAAAAATCGCCCAGCGCGTACCGCGTCATAAACAGATACGACAGCATGATAAAAAGCACCGGGAAGCTATCGATCGTGCCGAGCCGCGTCTGCGTAAAGTGCATGGTATCAAGCGTCAGCATGACCATCGCAAATGTGGACAGGTCGCGCCGCCGCGTGAGCTGCTTGCACAGCAGGTACATGGTCGGCACCATCAGCACGCCGACCAGCGCGCCCATAAACCGCCAGCCAAACGGCGTCATGCCGAAGATGGAAATGCCGACCGCCATGAGCAGCTTGCCCAGCGGCGGGTGCGTCGTCTCGTATGGAATTTGTCCGTGCAGGTGCTCGTAGGCCGTGCGGGCGTGATAGATCTCGTCAAAATAGGTGCCGGTGTACCAGCCGGGCTCGCCCTCCAGCGTATCCTGCTCGTCCAGCAGGTGCTCCGGGGGCTTCTCCGCCGACAGCTCGGCGTTCAGCACGCCCTCGTGGCCCACCACGCGCATCGGGATGACCACGCCGTCCGCGTCGCGGGCGATCACCTCGTACAGCAGCAGCCCCGCGCTTCGCGCCGTGAGCCGCAGGTATTTGCCCTCAAAGCGCAGCACATTCTCCGGCGACAGGCTCTGAAAGCTCACATCCCCCGCCGCAGTCGTGCTGCCCACCGCGTATAGCCAGCGGTAGCACAGGCCCTCCTTCATCTGGCAGGGATGCTCCTCGGACCACGTCTCGCCGTCCTCGCTGACGGCCACGGTAAAGTTTTGATAGCTCACGCCCCCGTAGTACAGCAGCGTGAAGCCCTCGTTGTCGTCCAGCTCGAAGGTGACCGTCTCCTCCGGGCTGGTGGATACCCAGCCGCTCTGCGGCGCCTTGAAGCTGCCTAGGTTAAAGAACGCGAGGAAGGCGTACGCGCCTGTGACCAGCAGCACGACGAGCGTTTCCTTCCAGCTCATGCGCAGGCGCGCGTCGCGCGGGGTCAGCAGATCGGAGCGGTAATGGTTGATGGCTCCCTGCGCCGGCTCCTGCTCCGGGACGGCCTTGGGCACTTTGGCATCCACGGTATACGAAGCGTAGGCCCCGCCCATGAGCAGCAGGTTGAGCACGCAAAGGGTGATGTTGAGCGGCATGGTATCGCTGTTCAGGTGGCCCATTGACGAGCCAAACACAATGCAGTTGTCCAGCACCACGGCGGTGTTGATAAACGTCGTAACGCTGAAGCCGACCGCGAGCCAGAGCATCCGCTTGTCGCGGCACGCCCCCGCGCCGAGGAACAGCAGCGCGATTCCCGCGTACAGGTAGCGCTCGTGGATTTTGATGCCCAGCACGTAGGTGCCCGCGAGCACCAGCGCCAGCATGAACGGCAGCTTGCGCGCGTCCCGCTCCGCCAGCATGGGCAGCAAGACGATTGCGTTGACAAAGACCATCCAAATTGTGCCGTAGCTCAGATAGGTCGCCGGGAAGAAGCACAGCACCAGGAACGCAAGCGCCACGGCCGCGCAGACCAGCGCGATGAGCAGCCTTCGCGCCAACGACGCGTCCCCGTCGTTGCCTCGCAGCCGAATCAGTAAATTGCGCCACAGGGCGCGCCAGCCGTCGCGGCGCAGCGGGCGGAGCACCGCCGCCGCCGCCCAGCCCATCAGCGCGGCGGACGAGGCCGCCGGGATTGCCCACGAGAGCGTGCGCACAGCGTCGCCCTCCGCCGCCGTCAGGGCCGACCAGTTGCCGCCCAGCAGGTACATCAGGTTGGCGGTGTTCAGCACCGCGTACTGGTAGCTGCCCAGCGTGTCCCCGTACAGCGTCAGCAGCCATTGCAAATTGGGCTGGCGGATGCTGAAGGGCAGCACCACCGCCACCGCCGCCGCCACGCCCGCCAGCAGCCCGTACAGGGCGTGCAGCAGCTGCGCCTTGCGGTCCTCGCGGTGATAGATCAGGCAGCAGAGCAGCCACGCCAACGCGGGCAGGCCGCACAGCAGCGCCTGCGGCTTGGTGAGCACCGCCAGCACATACATCGGCAGCGCGTACTGCCACTTGCGCTCCATGCTCCACACGGCGCAGGCAATCAGCATCAGCGCCAGCACGCCGTCCACCTGCCCCCAGCAGCTTCCCGTCACGATGCCCGCCGGGTTGAGGGCAAACAGCCCCGCAAGGGTCACCGCCAGCATCGACGGCACGCGCTTGCGCGCAAACGCGTACACCAGCGCCGCCGCACCGATATCGCACAGGATGGGCGCGAGCTTGAGCAGTAGCAGCCGATAGCCGTCCTGCAGGGGCGACAGCGCGCCGGTAATCGCGCTCGTCAGCCAAAGCACATACAGGTACGCGGGCGGATAATCGCAAAAGTAGCCCTCGGCATAAAACGCCGACGGCCCCCCGGCCAGCATGCGGTTGCCCCACGCCGTAAAGCAGCCGATATCCACATCGTAGCCGCTCACGTTCATAGCCAGCACCACCCGCACGCACAGCGCGGCAAGCAGCACGGCCCCTACCGCCAAGCCGCAGCCCTTCCGCGCAGCGGGCGTCAGTTGGTCGGCCATGCGGTCGTCCCGCCGGAGCGCACGGGCCAGCAGCGCGGCAATCGCCAAGTATGCGCAAGCGGCCAGCAGAATCACCCCAATGTGCCGCTCGTCACTTTTTTCGCTTGCGGAGGCGGCGGGCGCGGCCGAGCCGTCCTCATACCAGAGGGTCGCCACGGCATATTCGGGCAGCTCGTCCACACGCACAAGGCTGATATCGTCAAAGTATGCCTTGCCCCGGCTCTCGCTGCTGTATCCGCCCACGCGGACGCCCAGCGTCACCTCGGTTTGGTTGTCGCCGGTCTCGCCGTACCACTCCACGTAGTACCAGCCGTCGGTGGGCACCAGCAAGCACTCGGAATAGGCGTACATATCCTCCAGCGCAAGGTTTGCGCCGTTGCCGCCCTCCATGCTCTCCACCCACACATAGCCGGAGAAGCGGTACAGGCTGGCGGGCTCCACGTCCACGGTCAAAATATAGCGCGTGTCGTTGTTGTTGATGTTCTCGATCATCGCGCTGTATTGGCCGCTGTGCGCTTTTTCATCGGTCACGCGGTAGCGCGAGTAGCCCTCCTGCGCGCGGTAGCTGTTGATGTACCAGCCCGTGGGCAGGCCGCTCGCGCCGATCTCCTCAAAGCCGCCGTTGGATATCACCTCGTCGCCCTCGCCCAGCGCGAGGGCCGGGAGAACCAACGCCAGCAGGAGCAGCGGCAGCGCCCTGCGCAGTACGCGTGCGATGGATTGCTTCATTGTTGCTCTCCTTGCGTGAGCACGTTGCCCAAAAAGCTGCGCCGATGCAGCGGGCACGGCCCGTATTGACGGATGGCGTCCATGTGCTCCTTGGTGCCGTAGCCCATGTGCCGCTCCAACCCATACTCAGGATACTCGGCCGCCAGCGCGCGCATGCGTCGGTCTCGCGTCACCTTGGCGACGATGCTCGCCGCCGCGATGGCATAGCTGAGCGCGTCGCCGTGAATGATGGCCTCGGTTGGGAAGGGCAGCGCGAGGCCCTCCACCGCGTCCACAAGGCAGAGCGTAGCCGGGGCGGCCTCCGCCGCGCGCCGCATGGCGAGCTTTGTGGCGTTGAGAATGTTGATTCGGTCAATCTCCTCGGCCGAGGCGCTGCCCACGCCCAAATACAGCGCGCAGGCCGCGATTTGCTCATACACCTGCTCGCGGCGCTCCGGCGAGAGCTTTTTGCTGTCGTCAACCCATGGCAGCGCGGGTTCGGCAGGCATCACCACGCAGCCGACCACCACGTCGCCGATCAGCGCGCCTCGTCCGGCCTCGTCCATTCCGGCCAGCGACGCGCCAAAGCCGGGATACGCCCGGTCGTGGTCTATCAGCGCCGCCGATCTTTGCAGGCGCTTGGCGTTGGGCGCGTCACGCATCGGGCCGGGCCTCCTTCGGCTCCCCGCGGCGGGGCGGATCGGGCGTTTCCAGCGTTAATCGTCCAAGCCGGCCCTCGCGGAACTCGTCCAGCACCACGGCGCAGGCGCGGTCAATATCATACTCGCCGCCGCGCATCAAAAAGCCACGGCCCTTGCACACCTGCTCCAGCAGCGCGAAGCCCTCCGCGCTTGCATCCTCAATGCGGAAGCGCTCCACGGTCGCCTCGCGGCGCGCGCGCATGAGGTCGGTCAGCAGTAGAATGCACAGCTCCTCCTGATTATACACCGCGTCCCGGATGGTGCCGATGTACGCCAGCCTCGTGGCGGCCAGCTTGTTGGTCTGCTTGGGCCACAGCATGCCGGGGGTATCCAGCATTTCCAGCGTAGGGCTGATTTTGACCCACTGGTTGGCGCGCGTTACGCCGGGACGGTCGGCCACCTGCGTGATGGCCCCGCCGTACAGCCGATTGATAAACGTGCTCTTGCCTACGTTGGGCACGCCCACCACCATCGCGCGCACGGTCTTGTTGATGCCGCGCTCCTTGGCGCGCGCCACCACATCCGCGGCGGCCTCTTGGATAAACGCCTTGGCCTGCTTGGTCTTGGCGGGCGAAGCGTCGTAGGCCATGGCCTGCACGCCGCGCTCCTGATAGGCCTTAAGCCAAGCCGCCGTCATCGCGGGGTCGGCCAGATCGGCCTTGCACAGCAGCAGCACGCGCCGCTTGTTGCTGAGCATATGGATCAGATCCGGGTTGCGGCTGGAATACGGCAGCCGCGCGTCGCAAAGCTCCACGGCCAAGTCCACGCGCGAAAGCTGCGTTTGCAGCAGGCGCTTGGCCTTGGCCATATGTCCGGGATACCATTGGATTTCCACAGCAAGGGCTCCTTCCGGCTCGCAAATCATCGCTAATATCGCTAATAAGGAAGCAAAATTTTACCTTTACAATTTAACCATCCTTTGGCGAAAAATGCAAGGCCTCCGTCCCACCCGGATGAAAACAAGCTGTAAATCTTGCGTCGCGGGGAGGCTCCGACGCGGCATATGCTTTTGGCTCAGCGCAAGGCCGCCCCGCGGGAGCCGTATCTCCCACGGGGCGGCGGGGTACGCCGCGCTAGATCGCGCTGCTGTTGTAGAACCACTCCACCCAAACCGAGGTTCGCGCGCCTCCGGCCGAAGCAAACAGATTTACCTCGCACATCGACCACAAGCCGCCGGCCGGGTCGCGCTGACGAACAAGGATCTGGCACGTCTCCTGCGACGCGCTGTAAACCGCGTCGTCCAGCGACAGAGGGCCGTCCACGGCCGTATTGTCATTTGTCTGCGCCTCGACGGCGGATTTGTCGTAGAAGCTAGTGCGGCGGATGTCCGCCCGTACCGGCGCGGCCGCGTTCGCTGCCCGAACGCCGACCCGCAGCGTGGTGCCGGAGGCGTACGCGCAGGTGAGAACCAGCGCGCCGAGGGGAACCTCCAGCGCGCGGCCCGCAGCGGACAGATCCGCGTTGTAGGTCTGGAGCGTCTGCTTCAGGTTGGGGCTGGTGATCTCCTGCCGATCGGTGCGGAAGGCCAGCCGATAGTCGTCTGGCGTGTTTGCCGCCTCGCTGATCTCCACGCCGGGGCCTGCGATTCCCTGCGGGCCGGGTTCGCCTTGCTCGCCCTGCTCGCCTTGGAGGCCCGGCGCGCCCTGCTCGCCCTGCGCGCCCGCGGGGCCGATGGGCAGCACGAAGCTCAGCGCAACGCCCGTTTGCGTAGGCGTGGCCTGCACGTCGGCGGTTTCGCCGGAGGTGACCTGCGCGATTTCCAGCGTGGGCGTTGCGCCCGGTTCGCCCTCAGGCCCCTGCACCCCGGCTTCACCCCGTTCTCCCGCTTGGCCGCGCGGGCCGTGCTCGCCCTGCGGCCCTTCCGGGCCGATGGGCAGGGTAAAGCTCAGCGTAACGCCCGCCGCGCCGGTCTCGGCCGAGACAGCCGCTTCCTCGCCGGACTGCACCTCCCCGATGCGGATCGCGGGTGTTTCGCCCGCAGGGCCTTGGGGGCCGGGTTCGCCCCTCTCGCCTTGCGGGCCGGGCACGCCTTTTTCGCCGCGCGGCCCCTCCGGGCCGATGGGCAGGGTGAAGCTCAGCGCTACGCCCGCCGCGGTGGGATCGGCAGATACGCTTGCTTCTGTGCCTGCGGAAACGTCCCCCACGGTGATCGCGGGCGTTTCTCCCGCAGGGCCCTGCGGCCCGATAGCGCCTTCGTTGCCCCGGAGGCCCGGCTCGCCCTGCGGCCCCGGCTCCCCGTTCTCGCCCTGAGGGCCGACGGGCAGAACAAAGCTGAGCGCGACTCCATCGTCCGTGGGGTTGGCGAACACCGCCGCCTCTGTGCCGGGCGCGACCATCCCGATGACGATTACAGGCGTGGGGCCGACAGCGCCCCTATCGCCCGCAGGGCCGACGGGGCCGATTTCGCCCGGCTCACCCGGCGGGCCGGAGCAGCCGCTTTCGCCCGGAGCGCCTTGCGGCCCCATGCGTCCCTGCTTTCCCCTTTCGCCCTGCGGCCCTTGCTCTCCCTGCGGGCCGGGCCGACCGGGGCCGCCCTTCTCGCCCTTGGGGCCGGCCGGGCCGGTCGCTCCTTGGTCTCCCTGAGGGCCTATCGCCCCGCGCTCTCCCTGCGGGCCTGTGAATCCCTGATTGCCCGGAACGCCCTGCGGCCCCCGTTGTCCGGGGTCGCCCTTCGGGCCTGTATCGCCCGCCACCCCCTGCGGGCCGCGAGCGCCCTGCGGCCCCATCGGGCCTCGCGGGCCCATCGGCCCACGGCTGCCGGAGTCGCCCTTCATCCCGCAATAGCCTTGCGCTCCGCGCGCACCCCTGAGGCCCTGCAGCCCCGGTATGCCCTGCTCCCCCGGCATGCCCTGCGGCCCCTGCGCCACGACGCCGTCCCCACAGCAGGAGGAGCAGGAACCGCATCGGTTCATGTGATTGCATACATTACAGTTCATGGGTTTCTCTCCTAACGGTTAAAGTCACTGCTCCTGCGGCTCGGAAAAGGAAACGTCCGTATAGAGCCACTTGACGCAGACGGAGGTTCTGGCTGCGTTGTCGGAGGCGAAAATAATCACCTCGCACATCGACCACAGGCCGCTGACAGGATCCCGCTGACGGATGCACGTCCAGTTGGTGTCCTGCGACTGGTTGTAGAGGTTGTTGTCCAATAGCAGCGGGCCCGTGAGGGTGGTACTGTCGTAGGTCTCGGCCTTGACGGCAGCCGTGTTGAATACCGACGTGCGCCGGATATCCGCCAGAATCGGCACGCTCGCCGGCCGCACGGAAAGCGCAAGCTGGACGGGGGTTCTGTATGCCAGCGTCAAGACCAGCTTGGCAAGGGGAATCTCCGCCGTGCTGTTGCGCGCGGAAAGATCAAACTCATAGTGCTCGATCCCGGCCCTCAGGTTCGGGCTGACGACCGGGCCTTCTGCGGTTTCAAAGCTGATTCGGTAGCTCGTGGGCGTATCCTCGGCCACGGTCATCACGGGGGCCTGCCCGGCCGGGCCTTGCGGGCCGGGATCGCCGGGCTCGCCCTTGGGGCCTTGCTCGCCGACGGGGCCCTGCTCGCCCTGAGGCCCCTCCGGGCCAACAGGCACAACGAAATCCAAGGAAACCCCTGTCGCGGTGGGAATGGCTGTTACGGAGGCCTCGGAACCGGAGGACACGTCGCCGATCGCGATGGTAGGCACGGCCCCCATCGGGCCTTGCTCGCCGGGTTCGCCCTGTTCGCCGGGCTCGCCCTTGGGGCCTTGCTCGCCCTGCTCTCCCTGTGCCCCCGCCGGGCCGATGGGCACGACAAAGTCCAGCACAACGCCCGTCGCGGTGGGGACGGCCGTTACCTGCGCCTCCTCTCCGGCGGTGACGCTGCCTACGCCCACTGTGGGCGCGGCTCCCATAGGCCCTTGCTCGCCGGGTTCGCCCGTCTCGCCCGGCAGGCCGGGTTCGCCCTGTGCTCCCTGCGGGCCAGCCGGGCCGATGGGCAGGACAAAGCTGAGGGCGACACCCGTTTCCGTAGGCTCAGCGGTGACTTGCGCCTCCGCGCCGCTGGTTACGCTGCCCACGGCGACGGTGGGCGTCGCGCCCATGGGGCCCTGCGGCCCCCGCTCGCCCTGCTCGCCTTGGACGCCCTGCTCTCCCTGCGGCCCCTGCGCGCCCTGTGCGCCGGCAGGCCCGGCAGGCAGCACAAAGTCCAGCAAAACGCCGGTTTCCGTGGGCACGGCGGTGACGGCGGCTTCGCCGCCCTCTGTGACGCTGCCAATCGCAACCGTGGGCGAGGCTCCCGTGGGGCCTTGCTCGCCCTTGGGGCCTGCGGGGCCGATAGGCCCTTGCTCACCCTGCGCGCCCTGACAGCCGGGGTCGCCCTGCGGCCCCTGAGGTCCGGTCACGCCCTGCGGCCCCTGCTCGCCCTGCGGCCCTTGCTCGCCAATCGGCCCGCGTTCCCCCTGCTCGCCACGTTCGCCCTTGGGGCCGACGGGGCCGACGTGCCCCGGATCGCCCATTGGCCCGACAGGCCCGCGATCGCCCTTAGGCCCTATGGGGCCTTGATTGCCGGGGATTCCCTGCGGGCCCATGCAGCCCGCGTCGCCCTTGGGGCCGATTTCGCCGCGCGGGCCTTGCGGGCCGCGGGGGCCCTGCGGGCCTGCCATTCCACGGGGGCCGACAGGGCCGGAGCAGCCCGTTTCGCCTTTCATGCCAGTCTGTCCCTGCGGGCCGCGCTCCCCGCGCGGGCCTTGCGGGCCCTGCGGGCCGGGCATACCCTGCGGCCCCGGAGGGCCTTGAATGGAGGTGACGCAGTCCGGGACGATCGGGCAGTGATTGCACTTGCCGGGGCAGTTGTATTCATAGTTATTCATCATCACATTCTCCCATCGGTGTCAAATCAAAAAGGGACTGAACGAGTGAACGCTCGCTCAATCCCAATATATGTACCGAAGGGTGGGATGTGATTGGTTCCGTTGCTGTCCGCTTACGCACGTAAAACGGGACGAGGCGCATGCCCCGTCCCGCTTGGGTGAACCTTACTTTTTGCTCTTGGCGTTGATGGCGGCATGGGCGGCGGCCAGACGCGCGATCGGCACGCGGTAAGGCGAGCAGCTCACGTAGTTGAGGCCGGCGTTATGGCAGAACTCGATGGTGGAGGGATCTCCGCCGTGCTCGCCGCAGATGCCCAGCTTGATGTCCTTGCGGGTCTCGCGGCCCAGCTTGGCGGCCATCTTGACCAGCTTGCCTACGCCGTTCTGGTCCAGACGGGCGAAGGGATCGCTCTCGAAGATCTTGTTGTCGTAGTAGCTGCCGAGGAACTTGCCGGCGTCGTCACGGCTGAAGCCGAAGGTCATCTGCGTGAGGTCGTTGGTGCCGAAGCTGAAGAACTCCGCCTCGGTGGCGATCTGATCGGCGGTGACTGTCGCGCGCGGTATCTCTATCATGGTGCCTACCTTGTAGTGCATATCAAGGCCGCTTTCGGCGATCAGCTTGTCTGCAACGGAGGTGACGATATCCTTAACGTATTTGAGCTCCTTGACTTCGCCTACAAGCGGAATCATGATCTCGGGCTTGACCATCTGGCCGCTGCGCTTTGAAACATTGATGGCGGCTTCGATGACGGCGGTGGTCTGCATCTCGGCAATTTCCGGGAAGGAAACCGCAAGGCGGCAGCCGCGGTGACCCATCATCGGGTTAAACTCATGCAGCTGGTGAATCTTG
>CAYOYK010000069.1:0-224 GCA_964408185.1 uncultured Oscillospiraceae bacterium | reverse complement strand
CTACGGTAAGATCCATCTGCTTTGCGAGCGCCTCGATATCATCTTCGGCGGTCGGAAGGAACTCGTGAAGCGGCGGATCAAGGAAGCGAATGGTCACGGGCTGGCCGTGCATCGCCTCGTACAGCGCTTCAAAGTCGCCGCGCTGCATCGGAAGAAGCTTCGCAAGCGCTTTGCGGCGCTGCGCTTCGTCCTTTGAAACGATCATTTCGCGCATGGCGGCGATG
>CAYOYK010000068.1:0-11921 GCA_964408185.1 uncultured Oscillospiraceae bacterium | reverse complement strand
CGCGCAGGCGCAACCGCGCGCCGCGCAGGCGCAACCGCGCGCCGCGCAGGCGCAACCGCGCGCCGCGCAGGCGCAAACGCGCGCCGCGCAGGCGCAAACGCGCGCCGCGTAGGCGCAAACGCGCGCCGCGCAGGCGCAAACGCGCGCCGCGCAGGCGCAAACGCGCGCCGCGCAGGCGCGGGTAATAGGGTGTCCCTATATTTATTTCACACCCGTCTCGTCAGAGGCCCCGTCTCCGTAAAAGACAAACTGCTTCCGGCCCGCGCCCTTCGCTTGGTACAGCGCCTTGTCCGCCGCGACATACAGGCTGTCAAAGCCGTCGCCCTCGCGCGCAAACGCGATCCCGGCGCTGAATGTGTACCCGCAGCTCTTCGCGTCAAGCTCCTGCTGGAGGCGGACGAGGTGCTTGGTCGCGTTCTCTTGGCTGATAAAGTACGGCGAGTAGACCACAAACTCATCCCCGCCCAGCCGCGCCAAAATATCGCTGAGGAAAAACGCCGAGCGCAGACACTCCGCAAACACAAGCAGGGCCTCGTCCCCCGCCTTGTGCCCGTGCGAATCGTTGATGTGCTTAAAGTGGTCCAAGTCCAAATAGATAAACGTGCCCTGCCCGCGCCGCGCAAGCTGCTCGTTGACCAGCTCCACGCACGCGCGGCGGTTGTACAGCTTGGTCAGCCCGTCCCGACGGCTCAGCTCCCGCAGCGTGATGGCCTCGCGCCGGGCGCTGTCCTCATCCTTGACGGCGCAAAGGAACATCGGCTTGCCATGCTGGCTCTCCGCCAGCGTGAACGTCAGCTTGCAAAAGCGGTACTCCGTCGCCGCCGGGAACAGCCGCAGCCGCAGCACCAGCGGGTCGGGCGGCTCCAGCCGGTTCAGCTGCGCAAGCATTTGCTGATGGCGCGGCGCATCGTCCGGCAGCACCAGATCGTCGTCCTTCTGGGGGCGGAAAAGCTCGCGCTCCAAGCGCTCCTGATCGGGCGCGTCCACATCGTTGAGGAGCTGGGCGGTCTGATCCCCCGGCGTGTAAAAGAACGCAAGACAGTCCGCCTCGCTGAGCAGACGGGCGATCATCTTGCGCGCGGTCAGGGCCTCGCGGTTGACGGCGCGGAGCGCCTTTTTCTGCCGCATGTTCTCATAGCTGATCACCGTGACCAGCGCGGCCAGCCCCACAAACGATACGATGCACGCCAGCCGCAGCAGCTGCTGGTTCCGCCGCGCCGCCTCGCCCGCGATCTCATCGCGCACCGCCGTGAACAGGTACCAATCCAGCGCGTGCAGCGGCGTGTAGTAGCCGTACATCAGCACGCTGCCGGAGGTGGCGTAGCGCGTCAGGCGGCTCCTTCCGGCGGCGAAATCGGCGCGAACATCCTCGATGGTTACGCCATCCAGCAGGCGGATGGTCTCGGCCTGCAAAAAGTTGGGCGATGTGGCCAGCGCGGACTCGCTGGTGCGCAGCACATAGCGGCCGTCCCCGGCGACGACAAACGTCATGCCCGCGCCCTGAAACGCGGCGCTGGTCAGCAGCTCGCGCAAAGCGTCGGAGGCGTGAAAGCATACCAAGTACGCGCGCGGCCCTTCGTCGGGTACGCGCGCGGCGACCGCAAAGCCGCCGCCCTCCTCGCCAAGGGGCAGCACGAGCGGCCCGCCGGACGCATCGGCCTGCAAAGCCGCGCGCTGGGCCGCGCTGAGCGTTCCCGAACCCCGCTGGGTGATACGGTCGCTGTCCGGCAGATAGACGGCAAGCCCCGCTAGATCCGCGTTGAGGGAGAGCTTGTCCAGCGCGGCGGACTCCGCCGCGCCGCACGCGTCCGCCCGCAGGGCCAGCAGCTCCGCGCTCTGCACGCAGGCCTGCATGCGATCCTCGATGTACAGGTTGGTCAAATCGGCCAGAATCCCGGCGGAATCCTGCATTTGCGCCTTCGTTCGGTTGACGGAGACCTCCTCCGCGCGCACGGCGGCATACGTAAACACAGCCGTGAGCGTCAGCAGCACGAGCAGCAATGTAAACAGCGTGCGCGGGAATCGCTTCACGCGACGCTCGACCTGCTGGAGCAAACCATTTGACCGCATGGAAAAAAACACCTCAGGCTCCATAGAATGCATGTTACGCGGAGAATGTAACGATTGCATTATATCACAGCCGACCCTGATTGCAACGAAAAGTTTTTGTCGAAAACGCAAAAGCGTGCAATTGTTACGAAAATGACCGAAAACATGGAAACGGCTTCCTGTACTGGAAGCTGTTTACGGTTACATATGTCACTATTTTACGTTTTTGGTTACGAAACACCCGCCGAGGGAGTACGGCTGATCACGTTGCAGGGCAGCAGCGCGTCCAGCAGCTCCGCCGGGGCGTCCACCACGCGCGACGCGCCCGCGTCCAGCAGCGTCTGCCGCGAGCGGAAGCCCCACGTCACAAACACGCCGTCCATGCCCGCCGCGCGGGCCGCAAGCACATCCACGTCCGAATCCCCGATGTACGCGGCGCCCGCCCTTTCGCAGCCCAGCGCGTCCAGCGCGGCCCAAATGGGCTCCGGCGCGGGCTTGCGGGGCTGGCCGGGCCGGTCGCCCCGCGCGACGTCCACCAAGCCGGGCAGGTACCGCTCGCACAGGGCCTCGACGGCCGCGTCCGCCTTGTTGCTCACCACGGCGATCTTCCATCCGGCGGCGCGCAGGGCCTCCAGCGCCTCCGGCACGCCGCGGTAGGGCGCGGTGCGGATGGCGCAATGCGCCTGATAATAGGTCAGCATCGCCTGATACGCCCCGTCGACGGCCTCGTCGTCCGCGCCGTCCGGCAGGGCTCGGCGCATCAGCTCGCGGATGCCGTTGCCTACGAACGCGCGCACCTCGTCGCGTCCGCGCGCGGGATAGCCGCGCTCGGCCAGCACGGCGTTGACGCTGTCCGCCAGATCATCGAGGGTATCCAGCAGGGTTCCATCCAAATCGAACACGGCGGCGCGCGGGAGCGGCTCGGTCGGGGCCGGCTCGTCCCCGGCGCGCGTCTCGGTGGGGTCGCCGGCCGCGGGGAGCGCGTCGCCCTCGCCGCCAAGCGCCGCCAGCAGCCCGACCGAGACCATCAGGCTCAGCTCGCGCGAGTAGAACACGGTGTTGATCAGCGTCAGCGCGCCCGCAAAGACGAGGCACAGCGCCACATAGGGCCGCGCGGGGCTTTTGCGCAGGCCGCGCAGCAGGCCGCGTCCCGGAACGCTCGCCAGCGCGAGGAACCCGCCCGCGCCGATCAGCCCCAGCCCGGCCAGCAGATCCAGCGCGTCGCTGTGCTTGCCCAGCGCGCCCTCGCCCGTGAGCAGGCCCAGCCACGGGCTGCCCGCGAACGCGCGCACGGAGACCGAGTAGCTGTCCAGCCGGGACGGCAGCGCGGCGATCAGCTCGTCGCCCTGCCCGGTGAGGGCCTCGTACAGCAGCCGCGCGCCGTAGCGCACGCTGTTCATATCCGTCCAATCGGAGAGCTGCACCAGCAGCGCGCTCAGCGGCACGCGCAGCAGCACGATCAGCCCGGCGGGCGCAAGCGCGGTGAGCATCGCCCAGTCGAGCGCCAGCTCGCGCCCGCAGATCCGGCGCGTCAGCCAGCGGATCAGCAGGCCCCATGCCCACACGGCGTAGATCGCCGCAAGGAAGATCATCGCGTACAGGAATTGGCTCAGCGCCACCGTGACCGTGAGCAGCGCCAAAAACGCCAGCGCCAGCGCGCGCTCCCGCCCCCGCCGCTTGCATGAGAAGTACAGCGCCAGCGGCACGCACAGCAGGCAGCCGTACACAAAGTCGTACCCGCCCACGCCCCGGAGCATCAGCTTGCGGTGCAGCTCCTGCGAGGAATCGGCGTAGCCCAGCGAGCGCGAGTACGCCAGCGCGGGGCTGTGCGTGTAGCCCTCGCAGAGCCACGCGGTGGTGGTGAGGGCGGTCAGCGCCACGCAGGCCAGCGCCAGCGGGATCAGCACGCGGGCGTAGCGCGGCTCCCCCCGCCTGCGCAGGTACGCGCACACGATCAGCGGGAACCAGAACATCCCCTGCTGGCACCAGTAGCTCAGCAGGCCCATCGTGCCGGAGTGGTCGCCCCGGCCCAGCCCGAAGTACAGCGCCATCGGCAGGCCGAGGGCCGCCAGCGCCGCCAGAGCGAGCCAGCGCCAGTTCCTTTGCGCAAACGGACGGTCCAGCAGCACGCCCAGCGCAAACAGCGCCACGGCGGCCACGCCCGTAACGGCCTTGCCCAGCACCTGCACGGCGGGGAGCATCAGCCAAAGGGTATACAGGCACATGCCGCCCAGCGCGAGCCGGAAGGGCATGGGACGAACGGCGGGGGACTGCTTTTGCATTTGATACCTCCCAAGGCGGGTTGCCTTTCGCAGGTATTCTAGCACAGAGGGAGGGATTTGTCGATAAAGCCCATGCGGACGGCGGGCGCAACCGCGAGATGCCGCCCGCGCCGATGCCGCGCCGCTTGATGCCGCCCGTGCGCATTGCCGCCCGCGCCGCATGATGCCGCCCGTGCGCATTGCCGCCCTCCGCCCCGCCAATTCGCGCGGCGCCCATACGGACGGCAGGCGCAACCGCCCCTCCCGACAAGGGTCTGCGCAGCCAGAAAGCCAGCCCGGCCGCAGCGGTCGGGCTGGCTTTCTTTCCTAATTACATTGGTCTGTTTGTACGGGATGAAAAAGCGTTTGTGCGCGCCAACCGCGCCGACATTCGCCGCTTGCGCTCCCCGCGCTACCCCTTGCGGATGGGCAGCCGCCGCCGCTCCACGCCGTCCATGCGGTACAGCGCGTGCGCCACGGCGGGCGCGGTCGGCACGGTGCAGATCTCGCCGACGCCCTTCGCGCCCAGCGCCGGCCCGGTGGGGTCGGCCTTGCCGATCAGCCGCACCTCGATGGGCGGCGCGTCCGTCGCGCGCAGCAGCCCCAGCGTGCCGTAGCTCGCCGTGGGCACGCCATGGTCGAGCGGGTAATCCTCCGTGAGCGCGTAGCCCAAGCCCATCACCACGCCGCCCTCCACCTGCCCCTCGCAGGCGCGCGGGTTGACCGCGCGGCCCACGTCGTGCGCGGCGACCACGCGCTCCACGCGGCCCGCCTCGTCCAGCAGCACGACCTGCGCGCCGTAGCCGTAGGCCAGATGGCTCACCGGGTGCGGCTTGTCGCTGCCCATCGGGTCGGTGGGCGGGCCGTATTCGCCAAGGAACTCGCGGCCGTGCAGCGCGCCCAGCGAGCCTGCCTCGTCCAGCGCGGCGCGCAGGGCCTCGGCCGCCCGGCGGGTCGCCTCGCCCGTGAGCAGCGTCTGGCGGCTCGCCGTCGAGGTGCCCGCGTTGGGGGTATCGGCCGTATCGGGCGCGGCATGGACGATATCCGCCAGCGGGAGCCCTGTCACGCTGCTGACGATCTGCGCGCACACCGTGCCCACGCCCTGCCCCATGCACGCCGCCGAGGTAAGCACGAATACCTTTCCGGCCGATACGCGCAGCTTGCAGCGGCCCGTATCCGGCACGCCCACGCCGAGGCCGCTGTTCTTCATGCACCCGGCAAGGCCCGCGCGCGGGCTGGACTCAAACGCGTCCCGGACGGCGAGCAGGCACTCCGCGTAGGCGGTATCCGGCCCGGCAAGCTGCCCGTTGGGCAGGGACTCGCCGGGGCGGATGGCGTTGCGGTAGCGCAGCTCCCACGGGGAAACGCCCAGCTCCGCCGCCAGATAGTTGAGGTTGCTCTCGCAGGCAAAGCAGCTCTGCGTCACGCCAAAGCCGCGGAAGGCTCCCGCCGGGGGGTTGTCGGTGTAGGCGCAAACGCCCTCGATATCCACATTGTCAAAGTGATACGGCCCGCCCGCGTGCGTGCAGGCGCGCTGGAGCACCGGCCCGCTGAGGCTCGCGTAAGCGCCGCCGTCGGCCACCAGCCGCGCCCGCATGGCGGTGAGGTTGCCCTGCGCGTCGCAGGCGGTGGTCATGTCGATCTCCATGGCGTGGCGCTTGGGGTGGACGCGCAGGCTCTCCGCGCGCGTAAGCCGCACCTTGACCGGACGGCCCGTCAGCCACGCGGCCAGCGCGGCGTGGTGCTGCACGCTCATGTCCTCCTTGCCGCCAAAGCCGCCGCCCACCAGCAGCGCGTGGCAGCGCACGCGCTCCGGCTCTATTTGCAGCATGCGGCTGATCTCGCGGCGCTCGTCGTACACGCTCTGGCTGCCCGTGTAGAGCAGCAGGCCGTCCCCGTCCGGCGCGGCGACGGCGCACTCCGGCTCCATAAAGGCGTGCTCGGTAAAGGGCGTGCTGTAATGCCGGGTGATCACGTGCGCGGCGGCGGCAATGGCCGCGTCCGCGTCGCCGCGCCGGAGGACCTGCCTGCTGATGAGGTTTCCGTCCTCGTGCAGCGGGGGCGCGCCGGGCGCGAGGGCCTCGGCCGGGCAGGTGATGGGCTCCAGCGCCTCGCAGTCCACGCGGATCAGCCCCGCGCCCTCGCGCGCGAGCGCCTCGGTCTCGGCAATGACCAGCGCGAGCGCGTCGCCCACGTAGCGGGTGCAGTCGCCCTGAGCGATCAGCACGTCCCAGTCCGGCTTGAGGTGCCCGTGCCTGTTGTACGGCACGTCCTCGGCGGTGACGACGCGCACCACCCCCGGCAGGGCCAGCGCGGCGCTCGCGTCGATGCGCAGCACGCGCTCGCGGGGATGCTCCGGGCGCAGGGCGACCGCATGCAGCAGGCCCGGCAGCGTCAGGTCGTCGGCATACAGGCCCGTGCCCAGCACCTTCTCGCGCGCGTCCAGCCGCGGGGCGTCCTCGCCTACGCCGTTGCCATCGGGCGCGGCGGGCAGCTCCCCGCCTTGCAGCAGCCTGCCCGCGTACAGAATGGCGTCCTCAATTTTTTGGTAGCCCGTGCAGCGGCAGATGTTGCCGCGAATGGCCTGCTTCACCTGCTCGCGGGTGGGGGCGGGGGTGGTATCCAGCAGGCTCTTGGCGCAAAGCACCATGCCGGGGATGCAGTAGCCGCACTGCACCGCGCCGCACGCCGCAAACGCGAAGGCATACACGTCCTTCTCGCGCGGGCTGAGGCCCTCCACGGTGAGCACCCGCTTGCCCTCCAGCTTGGGCAGCTTGCAAACGCAGGCCTTTTGGCGCTTGCCGTCCACCAGCACGGTGCACGCGCCGCACGCGCCGCTGCCGCACCCGTTTTTGACGGACGTGAGGCGCAGCTCCTCGCGCAAAAAAGCGAGCAGATCGCCGGTGGCCTCGGTATGAACGGGCTGGCCGTTGACGGTGAGGTTTGTCATGGCGGAGCCTCCCTTGCTATGCGGTTCTCTCCCCCCAAAGGGGGAGCGTCTGGCCTGATTTTACCATGCCTTGGCCGCAAAAGCAACGGGCGGGACGCGCAAACCTCGCGCACCCCCTTTTCGATTTTCTCAATATATGCTATACTGCTTTCATGGAAAAAAACCGCCCGGAAAACGTCCGCAAAAATCCCTGCCCTGCGGTGGTATTCTATCCCCATCACAAGGCAAGCCCGTCGCGCGGAACGGCGGCACCGAACGATGAAGGAGGAACTCCCATGAAAAAGTTACTCTGCGTGTTATTGACCCTGTGCATGGCGCTCTCGCTGTGCTCGTTTGCCGCGGCGGAGGAAGCCGTCCGCTGGGACGGCTACGGCCTGACCATCCTCTCCGCCTGCACCACGGACGATCTGTCGGACGCCGGCAAGCTGGATCGCCTCGGCGATACATTCAACGAGGCGGGCCGCCTTGCCATCGTGCGCTTTGACGCGGGCGACGGCGTGGCCCTCAACATGATCCGGGAGATCACCAAGCGGGATTTCGTCGTCGAGATCGACGGCGAGCAGTACGATCTGGATTACGCGCAGTACTACAATTTCTACAAGGATGAGAACGGCGAATGGCAGCGCGACCCCTATCAGCCGCACTTTACGCTGGGCTTCGGCATCCCCGACTCGGCGGATATCGCCAACGCCACGCTGCTGGTGCGCACCCCCGGCGAGCCGACCGTGCGCGTCGCGCTGGGCGGCTATGACAAGCTGGACGACGAGTTTCAGCAGGACACGAGCATCTACGTCACCGTGACCGTCAACAACCCCGGCGACGATCACACCGACGACGCGGGAACCTCCGGCAGCGGCTCGGCCGCGAATCCCCTTGCCGGGCTGGTCTCTCAGCAGAGCGGCGCGGCCGCGGCTGACAGCCTGCAATGGGACGGCCACCCCCTGTCCGTCATCTCCGTTTGCACCGACGAGTCCATCGCCGAGGCCGGCCTGAGCAACTGCTTGGGCAGCGCGCTGAGCGAGGTGGAGCACCTGGCGCTGATCCGTCTGGACGCGGGCATCGGCATGCCTGTTGATACGCTGGACGACGCGACGCAGAAGGACTTCAGCCTGGAAATCGGCGGCACGCAGTACGACTTGGGCTATGTGCAGTACTACGGCGTGTACAAGAACGACGACGGCACCTACCGCAAGGACGACTTGCAGCCGCACTTCGCGCTGGGCTTCTCGCTTCCCTCCGCCATGACGCTGGACGGCGCGACGCTGATTGTCCGCGAGCCCGGCAAGACGGCTGAGCGCTTCGTCCTGAGCGGCTACCCGACCAGCGACGATACCCTCGACCCGGATACCGACGGCTCCTTTAACGTCATCACCGTTCGTCGGCCGGGCACCGACCACGTGTATCAGGGCTCCTCCTCCAAGAGCGAGAGCTTCCAGTGGGACGGCTACACCATGGCGATCACCGCCGTGGGCGTAAAGACCGACTATGAGGACATGGGCATGGGCGACCTGCTGGGCACCACCATCGGCAACGCCGATCACGTCGCGCTGATCCGCATTGACGCGGGCGACGGCGTAAAGGTGGAGATGATCCGCGAGATCACCAAGATGGACTTCAACCTGGAGGTGGACGGCGAGACCTACAAGCTGTCCTACGTGCAGTACTACGGCATCGAGCAGGACGACAGCGGCAATGTCACCCGCGATCCCTATCAGCCGCACTTTATGCTCGGCTTCGACGTGCCCGAATCCGTCGATCCCGCCAAGGGCACGCTGGTCGTGCGCACCCCCGGCGAGCCGACCGTGCGCGTATCGCTGGACGGGTATGACCGCATCGACGTCGTGCTGGAGGCGGATACGAACGGGGACTACTCCACCGTGACCGTCAACAATGAGGGCAGCGACCATGACGACAGCGCCTCCGCGCCCGACGGCGCTTCTCTGGTGGACGCCAGCGAGCTTACGTGGGACGGCCACAGCCTGAGCGTGCTCTCCTTTGGCACAAACGCCGATATCGAGGCCGCGGGCCTGAGCAACTGTCTGGGCAGCGTGCTGAGCGAGGTGGAGCATCTGGCGATGGTTCGTCTGGACGCGGGCGACGGCGTGCCCCTCGACATGCTGGACGAAGTGACCGTGATGGACTTTAACCTGGAGCTGGGCGGCCAGACCTACAAGCTGGGCTATGTGCAGTATTACGGCGTGAACAAGAACGACGACGGCACCTACAGCAAGGACGAGCTACAGCCGCACTTTGCCGTGTGCTTCGATCTGGGCGAGGACGTCTCCCTGAGCGGCGCGGTGCTGGTGGTGCGCCAGCCCGGCGCGGAGCCTGTGCGCTACCCCCTGAGCGGCTTCCCCACCACGGACGATACCCTCGACCCGGATACCGACGGCTCGTTTAACACCATCACCGTGCGCAAGTCGGGCACGGATCACGCGGACAGCGATGCGGACTCCCCGGATATCGACATGGCGACGGCAAACACATTCTCTTGGTTCGGCCACACGGTATCCATCCTTTCCGTCAGCGACAGGGCTACCCTTGACGCGGCCGGGCAGACCAATTGCCTTGGCAAAACGCTCAAGACGGTGGATGATCTGGTGCTCATCCGTGTGCAGGTGGACGGCGCGGGCGCTGACACCAGCGAGATCACGGAGCTGACCGTCGGCGAGTTCCAGCTTCTCACGGACGGCGGCCTGTACGATTTGGCCTATGCGCAGTACTACGACATCGAGTACGACAAGTCTGCCGATAAGTACACCGTAGCTGATAAGCAAGACCGTTTCTCCATCGGGTTTGTGGTTCCGGGCGGCGTTGATCTGGATGCGGATCTGATGCTGATCGTCAATGATCCGGCCACCGGCGATGCCTCCTACATCAGCCTGAACGGCTCGGCGCACTCGGATTCGCTGTATCCGGACGACTCGGACGGCGCGATGTCCACCGTTACGGTGCGGAATACGTCCCGGTAAGGGAAGGATCAGGAAGAACGGATTGCGGATCGTGAAGCGCCGCCCGATGAAGAATCGGGCGGCGCCTTTGTGTGTTGATAAGGGGAGGTGCAGGGGCAGCCCCGCCCACCCCACCCGGAGGTGCAGGGGGCACTGCCCCCTGCCGGGGTGCGGGGCAGCGCCCCGCGCGTCCCCCCGCGTCCCCCGTGGGCGCGGCGGCAATCCACCCCCGCGTTCCATGCCGCGCCCACGCCACCGAGCGAGCTAGCGGCGCAGCCGCGCACGCTCGCGGCGCGTTCACACAACTACTTTCCGCGCCCACGCCACTCAGCGAGCTAGCGGCGCAGCCGCGCACGCTCGCGGCGCGTTCGCACAACTTTCTTCCGCGCCCACGCCATCAAGCGAGCTAGCGGCGCAGCCGCGCACGCTCGCGGGGCGTTCACACAACTTTCTTCCGCGCCTACTCCGCCTTGTCGGCAGAAGCGTGCTTCGCCATCACCTCGGCGGCTTCCTGACCCTCGGCGGCGGCGATATCCTGCTTGACGTCCACGCGCTTGCCGAGCTTATTCTCGGTGCCGCGGAGCAGCCGCCCAATGTTGGCCCGGTGCCGCACCGCGCCCAGCGCCAGCAGCAGCACGGCAAAGCCGCACGCGACCCACTGCCCCCAATGGAAGCAGCACATCAGCACCGCAAAGCTGAGCAGCAGCGTCAGCGAGCCTGCGCTGATGTAGCGGGTGAGCGCGATCACGGCGAGGCACAGCACAATGGCGATGCCGCCCAGCAGCGGATCGACGCACAGCACCACCGCCACGGAGCAGGCCACGCCCTTGCCGCCGCGAAAGCCGAAGAACACAGGCCAGTTATGGCCCAAAATCACAAACAGGCCGCCCAGCATGCGTCCAAACCCCGGCACGCCAAACGCGCCGCCCGGCAGCAGCAGCTCGCCCAGCATGCACGCCGCAGCCGCCTTGAAAAAGTCCCCGGCGAATGTAATCAGGCCCTTGCGCAGGCCCAGCACGCGCAGCACGTTGGTCGCGCCCGTGTTCTTGCTGCCGACCTCGCGGATGTTCACGCCGCTGGCGCGGCTGATGAACAGCCCGGTTGCGACGCACCCCAGCAGATATCCGACGGCCGCCACGGCGACGCTCAACAGGATTTCCTTCATAACATGCTGCTCCTTTACACTTCAGGCTGATTGTAGATGCGGTTTGCGGGGCGCTGCCCCCCTGCACCTCCGGGTGGGTGTGCGGCGAGAGAAACGGAGTGATCGCGTCGCGAGCGTGCGCGGCTTCGCCGCTAGCTCGCTGGGTGGCGTGGGCGCGGCATGGAACGCGCGGGTGGATTACCGCCGCGCCCACGGGGAACACGGGGGGACGCGCGGGGCGCTGCCCCGCACCCCGGCAGGGGGCAGTGCCCCCTGCACCTCCGGGTGGGGGGTGTGCGGCGAGAGGAACGGAGTGATCGCGTCGCGAGCGTGCGCGGCTTCGCCGCTAGCTCGCTGGGAGGCGTGGGCGCGGCATGGAACGCGCGGGTGGATTACCGCCGCGCCCACGGGGGAACGCGGGGGGACGCGCGGGGCGCTGCCCCGCACCCCGGCAAGGGGCAGTGCCCCCTGCACCTCCGGGTGGGGGTGGGTGCGGCGAGAGAAACGGAGTGAACGCGCCGCGAGCGTGCGCGGCTTCGCCGCTAGCTCGCTGGGTGGCGTGGGCG
>CAYOYK010000067.1:0-12194 GCA_964408185.1 uncultured Oscillospiraceae bacterium | reverse complement strand
GAACCTGCTGGGCAACGCGATCAAGTTTACCGAGCGGGGCGGCATCCGGCTTACCGTGTCGCAGACG
Organism: uncultured Oscillospiraceae bacterium; assembly: GCA_964408185.1. Lineage (GTDB taxonomy): Bacteria > Bacillota > Clostridia > Christensenellales > Aristaeellaceae > CAYOYK01. Next base: position 12,127 of record CAYOYK010000067.1, on the reverse strand, counting down.
ACCGTCGGCGAGGACAAGGCGTTCTTCCGCTTTGAGGTGTCCGATACCGGGTGCGGCATCAGCGAGGAGATGCTGTCGCGCCTCTTCCGGCCCTTTGAGCAGGAAAGCTCCACGACCGCGCACAAGTACGGCGGCAGCGGCTTGGGGCTGTCCATCGTCAAAAGCCTCACCGGCATGATGGGCGGCACGGTGGATGTGGCAAGCGTGCAGGGCGAGGGGACGACATTTACCGTGGAGCTTCCCTTCGGCCGCAGCAAGATCGGCACGGGCGGGGCGGTCTCGGCGGACGCCGCCAAGCTGCGCGTGCTCGCCGTGGACGACGACGCGGACGAGCTGGATTACATCGGCAGGGTGCTTTCCCGCATGGGCGTGCGGTTTACCTGCGCGGACGGCGGCAAGAGCGCGCTTTCGGCGCTGGACGCGGCGCAGAGGAACGGCGACCCCTACAATGTCTGCCTTGTGGATTGGCGCATGCCGGAGATGAACGGCGAGGGGACGACGCGGCGCATCCGGGAGCGGTACGGCAAGGATGTGGTGGTGATCGTCGTATCCGCCTACGATTATTATCAGGCCGGGGAGGCCGCCAAGGACGCGGGCGCGGACGTGTTTTTGTCCAAGCCGCTGTTCCAGTCCTCCTTGTTTGATCTGCTGATGACGCTGACGGACGGCAAGATCGCCGTGCCCAAGGAGGAGCCGGCGGCGTGGGATTTTACCGGCAAGCGGGTGCTGCTGGTGGAGGACAACACGCTCAACCAAATCGTGGAGAAGGGCTACCTTGCCAAGGATCACGTGACCGTGGAGCTTGCGGTAAACGGGCAGGAGGCGGTGGATCTGTTTACCGCCGCCCGGCCCGGATATTACGACGCGATCCTTATGGACATTCAAATGCCGGTCATGGACGGGCTGGAGGCGACGCAGGCCATCCGCGCGTCCGATCACCCGGAGGCCAAATCGATCCCGATCATCGCGCAGACCGCCGACGCGTTCAACGAGGATATCGCGCGGGCGCTGGCCGTCGGCATGAACGCCCACGTCGCCAAGCCCATCAAGCCGGACGATCTGGCCAAGGCGCTGGCAAAGGCGTTTGGGATGGAGGGCAGGACGAAATGACGACAAACCGACATTTGCGCAGGCTCAAGCGGGCCGCGGCGCTTCTTGCGGGCGTCGCGCTTCTGCTGCCGCTGTCCGTTCCATCGCTCGCGGCGGAGGAGGAGCCGACCGTCGTCCGCGTCGGCGTGTACGAGAGCAACGGGTTTATCGCGCTGGACGAGGACGGGCGCATGACCGGCTACGGGGCGGAGTTTATGGAAACGCTGGCCGAGTACGCCAATATCCGCTACGAGTACGTCCGCCTGACGTGGAGCGGCTGCATGGCGGGGCTGCTCAGCGGCGAGATCGACATTGTAACCGACGCGCGCAGGAGCGCGGAGCGCGAGGAGCTGTACGATTTTTCCGTCCAGTGCATCGGGCAGATACAGGGCGCGGTTTTTGCGCCGAAGGACGCGGCCGATCTGTTCTATAACGATTACGAGGCCATGGACGGGCTGCTTGTGGGCTTTGAGCAGGACGCGCTCAACAAGACGCTGTACGAGCAGTACGCCGCGCTGCACGGCTTTGAGGCGCGCACGGTGGTATACCCCCAAACCAGCGACCTGCGCGAGGCGCTGCAAAAGGGCGAGATCGACGCGTTTGGCGGCGACGCGCACGCCTACACCGACGACCTGAAGGTCATCTCCATTTACAATACCGACCCGAACTACATCATGGCCCCCAAGGGCTCGGAGATCATGCGGCGGATCAACCTTGCCGTGGAGCGCATGTACTCCGAAAACCCGGATATGGTCGCGCGGCAGTACACCTATCTGGCCCAGCGCCAGCTCTACGGCAGCATTTTGCTGACCCGCGCGGAGGCCGAGTACATCGCCGCGCACCCGGTGCTGCGCGTGGCGGTTTTTGGCGATCGCAAGCCCGCGTCGTGGTACGATGAGGAGACCGGCAGCTTCCGCGGCATCGCCATCGAGATGATGGACAAGCTCTCGCAGATCACGGGCTTTCAGTTTGAGTACATCGCGGCGGACGCCTCCGGCTACGCGTCGGATATGCTGGTCAAGGACGGCGTGGATCTGGCCATGCCCAGCGTTTCGAAGGACGCGTATGGCGGCGGCACGCCCGTGCAGATCACCAATCCGCTGTATTCCCTTTCCGTCGCGCTCGCCTTTACGGACGCGGCCAAGCTCCGCGAGGACGAGGGCATGACGGTCGCCATCGCCAAGACGAACAACGGCGTCATGACGATGCTCTCGCACAAATACCCCGGCATGACGTTCGTCCGCTGCGATACCGCGCAGCTCTGCATCGACGCGGTGCGGTCGGGCCAAGCCGACGCGTACGCCAACGCCATTTACGAGCTGGAATATCGGCTCAAGAATCCCCGCAACGAGGACTTTCACATCGCCTACGCGTACAGCTGCCCCATTGATTACTGCATCGCGCTCCGGAGCGACGCGCCCGCGGAGCTTCTCCAGATCCTCAACAACGGTATCGCGCTGATCCCGCAGGACGACGCGGAGCAGATCATCCGCACCAACAGCACATTTGCGCAGTACGCGCGCACGCTTTCCGATCGGCTGTACGAGAACCGCCATGTCATTGCCTGCGCGATCCTCCTTTTGCTGAGCCTGCTGGCTGCCGCTCACATTTACCTGCGGGCGCAAAGGCGCAGCCTCGCCACGATCCGGCGCAAGGAGGCCGAGGCGGTTGCCGCCGCCGGGGAGGCAAAGCGCGCAAACGCCGCCAAATCCGATTTCCTTGCCCGCATGAGCCACGATATGCGCACCCCCCTCAACGGGATTTTGGGCTTTACCGAGCTGGCCATGCAGCGCGATATGCCGGATGAGGTGCGCGCCGCGTTGGACGGCGTGCAAAACGAGGGCAAGTACCTTCTCGGCGTCATCAACGACACGCTGGATCTGGGCAAGATCGAGGACGGCGGCCTGACGCTGAAGCTCCGGCCGGAGGACGTCGGCGAGGCGGTCGCCGATACGGTGGCGCTGGCGCAGACCCGCGCAAAGGAGAAGAACGTCCGCTGCGTCGTGGAAGTGAAGCAGCCCGTTCACGGCAAGGTGATGATGGACAGGCAGCGCGTTCAGCAAGTCATGGTCAACCTGCTGTCCAACGCCATCAAGCTCTCCCCGGAGGGCGGGGTGGTCACGCTCAGCGGCGAGAGCACGGAGCCAAGCGACACCGTGCTGCACGCCAAATTTGTGGTGACCGATCAAGGCGCGGGCCTGAGCCCGGAGCTTTTGCCCACGCTGTTTGAGCCGTTTACGCAGGAGCGCGGCACGGGCGCCCGCCCCGACCGCGAGGGCGGCGGCTTGAGCATGGCCATCGCAAAGCGGCTTGTGGAGCTGATGGGCGGGCGCATCGGGGTGGAAAGCGCGCCGGGCGGCGGAACGGCCGTGATCGTCTATCTGGATTTCCCCCGCTGCCCGGAGGAGCCGGCCCCCCAGCCGGCCGCCGACCCCGCCGAGGCGATCCGCGGCGCTCATATCCTTTTGTGCGAGGATAACGCCATCAACACCATTGTGGCGAAGGGCTACCTTGCCAAGGCGGGCTGCACGGCGGAGTACGCGGCCAACGGCCAAGAGGGCGCGGCGCTGTTTGCCGCCTCCGAGCCGGGGGCCTTCGATCTGGTGCTGATGGACATTCGCATGCCCGTGATGGACGGCGTGGAGGCGACCAAGGCCATCCGCGCCATGGACAGGGCCGACGCGGCGACCATCCCGATCATCGCGCTGACGGCCAACGTGTTTGAGGAGGATATCCGCGCCTACCTTGCGGCAGGCATGAACGCGCACCTCGCCAAGCCGATAGAGTACCAAACGCTTGTACAGGAGATCGCCCGCTGCATGCCGAATAGGCAAGCTGCGGGGCGATGACATAGCTGCGGCAGTCCGTACAAAGGAGGACGCACGGATGAAAAAGATACTGGTCGTGGACGACAGCCATGTGGAGCAGGTGCTGCTGAAGGGCCTGCTGGGGAAGGACTATGTCGTTCAGCTGGCCGACAGCGGCGAGGACGCGCTGGATATCCTTCACAGGCAGTTCAAGTCCATCTCCGCCGTGATTTTGGATATCATGCTGCCCGGCATCGACGGCTACGAGGTGCTGGCCAAGCTGAAGGGCAACGCCCTGTGGCGGTCGATCCCCGTGATCGTCAGCACCGCGATCCAGGACGAGGCGGCGCAGGTCAGGGCGTTGACGCTGGGTGCGAACACATTTGTCACAAAGCCCTTCAATCAGGCGCTTTTGCTGCAGCTGCTCCGCAACACCATCAGCCTGTGCGAGACGGCCGCCCTCGCAAACGCCGCCATGAAGGACAGGCTGACCGGGCTGCTCACGCGGGACGCGTTTTTTGTGGAGGCCGAAAGGCTGATCCAGCAGCGGGAGCCGGGCTACTACATGCTCTCCAGCATCGATATCGACAACTTCAAGGTCATTAACGATCAGCACGGCACGGAGATCGGCGACGAGGTGCTGTGCCACGTGGCGGATTGCCTCGCGGGCTGCGCCGCCTCCATAGACGGCATCGTCAGCCACCTCACGGCGGACCGCTTCGCCGCGCTCTATCCGGCGGAAAGCATGTCGTCGGAGGCGGTGACGCAGACGCACCACGAGATGGCCTCGCCAAGGTGCATCGCGCGCAAGATCACACTGCGCATCGGGCGGTATCTGGTGGCGGACAAGCGGCCCTCCGTCAGCTCCATGTACGATTGGGCGACGCTGGCGCAGGATTCCATCAAGGGCCGCTACGATCAGCAAATCGCGCAGTATGACCAGTCCATGCGCGAGCGCCTGCTGGACGAGCAGCAGATCGTTACCGAGATGCACGGCGCGCTCAAGTCTGGACAGTTTGAGCCGTGGTTCCAGCCGCAGTACAACCACGCCACCGGGGCGTTCATCGGCAGCGAAGCCTTGGTGCGCTGGAGGAAGCCGGATGGCACGCTGATCCCGCCGGGAAAGTTTATCCCCGTGTTTGAGCGCAACGGCTTTATTTACGAGCTGGATAAGTACATCTGGGAGCGGGTGTGCGCCTGCCTGCGCCGCTGGCTGGATGAGGGCCGCGACCCCATGCCCGTCTCCGTGAACATTTCCAGACAGGATGTTTTCCACAAGGGCTTCCTGCGCCTGATCACCGGCCTGATCTCCCAGTATGCGCTGCCCATAGAGCTTCTGCGCCTTGAGATCACGGAGTCCGCCTTTGCCGAGTCCACCGACCAGATCGTGTATATCGTCAAGGAGCTGATCGCGGCCGGCTTTACCGTGGAGATCGACGATTTCGGCAGCGGGTATTCCTCCCTGAACACGCTCAAGGATGTGCCCGCGCAGATCCTGAAGCTGGACATGCGCTTCATCGAGGGCGCGGAGGATTCCCAGCGCGGCGGCAGCATTGTGGAATCGGTCGTTCGCATGGCGAGGTGGCTGGGCATGAGCGTGATCGCCGAGGGCGTGGAGTCCCGCGAGCAGGCGGACTACCTGAGCTCCATCGGCTGCAGCAACATCCAGGGGTTCTTTTACGAGAAGCCCATGCCGCTCGCGGACTATGAAGCCGTGCTTCGGTGCGAGCGCAAGGACAAGGAGCTGAGCGACCTCAACCTTGTCGAAAACTTTGATAACAGCGCGTTCTGGACGGCGGAGTCCTTGGATACGCTGGTGTTCAACCACTTCTCCGGCGGTGCGTTCATCTTTGAGTATTCCCACGGGCGCTGCGAGATGCTCCGCGTCAACGGCGAGTTTGCCCAGACCGTTCATTCCAGCCTGACCAATGAGGAAATCCTCAAGCTGGAGCCGTTTTGCAGCTTTGACGGCGATACGCACGACAAGGCGATTGCCGCCATCCGGCGCGCCTACGAAAGCGGGCGCAGCGAGTCCTTTGAGGCGTACTCCACGCAGTACAGCCCCGCGGGAGAGGGCGTGTACCTGCGCATCAACCTGCGCCGCCTTGCCGAGGCGGACGGGCGCTACCTGTACTACGGATACTTGGATAACATCACCGCCGAGCGCGAGGCGCAGCGCATGGAGCGCGCCGCCACCACGCAGCTCCGCCTCATCATGAGCCATATCAACGTCGGCGTGGCCGCCTCCGTGGTACGGGAGGGGCAGATCAAGTATCTGTTTGCCAACTGCTATTACTACAAGCTGATGGGGCGCACGCGCGAGGAGTACGACACGGCGTTCTCCGGCCATTTCAACGTCATCCACCCGGACGATCAGGCGAGGGTGGACGCGGTGATCGCCCAAGCCTGCGCCGAGGTCAAGCCGTACAGCGTGGGGTTCCGCATCGTGCGGCCGGACCAAAGCATCCGCTGGGTGTCCTGCGATATTGCCATCGTCAATTTGCCGGATGTGGACGAGCCCGTGCATCTGGCGGTGGTCAACGATATCACGGAGCTGCGCGAGGCGGAGCAGCGAGCGAGCGCCGCTGCCGCGCAGACGCGCGCCGTCACGCAAAGCGACGCCGGCGGGGCTTCCGCCGCGCGCACCGAGCCGGACGACAGCGCGAGCCCTTGCGCAGCCGACGGTACGGGAAACAAAGAAAACGGCTAGGCTTTTCACCGCGAGAAGTTGGTCGATACTACCGGGCGGCGCAAACGCCCGCGCGATGAAGAAAGGTAAGCCCTAATGAGCATGACTTTTGCCTGCTGTCCCAATATTATCGGGCTATTATGCCTCACGATGCTCCTGACGTTCACCCGCTTTAACTTCTACTTGGACGAGCATAAGCTGAAGCTGTTCATCTGGGCGGCCCTATGCAACATGCTCATCATCGTTTTTGAGGTGGCGGACTACCTGCTGGCGGAGGCCGCGTTTCCTTCCGCCTATCTGCTGCGGCGCGTGACCTCCGCCGTCAAGTTTGCCCTGGCCCCGGTGATCCCCCTGCTGATCGCCCATACTGCGACTCGCAAAAAGCTGTCCCGCTGGCTGCTGCTGGCGGCGCTCGTCAACGCTGCGGTATGCGTGTCCAGCATCTTTACGGGGCGACTGTTCCTGATCGACAGCGCAAACAGCTACCACCGCGGCCCGTTTTTTTGGGTGCTGATTGGTATTGGGGCGTGCTACCTGCTGCTGGTGGTGTATGTGTCCATCCGCAATCTGCACAGCGTACACGCGGGGGAGATGACGCTCCTGATCGGCATCGTGCTTGTCATCCTGCTGGCGGGCGTGCTGGAGATCGTTTTCTCGTTTTACTTTACGCTGTGGAACTGCTGCGCGGTGCTGCTGATGTGCTATTACCTCTTCCTCCACATCCAGTACTTCAAGATTGATCCGCTGACGAGCACGTATAACCGCAGCATGTTCAACTATGACGTGGAGAGGCTCGGCCGCAAGGCGAACGTGTGCGTGGTGTCCTTTGACCTGAACGGCCTCAAGAAAATCAACGACGAGCAGGGGCACGAGCAGGGCGACGCGTATATCATCGCGTCCGCAAATCTGATCGGCCGCTGCTTTGATCCGGTCGGCCGTGTGTACCGCGTCGGCGGGGACGAGTTTGTGGCGCTGATCGCCAACATGACGGAGGCCGCGGTGCGCGGCAAAATTGAGGGCTTCGAGCAGGCCTGCGCGGAATCCGAGGTCTCCATAGCCTGCGGCTTCTCCTACGCAAAGGCTCCGTCGGATGTGCCCCAAATGCTGCGCGAGGCGGACGACGCAATGTACCGCAACAAGCGGGAGCGCAGGCAGCGCCCGTAACAAACGGCGGGCAGGGCGGACGACGCAATGTACCGCAACAAGCGGGAGCGCAGACAGCGCCCGTAACAAACGGCAGGCAGAGCGGACGACGCAATGTACCGCAACAAGCGGGAGCGCAGGCTGCACCCGTAACAAACGGCAGGCGAGGCGCACCCCCGCATCAATAAAAAAATGGCCCGAAGGGACGCGTCGCCGCGCCTTCGGGCCTTGGTCTGCGGGGTGGGTTGGGGCGGAGGCAGCTTGGGGGCGGCCTATTTCTCGTACTCGCTCAGGCTCTTCCAATGCGCCTGCTCCAAGCGGATATCCCGGTGGCTCACATACACGCGCTCGCCCTGCTCGGTGAGGGCTGTGCCGATGTACTCGGCGATGGCCACACTGCGGTGCGCGCCGCCCGTGCAGCCTACGCCGATGACCAGCCGATGCTTGCCTTCGTTGACGTAGTTGGGCAGCAAAAACGTGAGCATGTCCATCGCCTTGGCAAGAAACTCGGCCGTCACCGGATGGTTGAGCACAAAGTCCTTCACGTCTTGGTCGAGGCCGGTATGGCTGCCCAGCTCCGGGATGTAGAACGGGTTGGGCAGAAAGCGCACGTCAAACACGAGGTCGGCCTCGCGCGGGAGCCCGCGCTTAAACCCGAAGCTGAGGATCTCGATGCGCAGGGGGGAGGCCACGTCCGCGTCCTGCACGATTTGCTGGAGCATCTTTTGCAGCGCGCGAGGGCGCATGGCGGAGGTGTCCACCAGGTGGTTGGCGGTCTCCCGCAGGGGCTGCAAGCGCTCGCGCTCCTGCTGGATGGCCGTCTCCAAGCTCGCCCCGGCCGTCGCCAGCGGATGCTCGCGGCGGCTCTCCTTGTAGCGGTTGAGCAGCGTTTCGTCGCTGGCCTCGATGAACAGCGTGTCGATGCGATAGCCCACCGTGCGGGCCTCGTCGATCATCTTGACGAGGGCCTTCGCGTCGAAAAACTCGCCGGAGCGCACATCCATGGCGATGGCCACCAGCGAGCGCTGCATGTTGGCGTTCATGCACGCCTCCAAAAAGCCCATGAGCGTCATGGGCGGGAGGTTGTCCACGCACAGCGCGCCCAAATCCTCCAGCGTACGCACGGCGACGGTCTTGCCCGCGCCGCTCAGGCCTGTTACGATCAAAAATTGCATGGCTTTCTTCCTTTATACTGCGTGTGCGGCTATTCTGCGTGTACGGCTATACCGCGTGGACGGCTATACCGCGTGTACGGCTATACCGCGTGTACGGCTATACCGCGTGGACGGCTATACCGCGTGTACGGCTATCCTGTGTGGACGGCGTCAAACCGGCTGGGCCGGCAAGTCCTCGCCCAGAATGCGCACCTCCGGCTCAAGCAGCACGCCCGTCTTGGCCAGCACCGTCTGCTGCACGTGCGCGATGAGCGCCACATACTCCGCAGCGGTCGCGTCGCCCTCGTTGATCAGGAAACCGGCGTGCTTCTCGCTTACGGCCGCATCGCCGATGTGGAAGCCCTTCAGGCCGCACTCGTCGATCAGCGTTCCGGCAAAGTTGCCCGACGGGCGCTTGAAGGTGCTGCCGCAGCTAAATTCGTTCAGCGGCTGATGCTCGCGGCGGCGGGCGTTAAACTCCCGCATGGCGGTGCGCACGGTCTCGCTGTCGCAGGGGGTGAGCACCACGGTGGCGGCCGCCACCAGCAGCCCGCCCGCTTGGATGGCGCTGGTGCGATAGCCAAAGCCCAGCTCTGCGCGCGGGAGGGTTTTCAGCTCGCCGTCCGGCGTGCCGACGCAAACCGTGGAGAGCACGTCCTTCAGCTCCCCGCCGTAGGCCCCGGCGTTCATGGTTACGCCGCCGCCCACCGTGCCGGGAATCCCGGAGGCGAACTCCACGCCGCTCAGCCCGCTGTCCGCGGCCGCGTTGGCCAGCTTGGCCAGCGTCGCCCCGGCTTGGGCCGTCAGCTCATAGCGGCCGTCCTCCAGCCGCACGGGCGGAAAGACCTCGCCCATGCCCTCGGCAATGCAGATGACCAGCCCGCGGATGCCGCCGTCCCGCACGAGCAAATTACTGCCGTTGCCGATCAGCGTAACGGGCACGCCCAAGCGGAGCGCAGCCTGCCACGCTTGCAGGGCGTTTTGCGCGTTCTGCGCGTCCACCAGCAGATCGGCCGGCCCGCCGATGCGCAGAGTGGTGCGCTCGCTCATGCGGACGTCGGCGTGCAGATTGCGCCGCGGCATCAGCGCGGACAGCGCCTCCAGCAGCTCCTTGCGCAGCTCCGGGGTCATGGCACTCACCCTCTCCTCAACAGGTTCCATCGGCAAAGCCTAATCCACGTCTATTGTACCGCAAAACAATATGAAATGCAAACTCGCCCGATGCCCGTAGCATGCGCTTTTCCACGGCGCGTGATACGGCGGTTGTGTTTCGGGGCCCGATTTGGTATGATAGGGGCAAGATCGGGCATACAGGTCACGAGGGGGGCGGCGCGCGTGCGGGACGTAGCGATTATCGGGGCGGGGCCAGGCGGCTGCTTTGCCGCGCTGGCGGCGGCGCGCGGCGGCGCGCGCGTAACGGTGTACGAGCGCAACGCGAAGCCGCTCAAAAAGCTGCTGGCGTCCGGCAACGGGCGCGGCAACCTGCTCAACACGGGCGCGCCCGCGTACTATGGCGACGCGGCCTTTGCTCGCGCCGTGCTTGCGCGCGTTCCGGCCGAGCGCCTCCGTGCGGAGTGGGAGGCCCTCGGCGTGCCGCTGCGGCAGGAGGACGAGGGCCGCGTCTACCCTGCGGCGCTGATGGCCTCGGCGGCGGCGGACGCGCTGCTGCTGGCGCTGGAGGCGGCGGGCGTGCGGATCGTCTGCGGCGCGCGTGTGGATTCCGTGACGCCCGCGCCCGGCGGGGGCTATCTTGTCCGCTGGACGCAGGCGGCGGCGGACGAGCGCGATCCCAAGGGGAAAAAGCCCGCCATACGCGGCTGTGCCGACGCACCCGCCGTCTGCGCCGCCCGCGACCGCGCTGACGCACCCGCCCTCCGCGCCGACGCACCCGCCGCCCAACGCCGCGAGGCCCGCTGCGACGCGGTGATTATCGCGGCGGGCGGGCAGGCCGCGCCCGCGCTGGGCGCGACAGGGGACAGCCTCGCGCTGCTGAGCGCGCTGGGGCACGACGTTACGCCCACGCGGCCCGCGCTCTGCGCCCTGCGGACGGACGCGAAGCCTATCGCGGGGCTGGCGGGTCTGCGTGTCCGCGCCGCGCTGACGCTGCTGGACGCGTCCGGCCATCCGCTGCGACAGACCGCGGGCGAGGCCCTCTTTGCCGAGGACGGCGTGAGCGGGATCGCGGCCATGCAGCTTGGGCGCTTTGCGGAGCCGGGCTGCGCGCTCCGGCTGGATCTGCGCCCGGCGCTGTGCGTCGCGGACGAATCGGCGCTGCTAGAGCGGCTTGCCGCGTTGCGCGAGGCCCGCGCGGGCTTTGCGACGGACAGGCTTCTGCTGGGCTGGTTTGCCGAGCGGCTCGCGCGGCGGCTGACGCGGCTGGCGGGGCTTCCGGCGGAGGGGCGCATCGGCGCGCTGCGGGATGGCGAGCTGCGCCGCGTGGCGCGGCTTCTGTGCGATTGGCGGCTGCCCGTCTTGGGCGCGCGGGACTGGACGCAGGCGCAGGTGACGGCGGGCGGCGCGCGGACTGCGCAGTTTGACCCCGAAAGCATGCAGAGCAGGCTGCACGCAGGGCTTTACGCCGTGGGCGAGGCCCTCGATGTGGACGGCGACTGCGGCGGGTACAACCTGATGTTCGCCTGCGCGGGCGGGCTGATCGCCGGGGAGCACGCCTGTGGGGTGTAGGCCGCGGGCCGCGCGGCGGGCGGCCCTGCCTACGGCGGCGGGCGGCCCTGCCCCGGCCGGGGGGCCGCGCCTGCGGGCGCGGGGGCACGCCCGCGCGGCGGGGTAGGAACGGTGCCCCGACCTGCGGGCCGGGGTTCGTCACTTTTCTTTTCAGCTGAAAAGAAAAGTAACCAAAAGAAACAGCGCGATTGAGGCCGATCGATGGGCCAGCACGCCCAACTTGTGCTACAAGCGATCGCCCAGAAAACTTGCGTGATAGCGTTAGCTCGCCTGCGGTGCCCGGCATGGCCGAACTGCTGCCCCGCGTCAGCGGTCTTGTTCCCGTGCAAGGGACGGCATGCAGGCATGGTGGCCCTGCGGGGCCCTCGATTGGTTTGCCGCGCCTGCGGGCGCGGGGGAAACGAAAGAAACCCCGCGTTGCCTTGGGCGCAATGCTGTGGACACACGGGGAGCAAAGCCAATATCGCGTTTCCAAGGGGGAAGCAAGACGGCGAAGCCGTCGGTGAGGGGGGACGAAGTCCCCTCTTACAAGGGCGCTTTAGCGCCCGCCGTCGTCCCCTGTC
>CAYOYK010000066.1:0-13151 GCA_964408185.1 uncultured Oscillospiraceae bacterium | reverse complement strand
GAACCCTCAACAAAGGTTTTGGAGACCCACGTGTTACCATTACACCATGCCCCTTTGGGATACTTGTGGATTATACATCAGCGTCGGATTGTTTGTCAAGCAAAAATGCGTGCGCAACTGCGTTTTTTCTTGCCGGGGCGCCTTGCGGCGCGCGATTCGTCCGCTTTCCGCGCGGATATGGCAGGAAAAAGCGCCCGCCGCAACGAAGCAATGCAAGCCGAGATCGTCGGTAAGGAGGTCGTTTGTATGCTGCCGCTCGTTGCCAGCGCCGCCGATGTAGAAGCGCTGGTGGAAAAGCTCGGCTTTCTGCCGTTTTTCAAAAACAACATGCCGGGTTATTCGCTGGAGGACTGCATCGCTCCGGGGCTTTGGTTTGCCGAGGGCGTGGACGGCCCGTGGGAGTGGAAGGGCCCAATCGCACAGAAAAAGCGCTGCGTTTACGGCAAGTTCTTTAGGGGGCGGGCAGGGTTCATCAGCCTTTCGTGGTTTCCGGCGTTTGCCAACGTGCGCAGGCAGGGGATGGATTTGAACGCGCGATACGAGGCCAGCCTGACCCCCAGACAGGATATGCAACTGTATAATCTGGTGCGCGAGCATGGCAGCCTGAACACCAAGGCCATCAAATGGATGGGCGATTACGGCCGCGACGGCAAAAAGGGCTTTGACAGCTCCGTCACTCGTCTGCAAATGCGCACTGATCTGGTGATCGAGGACTTTGAGTATGCCATCGATCGCAAGGGCGCGCCGTACGGCTGGGGCATCGCGCGATATACCGCGCCTGAGGATTGGCTCGGCGAGGCGTTCCGGCTGCCGGAGGAGACGCCGGACGCGTCGCTGACGCGTATCCTATCGCACCTGCAAGCGGCGCTCCCCTTCTGCGAGCCGAAAAAGCTGGAGCGAATGATCCGCGGGTAGGCGCTGTGATCAAACGCCCGACGCGCCGTCCTCCGCCATCGCGCGGCGGCGATACTCTGTGGGCGGGCATCCAAAGCGCTTGCGAAAGGTCTCCGTAAAGTAGCTCACGCTGGAAAAGCCGCACGCAAAGGCGACCTCCGTCACGCTTTCGCCGGGCTCCAGCAGCAGCTCCGCGCTTCGGCTCAGCCGATAGCCGATCAAATACTGAATGGGCGTTTGGTGCAGGTACTGCGCAAAGGCGGTGCAGCAGCTGGTTTGGCACATATGACCCGCCTGCGCGATTTGCTGTGTGGTCACGCGGTCGCCGTAATGTGCCTGCACATAGCTGACCATCGCGCGCAGCGCAGCCAGCCTTTTATTGGCGCGCACTGGCTGCTCCGCATGCGGCAGGCCGCCGTACAGCAGCGCCCACAGCTCATAGAACGCGCTCATAACCTCCAACTCGGCCAGTTCCTTGCGTTGCGCGCAGGCCTCGTAGATGCGCTTGAGCTGCGCCATTGCCTTGCCCTGCCACGGATGATCCGGGCGAAGCAGACAGTAGGGCGCGCTTTCATTTTCCAGTACCGGCGAGACATACGCCTTGGCCATCTGCTGGCTGACGCACAGCGTCAACGGGTGCATGACCAAGCAAAGGTACTGACAGTCCGTGCCGTCGCCCGAAAACCCATAATGGAGCTGACGCGAGTTGACAAACAGGCCCTCGCCCTCGCCGATATGCACCGTTTCCCCGTTTATGTCGTACTCCATGTGACCGTCCAGCAGCACCATAAACTCCACGTCGCTGTGCCAGTGGCTGGACGCGGCCATATTGCGGAACACGGATAGGCTCGACTTGCGGGCATACACGGGCAGGTCGGGCCAATCGTACCGTATGCGCTCGGCCCGATCATGGGTCAGATCCAGCTGCTGATAGGTCATGATTTCCTCCTGTTGTTGGATATTGATAATTCAACGGCATTTCCTGATAGATTTCATCGTCCTGCCGCGATATAATGATATCACACAGAACACCGCTGTCAAGCGAGGAGGAGCTATTCGGATGACGAGCCAAGCCTCGGAGGGCAAAAGCGCTTTCACCAAGCAAATGCTGGCACTGGTGCTGCCCATCGCGCTGCAAAACCTTATATCCGCGCTGGTCAACTCCGCGGACGTGGTGATGCTGGGCGTTGCGGGCACGGACGCGCTCTCGGCCGTATCGCTGGCCGGGCAGATCACATTTGCGCTGACGCTGTTCTACTTTGGCTTGTCCAGCGGCGCGGGCATACTGAGCGCTCAATACTGGGGCAAGGGCGACCTGCGCGCCATCGAGCGCATCCTTGGCATCGGCTGCTTGTTTTCGTCGATCATCTCGCTGCTGTTCTTCGCCGCCGCGCTTTTGCTGCCGGAAACGCTGATGCGCATTCTCACCAGCGACGCGAGGCTGATCGCGCTGGGCGGCCGCTACCTGCGCGCGCTGTCGTTCTCCTACCTGCTGATGAGCCTGTCGCAGATCTATCTCTGCGTCATCAAAAGCATGGAGCGTGTGAAGCTGAGCGCGGTAATTACGTCGGTCAGTCTGCTGCTGAACATTGCGGGCAACGCGCTGGCGATCTTTGTGCTGTTTCCCGGAGACGTCGAAGGCAGCGTGATCGGCGTAGCCGCCTCCACGGTGCTCGCCCGCTTTGCGGAGGTCGCGTGGTGCCTGCTGCACTCCCGTTTTCGCGGCAGGGTACATCTGCGCATACGGAACGTGTTCCGTCCGGATCGCATGCTGGTGAAGGACTTTTTGCGCTACACGCTGCCCGTGCAGGGCAACTACCTGGTCTGGGGCGGCGGGCTGGTCGCCATGTCCGCCATCATCGGGCATACCAGTACCGCACTGGTCGCCGCCAACTCGGTCGCGACAGTTGTGCGCAATCTGGCGCTGGTGCTGTGCAAGGGCGTCGGGCAGGGCGGCGGCGTGCTCATCGGCAAGGAGCTGGGGAAAAGCCGCATGGACGACGCGCGCAGAGACGCGGGACGCATCGTGCGCTGGTCGCTGGTCTTTGGCGCGCTGGCCGGGCTGACGATCCTCCTCACAAGGCCGCTGTCGCTCGCCATGGGCAGCTTGGAGGGCGAGGCGCGGGAGCTGCTGAGCGGCATGCTGTGGATCTGCGCGGTCTACTGCATCGGCAATTCGGTAAACTCCGCGGTGATATCGGGCATCTTTTGCGCGGGCGGAGACGCGCGGTTTGGGTTTCTCTGCGATGCGATCGTGATGTGGGCGTTCATCGTGCCGATCGGCTGTCTGCTTGCCTTTGTAGCGCGGGTCCCGCCGCTGTGCCTGTTTCTTTTCTTCAGCACCGACGAGTTTGTGAAGCTGCCGGCCGTAGCGGCGCACTACCGCAAGTACGGCTGGCTCAAAAATATCACCCGCGATCAAGCGGAGACGGAGGAAGCGCTATGACCATGGAGGAACGCAAGGCAGCCGGATTGCTGTGGACCGACACCGAGGAATACCTTGAGGCGCAAGCAAAGGGCAAGGATTTGATGTATGAGTTTAACCAGCTGCGCCCCAGCGAGGTGGAAAAGCGCGACGAGATCATGCGCAAGCTGTTTGGCTCCGTGGGCGAGAACGTGTGGATGCAGCAGCCCGTGATGGTGGTCTGCGGCAGCAATGTGACCATCGGCAACAACTGTTACTTTAACGCGGGCACGACGCTGCTGGACGACTACAAGATCGTCATCGGCAACAACGTGCTCATCTCCCCCAATGTGACCATCATTACCACGGGCCATCCCCTGCACCCGGAGATGCGCATGCACGGCGAGATGTACAGCGCCGCCGTGACCATCGAGGACGACGCGTGGATCGGCGCGTGCGTAACCCTGTTGCCCGGCGTGACCATCGGCCGGGGCGCGATGGTGGGCGCGGGCAGCGTCGTCACCAAGGATGTGCCGCCCATGACCGTCGCCGTTGGCAACCCCTGCAAAGTACTGCGCGCCATTGGAGAGCGCGACCGCGAATACTACTTTCACGACCGCAAATTCTCGGAGAACGAGGGCATCGCTGATTGAATGACGTCTCTGCGATAACGGGTCGGCTTTTTCGTCTGCAAGGAAGAAAACCGCAGGAATCGCGGCGCTGTTGCACGCGTTTCTGGCGCAGTCAGGCGGATAAAGGCTCTGTTCTCGGAATGCGCTAAATCAATCAGCGGGTCCTCAACGCACAGCACAACAAAAGCCCGTCGGCTGTCCCCCCGGCCAACGGGCTTTTGCTGTGCGATTGATTACGGCAGCGGATGCCCCGCCGCCAAATAGAGCTTGTACCAATCCTCGCGGC
Source organism: uncultured Oscillospiraceae bacterium (assembly GCA_964408185.1). Classification (GTDB taxonomy): domain Bacteria; phylum Bacillota; class Clostridia; order Christensenellales; family Aristaeellaceae; genus CAYOYK01. The sequence goes on along the minus strand of CAYOYK010000066.1, from coordinate 8,935 downwards.
TCAGCGCAACGTCGCCGCCCGCGATGATCTCCCGCAGGCGATTCTCGTTGGTGGTGCCAGCGATCAGCTGCATATGGGCCGGATGCCGCAGGATCCACGCGGAGGCGACCGTCGTGGCGGATACGCCATATCGCGTAGACGCTTTGGAAAGCGCTTCGTTGAGCGTTGGGCACGCGTCGCTATCGATAAAGGGGCCCTGCCACGCGGGGCGCTGGAACGGCGACCACGCCTGAATGGTGATCTCATGCAGCCGACAGTAGTCCAGCGCGCTGCCGTCCCGATCCTCCGCGCCGTCGCTGGTCATGTTGACCTCCATGCCGTTTGCGATGAGGTTGGAGGCGGGCAAACTGAACTGGAGCTGATTGGCGATCAGCGGCTGACGCACGTATTTTTTGAGCAGCTCTATCTGCATAGGCTTGTGGTTGGATACGCCAAACGCGCGCACCTTGCCCGCGCTTTCCAGCGCGTCGAAGGCGGCCGCCACCTCCTCCGGCTCGACCAGCGCGTCGGGGCGATGCAGCAGCAGCACGTCGAGGTATTCCACGCCAAGCCGCTCCAAAATGCCGTCCACGGAGCGCAGGATGTGTTCCTTGGATAGATCGTAGCGGCCCTTGCGAATGCCGCACTTGGATTGCAGGATCATCTCCTCGCGGCGCAAGGAGGAATCCGCGCGAAGTGCCTGCCCAAAGATTGCCTCGCTCTGCCCGTCGCCATAGATATCGGCGTGATCGAAGAAACACGCGCCCAGCTCAAGAGCGGTGTGCAGGTAGTGAGTCATGGCGGCGGTATCAAAGCCCGCAAAGCGCATGCAGCCGACAACGACCGACGGCGCGGGCTTTCCGCCCAGAACGATTTGCTTCATACAGAGGCTCCTATCGAATAAAGTTGGTAAATACCATCGGCTCCTGCTTGGGCAGCGGCACCCCGGCCTCCCGCGCGGCTTGCAGCGCCTTGAGCAGGTAGGCCATGTTGTGCGCCAGCACGCGCATGCCGTGCATGCCCTCCAAGTCCTGACGCACCTCGTCCGGCGTGGAGCCGTGCACCTGATTCCAATAGCAGGAGGTGACGATGGGCATTTCCGTGATGGAAAAATACTTGTTCAGCTGATCGAACGCGGCCGTCGCGCCGCCCCGGCGACAGCTCACAATCGCGGCGCCCGGCTTGCCGCGCAAATCATCCCGGTTTGCCGAGAAGAAGAACCGATCAAGGAACGAGGTTGCCGCGCCGCTCGCGCTGGCAAAGTGTACCGGCGATGCGACCATCAGTCCGTCGCATTGCTTGAAGCGCTCCACCGCATCGGGCACATCGTCGTTGATGATGCAGCGGTGCGTATCCCGACAGCGACGGCAGTCAATGCAGCCGCTGATCGGCTTCATGCCGACCCATATGCGCTCCACGTCGATTCCATCCGCCTGAAGCGCCGCGTCGATCTCGTCCAGCGCGGTGTTGCAGCAGCCCGTCCGGTCGGGGCTTCCATTGATGAGCATAACCTTCATGGCCGTTCTCCTTTGGTGTTTTGATAAGAGCATCATACCACTTCAAGTGGACTTTATGTCAAGTGTCAGCCGTTGCCTTCGCCGGACAGACTGCCAAACAGGTACAGCACCTCTCTGGTCTGGGCGTTGACCATGGCGGAATAGATCGGCGAGCCGTTTTCATAGTAGTCAAACTGGTAATAAGGCGTGGCAAAGGCCGCATCCTCCGTGACATAGCGACAGCTTACGGAGGAAAACGTCGCGCCCGCAAAGGCCGGATACTTGCGGCGAAGCGCCGCGTCGGCGATGCCCCGCGCCTTCGCCTCGTTGATGGTGTCCTTCGGCTCCTCGGCGGCGGGCGTGCTCTGGGGCTTGTCCGTCTTGCCGACAGACGGCGTTTCGGCCGGGCTGTCCGCCTTGCCGACGGGCGGCGTTTCGGCCGGGCTGTCCGTCTTGCCGACGGGCGACGCGTCGCTTGCCTTCGCGGAGGCGGAATCGTCCGCTGATGGATGCGTCGCGCCCGTGACGGTAGCGGGATCTTGGCTGGCTTGATCGTCCGTATCGCCGTCTCTCTGGGCGGCCCCCCTGTTGCCGGTCGGCTCCAGCGCGGAGGAGCGCACATAGCCGGAATAGGCGTCCGCGACAACGTAGCTCCAATCCCCTTCGGCGCGCAGAATCACCACCACAGCGTCCTGCGGCAGCGTCACGGGGCTTTCGGCAGCGCTGTCCGGCCATTCGTACAGGCGCTGGTCGTCCGTCAGCCGCGCCTCCGTGTCGCTCTCCACGACGTCGGCGGCGTCGGCAGGCTCCGTGCGGCCCTGCGCGATAGCCTCGGTGCGCAGGTAGCCAATCACGGTTTCGCCGTCGCTGTTTTGGCAGGATACATAGCTCCAATCCCCGTCCGTGCTGAGCACCGTGATGGGATCGACATAAGTAAGTACGGCCTTGAGCGCCGCGTCGTCATCCGGCCGCTCGCGCACAAAGGCGAAGGCAGCGTGATCGGTATACACAGCCCCGTCCTCCAGCGCCAGATAGTCGGAAATCACATATCCGGTCTTGCCTCGATAGGCAACGCGATACCAGCCGTCCTCGGCAGCCTCGACCAGCGTGACGACGGAGCCGTTAGGCACATAGGCGAGCACGACGGCGTCCGCGTCCGGGCGGGAGCGCAGGTTGAGCTTGCCCTTTTCCGTGCGGACAACCGCGGTTTGCGCGGAGGCGGAGACCGCCGCGCAAGCAAGCAGCAGAGCCATCATAATTGTTACGCATTTCTTCATAGTCGAACCTCATTTCGCAACATTGCTGAAATACTTCTGTAACTATTATACGGCTTCCTTGCAAAAAGTCAAGCCTTCCAAATTGTAAATCCTGAGCAGACGCAAAAAAGGCCGCCGTGCCAAAGCGCGGCGGCCACAGCGTGTCAAACCAGCGACTGCGCCGTTTTTAATGACGGGATGCGTTACGCCTTTTGCTCGAACGTCTGCGAAACCTGCCGGAGCAGCTCCGTAATGGGCAGGTGCTGGGGGCAGGTTTTCTCGCAGCGGCGGCACTTGATACAATCCGAGGCCTTGCCGTGGCCCTTGGCGGTATGCACGCCGTAGTAGAAGCGGCTGTTCCAATCGGTCGGGTAGGTGATGATGTTATTCATGCAGGAGAACAAATTCGGGATCAGGATATGCTTGGGGCAGCCCTCCACGCAGTACCGGCAATCCGTGCAGGGGATGGTGCCCTGCTTGCCGAGGGCATCGCGCACCTGCGCGACGGCCTTGTGCTCTTGCTCGCTCAGCGGGCGGAAGTCCTTCATATAACTGAGGTTATCCTCCGTCTGCGCCAGCGTACTCATCCCGCTGAGCACCATGCACACATTGTCAAAGCCCGCGGCAAAGCGGACGGCATAGCTGGCGTAGCTTCCGCCGTTCAGCGCGTCCAGTGGCTTGGCGGCCTCGCCGGACAGCGCGGCCAGATTGCCGCCCTTCACCGGCTCCATCACGATGACAGGCTTGTGATGCTTGCAGCATACGTCGTACACAGCCTTGCTGCGGATGCTCACCGCGTTGTAATCGACATAATTGAACTGAATCTGCACGACCTCGATCTCCGGGTGCTCGCCAAGCACCTGCTCCAGCACCTCCGGCTGATCGTGGAAGGAAATGCCGATGTGGCGGATCTTGCCCTCGTCGCGCAGGGCGCAAACCTGCTCAAACGCCTTGCAGCGCTGGAATACGGGGTAGCTCTCAGTCGTCACGGCATGAATGAGATAGTAATCAAAGTACTCTACGCCCGCGGCGGCAAGCTGCGTTTCAAACAGCGGGCGAACGTCCGCCTCCTGCTTGATATACACGGAGGTCAGCTTATCCGTGAGGCAATAGGCGTCGCGCGGATAGCGCCTGACCAGCGCCTCGCGGATGGCCGTCTCGCTTTTTCCGCCAACGTAGCCGTGCGCCGTGTCCACATAGCGGAACCCCTCGGCCAGAAAGCGATCCATCATCTGGCAGAACTGAGGAATATCCACCTCTTCCGGCTGATCGGCACGCATTGGCAGCCGCATGCAGCCAAAGCCCAGTTTCTTATCGCCCATATTATCCATCGAGCGGCCTCCCTATTTCCGGCAAGCGCGCGGCCATTGACGCGGCGCGCCGCCTGTGATACAATCATCTTACAACATAAAGTCAACTTTAAGTCAACCCCTTAAAAGGAGGAATTTTGATGCAGTACACCGTCAGCCAAGCCGCCCAGCAGGTGGGCCTGACCGCCCCCACCCTTCGCTTTTACGAAAAGGAGGGCCTTCTGCCCTTTGTGGCGCGCAGCAGCAGCGGCATCCGCGTGTTCCAAGAGACGGATATGAACTGGCTGCACCTGATCGAGTGCCTCAAGTCCACCGGCATGCCCATCAAGGATATCCGCCAGTATATCGATTGGAGCCTGGAGGGCGACGCGACGCTGGAAAAGCGCCGCCAGATGTTCTATGAGCGCCGCAAGGCCGTGGAGGCGCAAATCGAGGCGCTGCATAAAACGCTGGCAACCGTCAATTACAAGTGCTGGTTTTACGATACCGCCGTCGCCGCGGGCTCGTCCGAAGCCGTAAAGAGCATCCCGCTGGACAAAATGCCCGAAAGCATTCGGCAGTACCGCGAGGCGAAAAGCAAGTAAACGCATGCAAAGCATGGGGAGAAGCCGTCCCGACGCGCAAGCTCCACTCCCCCGCGCGCGAAAGCCTGACGGGCGGCGTCCGCCTCCCTTTGGCTCCGGCTGTCAATTGGATTCGGCTGTCAATCAAATCCGCGCCGATTGACAACGGCGCTCGTTTTGACTACAATGCAGGAGAATCCACACAAAGGAGAAGAAGCATGACGCTTGACACGCTGCCTGTAGGCAAAACCGCTACCATCTTAAAGGTCGGCGGCGAGGGGCCTCTGCGGCTGCGCTTTTTGGACATGGGCCTGATCCCCCGCACGCAGGTGACCATGCAAAAGGTCGCGCCGATGGGCGACCCGGTGGAAATCCTGATTCGAGGCTACGAGTTGACGCTCCGGCTGGACGAGGCCAAATGGATTGAGGTGACCGCCGAATGATCTTTGCGCTGGCGGGCAACCAGAATTGCGGCAAGACCACGCTGTTCAACGCCCTTACGGGCTCCAACCAGCACGTGGGCAACTTTCCCGGCGTGACCGTCGATCAGAAAATGGGCGAAATCCGCTACGCCAAGGGCTGCTCGGTGGTCGATCTGCCCGGAATATACTCCATCCGTCCCTACACGCAGGAGGAGATCGTCACCCGCGATTTCATCATCAACCAAAAGCCGGACGGCATCATCAACATCGTGGACGCGACCAATATCGAGCGCAACCTGTATCTCACGCTTCAGCTCCTTGAGCTGCGCGTGCCCATGGTGGTCGCGCTCAACATGATGGACGAGGTGCGCGCCAACGGCGGCTCCATCGACGTGCATAAGATGAGCGAGGCCCTCGGAGTGCCGGTCGTGCCGATCTCCGCCGCCAAGGGGGAGGGCGTTACCGAGCTGGTGGACCAAATTGTCAACGTAAGCAAAAAGAAGCTCTTCCCCGCCGTGATGGATTTTTGCCCGGTAGGCCCCGTACACCGCTGCATCCACGCGGCCGCGCACGTAATTGAGGATCACGCGGCCAACGAGGGCATCTCCTCGCGGTTCTGCGCCACCAAGCTGATCGAGGGCGACGACGCGCTGGCCGATCGGCTAGGGCTGGACCAGAACGAGCGCGAGCTGCTGGAGCACAGCATCGTGGAAATGGAGACCGAGACCGGCTTCGACCGCAACGAGGCGCTGGCGGATATGCGCTATGCCTTTATCGAGGGCGTGGTGGCCGAGGCGGTGCGCAAATGCCATGAGAGCAAGGAGCACGCGCGCAGCGTCCGCATCGATAAAATCCTTACGGGCAAGCACACCGCCATTCCCATGTTCCTGCTGGTCATGGTGCTGGTGTTCTTTTTGAGCTTTAACGTGATCGGCAGCGCGCTGAGCGATTGGCTCTCCATGGGCATCGACGCGCTGACCGCGCTGGTGGACGGCGCGCTGACGGCCTACGGCCTCAACCCCGTGGTGCACAGCCTGATTATCGACGGCGTATTCGCAGGCGTTGGCAGCGTGCTCAGCTTTTTGCCCATCATTGTGGTGCTGTTCTTCTTCCTGTCTATTTTGGAGGACACCGGGTATATGGCGCGCATCGCGTTTGTGATGGACAAGCCGCTGCGCAAGCTGGGCCTGAGCGGACGGAGCTTTGTGCCGATGCTGATCGGCTTCGGCTGCACAGTGCCCGCCGTGATGGCCACGCGCACGCTCTCCTCCGACCGCGACCGCAAAATGACCATTCTGCTCACCCCGTACATGAGCTGCTCTGCCAAGATCCCGATCTACGCGGTGTTTGCGGCGGCGTTCTTCCCCCGCTATTCCGGGCTGGTGATGATCGGGCTGTACGCGGCGGGGATCGCGCTGGGCGTGCTGATAGCGTTTTTGCTAAAGAAAACGGCATTTCGCGGCGAGCCTGTGCCGTTTGTGATGGAGCTGCCCAACTACCGCATGCCCTCCGCCAAGAACGTCGCGCTGCTGCTGTGGGACAAGGCCAAGGATTTCCTCCAGCGCGCGTTTACGATTATTTTCCTCGCCACGGTCATCATCTGGTTTTTGCAGACGTTCGACGCGCGTCTCAACGTGGTCGCGGACAGCGGGGACAGCCTGCTGGCGGCCATCGGGCGGCTGATCTCCGGCGTGTTTGCTCCCCTCGGCTTTACCGACTGGCGCATCTCCACGGCGCTGATCTCCGGCTTTACCGCCAAGGAGGCCGTCGTCAGTACGCTCGGCGTGCTGACCGGCACGGGCGCGAGCAATCTGGGCGCATCGCTCTCGGCGCTGTTTACGCCGCTGTCCGCCATCAGCTTTTTGCTGTTTACGCTGCTGTACACGCCCTGCGTGGCGGCGGTGGCGACCATCCGGCGCGAGCTGAAAAGCGGCTGGGCCACGCTGGGCGTGGTCGCCATGCAATGCTTGGTGGCTTGGGGCGTGGGCGCGGCGGTCTATCAGCTGCTCTCGCTGATTGTGAGGTGAGCGCGTGCGCCTGATCGATATCGCGGTGCTGCTCGCGCTTGCCGTCGCCGTGTTCTTCGCGGTTCGCTCCGTCTGGAAGCACCGCGGCTCCGGCTGCGGGAGCTGCCGCGCCTGCGACGGCTGGCGCGACAAGGCGGCGCGGGACGACTGCCGCAGGACGAAAGCGGAGCAATCCAAACAGAAGCAATAAACAAACGGCCCGCCGTTCTTTGGCGGGCCGTTTGCTTACCGGAACATGCTTTCCAGCTCTTCGTATTTCTCATGGGTGATGAGCGCGTCGTGCTTGGTACCCTCCAGCCGCACCACATACGTCCAGCGCCCGTAGGGCGTGATGTCCTTGATGTGGTTGAGGTTGATAATGTAGCTCTTGTGGCAGCGGAAGAACACATCGCTTTGCAGACGCGCCTCCATATCGCCAAGCGAATCGCCCGTTACGTAGCGGCCATCGCCCACTGTATAGAGCACGGTCGCGCGATCCTCGCGCTGCACCAGCAAAATATCGTTCAGGTCGATAAACGTGACGCCGTCGCGGTGACGGAGCATCAGCCGCCCATCGAGCGGCTTGCGCTGCGCGGGCACAATGGTGGGCAGAGGCTGCTCGTCATGCTGCCGGAGACGCTCCTTCACGCGCTGCAGCGTTTTCTGCACGCGCTCCACGTGGAAGGGCTTGACCAAGTAGTCGAAAGCGTACACCTCAAACGCGTCGCTCATATAGGTATCGTGCGCCGTCGCAAAGATGACCAGAATCGCGGGGTCCATGTCCTGTATGGCGCGGGCGCATTCCACGCCCGTCAGCCCCGGCATCTCCACATCCAAAAAGACAAGCTGCGGGCGGAGCTCCTCCACCTTTTGCAGGGCTTCCTCCCCATCGGCGGCCTCATAGCAGAGCGCAAAGCCGTCCGTCTTTTCGATGATCCTCCGCATAACCAGTCGCATGCCCTCGTCATCGTCCGCAACCAGCACGCGGATGTCCTCGCTCATGCTAACCCCTCCTGCGCGCGCCCGGACGCGCGAGAACCTCGCTGACCACGATCGCCTGCACCAGCGCCTGCCGGCTGCCCAAATCCGGGAGCACATTCAGTGTCGGGCGCAGGGCGGACTCGTCATGCACGGCGTAAGCGTGCCGCTGCGCGTCCAGTTCCGCATCGTGGCAGGGATCGGTGCCCTCCGCCGAGCCGTAGCCCTCCGTGGACGCAACGCCCAGACTGCCGACATAGGGCTCATCCACGCGGGCATGAATGCGCGGCTGCGCGGGCTGCGTGCGGGCGTCCGGCCGTTCCATGGCGGTCAGCGTACTGCGATGCAGCCGCTCCGCGCCTTGCGCGGGCTGCGGCTTATCGGCCGTGCGATGCGTCGTCTGTCTGGTTTGCTGCTCTGTCGTCTTTTTGGCCTTGGAGACCAGCGACGCGACGATCACAAAGAGCACAAATAAGGGAAACAGCGCCTCCATTGGCCTCGCCTCCATTCAGACGGGCGGGGACGAATCCCCGCCCCAATTGGGTCGTTTACTTCTTGGGTGCTTCCGCCGGCGCGGCCTGCGGAACGGTCGCCTTGGCGATGCCCTCGCGCATGTCCGTATCGGCCATGACGTTCTTCATCTGGTAGTAATCCATCACGCCCAGCTTGCCCTCCCGCAGCGCGGTCGCCATGGCCTTAGGCACCTCGGCCTCGGCCTCGACCACGCGAGCGCGCATCTCCTGCACGGCGGCCTTCATCTCCTGCTCATGGGCAACGGCCATGGCGCGACGCTCCTCGGCGCGGGCCTGCGCAATGCGGCGGTCGGCCTCGGCCTGATCCATCTGGAGCTGCGCGCCGATGTTGCGGCCCACGTCCACATCCGCGATGTCGATGGAGAGGATCTCAAAGGCCGTGCCCGCGTCCA
>CAYOYK010000065.1:0-13163 GCA_964408185.1 uncultured Oscillospiraceae bacterium | reverse complement strand
CCGTCGGTGAAGGGGGACGAAGTCCCCCGTTACAAGGGCGCTTTAGCGCCCGCCGTCGTCCCCCGTTACAAGGGCGCTTTAGCACCCGCCGTTAGCACCCGCCGTTAGCGCCCGCCGCCCGCCGTCTGCCTTGCCTCCAGCGCCGCCACGCGCGCGGTCAGGGCGGCAAGTGCGGCGGATAGGCTGTCGGGCTGCTGGGACGCAGCCGTATCGGGCGCGGACAGCGCGAGGTACTTGCGGAGCATGTAGCCCGTCATGCCCGCCACGCTGACGCAGGCCCAGTCCGTTTCCAGCGCCACAAGCTGCACGCAGGTCCCGATGGGCAAGCGCGTCACCAGCTGGCTCTGCACGCTGCGCTGTCTGCGCAGGTTGACGGTGGAGCCGCTCGGAGCGACCACAAAGCCTGTTTGCACGTTCACGGCGCTTTGTGCCGATAGAATTTGCAGGCTTGCGTTGCTTTGCGCCGCGCCCATGCCGCCTTGCTCTGCGGCGGTATTGCTTGCCGCGGAAAGCGGGTTGCCCTGCTCTCTGATTGCTTGGGACATCGTGGCTGCATCAGCCGACGGGGTATCGCTTGCTTGGGACATCGTCGTTGCATCAGCTGCCGGGGTATGGCTGGCTTGGGACATCGTGGCTGCATCAGCTGCCGGGGTGTGGCTGGCTTGGGGCATCGTGGTTGCATCAGCCGCCGGGGTGTGGCTGGCTTGGGGCATCGTGGTTGCATCAGCCGCCGGGGTGTGGCTGGCTTGGGGCATCGTGGTTGCATCAGCCGCCGGGGTATCGCTGGCTTGGGACACAGGCGCCGCCTCCTTCGTTGGGGCTTGGGCCGCAGGGATATCGGGGGCTCCGGGATACGCGATCTCCCGGAACCACCCAACATGCGTCCAGCCGTTTTGCAGGGTGCTGCCCGCCGCTCGCCCCATTGTCTGCGAGGAATGCGTCGCGTTGCAGCGCCTTGTGTTGCCGTTCTTGTCCGTATCGGTCAGGGCGTTCTCGCCGACGTACAGGCCGACATGGCTGTAATTGCCCTTTCCGTCGGCCCTGTACTTGGCGGGCTCGCCGCCGTCGGCCGCGTGGATGAACAGCCCCGCGCCGGGCGCCAGCCTCCCGCCCGATTTTGCCTCGGCCAGCGTGCCCAGCCACGTCACGCCGTTGCGGGCCATATCGTTGCTGCCCGCGTAGGCCATGCGGCCGCCCGCACGGCGCACCATGTTTTCCACAAAGGCTTGACAGTCCATCTGCCGATACGTGACGCCCTCCCGCACCGCCGCCACGGACTGCGCCGCCACGGCCTCGCCCGTGGGATTAGGCATTCCGGCTCACCAGCGCCGTCAGCTCGTCGTACTGGTCGGTCGTGAGTTTGCCTGCCGCATAGAACACATCCAGCCGGGTTTGCATATCGGCGGGATACCCGCCGCGCGTGATCGTGCGCTTGCACACGCGATAGATCAGATCGGACATCAGAGATCACCTCCTACGATTGCGTTGTATTCCGCGTCCAGCAGCGCCGCGTCCAGCTCGGCGATGGTCGCCTCGTCGGCGGTCAGCACAGGCGCTCCGCCACGAGCGAACACGCCGTCCGCGTAGCTATCGCCGATTGCGACGGGCCGTCCCTCGTCGATCTTGACCGCGCCGGGAAAGTCCCCCGTGTTGCCGGGGTACAGCACGATGATGTTGGTCACGATGCCGTTTTGGATGATTGCGTACCTCATGCCGCCACCTCCCTGCTTTGCACGCCCGGCCCTTCGGGCCGTTCGCGCTGCTTTCCTGCCGACTGGTCACGCTCCCTTGCGGGGCAGGGGCCCTGCCCTGCCCCACGGTCGCTCCAACCCATCATGCCGCCACCTCCCTGCTTTGCACGCCCGGCCCTTCGGGCCGTTCGCGCTGCTTTCCTGCCGACTGGTCACGCTCCCTTGCGGGGCAGGGGCCCTGCCCTGCCCCACGGTCGCTCCAACCCATCATGCCGCCACCTCCCTGTGATTGCGCAGGATCACGATGCCGCTGCCGCCTGCCTCGCTGCTCGTGGTTGCGCCCGTGCCGCCGCAGCCGCTGTTTGCGCCGCGCAGGCCCGCGCCGGGCGGTCCGTTTCCCGCAGCGCCGCCGCCGGAGCCGTATTTCTCGCCGTCCGAATCGCCGAACGCATAGGTGGTTGTGCCCTGACCCGTGCCGCCCGCGTAAGAGGCTGGCGCGCTTGAGGTTCCGTTTCCGCCGTTTGTGCCGCCCACGCCGCCATAAGCCGCGCCGCCGCTGCCACCGTTGCCGCCAGTATTGTACGTTGTTGACGAGCCGCCCCCATTACCGCCAGTAACCGTATAGCCAAACGCGGAGCTGCTGCCACCAGTACCGCCTACATGTGGTGCGGCCTCCGTTCTATCAGCCGCGCCGCCCGCGCCGATGACGATTGGATACCCAGTTGACGCGCCGATCGATATGCTTTTGACGGTTTTCGTATATCCAGAGCCTCCGCCGCCGGAATACCCTGCGCCGCCGCCGCCCGCGATCATAAACACATCGGGGAGTCCGCTTAGGCGCGTGAACGTCAGCGTTCCGCTGGTCAGGATCTTGATTCCCCAGTTCCCGTCCCCCTCGTCAATCAGCGTAGACTGACCCGTATAGGTGTACTCCGGCAGCTTGCTCCCTGCCGCGCCCCCGCCCGGAAAATAGCTCAAAAGGCTCATGTTAACCCACCTCCCGCAGACTTCGCACGTCCGCTTCTCGTCCGCGCTGTCGTTCTCCCGACTGGTCACGCTCCGGGCTCGTCGGGGCCCTCCCCAACGGCCCTCCGCTAGGTACCGCACGCCCGCAAAACGCGGTTTTGCGTTCGCGCTCTCCCCTCTGCTGTTTATTGTACCGCTCCGGGCTCGTCGGGGCCCTCCCCAACGGCCCTCCGCTAGGTACCGCACGCCCGCAAAACGCGGTTTTGCGTTCGCGCTCTCCCCTCTGCTGTTTATTGTACCGCTCCGGGCTCGTCGGGGCCCTCCCCAACGGCCCTCCGCTTTGCCCGTTCATCAGCTCACCTCCCGCAGTACAATCGGCACATCCACAGTCGGCTTTTCTCCAAACGCGCTGACGGTCACGCTGCCCGCCGCCTGCGCGGTCGCCAGCAACATAGCCGCAGCGGCGGCCTCGTACTGCTCGGCGGTAATCGTCGCCGCCAGCCCGACGGTCAGCTTGGCCGTGGCGCTCAAGTCCGCGACCGCTACGGTCTGCGTGTACGGCGCTGCCGTGCCCGTCCAGCCCGCAGCCGTCAGCGTTGCGCTGGTATCGGTCGCAGGCGCGGCCTTGGCGGCGATTGCATCGCTCAGTGCCTTGCCCTGCCGCGCGTCGAGGACGTAGCCGTCCGCCGTCTGCGTCAGCGCGTTGCTCACGCCCTTCAGCGCCGCCGTGCCGAGGCCGATATTGCTCCGCGCTTGCGTTTGCTGCTCGGCGGTCAGCGTCTGCGCGGTGTGCCGCACGACGGTTTGCAGCGCGGCGGCGTCCGCGTTCAGCGCGGATGCGTGGGCCTCCAGCGCCGCCTGCGCGCTGCCGCCTCCGGCCAGCGTCACGCGCGAGGCGGGCACCACGATGTTCGCCTGCCGCAGGGGCTCCGGCACGGCCCAGCCGCACACGCTCTCGTCCCCGCGCTCGTCGGTGATATCCGCCGCCGCCAGCAGCGTCGCGTTCGCCTGCACCAGCACCTTGCACAGGCTGATCTCGTACGCCGTCGCCGTGCGCGTGAGCGCGGGCGGCTCCGGGCTTGCGCCCGCCGTCCCGGCCAGCACGCGCAGGCCGATGGCGCGCGTTTCGGTATCCAGATGCGCCACGATTCGGTCGTACCGGTTCACCGCGCCGCTGGCCTGCAGCGTCAGCGTCTTGGCCGCGCCGCCGTCGTCGCGCAGCTCGTACAGGTAGCCGTTCAGGATGCAGCTCCCCGGCGCGACGGTCACGCCCATGCCCGTCCCGGTCGGCGAGACCGTCAGGCCCGTACACGCGCCGCTGTAACACATTGCGCGCAGCAGCTTGCCAAACTGGCTCGCGTCGTACTCGCGCTCGTCGTCGCCGACGCTGTCGAAGAATCCGTAGAATTCCGATGCCAAATCAAATCACTCTCCTATCCGATATACTCCCGCCTCGCGCCCAGCACCGCCGACAGCGAGGAGACGATCTCGTCCCCGAAGGTCGCCTTCAGCTTGCGCGCGCCGCCCTCGTAGGTCTCCGCCACGGCGATGAGCCTCGCGTCCGCCTGATCATCGTCCGTCCGCAGGCTGATGAGGTCGCCCACGTCGTAGTCCGTGCCGTAGCGGCACAGGCCGCTGTCCAGCAGCTCGGCGGTCAGCGTCTGCGCGGGGGCGGCCAGCTTGCGCTCGGCGGCCATGCGCAGCAGGTCGGTATCGCTCACGCCGCCGGCCTCCTGCCACGCCTCGCGCCGCGCGAGGCCGCTTGCGCCGCCGCCGGACGAGAGGATCAGGCGGTTCTCGTCCTCGCCCGCGCCGCCCGCGTAGGCGGTGGTCACGGCCTTGAGCGCGTCGTCGGTGTAGGTCGCTGCGGCGGCGTTGCCCATCCGCTCCCCGATGATCGCGCGGCCCGTGCCCGCGGTGCGGTCGATCCCCTCGCGGGCCGAAAAGACGTAGCGCCGGCTGGCGTAATCCGGGAGGATCTCCCAGCCCAGCCCGGTGGCCGCGCCGATATCGCCCAGCACGCTCTCCAGCGCGTCGAAGCGCGCCTGCCACGGCAGGGCGAGGCCGCGGTGCTGGTTCTCGGCCAGTATCAGGCCGGGGACGCGGCGCGCGGCGTCCTCGCAGGCGGTCAGGTGGCCTGCGGCGTAGTGCAGCAGGGCGCTCTCCGCGTCGCCGGTAAAGCGGTCGTAGCCGAAGTTGCGGTACGGGCTGTCCTCCTGCCCGGTCAGGGGCGGCACGCAGACGCGCCGCTTTGCCAGCCCCTTGAGCTGCCAGCCGTCCACGGTGATCCGCTCCCGCGTGCGGGTGATCTTTTCGCAGATCAGCGTGCGCGCCGGGTCATCCGGGAAGCAGAGCAGGCGGTCGCGCGCGAGCGCCTCCGTGCCGGGCGCGTCCGCGTCCGCCGTCAGCTTGAACCCGCCGATTCCGTACCAGCTCCGCGTGAGCGTCAGGCTGCGGAACAGCGGCAGCTCCCCGCGCAGGGTAAAGTCAAAGTCCATCAGGAGCAAGGTTTGCATCGCAAACACCTCCGCGTCGTTCTGCTTTCGGGGCGTGCGCGCCCGTCAAACCCCCTCGTAGCAGTCATACCAGTTGATGTGCACCACGCTCTGCGTCTGCTCCCCGCCGGGGCGGTAGACGATCCGGTTCTCGCCGGGGCGCAGCGTAAAGGCGCTCAGGCTCGTGCCCGGATCGAGGTAGCCGAACGCGTTCTCGGTCGTGCCGTCCGGGTGGGTCACGGCGGCGCGCAGGCGGGCGGGGTCGGTGCGGAGGGTCAGCACGTCGCCCACGGGCAGCGGCGAGGCCAGCGCGATGCGCCGCCCCGTGGATTGGTTCAGGAGCACGGGCGTTTCGCCCTTGCCCCAAATGCTGATCTCCACGGGCGCGGCCCCGTGCCCGGCGTTGACCAGCGTTTGGGCGAAGCTGCGGTTGCCCAGCGTGAACGGGAATTTGAACGGCAGCTTGAAGCCGCTGCCGCTGTACGTAAAGCGCGCGGTGTTGCGCGCCATGCCGTACCAAAACGGGCTTTCGCAGCGGAAGCTCAGGCGCAGGGACGCGTGGCCGTTTTGCAGCCGCGCGCCCCAATCCAGCCCGCCCTCCGGCACGGCCCATGTCCAGTACGCGCCCGCGTCGTTGCGGTAGATCAGCCGCGCGCGGCTCTCGCCGTCGCTGGCCTTATCCGGGCTGAGCCACCCGCACAGGCTCCTGCGCGCCTGATACAGCGCGGCGCGGTCGTCCGCCAGCAGGTGCAGCGTCAGCTCCACCGTGCGCGCCCTGCGCGTCAGCCCGGCCACCGCGTCCCCCTGCTGGTACGCGCCTTGGATGGTCTTTACGTCCGTATCGGGCGTTCCGAGCCCCTTTACGGAGCAGAACACCAGCGGCCGGATGGCCCCAAAGTCCGCGCTTTCCCCGCGCAGGTTGATGTAGGTCAGTTGCTGCAATGTGTTCACCTCTTTGTTGGGTTTTTCACCGGGAGGCGTCGGAGTGTCGCGGCCCTCCGACGGGATTCGCCTCGATCGGCCTTGCCGATCGGGCGATCGCTTGCGTAGCAGGCGTTCCCTGCGCTTTTCACGGCCGCGTTCTGTGCGGGAGGCCCTCTGCCGACCAACTAGGGCGCGGGCGAAAAGCGCAGGCTCGCAACACGGCCGCGCCGCGTTGCGTTACAGCCCCAGCAGCGTCAGCCCCAAGTCCTCGTTGGCCTGCGCCACCTTGCGCGCCGTATCGCTGGGGCTTTCCACCGGCACGTTGAACGTGTTGCTCTGCTCGATGGTCACGGCCTGCGCCGCGCTTAGGGCGGCGCGGTTCGCGGCGTAGAATGTATCCGCGGCGGCGAGGGCCGCGTCGTTCATCTGCTCCTGCACGTCGCTCACCTGCCGGGCGAGCGCGTCAAACCACGCGGTCACATCCGTCAGCGAGGCCGCGAAGCCGTCGGCCAGCTTCTCGCCGAGGGTCTGGCCCAGCGCGTTGTAGGCCGGGGCGTAGCCCGTCAGCAGCGCGATCAGCTCGTCCTGATTCTGGGCCAGCAGCAGGCGCTCGGCCTCCGCCGCGAGGCTCTGGCTCTGCGTGCGCTCGTCGTAGGCGCTGCGCACGGCCTCCCGCTGCGCGTCGAGCGCGTCCTTTTCGGCTTGCAGGCGCTCGGCGACGGCCTCCTTTTGGGCTTGCAGGGCGGCCCTCGCGTCGGCGGCGTCCCGCTCGCGCAGGCGCTCCGCGCGGGCCTCGACGGCCTGCTCCAGGCTGGCCTGCAGCATGGCGCGGTTGTAATCGTCCTGCTCGTAGGCAATTTGCTGGCGCAGGCTTTCGAGCTGCCGCAGGTCCTTTTCGTCCTCGGCCGCGCGATCCTCCGCCGTGGCGAGCGCGTCCAGCGCGTCGATCTGCCGCTGCAGCGCGTCGGTGGAATCGTCCGCCCAGCGCTGCCATTGGTCGCGGCTCTGGTCCAGCGCCGCGAGCTCCCGCGTCTGCCAGCGCTGATAGCGGGCCGTCAGCGCGTCGGTCAGGCCGTCGGCCACGCCGTCGATGGCGCTCGCGTCGCGCTGGCGGATGCTCTGGCGCACGTCGTACATGCGCTCCTCCAGCTCGTTGATCTCCGCGGCGGTCATGCGGTGGGCGGCGCGCACGCGCGCAAGTCGGCCTAGCTCCTGCTCCAAGCTCAGCTCGCCCAGCGCCTTTTCGTGGCTGATCGCGTCCAGATCGGCCCGCAGGTTTTCCTGCCGCAGGCGCTCGCGGGCCTTGGCGAGGCGATCCTCCAGCGCGTAGCGCTCGATGGCCCCGGCGTTGGCGTAGCGCACGGCCATATCGGCCAGCGCGGCGACCTCGTCGGCCGTATCGGCAAGGCCGATGGCGATCAGGTGGTTGAGCTCGATCAGCTCCAGCTTGAGGCTGCCGGTCAGCCCGCCCGCGCGCTGATCGGAGGCCCGCCGCAGGTCGTCCATGCCCCGCGCGGCCTTGCTTGTCTGCGCCACCAAGGCGCTGACGGCGCTGTGCGCCTCCTCGGTGTTCAGGTTGACGGTCAGGCGGCTCTGCGCCGCGCCCTCCAGCTGGTACAGCTTGGCGGACAGCGCGTCGGCCTGCCGGCCCGCCGCCTCGTACCCCTGCGTGGCTTGCAGCCCCGCGCTGAGGCGCTTGGCCTCGCCCTCCACCTGCGCCACGGCGGCTTGCAGCTCGGCGGCGCTGGCAGCGCCCGCGCGCATTTGCGCGTCCTGCCGCGCGACGGCCTCGCCGCCGCTGTTCAGTGCGGAGGCGGCCCTCGCGCTCTGCGCGGCCAGCCCGACCAGCCCGCCCGCAAAGGCCGCCGCGGCCTCCTGCGCGGCGGTCGTCTGCGCGCCCGCGCGCCGCACGCGCTCCGCAAACGCGGACAGCGCCGTATCGGCCTCGTCGGCCATCACGCGGATGCGCACAGTCAAATCATCCAGCTCCATGGGTCTCACATCCTTTCCGGGCGGTCATTCCAGCCCCATGGCGGCGCGCAGGGCGCGGTTTTGCGCGCCCTCGCCGCGCGCCACGGCGGGCGGTGCGGCGGCGAGCCGCGCGTGCACGGCCTGCTCCACCGCCGCGCGGAAGGCGCTTTCCACCTGCGGCAAGGCGGCTTGCAGGGCCGCGTCGTCGGCCAGCGGCAGCGCGTCCAGCAGCGCGGCGGGCAGGCCGCGCGCCGCCAGCGTCTGCGCCGCGTTCAGCCGACGCTCGCGCAGGTCGAGCGCGCGCGTCTGCTCCTCCAGCGCCGCCTGCCGCGCGGCCAGCTCGGCTTGCAGCGCGGGAGCGTCGGGCAGCTGGGCCGCGTTGGCGGCGGGAGCCGCGTTGGCGGGCGAGGTCGCGTTGGCGGTACCCCCTGCCATGCCAGCTTGCTGTCTCGGCTCGACAGTCTGGGCCGCGTTGGCGGTTGCCCCTGCCACACCAGTTTGCCATGCCGCGTTGGCGGCGGGGGCCGCGTTGGTTCCTAATGCCACGCCAGCTTGCTGTCTCGGCTCGGCAGTCTGGGCCGCGCTTGTTCCCCATGTCACGCCAGCTTGCTGCGTCGGCTCGGCAGTCTGGGCCGCGTTGGCGGTTGCCCCTGCCACACCAGTTTGCCCTGTCGGCTCGGCAGTCCGGGCCGCATTGGCGTTTCCCCCTGCCGCATCGGCTTGCCGTGCCGTACCTGCGGTCGGTCCCGCGCCGTCTGCCGCGCTTGCGCCAATCGGCCGTGACGCATCGGCTGGCGCTGCCGCAGGGAGATCGGGGCGGAACGGGTTGCGCAGCTTGCTCATGCCTGCGCCTCCTCGCTCTCCGGCACAACGGGCCGGGTGAACGCCATGGTCACGGCGCTCACGTCCAGCGCGGGGCCGCCGCGCACGGCCAGAAACGCCGCAAACAGCCGCAGCCGCCCGCGCAGGCCCTCACGGAACCAGCGCTCCTTGCCGCGCACAAGCTGCGCAAGGCCAAACAGCTTGTAGCGCATGGCCACGCCGCTTTGGTTGCCCGCAAAGGAATCGTCGCTCAAATCGGGCACGAAGCTCAGCTTGTGGATATCCCGGCGCAGGCTCTCCTTGAGCACCTCGGTGTCGCTCTCGCTGAGCTGCTTGGTCAGAAACTCCACGCGCGCGTCGCGGTCCGGCATGCACAGGGTGCGCTCCTCGCGCAGGCGGCTGGCGGGGCTTTGGCCGTTCTCCTCCAGCAGGCCCGCCACGCCGTAGAGCACCAGCACCGCGTCGGTAAACTGCTGCTTGTCGTTCAGGCGGTCGCTCTGGAGCGCGTCGTACGCGTCGATCAGCGGCAGAACGCCCTCAAAATCGCCGGTTTCATCGGCGTTGTTCCAATACTCGGTCATGGGCACCGCGCCGAAGAAATGCCGCGCACGGCCCGCAAGCGCCAGCGAATCCACGCTTTTGCCCTCGTAGGTCAGCGCCTCGCGGGCGGTGTACACGGTGGCGCGCAGGCCGACGCATTGCCCCGTGGGGCCGCGCAGCTCGTCCGTCTGCACGCCAAAGAGCGGGGCGCACAGCGCGTCGTCCGCGTAGACCACAAAGGCGCGCAGCGGGTCGAGCGCGCAGGCGCGCGGCTGCGCGTCCGCATCGGCATAGCACAGCTCCACGGCGCGGCCGTAGGCGGCGGCGCGCTCGGCCAGCTCGTTGTCCAGCGAGGGGGTATCGCAGCGGACGTACGCGTCCAGCACGGGGCCGAGGGCCTCCGGGCCGGCATAGCGCACCGGCTCGCCCAGCAGAAAGCCCGCCGCCGTGCGCACGATGTAGGTGGGCAGGTCGTGCCCCAGCCGATGGTTGGGCAGGCCGCGCTTGCGCGTGCGGCCGTCGATGCGGTGGCGGCGGCGCATATAATCGCGCAGGGTAAGCAGGCGGGGCAGGGCCGCGTCCCGCTCCTTGAGGACGGAGAGCAGGGCCTCGCGGGTGGGCGCGGCCTGCTCGTCCAAGCAGGTGATGGGTCTTTGGATCAAGGGAACGCCTCCTTTGTTATAGGGTCGCCAGCCGGGCCACGCGCGCGGTCGAGACGCACTCGATGGCGTAGCGCGCCGCGTCCAGCGTATGGTTATCACGGTCGGGGAGCTCCGGCAGCACGTCGTCGCCATCGCGGCGGTACTCGCACAGGCTGAACTCCCTTGCCGCGCAGGGGCAGACGGTGGGGTCGATGACGATCTCCCGCAGGGATTGCAGAAAGCGCACGCCGTGCAGCACGCTGTCCGGCCCCTTGCGGGCGGCCACGGCGCACACGCCGCGCGCGCGCAGCTCCGCGATCATGCGCGGGTCGGCGCTGTCGCAGGCGACGGGCCTGCCGGGCTCGCATCCGGCCTCGCCGATGAGCGCCCGCACCGCCCGCGCGAGGCCGTCGATGGGCTGGCCTGTATGCACGCTTTCGCCAAGGACGACCAGCCGCCCGCGCGTGGCGTCCAAGTGGACGCACACGGCCGCGTCGGGGTCCTTGCCGAAGCCGAAGTCCAGCCCGAAGTACAGGCGATCGCAGCTTTGCCGCTCCTGCGGCGG
The DNA here is from genome assembly GCA_964408185.1 of uncultured Oscillospiraceae bacterium. Taxonomy (GTDB): domain Bacteria; phylum Bacillota; class Clostridia; order Christensenellales; family Aristaeellaceae; genus CAYOYK01. Next base: position 2,548 of record CAYOYK010000065.1, on the reverse strand, counting down.
GATGGGCCGGAGGCGCAGGTTGTCAAACACCTGCGCGCCGCTGCCCGTCACCTCGCCCAAGAACATGTGCCGGTACATGCGCGGGTTGGCCTCGCTCAGGGCCTCGGCCTGCCGCAAAAACGGCTCGCCCAGCCAATCGGGCGGCATATCGAGGTAGCTGCTCCGGTGCACCAGCCGTCCGGGTGCGGGCAGATCGGCCGCCTGATTCACCCACGCCCTCGCGCTGACGGGCGGGTTGTAGGTACACAGCGTCACGGCGCGCCCGCCGCCGCGCAGCACGCTGGCCGCGATGGTCTGCATGTCCGCCAAGCCGTCAAACTCGGTCAGCTCCTCCAGCCACAGGTAGCCGAAGTAACCCCTTTTCAGCTTGAGGGATTTGCTCTTGGCCGGATCGTCCGCGCCGCGAAAGAGGATCTTCTGCCCGGTCGCGGTCAGCTCGATGCACATGGGGCTGAGCGACGCGCGGAAGGCGCCCTCCAGCCCCAGCCGATCGATGACCCAGAGCAGCTGGGCGTAGACGCTTTCGCGCAGCGTGGCCTGCACCTTGCGGAACACGACCGCGCTCACGTGCGGATCGCGCAGCAGGCCCGCGATGATCGCGGTCGCGGCGAATGTGCTCTTGCCGCTGCCGCGCCCGCCGCGCAGCCAGTACTCGCGGTGGCCGTCCGCAAAGAGATCGCGCCAGACCCCGTAGAACGCGGGCGGCACGAGGGCGGATAGCTTGGGCGCGTCGGGCGGGGCGCGCCGGGTGTGGCATTTGCTTGGCATCTGCTTCCTCCTTGCTCACAGGTCTGCCGACGGGCGCTCGGCGCGTGCTCGGCGCGGCGCGATATCGTCCACCAGCACGGGCGGGGCGCGCCGGGTATGGCTTTTGCTTGGCATCTGCTTCCTCCTTGCTCACAAGTCTGCCGACGGGCGCTCTGTGCGCGTTCGGCGCGGCGCGATATCGTCCACCAGCACGGGTGGAGCGCGCCGGGTGTGGCTTTTGCTTGGCGTCTGCTTCCTCCTTGCTCACGGGTCTGCCGACGGGCGCTCGGCGCGTGCTCGGCGCAGCGCGATATCGTCCACCAGCACGGGCGGGGACTCCGCCGGGGCGGCCTCCGGCAGGCCGAGGAGCTTGCCCAGCATTTCGGCGGCCTTGCAGCGGTTGGCAAGGCCGACCTGCGCCAGCTCGTCCTCGCTCAAGTCGGCGCGGGCCTGACCGCCGCGCAGGATGGTCGTCCAAAACTCAAGGAGCTCGGCCGCGTCGGCCACGGAGGGCTGCTTCATGGGGTACCTCCTTGCATCGTGGAATCAGAGGCGCTCGCCGCCATCGCCGAGGAAGTCCATCGCGTCCACGGTCTGGGCGGGGGCCTCCGGCGGGGCGTGCAGGGCGCGGTAGGCGTTCAGCAGGGCGGGCAGCTCGTCCGGATAGTAATCCTCCAGCAGCTCGCGCTTGCTTACGCCCATCGTGAGGGCGAGGGCCGTCAGGGTTTGGAACCAATGCTTGTCCGCAGCCGCGCGAGGAGCGCCCGCGCGGCGCGCGTAAAATTTGCGAGGCCGTTCACCTCGATCACCGCCTCGATGAGCTCCAGCAGCCCGTCCGCGCCGATGGCCGGATCGTCGAGCAGCACGGACTCCTCTATGCCCGTGAGCAGCGCGAGCGCCTGCATCAGCGGGCCGGGTGCAAAGGCGACGGCCTTGGCCAGCAAGGGCGCGGCGGTATCGGGCGTGAGGCGGCGCAGGCGGCCCAGCGCCGCGGATGCGTCCTCGCCGGGGAACAGCGCCCCCAGCAGCGTTTCGGGCAGGGCGCACAGCGCCTGCATGGCGCGCAGGTACGCGCCCAGCGGCAGCTTGCGCACAGCGTGGCCGCGCACCTCCCGCGCGGGAGGCAGGGCGAGGGAGAGGGAATCCTTTTCTGACATAGGGGTCACAGCCTTTCTGGTGAGGGTGTGTCTGCCGGCCCCGGCGGGGGGCGCCTGCGCGGCGCGGCGGGCTGCCGTCCCCGGCAGGGTGGGGGCGCCTGCGCGGCGCGGCGTTGCGCCTGCGCGGCGCAGGAGGGCGCACTCAACATCGCGTTCCCTAGGGGGACGCAAGCGCCGAAGGCGCGGTGAGGGGGGACGAAGTCCCCTCTTACAAGGGCGCTTTAGCGCCCGCCGTTGGAACGGTGCCCCGACCTGCGGGCCGGGGTTCGTCACTTTTCTTTTCAGCTGAAAAGAAAAGTAACCAAAAGAAACAGCGTGATTGAGGCCGATCGATGGGCCAGCACGCCCATCTTGTGCTACAAGCGATCGCCCAGAGGGCTTGGCTTAGGCTGTTAGCACGCCTGCGGTGCCCAGCTTGGCAGAACTGCTGCCCCGCGTTTGTTGACTTGCTCCCGTGCAAGGGACGGCATGCAGGCATGGTGGCCCTGCGGGGCCCTCGATTGGTTTGCCGCGCCTGCGGGCGCGGAGGAAAAACGCGGTATTGGCTTCGCTTCCGGCGCATCTATGGCATGTTCTCTTGGGAAACGCAGTATTGGCTTCGCTTCCGGCGCGTCTATGGTATGTTCTCTTAGGGGAACAAGGCA
>CAYOYK010000064.1:0-13203 GCA_964408185.1 uncultured Oscillospiraceae bacterium | reverse complement strand
CTACCAATTTCGGAGCCGCCTGTCTTTTTTCACTTATCTATTGTACCTCAACAAGCGTGATTTTTCGCCTACTCGTTCTCCCGGTGCGCGGCCTGACAGTACTGGCAGCGGTATAGCCCCTTCTCCTTGTCGGCCAAGTAGAAAATATGATCGACCTCTTGCTCCACCTGCGTGATGCAGCGCGGGTTCTTGCAGCGGATGACGTTGACCACCCGCTCCGGCAGGGACAGGCTCTTTTTCTCGATCAACCGGCCGTCGCGGATGATGTTGACCGTCACGTCCGGGTCGATGTAACCCAGCACGTCGATGTCCACGTCGATGGGCGCGTCAATTTTGATGATGTCCTTGCGGCCCATGCGCTGGGACTTGACGTTCTTGATAATGGCAACGGAGCAATCCAGCTTGTCCAAGCCGAGGTTGTGGTAGAGCTCCATGCTCCGGCCCGCGCGGATATGATCGATCACGTAACCGTTCTGGATGCTGTCGATGTTCATGCCTTCACCCCCAAAAGCGAGCAGATGAGCGCCATGCGTACAAACTTGCCGTTGCGGACCTGCCGGAAATAGCAAGCGCGGGGATCATCGTCCACGGCGCGGGAGATCTCGTTGACGCGGGGCAGGGGATGCAGAATGCACAAATCCCTGCGCGCGGCTTGCAGCTTGGCGGGATCCAGAATGTAGCTGTCCTTGAGGCGCACGTAGTCGGCCTCGTTGAAAAAACGCTCGCGCTGAACGCGCGTCATGTACAGGATGTCCAGCGTGCCGATGATGTCCTCCAGCCGCTCCACCTCGGTGATGGACACGCCCATGCGCGCCATGCTCTCGCGCAGGTAATCGGGAATGCGCAGCTCCTTGGGCGATATCAGCACGAAGCGGATGCTTTTGTAGCGGGCCAGCGCGTTCATCAGGCTGTGTACGGTGCGGCCAAATTGCAGGTCGCCGCACATGCCCACCACCAGCTGGTTGAGGCGGCCCTTCTCGCGGCGGATGGTGCATAGGTCGGTGAGCGTCTGCGTGGGGTGATTGTGCCCGCCGTCGCCCGCGTTGATGATGGGCACGGGCGATACCTTCGCGGCCACGGCGGGCGCGCCCTCGCGCGGATGCCGCATGGCAATGACGTCCACATAGCTGCCCACCGTGCGGATGGTGTCGGCGACGCTCTCGCCCTTGGATGCGGATGAGCTGGCGGCTTCGCTGAAGCCCAGTACCTGCCCGCCGAGGCTCAGCATGGCGCTCTCAAAGCTGAGGCGCGTGCGCGTGCTCGGCTCAAAGAACAGCGTGGCAAGCTGCTTGTGCAGCATCGCGGTCTGGTAGTCCTCCGGGCGCTCCAGAATGTGATCGGCCGAGTCCAGCAGCGCGTCGATCTCGGCAACGCTCAAATCGGTAATGTCCAACAGATGTCGCATGTTGTCCCTCCTTACAGCAGCGCCCGCCAGCCCTCGTCGGCGGGATTGTCCCGGAAACAGAGCAGCGCTTGCTTTTGCGAGGGCTGTATGTAGCCCTCCTGCGCGGCGACCTCGACCAGCGTGTCCAAATCGCAGAGGCTGACGTTCTTCACGTCCGCCGCCGCCAGCCGGTCAAGCCCCTTGCGCATGCCGTAGGTGAAGATGCTCGCAATGCCCAGTACCTCCGCGCCCGCCTCGCGCAGGGCCTCGACCACCTCAATCACGCTACCGCCGGTGGAGATCAAATCCTCAATCACGACCACCCTTTCGCCCTTGTCCAGCCGACCCTCGATCTGGTTGCCGCGGCCGTGATCTTTCGCGCCGGAGCGCACGTAGCCCATCGGCAGGCCTGTCAGATGTCCCACGATGGCCGCGTGCGCGATGCCCGCCGTGCTGGTGCCCATCAGCGTGCCGCAGGCCGGATACTCGCGGCGCACGGTCTCGGCCAGCGCGTTTTCTACCTGCGCGCGCACGGCGGGGGCCGTGAGCGTAAGGCGGTTGTCGCAGTAAATGGGACTTTGGATGCCGCTGGCCCACGTAAAGGGCTGCTCCGGCCGCAGGAACACCGCGCCGATGGAGAGCAGCGCCTTGGCAATTTGCTGTTGCATGGGGATTCCTCCTTTGTTATTCACCGATAAACTCGCGCATGCAGCGCTCGTAGGCCGCCACGGGGTCGGCCGCGCGGGTAATGGGCCGCCCGACCACGATGTAGTCGGAGCCGTTCTCGCGCGCCTTGGCCGGGGTCATCACGCGGGCCTGATCGTCGCTCGCGCTGTCCGCAAAGCGGATGCCGGGCGTGACGGCGAGAAAGTCCGCGCCGCAGGCCGCCTTGACCGCGCCCGTCTCCAGCGGCGAGCAGACCACGCCGTCCAGCCCCGCGTCGCGCGCGTTCCGCGCGTAGCGGCGCACGGTTTCCTCCATGGTGGACGGGATCAGCAGCTCGTCGTGCAGCGCGCTCTCGCTGGTGGAGGTGAGCTGTGTGACGGCCAGCAGCAGCGGCCTCGTACCGTCTGCGCGCGTAAGGCCCGCCACGGCGGCCCGCATCATCGCCATGCCTCCGGCGGCATGCAGGTTGACCATATCCACGTCCAGCGCGCTCAGCACCCGCATGGCGCTTTGCACCGTGTTGGGGATGTCGTGCAGCTTGAGATCAAGGAATACCTTGTGCCCGCGCTTTTTCAGCTCGCGCACGATGGACGGGCCTTCGCTGTAATACAGCTCCATGCCCACCTTGACGTAGGGCTTGCGGCCTGAAAACTGCCCCAGAAAGTCATACGCCTCCGCAGCCGATGGGAAATCCAGCGCGATGATCGCCTCACCCTTCATTTCCATGCACCTCCGATGATATCTTGCAGCGATTGCACGCCATAACGCGCCATCGCAAGGGGTAGCTCGTCGATAATTTGCTTGCAGGCATAGGGGTTGACCAGATTCTCCGCGCCCACCTGCACCGCCGTCGCGCCCGCGAGCAGCATTTCCAGCACGTCCTCGGCGGAGCGCACGCCGCCCATGCCGATGATCGGGATGCGCACCGCCTGCGCCACCTGATAGACCATCCGCAGCGCCACCGGGAAGATCGCCGGGCCGGAAAGCCCGCCTGTGCCGTTAGCCAGCAGCGGCCTGCGCGTTTTCAGGCTGATGCGCATGCCCAGCAGCGTGTTGATAAGGCTCAGGCCGTCCGCGCCTGTGTCCTCGCAGGCGCGCGCAATGCTCACGATGTCCGTCACGTTGGGGCTGAGCTTGATGTAAACCGGCTTGACGGCCACACGCTTTACGGCGCGGGTCACCTCGGCGGCGCTTTGCGCGTCGGTGCCAAAGGCCATGCCCCCGCCATGCACATTGGGGCAGGAGATGTTGATCTCAAGGATGCCCACCTCCGGGCGTTCCGTCAGCGCCTCGGCGCAGGCCACGTACTCGTCGATGGAAAAGCCGCTGATGTTCATTACAATCGGCTTGCGAAAGTACGCGGCCAGCTCCGGCAGCTCGTGCGCCAGCACATGCTCCAGCCCCGGATTTTGCAGCCCGACCGCGTTGAGCATTCCGCTGGCGCATTCCGCGATGCGCGGCAGCTCGTTGCCGTGGCGCGGGTGCAGCGTGGTGCCCTTGCAGGCAAACGAGCCAAGACAGTTGATATCATAGTATTCGCTGATCTCCCTGCCGTAGCCAAACGTGCCGCTGGCGGGGATGACCGGGTTGTCCAGCACCCAGCCCGACAGGCTTACGCGCGTGTCTACCATATGATCTCCTCCCTGCGCAGCACCGGGCCGTCCTTGCAGATGCGCTTGTCGCCGTACTTGGTGCGGCAGGTGCAGCCCATGCAGGCCCCAAAGCCGCAGGCCATGCGGCTTTCAAAGCTGAACTGGCCGTCGGCGGGCAGCGCGTCGTACACCGCCCTGAGCATAGGCTCCGGCCCGCAGGCGTACACATAGTCGAATGTTCGCCCGCTCCGCGCGATGGCGTCGGTCACAAAGCCCTTTACGCCCAGCGACCCGTCCAGCGTCGCCGCGCAGACCGGCACGCCCAGCGCGGCAAACTCGGCCAGCAGCATCGCGTCCGCAGCCGCGCCATAGCCCAGCGCCACGACAGGCCGCTGCCCCCGCGCCAGCAGCGCCTTGCACAGCCCGTACAGCGGCGGCGTGCCCACGCCCCCGCCAACCAACAGCGGCGACCGCGCGGCCCGCGCGGAGGGCGCGTCGGTATCAAACCCGTTGCCCAGCCCGGTCAGCAAATCGACCTCCGCGCCGGACTGCCAGCCGCTCATGGCCTCCGTGCCGTGCCCCAGAACCTTGTAGATCAGCGTTAGCGTATCCGCGTCCCAATCGCATACGCTGATGGGCCGCCGCAGGTAGAACCCCGGCACCCGCACCTGTACAAACTGTCCGGGCCGCACGATTTTGCCCGTGTCTCCCGCCAGCCGCATGCGGTAGACCGCCCGTGCGATGGGAGCGTTTTCTTGCAAGATGAAAGACAATTATGCTTCCTCTCCCGGCGCGAAGCGCCGCTATGGGATTCTCAAGGGGCTGTGCCCCTTGGGCGGGGGGTAGGGCTGCCAGCAGTACCTCGCCAAGGGCCGCAAGGTGGCTTGCTCCTTGGGCGAGGTGCAGGGGCGGAGCCCCTGCCCTTGAGCGGGGCGCAGGAATGGAATCCATGCCCCTTGCGCGGTGCACAGGGGCGGTGCCCCTGCCTAGCTGTCGATGGTGGAGACGCGCAGTGTGATCTCCTCCAGCACGTCCAGCAGCACGCGCACGGTGTCCAGCGCGGTAAACATGGTCACGTTGTTCTCCACCGCGCAGCGGCGGATGATCGCGCCGTCGCTCTGCTGGCTTTGCGCGTCGATGGAGCGGGTGTTGATAACGTAGCTCACGTGGCCCTGACGGAGGGAATCCAGTATTTCCTCGCTGCCCTCGCTGAGCTTCCTGCGCTCGCGGGTGCGGATGCCGTGCCCGCGCAGGTACTCGGCCGTGCCGTGCGTGGCCTCGATGTTGAAGCCGAGGTCATAAAAGCGGCGAATCAGCGGCAGAGCCTCGTCCTTGTCCGCGTCGGCGAGCGTAACGAACAGCGTGCCGTAGTTGACCACCTTCATGCCGGTGGCTTGCAGGGCCTTGTACAGCGCGCGGTTGAGCGTCGCGTCGTAGCCGATGGCTTCGCCGGTGGACTTCATCTCCGGGCTGAGGTACGCGTCCATGCCGCGAAGCTTGCTGAAGCTGAACGCCGGGGCCTTGACGTACCAGCGCGGCTTGACGGGCGCGCACACATCGTGAATGCCCTGCTCGCGCAGGCTGTGGCCCAGCATCACGCGCGTGGCGATATCCGCCAAGGGCACGCCGGTCGCCTTGCTCAAAAAGGGCACCGTGCGGCTGGAGCGAGGGTTGACCTCGATGACGTACACGTCGTCGCTGCGATCTACGATAAACTGGATGTTGTACAGCCCCACAATGCCAAGGCCGAGACCGAGGCGCACCGTGTAATCCAGAATCGTCTGCCGCGCGCGCTCGCTGACGCTGAACGTGGGGTACACGCTGATGGAATCGCCCGAATGTATTCCGGTGCGCTCCACGTGCTCCATTACGCCGGGAATGTACACATCCTCGCCGTCGCACACCGCGTCGGTTTCCAGCTCCTTGCCCACAATGTACTTGTCCACCAGCACAGGCTGGTCGGCGTTCAGGGCTGCGGCCGTCTTGAGATAGCGGCGCAGCTGGCTCTCGTCGCTGACAATCTGCATGGCGCGGCCGCCCAGCACATAGCTGGGGCGCACCAGCACCGGGTAGCCGATGCGCTCGGCGACGCGGACGCCCTCGTCGATATCGGTCACGGCCTGCCCGTTGGGCTGCGGGATGTGCAGCCGCTCCATGATCTTCTCAAACTCGTCGCGGTTTTCGGCGCGGCGGATGCCCTCCACGCCCGTGCCGATGATGCGCACGCCCCGCGCGTGCAGGCTTTCGGCCAAGTTGATGGCCGTCTGCCCGCCCAGCGTGACGATAACGCCTTCGGGGCGCTCAAGATCGAGGATGTTCATAACGTCCTCGGTGGTGAGCGGCTCGAAGTAGAGCTTATCGCTGGTGGTGTAGTCGGTGGATACCGTTTCGGGGTTGTTGTTGATGATGATAGCCTCGTAGCCCGCCTGACGGATTGTCCACACGGCGTGCACGGTGGAGTAGTCAAACTCCACGCCCTGCCCGATGCGGATAGGCCCCGAACCCAGCACCACGATCTTTTTGCGGTCGGAGACGAGGCTTTCGTTCTCCTGCTCGTAGGTGGAGTAGAAGTAGGGCACGTAGCTGTCAAACTCGCTGGCGCAGGTGTCGATCATCTTGTATACGGGCGTGACGCCGCGCTCCCGCCGCAGGGCGTACAGGTCGGCCTCCGGCATGCCCCACACGCCCGCGATGTACTGATCGCTGAAGCCCATGCGCTTGGCCCTGCGCAGCGTGTCGATATCGCCGGGACGGGCGGCCAGCGGCGCTTCCATATCGATAATGCTTTTGAACTTTTCCAAAAAAAGCATGTCGATCTTGGTCTGGTTGTAAATCAGGCTCAAGTCCACGCCGTTGCGGATAAGCTGGGCGATGGCGAACACGCGGTCGTCGGTGGCCTCGCGTATATAGCGCAGCAGCTCGTCGCTGGGCGTGCGGTCAAAGCGCGGCATGCGCAGGTGGCACACGCCGATCTCCAGCGAGCGGATGGCCTTGAGCAGGCTCTCCTCCAGCGTGCGGCCGACGCTCATCACCTCGCCGGTGGCCTTCATCTGCGTGGAGAGGCGGTTGCTCGCGCCCTCCAGCTTATCAAACGGAAAGCGCGCGATCTTGGTAACCACATAGTCCAGCGCGGGCTCAAAGCAGGCCGGGGTATTGGCCAGCGGGATTTCCTCCAAGCGCATGCCGACGGCCACCTTGGCGCTGACGCGCGCGATGGGGTAGCCGCTGGCCTTGCTCGCCAGCGCCGAGGAGCGGCTCACGCGTGGGTTGACCTCGATGAGGTAGTACTGGAAGCTGAACGGATCCAGCGCGAACTGCACGTTGCAGCCGCCCTCGATCTTCAGCGCGCGGATGATCCTGAGCGCGCTGTCGCGGAGCATCTGGTACTCCCTGTTGGTCAGCGTTTGGCTGGGGCAGACCACGATGCTGTCGCCGGTGTGCACGCCCACGGGGTCCACGTTCTCCATGTTGCAAATGGCGATGGCGGTATCGTTCGCGTCCCGCATCACCTCGTACTCGATCTCCTTGTAGCCCTTGATGCTCTTTTCCACCAGCACCTGATGCACGGGCGAGAGCTTGAGCGCGTTTTCCATGAGGGGGACAAGCTCGCTTTCGCTGTCGGCAAAGCCGCCGCCCGTGCCGCCCAGCGTGAACGCCGGCCGCAGGATGACCGGGTAGCCGATGTCGCGCGCCGCGCGGAGGCCCTCGTCCAGCGTGGTGGCGATCTCGGAGGGAAGCACCGGCTCGCCGAGGCCCTCGCACAGGGCCTTGAACGCCTCGCGGTCCTCCGCTTTGTTGATGGATTCAAAGCTCGTGCCGAGGATCTCGGCCTGACATTCGGCCAGCACGCCCTTGCGCTCCAGCTGCATGGCGAGGTTGAGGCCCGTTTGGCCGCCGAGGCCGGGCAAAATCGCGTCCGGGCGCTCGCGGCGCAGGATGCGCGCCACGTATTCCAGCGTCAGCGGCTCCATGTACACCTTGTCGGCGATGTGCGTATCCGTCATGATGGTGGCCGGGTTGCTGTTGACCAGAATGACCTCGTAGCCCTCCTCGCGCAGGGCAAGGCAGGCCTGCGTGCCCGCGTAGTCAAACTCCGCCGCCTGCCCGATGACGATAGGCCCCGACCCGATCACCATGATCCGCTGGATGTCTGTGCGCTTGGGCATATCAGCAGCCCTCCTTTGCCATCAGGTCGGTAAAGCGGCCGAACAGGTACGCGCTGTCCTGCGGGCCGGGGGCGCTCTCCGGGTGATACTGCACGCTGAACAGCCTGTCCGCCGGGCACGCGAGGCCCTCGGCGGTGTGATCGAGCAGGTTCTCATGCGTCAGCGTGAGGCCCGTGCCGATAAGGCTGGCGGCGTCTACCGCGTAGCTGTGGTTCTGGCTGGTGATCTCCACCTTGCCGGTGGCAAGCTCCCGCACGGGGTGGTTGCCGCCGCGATGGCCGAACTTCATCTTGTAGGTGGTCGCGCCGCAGGCCAGCGCGATCATCTGGTGGCCCAAGCAAATGCCGAAGATGGGCAGCTTGCCGCGCAGCGCTTTGACCAGCGCGATCACGGGCTTTACGTCCTGCGGGTCGCCCGGCCCGTTGCTGAGAAACAGCCCGTCCGGCGCAAGGCTCAGGATGGTCTCGGCCGGGGTATCGTAAGGCACCACGGTCACATTGCAGCCGGATTCGCACAGCTTGCGGATGATGTTGAGCTTGATGCCACAGTCCACCGCCACCACGTGGTAGCGCGGGTTCGCCGTGCGGGCGTACCATTTTTTGCGGCAGCTTACGCGCGGCACGCAGTCGGTGGGCAGCTTGTAGGCGCGGATTTGCGCGAGCGCCTCGTCCTGCGGCGTGCCCGCGTCGGTGAGCAGCGCGCGCTGCGCGCCCTCGCTGCGGATGATGCGGTTGATGCGCCGCGTGTCCACGCCTTGCAGGCCGGGGATGCCGCTATCCTCCAGCAGCTCGCCCAGCGTCTTGGTATAGCGGAAGTTGCTGGGCTGGTCGTTGTACTCCCGCACGATCAGCGCGCCCATGCTGGGCAGGCGCGTCTCGTAATCCTCGTCGGTCACGCCGTAGTTGCCGATCAGCGGATAGGTCATCACAACGCCCTGATCGGTATAGCTTGGATCGGTGACGATCTCCTGATAGCCGACCATGGAGGTGTTGAACACCAGCTCGCACAGCTTGTCCTGATGCGCGCCAAAGCCCGTGCCGACAAACGTGTTGCCGTCCTCCAAGATCAGCTTGCGCGTTATCGCTTCCATACGGTTTCTCCTCCCACCATCGTCAGGGTGCAGGCCGCGTGCACTGGCCAGCCCGCGAAGGGCGTGGCGCGGCCCTTCGATAAAAACGCCTCCGGCCTGACCGATGTGTCCGCGTGCAGGTCGAACGCCGATAGATCGGCGAGCTGTCCGGGCGAGAAATCCTTCTCCGATAGGCCAAAGCGCTTGCGCGGCGCATCCGTCATGGCCTCCAGCAGGCGCTCCAGCGAAAGAAGCCCCGCTTCCACCAGCCCGGTGTACAGCACCGCAAAGGCGCATTCCAGCCCGACAACGCCCATCAGGCTGCCCGCGAGGCCGCGGCTTTTTTCCTCCGCGGTGTGGGGCGCGTGATCGGTAGCGATCATGTCGATCGTGCCGTCGGCCAGCGCGGCGACCAGCGCGTCGCGATCCTCGCGGGTGCGAAGGGGCGGGTTCATCTTGTAGCGACCGTCCTCTTGCAGATCGTCGTCGCAGAGCAGCAGGTAGTGCGGGGCGGTCTCGCAGGTCACGTCCGCGCCCGCGTCCTTGGCGCGGCGGATGAGCTCGACGCTCTCCTTGCAGCTTACATGGCAGACATGGTATTTGCAGCCGATCTCCTTGACCAGCCGCAGGTCGCGCTGGATGGGCCGCCACTCGCTCTCGGCGCTGATCCCCTTGTGGCCGTGCGCCTTGCAGTAGGCTCCGTCATGGATGTAGCCGCCGCGCAGCAGGTCGTTCTGCTCGCAATGCGCGGCCAGAATGCCGCCCACCGCCGCGATCCCCTCCATGGCCCGGCGCATGGTGGCTTCATCCTGCACGCCGCGGCCGTCGTCCGAAAAGCCCGCCACGTAGGGAGCAAGCGCGGCGTAATCCGCCGGCTCGCCCTCGCCCCTTTGGCCCATGGTGACGCAGCCGTAGGGCTTTACCCGCACGCACGCGTCGCGGCCGAGGCAGGTGAGCTGCTCGAACAGGTGCGCGTAGGTATCGGGCGGCGGGTTGAGGTTGGGCATGGCACACAGCGCGGTATAGCCGCCGTGCGCCGCCGCGCGCGTGCCAGTGGAAACGGTTTCCTTCATTAAAAAACCGGGTTCCCGCAGATGTACGTGTACATCCACAAGACCCGGTGTCAATAGCTGTCCCTGCAAGGGAAAAATCAAATCAAAGCCGCTTTCGGGAATATGAGGGGAAAACTGCTCCACACGGCCGTCCAACAGCGATACATCGCCTGTTTTCAGCCGCCCCCGGCAGTATACGGTCGCGCCCCGCAAGAGCTGACGCATTCGGATCGCCCCTTCCCATGGAGTGATTGCTCAATTGACAATGATAAAGCATGCAATGGTGTTTTGTCAAGAAGTTTCCTTGACAAAGCGCTGTCAATTTCGCGCTCTTTTCTTTTGCCGCGCCCTGTGATATGATGCAGACAATACCGCGCGGGCTTTCCCCGCCGAAAGGAGACTCTCCATGCCGACCATCCGTCCCTTTACCCATGAGGAATCTGCGGAGTTTAACAAGCTCTGCTCCATGTGCTTTGCCTATCCGCTGGATGAAAGCAAGCTCTACGCCGAGGACGACGAGCTGCCGTACTCTCACGCTCTGTTTGACGATGACGGCAAGCTGCTGGGCGGCTTTTTCGCCTTCGATTTCCCCTCGGTTTTTTGCGGACACGAGGTCCGCACGGCGGGCGTGGGCGGCGTGGTCAGCCGCCCGGAGCAGCGGCGGCAGCGCACCATCCGCAAGCTGTTTGAGGACATGCTGCCCAAGCTGTATGAGGGCGGCACGGCGTTCAGCGCGCTGTATCCGTTCAGCCATGTATACTACCGCAAGTTTGGCTACGAGCAATGCTTCAACCGGCTTCACGCGGGCTTTCCGCTGGAGGCGCTGCAAGGGCTGCAAAGCGCGGGCAGCGTGTCCCAGCTGCTGCCAGGAGACGATTTTACCGAGCTCAAGGCGATATACGATCAGTACGCCCGCCGGATGGGCTACGCGTTCCTGCGCACGGACAAGGGCTTTGAGGCGTATATCGGCAAGGATCCGCTGAAGGACCTGCAATACGTCTACCTATGGCGGGACGACGCGGGCAGAGCGCAGGGCTATGCGGTTTGCAAAACGGAAAAGAACGCGCCCAACCAAAACACAATGTCGCTGCAAGAAATGGCTTACCTTACGCCGGAGGCGCTGCGCGGGCTGCTGGCGTTCTTTCGTAATTTCGGAAGCCACGCGCGCTTTACGTGGAGGGTGAACCCCGATGCGCAGCTCAAGCTGCTGCTCCCGGAGCCCTACGCGGTGGAAACCACCTACGGCAACGACGGCATGGCGCGCGTTGTGAACGTGGAAAAGGTGCTCGGCCTGCTACCCGCCTCGCCTGTGGACGGGCGCTTTACCGTGGCCGTGACGGACGAGCAGATCGCCCCGAACAACGCTGTGTTTGCCGTGGAGAGCAAGGGCGGCGCGCTTTCCGTGACCCGTGTGCCGGAGGAGGCGGATCTGGCCTTGCCCGTCAGCTCGCTTGCGCCGCTGGTGCTGGGCACGACCTCGTTTGAGGTCTTTCGCATGAGCGACCAGCGCCACACGCTCCGCCGCGAGGACGCGAGCATGCGCTATGTGTTTGCCCAGCGCATGAGCTGGATGAACGACGCGTATTGAGCGAGTGGGGGAAAAAGGCGCGACTAAAACGTATTCGTGCATCGCTGTGAATCCTCAATATTCTGTTACAAAAAGAATAAGATTTTACCATCCCGCGCACCCGCGACAAACCGCAGGACGGCGCATGCGCCTTTCCGATGGAAACGCTTGCATTTCTGTCGGAAGTGTCGTATAATCATCTACGAAAACGTTGTAGGTGCGTCAACCCATACGCTTCGTGAGACGGAAAACGGAAAGGTCGGTGAGCGCTTGGCTGTTACCATCCGGGAGCTGTCTCGGCGCTGTGGAATGTCTATCTCCACCGTCAGCAAGGCGCTCAACGGTTATCCCGATATCAGCGCGGCTACGCGCACGGCCGTGGAGCGCGCCGCGCGGGAGATGGGGTACTTTCCCAACGCGCACGCGCGCGCGCTCAAGGCCAAGCGCACGTACAACTTGGGCGTGCTCTTTGCCGACGATAACGAGAGCGGGCTGACGCACAGCTATTTCAGCGCCGTGCTGGAGGCGTTCAAGCGCACGGTGGAGAACAACGGCTTTGACGTGACGTTCATCAGCCACAACATCGGCGCGTCGCGCATGACGTATTTGGAGCACTGCAACCAGCGGGAGATCGACGGCGTGTGCATCGCCTGCGTCAATTTTAACGACCCGGAGGTTGTTGCGCTGGTCAACTCGCCCCTGCCTGTGATCACCATCGACCACCTGTTCAACAACCGCTCGTGCATCCAAAGCAATAACGCCGAGGGCATCAAGACGCTGGTGGAATATGTGCACAGCATGGGACATCGGCGCATCGGGTACATCCACGGGCCCACCAGCACCGTGACCGATACGCGCCTTGGCTCGTTTTACCGCACGATGGAGAGCCTCGGCCTTCCCGTGGACGAAACCCTTTTAGCCGAGGCGCAGTACGTCAATCCGGCCTCGGTCTATCAGGCCGCGCGCAGGCTGCTGACCATGGACAACCGCCCCACCTGCCTGCTGGTCTGCGACGACTATGCCGCCCTCGGCGCGATGGAGGCCGTCAACGACGCGGGCCTGCGCATCCCGGAGGATATCTCCGTAGCCGGGTTTGACGGCATCGACCTGATGCAGCTCGTCCGGCCGCGCATTACCACCATCAAGCAGGATACCCATCGCATCGGCGTGGAGGCCGCCCTCCGGCTGGTGCAGCAGATACGCAACCCCAAGCTCAATTACCCTGAGATCGTGGTGGTGCCCTGTACGCTCATCGAGGGCATGACCGTGGCAAAAATCAACTGACCCGACGAAAGAAGGAGGCACCCCACCATGACGTATGGCCACTTTGACGACGCGCATCAGGAGTATGTCGTCACCCGTCCGGACACCCCCTACCCTTGGATCAACTACTTGGGCAGCGAGGACTTCTTCTCGCTGTACAGCAATACCTCCGGCGGCTATTGCTTTTGCAAGGACGCGCGCCTGCAGCGCCTGACCCGCTACCGCTACAACAACGTGCCCACCGACGCGGGCGGACACTATTTCTATATCAACGACGGCGGCGTGGTGTGGAACGCGGGCTGGCAGCCCGTCAAGGCCGAGCTGGACAGCTACGAGTGCCGCCACGGCATGGGCTACACGGTCATTGCCTCCGCAAAGAACGGCCTCAAGGCCACGCAGGAGGTCATGGTGCCGCGCGGCTTCCGCGCCGAGGTGACCCGCGTA
>CAYOYK010000063.1:11657-13416 GCA_964408185.1 uncultured Oscillospiraceae bacterium | reverse complement strand
GAGCTGTGTGGCCTTTTCGTTGGCGTAGATGGCCACGTTGCCGCTGCCGCTCACCACCACGGTCTTGCCCTCAAAGCTCTTGCCGTTGGCCTTGAGCATGTTGTCCACAAAATAGCACAGGCCGTAGCCGGTGGCCTGCGTGCGCGCGAGGCTGCCGCCGTAGCTGAGGCCCTTGCCGGTCAGCACGCCCTCGTACTTGCCGGTGATGCGCTTGTACTGGCCGTACAGGTAGCCGATCTCGCGTGCGCCGGTGCCGATGTCCCCGGCGGGCACGTCCACATCCGCGCCGATGTGGCGGTACAGCTCGGTCATAAAGCTCTGGCAGAAGGCCATGACCTCGTTATCGCTCTTGCCCTTGGGGTCGAAATCGCAGCCGCCCTTGCCGCCGCCGATGGGCAGGCCGGTCAGGCTGTTTTTCAGGATCTGCTCCATGCCCAAGAACTTGAGGATGCCCAAATTGACGCTGGGATGCAGGCGCAGGCCGCCCTTGTAGGGGCCGATGGCGCTGTTGTACTGCACGCGGTAGCCGCGGTTGACCTGAGGCTTGCCTTGATCGTCCACCCAAGGCACGCGGAACAGGATGACACGCTCCGGCTCCACAAAGCGCTCCAGCAGTCCGGCCTTCTGGTACTCCGGATGCTTGTCGAACACCGGCGCGATGCTCTCCAAAATTTCGGTCGCCGCCTGGATGAATTCCTTTTCGTGCGCGTTGCGGGCCTTCAGGCCCTCCAGCACGCTCTCACAGTAGTTGCTCACTCCGAATCCCCCTTTGGATTATCAGGATGGGATTTATTGTACACAAAACAAGCGTTATCGGCTGTTTTTTCATTGTATACAATGCAAACAGACAGCCCCTCCGATGCCGGAGGGGCGCACAAGGCCCGCCGTCTATGCCCTGCCGACGTACAGCGCGCGGCCCTCGCGGCGCGGCTTGATATCCGGGTATTTGCCGTTGATATAGCCGAGGCACACGAACACAATGGGCAAAAAGTCCTTGTCGAGGCCCCATTTGTCCAGCAGCGCCTGCATGTCCGGGTTGGCGAAGGTAGCCTCGGCACGGCCGACGATGCAGCTCGCCACGCCCAGCTCGTAGGCCTCCATTACCATGTTCTGCGCGCACACAAAGGCGGAGCCCACGCAGTTGGTCTGCGCGTAGCGCTCGCGCGGCACGCACACCATGCCCAGCGCCGGGCAGCCGTAAAAGCCGCTTTTGATGCTCTTGTCGTCGATGATGGACGGCTGCTCGCCGGATACGCCCGCGTCCCAGTTGCGGTTCTCGCAATTGGCGTTGACGACGCCGATTTGGTCGATCACGCTCGCGTCGTCCAGCAGCAGGATTTTGGTGCCCTGCCGCCCGGCCGGGTTGGGCGCGTAGAGGCCTGCCTCGACGATTCGGTCCAGCTTGTCCCTCTCCACCGGCTGCTCCAAATACTTGCGGATGGAGCGGCGGTTCCTGCTCATTTGCAAAAAATCCATAGAATCCTCCTGTGCGGCGGTTGCCGATACCAGCAGTATATCATCAGCGCGCGTGAAAGGCAAGGAGGAACATTTTTGTAACCGCGCGGACGGCCCTGCTCGCCCCGCCGTCACTCGTCGTCCGACGGCTTGGCTTGCTTCGCGGTCAGACGCCGCCGCGCCGTGCTGAACGACAGCGCGCCGATACCGACCAGCAGAACGACGCCGTCCGCCTGCACCGCCCAATCCGGGAACGGGACGAAGCGGCTGACGAGCATCGCCGCCAGCGCGAGCGTCAGCACGA
>CAYOYK010000063.1:0-11557 GCA_964408185.1 uncultured Oscillospiraceae bacterium | reverse complement strand
TCAGGCTGCCGATTTGCAGCTTTCTCATTGGTTGCACCTGCCTTTCCTCATTTGCTGCGGGCTGGGACGGGCGCGCCGTCAGCACGATCAGGCTGCCGATTTGCAGCTTTCTCATTGGTTGCACCTGCCTTTCCTCATTTGCAGCGGGCTGGGACGGGCGCGCCGTCAGCGCCAGCAGGCGCGCCGTCTGCGCCCGCGCATAGGCCTCCGCGCCGTCCGGGTAGACGCAGCAAAGCGCCGCGGCCGCCCGACGCGCTTCCTCCGCAAAGCAGTCCATCGTCAGCCGCAGGGCCCGCGCCAGCGAGGCGTCGTCATACGCGCCGTAGGCCGCGCCCAGCCGGGCGCGCTCCCGCGCGGTCGCCCTCTCATCAAAAAAGCGCCCCTCGTGCCATATCTCCGCGTGCGTCTCGGCCTGCATGCGCGCGTCCATCGTTTGCCGCAGCAGCGTTTTCAGGTAGCGGTCCACGCATTGCTTGGCCGCCCATGTCTCGCCGCGCAGCAGCTTTTTGGCGGCCCAGATCGTATGGAACCAGAATGTCTGCGTCAGGTTGGCAAGCTCCTCCGCGCTCATGGTCCGCGCGTCGTCCGCAAAGGGCCCGCAGGCTTTCGCCAGCTCCGCGTAGCCCAGCTTGTCCACCTCCACGCGGTAGCCCCGCGCATACCACGCGCCGATCACCGGGTCGCGCGTCACGCGCTCCGCGTCCTCCGCCGGGTAGAACAGAAAGTCCATGTCCAGCGCGCCGTCAAAGAACACCCGGCGCTCCGCGCCGCCCGCCGCCGTCGGCTCCACAAAGGAGATGCGCGTCTCCGCCACGCCCTGCAGCCACTCGTCATGCCTGACAAACGCGTCCGGCTCCCGCACAAACAGGATCACGTCGTAGTCCGAGCAGCCGTCGGCCGGGTGCGCGTCCCGCGCCCGCGAGCCAAACAGCACCATCGCGCGAACGCGCTCGTCCTCCCGCGCAAAAGCCTTGAGCCGCTGATAAATCTCCTCGTGCGTGCGCATTGGCGCGCCTCCTTTAACGCTTGCAGGGCCGCCCGAAATCCATCGGGCGGCCCTGTCGTATCCTGTTGCTCGGTTCACTCCGCGGCCGCAAACGCCATGTCGATATCGGCGAATGTGTACCAAGTGACCTCCGGCGTGGAGTTGAGGAGCTCCAGCGCGGCGCTGTAATCGGCCTCGCTCACCTCGTCCTCGCCGAGGAAGTAACGGACGCCGCCGTCCTCCGTGGACTCGGAGCGGATCAGGGCGGTCTCCTCATAGCCGTCCTCGGTAAACGCGATCGTCAGCCATTCGTTGTCCGAGGCGCCGCTGGAGGCACTGTACGTCCCGGCCGCGTTGATGGAGATCATGGCCCGGTAATCAAACTGATACCCCGTCACCACGCCGTTGGCGTAAGTCAGCACCTCGCGGCCGATGTAAGGGTCGTCCTCCACGCCCAGCGCGAGGATCAGCTCCGGCACTTTGTCGCCGTCCATATCCACCAGCGCGAAACTGAGCGGCAGGTAGGGCTCCTCCATCCCGTCCAGCGTGAGATCCATGTCTTGGTCGAAGTCGTGGAAGGGCATTTCGTTGCGAAGAACAGCCTTGTAGGCTGCCATCGCGGCGGCGGGATCAACCCCAGATACCTCGGCGGACGCGCCGCACAGGGCGCACAGCGCCAGCAAGCATACCAGAACCCCAGCAATCAGACGGTTTTTCATACCTTTCTCCTCTTTTCTTTCGCCTTATGGCTGCTTAGTCGAACGCATGGCAAGATAGCTAAGCGGCAGGCTGATCAGGCCCGCGCCTGTGGCGATCCACTTAAAGTAACGGTTCACAAAGGCAATTCCATCCATTAGCACGGCATACCATTTGACAGCGATTCCCATGGCCTCGCCCTGCGAGCTGTTGAGCGCGTCGGCGGCCTCGCGCAGAGCCGGAACCAGCAGCAGCGTGCAAAGCACCGTGGGCACGCCGATGACCACGCAGAGCGTAACCAGCGTGTTCCTGCGCAGGCAGCAGCCAAACAGGTACAAAACGCACACGCTGACGCTCAGGCCCCACAGCACCGCGCCCGTGTTGCTCAGCCCGCTCCGGAGGGACTGCCACACGCCCGCCACGCAGCCGGCCTCTGCGGAAACGCCGTACAGGCGGTAGCCGCTGTTCCCGGCGTCGGCCAGCGCGCCCATGCCAAGCCCCGTCAGCAGGGAGACGATCACTGTGCCCAGCGCAAACAGCAGCAGCAGCGCCAGCAGCGAGATCACGTTGCTCAGCCACACCGCAAAGCGGCTGCCGCCGAATTGCAGCAGAAACCGCGTGCGCCGCCGCGCCACCTGACAGCAGACGACCGCTGCGACGACGGCCCACAGCGCGTAATCCACGGTAACGCCCGCGAATGTGTAGTCCGTGCCCGGAAAGAGAAGCGGCGCCAAAAAGCCTAGCAGCGTCGCGCCCAGCTCAACCAGCAGCACAAACGCCAGCAGCCTGCCCGTGCTGCGCACATGGTAGCGGAGCGCGCCGGGCATGCGCGCGCGCACCCACCAGCTATTGTTGGTTGCTTGCATGGCGCTCGGCCTCCTTTCCCTCGGTCAGGAATACGAACAGGCGCTGCAGCGGCACCGGCGCAGTTTGCACGCGCGGGTCGGCCTTGATGCGCAGCCCGTCCTCCGCGTCAGCGAGCTGGATGTGCCGGGCCAGCGTGCCCGCAAGGGTCTCCTCCTTGAGCACGACATGGCCCGCCGTCACATCGATCACCGCGTCGGCGGGGCCGGATACGCTCAGGTAGCCCTCGGTCAGCTCGGCCAGCGTGCCCTGCCGCAGCAGACGGCCCGCGTCGATAAGCACGGCCTCGTCCAGCGCGCGCGCCACCTCGTCGATAAGGTGGGTGGAGAGCACAAACGTGCGCTCCGGGCGGCGCCGCTTTTCGTCCAGAAGCATATCGTAAAAGCGCTCGCGCATCACCGCGTCCAGTCCGAGGCTTGGCTCGTCAAAGAAGGTGAGCGCCGCGCCGGAGGCCAGCCCCACGATCAGCTGCACCGAGGTCTGCATGCCCCGGCTGTACGTGCGGAGGCGCTGCTTGGGCGGCAGCTCAAAGCGCTCCGCCAGTTCCACGGCGTAGGACGGATCCCACAGCGGGAACAGCCCCGCGCACACCGCAAACAGATCGGACATGCGGCGCAGGCCGCCAAAGTCCGGCGTATCGCTGATGAGGCAAAGGCCCTCGAAGGCCTGCACGCCCAGCGGCAACCCGGCAATGGCAATTTCGCCCGCGTCCGGCTTCAGCTTGCCGCTGATGATGCGCAGCAGCGTGCTCTTGCCCGCGCCATTTCGGCCCAGCAGCCCCACGATGCGCCCGGCGGGCAGCGTAACGGTCAAGTCCTCCAAGGCGGTCTTTTTGCCGAAGCGGCACGTGATCCCGTCTACGCGCAGCAGCGGCTCCCGCTGTGTCTGTTCCATACGTCCTCCTTGCTATTGGCCCTGTATCAGCTCAAGGTACTCCTCAAGGCAGAGGTTCCGATCCCGCATCACGGTGGAATGCTGCACGCCCACGTAGCGGATGTGCCAGCACTCGGCCACGTAGCCGGTTATGGCCTCCTTGTCCTCCTGATAGCGGATCACAAAGCCGTAGTCCCAGCAATGCTTGGCGAGCCATATCTGCTGCTTGGTGCCCTTGAAAATGCTGTCCTTGACGGTGATATCAAACGCGAGTCCGGTGTGATGCTCGCTCTGGCCGGGGTAGGCCACGGTGAGCTCCGTTTGCGCGACGGCGTTTTGGTGGCTCTTGCCCTGCTTTTCGTAGTCGGCCACCTGACCGTCAAACAGCTCCTTTTGATAATTGTAGCTGCGGTACCCGGCGCTGATTTGCCAGTCCGTCACGCCCTCGTCCTTGGCGGCCTGAAACATCGTGGCAAGCGCCTGCGCCGCCGTGCGGTCGCCCTCGATGGCGCTGCCCTTCACGTACACCAAGTCGCTGGACAGCACGTTGCGCAGCACCACCAGATCGGCTGGCTTGTAGCTCTGATCGACGGGGTGCGTGCGGTTGACGAGGATGGGCAGCGAGGCGGGGTCCGGGGTCGGGGTGGCGACGCATTGCTTCGCCTCCTCGCTGAACAGCAGGCTGAGCGTCTGCGCGGCGGCCACGCCGTCCACATCCAAATCGTGCTGGCTCTGGAACAGGCGCACGGCCTCCTGCGTCGCGCCGCCAAAATCGCCGTCCACGGTGCCGGACAGATACCCCAGCTCCTTCAGGCGCTTTTGCACCGCGCGCACGGCGTCGCCGTTATCGCCCTTTTGCACAAGGCTGGGCGTGGGCGAGGGCGACGGCGTGGGAATGTAGGTCTGCGCCTGATCGGAATACAGCCGCTCGCGCGTCGCGTCCCCGGCGAGGCCGTCCGCGTCCAGCCCAAGCTGAGCTTGGAAGAGCGTCACCGCGTCGCGGGTGCCCGCGCCAAACTGGCCGTCGCACTCGCCGCTGTAATAGCCCAGCTCCTTCAGCCGCTCCTGCAAGCGCTTCACCTCGTCGCCCTCGGAGCCGTTTTTGAGCACGAGCATCGTCGGGGCCGGGGTGTTGTTGGGATCGGCAGTCACATAGAGCACGCTGCTCACGTTGGCGGTCGGCGTGGGGGTGATCTGCTGCTGCACGCGCAGATCCCCGTAGCCGTTGATGGCCTGCATGCCAAATATCGCTACGGCAACCACGGCGGCCAGCAGCACAAGGGCGAGCACAATGGTAAACGGACGGACTTTCTGCATGCGTCAGCTCCAGAGCGGCGAGGGGTACTGCCCCAGCTCCGTCATGCGGCGCAGCGCGGCGACCACCTGCGGCTTGTCGTCGCGGTAGGTCACGCCGTACCATTTGTCGTGCGTTGTGTACACGGTCACGCTCGCGCGGCCATCGCCGATGAGGGTGTTGACCTCGGTGGGCAGGTAAAACTCGGCCTTCTCCGGGTTCTTGGGCAGATCGTCGCGCAGGAAGGCCGCAAAGCCCTCCGCGAGGTGCGCGCCCAAATCGGTGGAAAAGCCCCACATATTCATGCTAACGATGGTATCGGGCGAGAGCTTGCGGTAGGTCTGCAGGTCCTCGCTCATCAGCGGGCCGTCCACGGTGCTGATGATGTGCGTGCGCTCCACAACGCCCGTCAGGCGGCTCTGCTCGTCCATCTGGCACACGCCGCGCGCCACATAGCCGGACTCGCTGAGCGTGTTTTTGAGCAGGTAGCCCACCATGGTGTAGTCGCCCTGACGGGTCAGCCCCTTGAGGTGCTTGTAGATAAGCTGAAAGGCCTCCGCGCCGTAGTAATCGTCCGCGTTGATCACGGCAAAGGGCGCGTCCAGCAGGGGGACGGCGCAAAGCGTCGCGTGGCCCGTGCCCCACGGCTTGGCGCGGCCCTCCGGCACGGCGCGGCCCTCCGGCAGGTTGCCCAGCTCCTGATAGGCGTAGCGCACCTCCATGTGGCGGGCGACTCGGTCGCCCAGCACATCGCGGAAGTCCTGCTCGTTCTCCCGCTTGATGATGATGACCGCGCGCTGAAAGCCCGCGCGCCTCGCATCGAACAGCGAATAATCGAGGATCAGCTCGCCGGCCTGACCGACGGGATCCATCTGCTTCAGGCCGCCGTACCGGCTGCCCATGCCTGCCGCCATGATGACCAAAATGGGTTCATTCATCTTTGGTTCCTCCCCTGCGGCATCAGGCCGCGCTTTCCGTTGCGTCTATTATAGCAGGATTTTTTCTCCGGGGCAACCGGGTCGCCGCCTCACGGGCACAGGCGCGCAAGACCGCGCTCGTCCCGCTCCACGCGGATAAACTGCTCCGCGTGCGCGCCCGCCGCGTCGCCTTGATCGGTGCAGGTCAAAAATGTCTGCACCCCCGCCGCGTTGCGCAGCAGTGCCGCGCGGCGCTTCACGTCCAGCTCGCTGAACACATCGTCCAGCAGCAGCGCGGGGGACTCGCCCATCTCGCGTTGGATCAGCGCCAGCTCGCCCAGCTTGAGGCTGAGCGCGGCGGTGCGGAGCTGGCCCTGACTGCCGTAGGCGCGCAGCTCGCGGCCGGAGAGCGTCAGCGTCATGTCGTCGCGGTGCGGGCCGAAGGAGGTGTACTGGCGCAGCTTGTCCTCGCCGCGCGCGTCGCGCAGCGCGGCCAGCATCGTTTGGCGGACGTCCCCGCACTCGGCCAGCCCGCCCTTGTAGCGCAAGCCCAGCGCCTCGCCGTCGTCCTCGCAGATGCCGAGGTACTGCGCGGCGGCCTCGGCCGCCAGTCCGGCGATGAACCAGCGCCTGTCGTTTACCACGTCCACGGCGGCGTTGGCAAGCTGCTCGTCCCACGCGTCCAGCTGCGTCTCAAAATCGTGCGCGGGGGTGATGCGCAGGTCCTTGAGCAGGGCGTTGCGGCTCTCCAGCGTGCTCAGGTAGCGGCGCAGGGCGCGCAGGTACGACGGGCGAATCTGGCTGAGCTGCATATCCACAAATCGGCGGCGCACGGTGGGGCCGTCGCGGGCGATGCGCACGTCCTCCGGCGAGAACATCACGCAGGTCACGTGGCCCATCAGGTCGCCGATGCGCTCGGCGGGCTTGCCGTAGAGCAGGAGGCGCTTGGAGGGCTTCTCGTCGGCGTAGAGGCGAACCTCCACCTGCCGCTTGCCGTCCTGCCGCTGGGTCTCGGCGCGCACAAAGGCGGCGGACTCCCCGGCGCGGATCATCTCGCGGTCCTGCGCGGTGCGGTGGCTCCTGCCAAGGCTGAGCAGGTGCATGGCCTCCAGCACGTTGGTCTTGCCGGAGCCGTTTGCCCCATACAAAACCGTGACCCCCTGGCCGGGGGTCAGCTCCAGTTGCTCGTAATTGCGGAAATTCCGCAGCTTCAGGCTGGTAAAGCGCATGCGAACCTCATTGCGGTCGGTTTGGGCGGAGCGTGGGGCGGGCGGCGCGGCAGTCCAGCCGCGCCGCCCGGCCTGAAAAAGCGATTACTTGACGTACTGCTGCAGCAGCTTGAGCGCCGCGTCCATATCCCGCAGGTCGATGATCTCGCACACGGAATGCACGTTGCGGCAGGGAATGCTCACCGTGCCGACGGGCACGCCGCCCTTGGCAAACTGCATGGCGCTCGCGTCGGTGCCGCCGAAGGGAAGCACCTCGCGCTGGGTGGGCACGCCCGCGTCCTCGCCGGCCTTGAGCAGCCCCTTGACCACGTCCGGGTTGGAGATGGAGCCGCGGTCCATGATCTTGATCGCCGCGCCCTTGCCCAGCATGACGGCGGGGAACTTGGTCTCCGGCGTATCGCCGTTGGCGGTCACGTCGAGGGCGATGCCCACGTCCGGGTCGAGGGCGTAGCTTGCGGTGCGCGCACCCCGGCAGCCGACCTCCTCCTGCGTGGAGAACACGGCGACGAGGGTATCCTTGGGCTTTTTGACGGTTTGGAGCAGCTTCACCAGCAGCGCGCAGGCGCAGCGGTCGTCCATGGCCGGGGAGGCGACGCGGTGCGCGCCGAGGCGGTGGCAGTCGTTCGTCCACACGGCGATATCGCCGATGCTCACCATGCCCAGCGCCTCCTCGGCGCTGTCCGCGCCGATATCGATGTACAGGTGCTTGGCGGCGAGCTTTTCGCCCTCCTTGAGGGGCTGCGCGCTCATCACGCCGTGCACGCCGTTTTCAAAATAGACGTGGCGCTTCGCGGCCTGATCCACGGGCACGCCGCCCACGGGCATCACGCGCAGGAAGCCCTCTTTCTCCGCCGCCACCACGATGAACCCAATGTGATCCATGTGCGCGGAGAGCATCACGCGGCGGCCGCCCGCCTTGCCGTTTTTGATACAGATCAGGTTGCCCATCACGTCGGTCTCCACGGAGTCCACGGAGTCCTTTACCAGCTCCCGGATGGTATCCGCCACGCGGCCTTCGCGGCCCGTGGCCCCGTATACGTTGGCCAGCTTTTCAATCAATTCGTACATATCGTTCACCTCATCGTTGCTCATAGGTTGCTGAAATCGGTCTGCTGCAGGAAGGCGCGAGCCAGCTCGTACTGCGCGTCCACATCCTTGAGGGAGCAGACGGTGCTGGGGCTGTGGATGTAGCGGCAGGGCACGCTGAGCACCAGCGTCTTCACGCCGCCGCCCGCCCGCTGGGCCGCGCCGCTCTCGTTCCCGCCGGATACGCTCATCTTGACCTGCGCGGGGATCTTGTTTTCGGCGGCGATGGCCAGCATGCGCCGGAAGAACGCCGGCCGCGCGATGGACGCGTTGTCCATAAAGCTGACGGCCACGCCCTGCCCGCATTT
The DNA here is from genome assembly GCA_964408185.1 of uncultured Oscillospiraceae bacterium. Classification (GTDB taxonomy): domain Bacteria; phylum Bacillota; class Clostridia; order Christensenellales; family Aristaeellaceae; genus CAYOYK01. The sequence continues at coordinate 3,305 of CAYOYK010000063.1, read as the reverse complement.
GCATACCTGCGCGGCGTCGGGCACGTCGCCCGCGTCGTTGGCGGTGGTGCCCTCCAGAATCAGGGCGATATCGGGCTGGAGACGATGCGCCGCGCCGGTCGCGCCCCGGCAGCCGACCTCCTCCTGATTGGTGAACACGCAATGGACGGTGCAGGGGTACGTCCCCTCCAGCACGCGCAGCAGGTTGTACACCCCTACGCGATCGTCCAGCGCCTTGGCAAGCGCCATGCCTTGGCCGAACCTTTCAAACTTGGTGGCAAATGTGATAAACGTGCCCTCAGGGGCCTTTTGCAGGGCCTCGTCCTTTGTCTTTGCGCCGATGTCCACGTAGAGCTGCGTGATGGGCAGCACGTGCTTGCGATCCTCGGCGGTCTGCTGATGGATGGCCATTGCGCCGATGACGCCGTTCAGCTTCTCTTTGCCCACGCAGACGCGCTTGCTGACCAGCACGCGGCTGTCGATGCCGCCCAGCGCGCGGAATTGGAGCAGGCCCTCGTCCGTCGCGCCGACGACCATCAGGGCGACCTCGTCCATATGCGCGCAGAGCATTACCGCGGGGGCCTTGGGGTCGGTTCCCTTTTTGGTGGCGACCACGTTGCCCACCTTATCGTCGCAGGCGGTCACGCCCTTGAGCTTGGCGCAGGCGGCCATAACGGCGGAGCGCACCTGCTCCTCGTGGCCGCTGGGGCCTTGCAGTTCACAGAGGGTCTTCAGGTCCATAGGTCATCGTCCCACCCTTCGGAAAGCTCGCCGACGAAGGCGGCCAGCAGCCGCCCGCCCTCGGCAAGCGCGTTTGTATCAATCACCTCGACGGAGGTGTGCATGTACTTGAGCGGCAGGTCTACCAGCACGCCGGGGATGCCGTCCCGCGCGATGCCGATCATGTCCAGATCGGTGCCGGTGGAGCGGTTGGCGGGCTCCAGATTGATGGCGACATGGTGCTTCTGGGCGGTATCCTTCAGGCGCTCAAGGAGCTTGGGCTGCACGTACGGGCCGTAGGTCACGGCGGGCGCGTCCAGCGGCACGGTGGTGTTGGGGCGGCTGCCCGGCACCGGGGCGTGCGTCACATCGATGGCGACGGCCATGTCCGGGTCGATGGCAAAGGCGCTCACCAACGCGCCATAGGCCCCGACCTCCTCCTGCGTGGAGCAGACGAAGTACACGTCCGCCTCGTGCCGGACGCTTTGCAGGCGCTCGGCGGCCAGCAGCATCATGCCCGCGCAGGCGCGGTCGTCCATTGTCTTTCCGGCCGCCAAGCCGCCCAGCAGCGGCAGCGTCTCGCCGCGCAGCGTCACCAGATCGCCGATGTGCACCTGCGCGCGGGCCTTATCGGCCGGAAGGCCCACGTCCACAAACAGATCGTCGCGGTTGTAGTTGGTGTCGGCCTCGGCGGGGGTCATCAGGTGCGGGGGCTTTGCGCCCACCACGCCGATCAGCCGCTTTTGGCCGTGCACGTACACCTGCGAGGCCGGCAGGATGCGCGGGTCCACGCCGCCCACCGAGCCGATGCGCAGCGTGCCGTCCGGCAGGATGTCCGTAACCATCAGCGCGATCTCGTCCTGATGGGCGGACAGCATGACGCGGATGGGCTTTTGGCCGCGCTTGCGCACGCCTTTTTTGAGCGCGATGACGTTGTGCAGCGCGTCCACGCGCACCTCGTCGCACAGGGGACGGAATTTCTCCGCCAGCCACGCGCTGGTTTCCAGCTCGTGCCCGCTGGGGCTGACAAGCTGCGAAACCTCTTGCAGATAGGTCAGAATTTCCACGGTAACACCTTCCTCACTCGTCGCCAAGCAGCTCCTTCACGGCGATGGATTTGATATGCCATTGTCCGTTTTCCTTGACCATGTTGGCCACGTAGCTCGCGGCCTGCCACGCGGGGGGATTGACGGCGCTCTCGCCAAGCTGGGCGACGGCGCTCTCCCGGTACTCGCCTTTGATGCGCCCGTCGATGCGCGGGACGCGCTCGGTAAACTCGGCGCGGGCGGTGGTTTCCCACGGCCAGCACCACATCCACGTCAGCTCCAGCCGATGGTCGATGCCGCGGATGGTGTAGTTTTGGTACGGCCCGGTGCCGTTGATGGCGTTTTGCAGGTTCTCATCCATTTGCAGGTACGCGCTTTGAAAGAACTTGGTCAGCTCCTCCGCGTCCTCGCCCATCATAATCACCTGCGCGCGCCGCGCCATGCCGTCCTTGAGCACGACGGAAATGTTGGCCGCGTTCATGGCATAGTAGAACGTGACCACCATCAGCGATACCACCAGCAGCAGCACGAACAGCCGTCCGGCCAGATACCACACAAAGCGTCTCAGCTTGTCCATGGCCTTCCTCCTCGGCGTGGATTTCCGCTCCATTATACCGCAACGAGGGCTTGGTTGCAATGGCTGGCAGGGTTTGGCGGCTTGCGTAAACGCGTCGTCCGTGCTATGCTGTGCGCATCCCGCAAAGGAGGGTGCAGTGATGAGAGGAATCGCGGTGCTGCTGGCCTGTCTGCTGCTGCTGACGCTTGCTCCGGCCGGGGCCGAGAGCGCCTACACCGGGCAGAGCCTGACCACCTTCGTGAGCTATTACAGCGACGACGTATATTTTATCAACGATAATACCGGCTACCACCTGCTGCCGCTGATCATCACGCAGCAAAAGAGCGGCGCGAACGACGGCCGCGTGGTGTTCACGCTCACCAGCGAGGCGCTGACGCTATACGGCACCACGGGCCGGGACGGCGATACCATCGACCGCTGCGCCATCACGCTCACCGCGCCGTCCGGCATGGAGGTCGGCAACGCGCTGTACAATGATTTTGTGACCACGGCCTACCATTGCTACGCGCTGCTCATGGCCATGGAGGGCAGCGCGCAGGCGGCCGAGCGTTACGCGGTGGTGGATTTGATCGAGCAGGCGGTCGCGGACGGCGACGGCACGGGCACGATCTCCCGCGGCGTGTATACGCTCACGGGGGAGCGCGCCGGGTCGGCGATTGCGCTCACGTTTGTGAACACCCGTGCCATCCCCGATCCCACGGACGCGCCGACCGACGAGTCCGCCCCGGACGAGTCCCCCGCCCCGGAGAACGGCACCGACGAGGCGGGCACCGGGATGATGTAGGCGGGGTGCTGTGTGCCGCCCTTGCAGGGCCGCGCGCGCTTCGGCCTGCGCGGCGCGTGCGCCGCGGCAGGGGCCGCGCCTGCGGGCGCGGGGGTCGCCCGTGCGGCGCGGGCGGGAACGGTGCCCCACCCTGCGGGGTGGGGAAGGGCGGCCTGCGGGCCGCGTGCCCCGACCTGCGGGCCGGGGTTCGTCACTTTTC
>CAYOYK010000062.1:0-13580 GCA_964408185.1 uncultured Oscillospiraceae bacterium | reverse complement strand
TGCGCGAGATGAGCGGCCGCTTGGAGGAGATGCCGGGCGAGGAGGGCTATCCCGCGTACTTGGCCTCGCGCATCGCCGATTTCTACGAGCGCGCGGGCACCGTGCAGTGCCTTGGCGCGGACAGCCGCTTTGGCAGCATCAGCGCCATCGGGGCCGTGTCGCCTCCGGGCGGCGATATCTCCGAGCCCGTATCGCAGGCCACGCTGCGCATCGTAAAGGTCTACTGGGGCCTGAGCGCCTCGCTGGCCTACAAGCGCCACTTCCCGGCCATCGACTGGCTGCAAAGCTATTCCCTGTATGTGGATAAGCTGGAGGATTGGTTCAACGACAACGTCTCCCCGGATTGGAGCGACCTGCGCGCCAAGGCCATGCAGGTGCTGCAAGAGGAGAGCGAGCTGGACGAGATCGTCCGTCTGGTCGGCATGGACGCGCTGAGCTGGAAGGATCGGCTCACCATGGAGGTGGCTCGCTCCATCCGCGAGGACTACCTGCACCAGAACGCCTTTGACAGCGTGGATACATTTACGTCCCTGCCCAAGCAGTACATGCTGCTCCACGCCATATTGCAGTTTGGCGAGAAGGGCCGTCAGGCGCTGGATGGAGGCGCGAACCTGAGCGACATCATCAACCTGCCGGTACGCGAGCGCATCGGCCGCGCGAAGTTCATCCCGGAGGACGAGAGCGAGAAGCAGTTTGCGCAGATCGAAAGCGAGCTTGCCGGGCAGATCGGCTCGCTGCTGGAAAAGGGGGGCCTGTAAGATGCTAAAAGAGTACCGTACCATTAAGGAAGTCGTTGGCCCTCTGATGCTGGTGGAAAACGTCGAGGGCGTGACGTACAACGAGCTGGTTGAGATCCGGCAGGCCGATGGCGAGATCCGCAGCGGCAAGGTGCTGGAGGTCAACGGCGACAAGGCGCTGGTGCAGCTTTTCGAGAGCAGCAACGGCCTGCGCATTGATAACGCCAGCGCGCGCTTTCTGGGCCGCTCCATTGAGCTGAGCGTCTCCATGGACATGCTGGGCCGCGTGTTTGACGGCATGGGCAACCCCAAGGACGGCGGCCCGGCCCTCATCGCGGAAAAGCGCATGGATATCAACGGCCAGCCGCTCAACCCCGCCGCGCGGGATTACCCCAACGAGTTCATTCAAACCGGCATCAGCGCCATCGACGGGCTGAACACGCTGGTTCGCGGACAGAAGCTGCCTGTGTTCAGCGGCAGCGGCCTGCCGCACGCGCAGCTTGCCACGCAGATCGCGCGGCAGGCCAAGGTGCTGGGCGCGAACGAGAAATTCGCCGTCGTGTTTGGCGCGATCGGCATTACGTTTGAGGAAGCGGAGTACTTTATCAGCGACTTCCGCAAGACCGGCGCTATCGAGCGCGCTGTGCTGTTTATGAACCTCGCCAACGATCCGGCTATCGAGCGCATCGCCACCCCGCGTATGGCGCTGACGGCCGCCGAGTATCTGGCGTACGAAAAAGGCATGCACGTTCTGGTCATCCTCACGGATATCACAAACTATGCCGAGGCCCTGCGCGAGGTCTCCGCCGCCCGCAAGGAGGTTCCCGGCCGCCGCGGCTACCCCGGCTACCTGTACACAGACCTTGCCAGCATCTACGAGCGCGCGGGCCGCGTGATCGGCAAGACGGGCTCCATTACGCAAATCCCCATCCTCACCATGCCGGAGGACGATAAGACCCACCCCATCCCGGACCTGACGGGCTACATCACCGAGGGGCAGATCATCCTGAGCCGCGAGCTGTACCGCAAGGGCGTGGAGCCTCCCATCGACGTCATGCCGTCCCTGAGCCGCCTGAAGGATAAGGGCATCGGCGACGGCAAGACCCGCGAGGATCACGCCGCCACCATGAACCAGCTCTTCGCGGCGTATTCGCGCGGCAAGGAGGCCAAGGAGCTGGCCGTGATTCTGGGTGACGCGGCCTTGACCGATGTGGATAAAAAGTACGCGGCCTTTGCCGACGCGTTTGAAAAGCAGTATGTGTCGCAGGGCTACCAGACCAACCGCTCCATTGAGGAGACGCTCAATTTGGGCTGGAGCCTGCTGGCGATGTTGCCGCGCACCGAGCTCAAGCGTATCCGCGAGGATATGCTGGATAAGTATCTGCACGATATCGAGGACGTCAACACCAGCGAGGAGGCGGACTGATGCCTGCGCTGCGCGTAAATCCCACCCGCATGGAGCTGACGCGCATCAAGCGTCGGCTCGTCACCGCCACGCGCGGGCATAAGCTCCTCAAGGACAAGCGCGATGAGATGGTGCGCCAGTTCATCGCGCTCATCCGGGAGAACTACCGCCTGCGGCAGGAGGTGGAGGGCGATCTGGAAGCCGCCCTGCGGGATTTTGCCATGGCCCGCGCCGTTACGGAGCCGGAGCTGGTGGAGGAAGCCATCCTCTACCCGGCGCGCAACGTGCAGGTGGATCTCGATATGGCCAGCATCCTGTCCGTGCATGTGCCCAAGTTCAAAATTCTTGAGGAAACGATGCACGAGACGATCCTCAGCTACGGCCTTGCCGAGACCTCGGCTCAGCTGGACGGCGCCATCGCCGGGCTGGCGGCGCTGCTGCCCAAGCTGATACAGCTTGCGGAAATTGAGAAAAGCTGCGACCTGCTGGCCGACGAGATCGAAAAGACCCGCCGCCGCGTCAACGCGCTGGAGTACGTGATGATTCCGCAATTTGAGGAGACCATCCGCTTCATCTCCATGAAATTGGACGAGAACGAGCGCGGCTCGCTGACCCGCCTGATGAAGGTCAAAGCGATGATTCAGGACAGGGCGGCCAATTGACAATTCAATCACAAAAGCGGGGAACTGAGGCATATTCAGTTCTCCGCTCTTTTGTTTGTGCTATACTATCCCTGTTCCTCATTTGGACTGATATGCAAGGAGGCAAAGCCTATGATTCAGTTGGAAAACGTGTCCAAGACCTATGCGGGAGGCTCCGCAAAGGCGGTGGACGACCTGACGCTCAGGGTGGGCGACGGCAATGTGTTCGGGTTCATCGGGCCAAACGGCGCGGGCAAAACGACCACCATCAAGCTGCTTACGGGCATACTGCATCCCGATCAGGGCCGCGTGCTCATCAACGGCGCGGACATGCAGTCTCAGCCGCTTGACGCGAAGCGCCAGATCGGCTACGTGCCCGATAGCTTCGAGATGTACGATCGCCTGACCGGCATGGAGTACCTGCGCTTTCTGGCCGACCTGTATCAGGTGGGCGCGGCGGAGCGCAAGGCGCATTTTGACGAGTATCTGGCGATGTACGAGCTGGAGGACGCCGCCTATCAGCAGATCCGCAGCTATTCCAAGGGAATGAAGCAAAAGCTCGCCATCATCGGGGCGCTGGTGCACCATCCCTCCGTGTGGATACTGGACGAGCCGATGGCGGGCCTTGACCCGCTGTCCGTGCACAAGCTCAAGGAGGACATGAAGCGCTGCTGCGCGAAGGGCTGCACGGTGTTCTTCAGCACGCACGTGCTGGACGTGGCCGAGCGCCTGTGCGATGAAATCGGCATCATCCAGCAGGGCAGGCTGATCGCGTGCGGGGAGCTTGACGAGATGATGAAGAACGACAAGGTGAACACGCTGGAGGATTTGTTCCTCAACCTGACGGGAGAGGAGGAGGCCTGATGCGCGCCTATCTGCGGTTATTGCTTACCGAGCGCCTGAACGCGCTGCGCATGCTGGGCGGCCAGTCAGGCCGCACCGCCGCGCAAAAAACCAAGCACACGCTCAAGTGCGTCGGCATTGCGCTGATTGCCCTGATGGTGCTAAGCCTTGTGGTGGGCGCGGAATACCTGCTGCTGCAAGCGTTTTCATCTATCGGCGCGGCGGATACCTTCTTGCAGCTTGTGTTCTTGGTCTGCATGCTGACCACGCTGCTTGTGAGCTTTTTCTTTGTGCTCAGCTCGCTTTTCTTCTCCAAGGATGTGCTCTACGTGGCCGCGCTGCCGCTCTCGTCGCGGAAATCGTTTGCCACGCGGCTGACGATGGTGCTGCTCGGCGAGGCCGGCATATCGCTGGCGATCAGCCTGCCCGCGATCGTTATGTATGGCGCGATGACGGGCGCGCCGTGGGATCTCTACCTGCGCGCGGTACTGTTTACGCCGTGGCTGAGCGCGCTGCCCATCGCGGTGGTCACGCTGCTGTCCTTCCTGCTCATCCGCTGCGCACGCCTTTGGAAGCGCCGCGAGGGCTTGACCACCATCGCCAGCTTTGTGCTGATGGCTGTGTTTCTGTTCTTCTACATGCGCTTTGTCAGCCAAGCCAGCAACAACGCGGTCAATGGCATGCTTGCGAGCCTGCTCAGCCGCAACTCCGCGCTGCTGACCCCGCTGCTCAACGCGCTGCCGCCTGTGCGCTGGATTGACACGGCCATACGCGGCTCCGGATGGACGGCCTATGGCATGGGCTTGCTGTTTGTCGGCGCGGGGGTCGCCTGCCTTGGGCTGATCGTTTGGCTGCTGGGCGGGGGCTATCAGGCGCTGGCCATTCAGCAAACGGAGGCGATCGCGGCCGTAAACCGCGGCGCGAGGCGCTCCGGGCGCGAGGCCGGCTGCCACAGCCCGGTTGCGGCGCTTTGCCGCCGCGAGCTGAAGGACGTGTTCACCACGCCGATCTACGCGACCAACAGCCTTTGCGGCGCGGTGATGTTCCCGGTGATGCTGCTTGCGTTCTACTTTGCATCGGGGTCGGAGGTCTTTGCGGAGCTCAAGCCGCTGATGGGCATGCTCAACTATCTGCCCCGCGCGCTTGTGCTGGCTGTCGCAACGGCTGTGTTCTGCCTGACCTGCTCCATGAACATGGCGGTCTCCACCTCGGTATCCCGCGAGGGCAAGCGCAGCTACTTTTCGCATGTGATCCCGGTCGCGCCGGGCACGGTGCTCCGCGCGAAGCTCTGGATGGGTATGATCCTCAATGTCATTTGTTCTGTGCCGATGGCGATTGTCTGCGTGTGCCTGCTGCCTATGTTCTGGGCGGAGATACTGCTTGGGCTGATCGTGGCGCAGGCGTTCTCGCTGCTCACCTGCTCGCTGGCGATTACGCTGGATGCAGCCCGCCCCAACTTCCATTGGCGCAGCGAAACAGAGGCCATCAAGCAGAGCGTGAACGGCATGCTGTCGATGCTCATCTGCGTGGTGCTGCTGGCAGGGCTGGTGCTTGGGTTTATCGCGCTTACAAGAAGCGGCGTGGGAGCGACGCAAACCTATTGGACGATGGCGCTGCTGCTGGCTGTGCTTGCCTTTGCGGGGGATCGTCTGATGATCCGAAGGGCGTCTGTCCGGTATAGTTTACAAGAAAAATAATTTTGTGTTAGAAATGTTACAAAAGTGCGTGCAATTCTGTTAAGACTGTGATATAATTACGACGTATCCAAGTCAACAGGAGGCGCCACATGCTGACCAAAGCACAAACCAAGCAACTGCAAAACGAGGCGACCCGCGTCACCCGGCAACGGCTGACGACGCTGCAACGCGGCATGCTGCTCTGGTCGGTCAACGATCCGGGCGATAAGGTGCTGGAGATCGACGTGCAAAACGGCGCGATGCTCAACCGCCTGCGCATGGACTTTGAGTGCGAGGTCTGCGGCGTGAGCGACAGCATGGAGGCGGTGCGCCTTGCCCGCACCGAGGTACAAAACGCCGATATCCTTTATGCCATGCGGCAGGACATCCCATGGCACAGCAATTCCATCGATACGGTGTTCCTTTGCCGGGAGCCTGCGAGCGGCCGTGTGGAGCCCGTAACGATGCAGGAGATCCTGCGCGTGCTCAAACCCGGCGGGCAGCTGGTGCTGGGAGCGGTTTCCTACCCCGGCTTGCTCCGGCAGGCGCTCAACTTTATCGCCACCGACGAGGACGGCCTGCCAACCGAGCGGTACTTCAGTGCGCAGTCCCATATGCGCACGCTGGAGCAATCCGGCTTCGAAAAAGTGAGCTGGCATCAGCTCGATCTGCGCAACGGCGTGGCCATCGCGTGGAAGCCGACGCCGCAGCTCATGGAAGCATAACCCACACGCCCCCGCGAAGCCTCGCGGGGGTTTTTGGTATCCATGCAGGGTTTTGAGGCGCCGTTGCGTTTCATAAAAGAAGCCTTTCCCGGCAGGAGTTGCCAGTAGACAAAGCGGCGGGACTGTGCTACAATCTCAATGATTACGAAAGTGTTAAGCCGCTTCTTTTCCAGTGGTTCACGCACATCGGATGGGAGGCGCGGAGCCCGTGATGGGAGCCTTGATGAAACGAATCAGAGGAATACTGGCGCTTTTGCTGGCGCTTTGTTTGCTGCCGACACCTTTGGCGCTTGCCACCTCGGTAGACGCGGCGCCGCTGTCCTCGCTTTCTGGCGCAACGGACGGCATGGTGCGCGTTTTCCTTAGCTCGCTGGGCAATCCCGCCTCGCTTACGCTCACCATCGCGGGCAGCTACACCGTCAACGGCAGCACCGCGCAGACGCTCAGCAGCGGAAGCCGCGTTACCGTTGGCTTTAGCAGCGCAACGGGCGGCATCACGCTGACCAGCAACGGCGCGACCACCAACATGGGCTCGTATTTCGCCTTGCGGCGGCATAGCGCCACGGGCTCCAACGGCATCCAAATCGCGCAGGCGCGCCAGCCCGGCAATCCCTATCCCGGCGATCTTTCCTTCCGCTCCGTTCGGCAGAGCAGCGGCGCGTACAAGCTGTACACCGTCGCGCATGTCTACATGGAAAACTACCTTTACGGCGTGCTGCCCTACGAGATGGGCAACAGCGCCGGCGCGGAGGCCCTCAAGGCGCAGGCGGTCGCCGCCCGCACCTATACCCTGCGCATGATGAACGCGCGCTCCTCCGGCTATTACGACGTGGTTGATACCACCAGCGATCAGGTGTACAACGGCACGCCCAGCGGCAACGCCAACTGTGTCGCCGCTGTGGATGCGACCAAGGGCGTTGTGGTGATGAACGGCAGCGCGCTGACGATGACCTATTACAGCGCCTCCAACGGCGGCCAGACGGAATCCGCCAAAAACCTGTGGGGCTCCAGCGGGTATGACTATCTTACGGTGAAGGACGATCCGTTCGACCTGCAAAACCCTGCCTGCACGGTGAAAACAACCACCGTGTATGCCTCCTGCGCGGCCTCCGGGCAAAACGCGACGCTGATGTCCCGGCTCAAGACCAAGGTGGTGAGCGCGCTGCAAGCCAAGGGCTATCAAGCGACGGCCGCAAACACCACGCTGGGAACGATCAGCAGCGTTCTGCCGCACACGACCAAGTACGCCTCGCCCAGCCGCCTGTATACCAAAATGGACTTTACGGTCTCCGCCACTACGCAAAACAGCGCGGGCGGCTCCGTGGCCGCGACGGTGACGGTGACATTCGATATTTTTACGGAGCTGGAAGGCACCCTCAATATGAGCATACAGAACGCCAGCAACGAGCTGTGGACAGTCGCCAAATCCGGCGGCAATTTTGTGCTGCAGGCGCGGCGCTTCGGCCACGGCATCGGCATGAGTCAGCGCGGCGCAATGTATATGAGCAAGCTGGGGTACAGCTACGCGCAGATTCTGGGCTTTTACTACCCCGGCTGCCAGCGCGTGCGGCATAACTTTACCAACACCATCCTCAGCGCGGTGGGCAGCGGGGAGGTAACGGACGTGACCACCGTCGAGGAGGCCGCGCAGATTGATGAGACCGACAGCGGCAGCAACGCCACCGTCAAGCTGGTCAACGCGTCCGCGTCGCTGGCCATCCGCGCCACCAAGTCCCTTACCGGGACTGTGCTGGGCGCGGCTGCAAGCAGCGCGCCCGTAACCGTGCTTGCCAACGACGGGACATGGTGCTACATCCAGTACGGCAGCGTGAAGGGCTATGTGCCCGCCAGCGCGCTAAGCATCACGGGCGTCGTCGGCGGCGTAACGACCGAGGACGTCTCGCAGGTCCTTTGCTACGCGACCGTGACCAACACCACGGGGCTGAACCTCCGCAGCGAGGGCAGCTACAGCGGTACCATTCTTACCACCGTGGCCAACGGCTCCGTGCTGACTGTGTTCAGCAAATCGTCGGGCTGGGCCTATGTACAGTTTGGCGCGACGGTCGCCTATGCCTGCACCGATTACCTCACATTTACCGATACCTATCCGGGGACGCTGGCGGACAGCGCCAGCGTGAACGCCGTGGTCACCCTGCAAAACACAAGCGAGACGGTCAATTTTCGCTCCGCGCCCTCCACGTCGGCCTCCATTTTGGCCACGCTGCCGCATGGCGCGCAGGTGGTTGTAACTGCCAACGACGGCTCGTGGTGCGCGGTGACCTACAACGGCCAGCAGGGCTATATCATCGCCGATTATCTCACCTACGCGGACGCGGTGGTTACGCCCGGTACCGCGCAGACCACGACCGATCTGCTGGAGGGCGAGGTGCGCGCGACCGTATCGGCCGACGGCGGCGTGCTGGTCATTCGCGCGCAGGCGAACGCGGACGCGTCCGCGCTGGCGCAGGCGACCAACGGGAGCAGCGTGATCGTCACCATCAAGGGCGATACGTGGTGCGTGGTTCGCTACGAGGGCGTAGCGGGCTATGCGCCGACGGCCTCGCTCACGTTCACCGCCACGTCGCAGAGCGGTCAGTCCGCGCTGACGGCTACGGTTGTGACCAAGAGCGGCTCGCTCAACATGCGCAGCGAGAGCCGCGCCGGCAGCACGATCCTCACCACGATCCCGCGGGGGGCCGCCGTTGTTGTGACCGCGCAGGGAGCGACGTGGTGCGGCGTTACCTACGCGGGCCTGAGCGGCTACGTGATGACGCAGTTCCTGCAAATCACCGGCACAAGCGCCGCGACCGATACGCCCGCGCAGACGGGGACGCAAACCGCCACGGTCACCACCGCGTCCGGCTCGCTCAACCTGCGCAGTCTGCCTAAGGCGGGCAGCGCGATCCTGCGCACCATCCCGCAGTATGCCGGCGTGACCGTGACCGAGAAGGGGAACGACTGGTGCGCGGTCGAGTACAACGGCACAAGCGGCTATGTGATGTCCGTGTTCCTCACTTTTGCCAGCGAGCCTGTCATTACGCCCACACCCGCGCCCACCGTCGATCCGGCCGCGCTGGAGGATCCGGCTTCGGCGGAGACGACGACCCCCGCGCCGACGGACGGCGCGACCGTCGATCCGTCCGCGACGACCCCCGCCCCGACGGATACGCCCGCCGCTGAAACGCCCGCGCCCACGGCCGCGCCCGCCACGGGAACGGTGCTGTACGCCACGGTCACCACCGCATCGGGTTCGCTGAACCTCCGTCAGGACGCGCTGCCGGGCAGCCCTGTGCTGACGCGCATCCCCAAGGGCACAACGATCCAGATCACCGAGCGGCTCGCCGCGTGGAGCAAGGCGACCTATGTGGGCCAGACGGGCTACGTGATGAACGCCTTCCTCACGTTTGCCGATACGGCCTCCGGCACGCCTTCCGCCACGACGTCAACCTCGACGGGAGCCTCCTCCGCGACCGTGAACACCGCGTCCGGCTCGCTGAACCTGCGGCTCGAACCCGCCTCCGGCAGCCAGATTCTGGCCCGCATTCCGCAGTACGCGACTGTGGTGGTGCACACGCAGGGCGCGACGTGGTGCTACATCAGCTACAACGGCCAGTATGGCTATGTGATGACGCACTTCCTACTGCTGCAATCAACGGCCGAAGCGGCGACAGCCACGCCCGCCCCGGCGACAAATACCCCGGCGACGGCCGCGTCCGGCGCGACGGCCACACCCACCGCTGCGGCGGCTTCGGGTACGGAGACGGCGTGGGTGTCTACCACCTCCGGCTCGCTCAACCTGCGCAGCCTGCCGCAAAACGGCAGCTACATTCTCACAACCGTTCCGCAGTACGCCACCGTCACCGTTACCCAGCGCGGCAGCGTGTGGTGCGGCGTGATCTATGGCGCTTACGCCGGATATGTGCAAAGCCAGTTCCTCAGCTTTGGCACGCTGACCGGCACGGCGCAATCGGGCGGGACGACCACCGCGTGGGTGACGACGGCGCAGGGCTCGCTGAACTTGCGCATGCAGCCTCAGGCCGGCAGCACGATTCTGTGCGCCATTCCTCAGTATGCCAGCGTGACCGTGCTCAGCCAAGACGGCGCGTGGTGGAAGGTGCAGTACAGCGATTCGGTCGGCTATGCGCAGAGCGCGTATCTGTCCGTCGCCAACCCGGCGGGCGGCGCGACCGCCGCGCCGACGGCTGCCCCGGCGACCTCCGAGCAGACGACGGCCGCATCCACGGCCACGGCTACGCCAACGCCCGTGACTATCGCCCAGCTTATCCTCGATCCGACCCTCGCGGCCGTGCTTCAAAAAACGACCGCAGTGTGCACGCTGCCCAGCGGCGTCGCCACGCTGACGATGTACGCGCAATGCAGCGTGCAGAGCGACGCCCTTACGGACATTGCGTCCGGGGAGCAGGTGAACGTGCTGATGGTGGGGGACACTTGGCTGATGGTCTCGATAGACGAGTTTACGGGGTACTGCCTGCGCAGCTATCTCACGATACAGGGCAGCTGATATGGAAGCGACGCTCAAGCCCGGCGAACGGGTGGACGACCTGCAATACAAGGGCCTGCGTATCATTCAGCACCCGGACGGCTTCCGTTTTGGCATGGACGCGGTGCTGCTGGCGGATTATACCCGTCTGCGGCCGCGCGAGAGGGTGGCGGATCTGGGCGCGGGCACGGGCATTCTGTGCGTGCTGCTCAGCGCCAAGCGAGACGATACGGTTTTTCACGCGATCGAGCTCCAGCCGGGCATGGCGGATATGGCGGCGCGGACCATGCGCTTGAACGGCTTGCAGGGGCGAGTGCAAACGCATTGCGCCGATGTGCTTGACGCGCCCGCGCTGCTGGGCTGCGAGCAGACCGACGCTGTGGTGTGCAACCCGCCCTATGGCAAGCGGGAGAGCGCGCTGGTCAATCCCTCCGAGACGCTGGCGACGGCGCGTCACGAGACGGCCGGCAATCTGGACGCCTTTCTGCGCGCGGGCAGTGCCATCCTGCGCAACCATGGCCGGATGACGCTTTGCTTCCCCGCACCGCGGTTTTTGGAGCTCTGCGACGGGCTTCGCGCCTGTCGGCTGGAGCCTAAGCGCGTGCGCATGGTCTGCGCGCACGCGGCGGACGCGCCCTATTTGCTGCTGATCGAGGCCGCGAAAAACGCAAGGCCGCAGCTCCTCTGGGAGCCTCCGCTGATCGTGTATGGGCCGGACGGAGCGCCCACGGAGGAGCTGGACAGAATCTACCACATCAGCCGCGCTTGAGCCTGCGGAGCGCGCGCAGCAGCACGCACGCGTTCCACGCGGTCAGCAGCGCAAGCTCTGCCGTCGCGGCGATCACTGCGCCGTACAGCCTCAAGGGAGGCAGAGCCGTCAGCCAATAGGTCAGCAGCAGGGCAAGCACAGACGAGCAGAGGCTCGCGGGCATGCCCTGCTTTTGCTTGCCCAGCCCCGCGATGATTCCGGCGAGCGCGTGGTTGCAGGATGACAGCGCCACCAGCGGACAGGCGGCGCGGAACAGCGGGCTCAGCTCCGGTAAGCGATAGACGGCGGAGGCGAGAAACGGGGACAGCAGCGCGATTGCTCCCGCACACAGCAGCCAGACGGCTGTTCCGCTGCCCAGCACGCGCAGGGACAGCGCGCCCAGCCGCGCGCGGTCGGCCTCCGCTTGAGCGAAGCGCGGCAGCATCACCATGGAAAGCGCGCTTGTGAATACGCAGGGCAGCATCGTGACGGGAATCACCATGCCGTTGAGCATGCCAAGCCGCGCGGTCGCCTCGGCGACGGGCAGCCCGGAGGCCTGCAAGCGAAGCGGAATCAGGATCGCCATGGCGGAGCGCAGCATTGTGGTCACAAGTCGAGTGAGCGTCAGGGGCGCGGCGAGCCGAACAATCCGGCCCGTGACCGCGCGGTCGGGCAGGCGTGTTGCCGTCGGCGGTCGGAGCTGCCGCAGCACAAAGCACAGGCCCAGTAGCTCGGCGATCATGGTGGCGAACACGGGTACCGCCGCCGCCCATGATACCGTCAGCCCGCGCAACAGGAGGATCAGCGTCACCGCGATGGCGCACCGCGCCGCTTGCTCAAGCAGCTCGGAGCCGGCAGGCAGCCACGATTGCCCCGTACCAAAGCAGTAGCCGTTGTATACGGCCGAATAGCCGAGTATCAGCACGCAAGGCACGCTGAGATACAGCGCCGGCAGCACGCGCGCGTCGCCCATCCAACGGGCCAGCGGGGGAATGAGCAGCAGCATGGCTGGAATGCACAGCCAGCACAGCCGCCGGACAAGCCACAGTCCGGCGTAAAGCGCGCCGCCCTTCTCACGCTCCTTGGCGGTCAGGCGGCTGACGGCCACGGGCAGCCCGCTTGTCAGCGGCGTGATAAACAGCATGTGGATGCCGCCGCTCAGCTCCATTACGCCCATCGCCTCCGCGCCCAGCAGGCGGGAGAGCACGATGCGCAGAGCAAGGCCCAGCGCGCGCACAATGGCGTTCACCCCTGTGAGGCGGATGGTTTCCGTGGCGGCG
The DNA here is from genome assembly GCA_964408185.1 of uncultured Oscillospiraceae bacterium. Classification (GTDB taxonomy): domain Bacteria; phylum Bacillota; class Clostridia; order Christensenellales; family Aristaeellaceae; genus CAYOYK01. The sequence goes on along the minus strand of CAYOYK010000062.1, from coordinate 1,024 downwards.
GTGCCAATGGCGACTTTCAAGCGATCCCCTCCGCCCAAGCCTATGCGCGCGGCTTTGCGCGCACCCCTATCTTTTGGGGAAAATCTGTGCTAAAATGTTTTCATTGTTCAAGAAGAGGGGATCAAGATGGATAAATGGGATGCCCGGTTCATGAAGATGGCGTACCTGATCGCCGAATGGTCCAGTTGCTTTGTGGAGGGCCGCAACATCGGCGCGGTAATCGTGAAGGACAAGCGGATCATGACCACCGGCTACAACGGCGCGCCCGCCGGAATGCGCACCTGCAAGGAACGCGGCGAGTGCATGCGGCGCAAGCAGAACATCCCCTCCGGCACGCGCGCGGAGGTGTGCTATGCCATTCACGCGGAGCAAAACGCCATTTTGCAGGCGGCAAAGCTGGGCATCAGCGTAGACGGCGCAACGCTCTACTGCACGCATCAGCCGTGCTCAGTATGCGCTAAGATGATCGTCAACGCCGGCATCCGGCGCGTAGTATATCAGCAGCCGTACCCGGACAGCTTTACAAAGGAGATTTTCGGCGAAACAAACGTGGCAATGGAACGCTTTGAGGATTCGCTGTAGGAAGCGCCGCGGGATGGGCTGGGCTTCGTATATATACTGGGAGGGCCGTTCGCTTCGGCCCTTATCCAACACGCGATGAATACAACAAGAAACCCGCTCGGTTGCCCGAACGGGTTCTATTGCATGTGTTAAACGATGATGGTGGCTCCGATTGGACTCGAACCAATGACACTCCGGGTATGAACCGAATGCTCTAGCCAACTGAGCTACGGAGCCAAAATGGTTGCGGGGGTGGGACTTGAACCCACGACCTCCGGGTTATGAGCCCGACGAGCTACCAAACTGCTCTACCCCGCGTCATGTGCCGCTCAATCGGCGACATTTGGCATTATAGCACCCATTTGATCTTCTGTCAACGATTTGTTTTGGATTTCTAATAAGAAAAAATGTTCGGGTGTCAATGATCAGTGAAAAAGTCAGCGAGGAATTGGTCGGGAGAGAG
>CAYOYK010000061.1:0-13669 GCA_964408185.1 uncultured Oscillospiraceae bacterium | reverse complement strand
ACCATCTGGGCAGCGGCAAGGAGTGGGATCTGCACGGCAAAAACGACGGCCTGTACATCCTGCCGCCCTTCCTCACCCGCGAGAACGTGGGCGTGTACAACGGTTCGCTGGACGCGCTGCACTCCAACATGGGGTACCTGCGCCGCAGCAAGCAGGAATATGTAATGATTTGCAACTCGCTGATCATCTACAACCCGGACTTCCGGCCCTTTTACGAGGCCTTCCAGCAGAGCGGCGCGGACATCACCATCATGTACACGCGGGATCCCGCCATGCAGCGCCCCGAATACGGCACCTATATCGATTTGGATCAGGATGGGCTTGTCACCGATATCGAGATCGACCCCACCGAGCCGCGCCTGCCGTACACATTTATGGACGCGATGATTCTGCGCAAGGAGCTGCTCGTCGAGCTGCTGGACCGCGGCGCGGCGCACGGCTATCACGACTTGGTGCGGGACGTGATCCAGCGGATGATCAGGGACGCGGGCATGCGGGTCAACGCCTATGAGTACAAGGATGTGTGCTTCCGCATGGACAGCGTGCAGGGCTATTTCCAATTTAACATGGACATGCTGGATACCGGCATCCGCCACAAGCTGTTCAGGCCCGATCGCCCCGTGTACACCAAGGTGCGCGACGAAATGCCGGCCCGCTATCTGGATAACGCCAAGGTGGTTGATTCGCTCTTTGCCGACGGCTGCATTATCGACGGCACGGTGGATCACAGCGTGCTCTTCCGCGGCGTGAAGATCGACAAGGGCGCATCGGTGAAAAACTGCATCATCATGCAGGACGGACACATCGAGGCCGGGGCGCAGCTGGAAAACTGCATTCTCGACAAGCAGGCTGTGGTGCGCACGGGCGGCAGACTGATCGGCCCCAGCTCGTACCCCATCGTGATTTCCAAAAACATGACCATCTGATCGCGGGCCTGCGATTCGCGCCGCGCGCGAGCAAACAACAAAGGAGTGTTGCCTGATGAATATCCTCTTTACAGCCAGCGAATGCGTTCCCTTTGTCAAAACGGGCGGTCTGGCGGACGTGGTGGGTTCGCTTGCGCCCGTGCTGGCCAAGCAGGGCCACGACGTGCGCGTGATCCTGCCCATGTACACAGCCATCGCCCAAAAGTGGCAGGAGCAAATGAGCTTTGCGCTGCACTTTGAGGTGCAGCTGGGCTGGCGCAGGCAGTACTGCGGCGTGCTGATGCTCAAGAAGGACGGCGTGACCTACTATTTCCTTGATAACAAGTACTACTTCGGACGCCCTTACATCTACGGCTTGGGCGGCGATGAGTACGAGCGCTACGGGTTTTTTGCCCGCGCGGTGCTGAACGCGCTGCCGCTATTGGACTTCCGGCCGGATGTGCTCCACGCGCACGACTGGCAAAGCGGCATGATCCCCGCGCTGCTCAAGATCCAGTACGCGCACCTGCCGTTCTACGCGGGCATCCGCACCATGTTTACCATCCACAACCTGCAATATCAGGGCATTTTCGGCATCAAAGAGGTGCAGGACGTGCTGGGCCTCGGCGAGGGGCTGTGGAGCAGCGATAAACTGGAATGCTTCGGCTGCGCCAACTTTATGAAGGCCGGCTTGGTATACAGCGACGTCATCTCCACCGTGAGCCCCAGCTACGCCGAGGAGATCACCACCTCCTATTACGGCGAACGGCTGGACGGGCTCATCCGCGCGCGCAAGGACAGCCTGTACGGCGTGCTGAACGGCATTGACGTGGAGGATTACAACCCGGCGACCGATCGGCAGATCTACGCCAACTACTCGCTGGAGGATCTGTCCGGCAAAGCGGAGAACAAGCGCCGCCTGCAGCAGGATCTGTCCCTTGAGGCGGACCCGGACATCCCGCTGATCGCCATGGTGGGCCGCCTGTCCAACCAGAAGGGCCTCGACTTGGTGGATTGCGTCCTGCCTGAGATCATGGGCGAGAGGGTGCAGCTCGCGGTGCTGGGTCAGGGCGACGCGCGGTACACCAACCTGTTCAGCTGGGCCGAGCAGCAGTATCGCGGTCAGATGGCGGCGCGCTTTGCCATGGATCACGAGCTGGCGCACAAGCTCTACGCGGGCGCGGATTTCTTCCTCATGCCCAGCCTGTTTGAGCCCTGCGGCTTGAGCCAGCTAATCTCCATGCGCTACGGCACGGTGCCCATCGTGCGCGAAACCGGCGGACTGCGCGACACCGTGCTCAGCTACAACGAATACTCCGGCGACGGAAACGGCTTCACCTTCCTCAATTACAACGCGCACGACATGCTGGCGGTTATCCGCCGCGCGCTGTACTACTACCAGAACAAGCGCGACGTGGTGGCCTCGCTGCAAAAGCGTGGCATGGAGGGCGACTACTCGTGGGCGCATTCCGCAGGCGAGTATGTCAAGATTTATCAAAAGCTGACGGGGAAAGAATAGACGCACCGCAAGCTCTCCGGGCGGGTTTGGCGAAAGCCGACCCGCCCGTTGTCTGTTTTGGGCGAAAAACGGCCGCGCGAAAGAACATAGCGAATACTTCCCTTTGCAGCACCGTTGTGCTATACTACCGATCAAACCTTGGGTGGCCAAGCCTTGGCGAGGCTGATACCGAGGCATAACCGCCCGGCCGTTTTGGGGCCGGATGGGGGAGGACGAAGCATGACGGACGCGGAACAATCCCGGCAGCTGATGCTGGGTAACGAGGCCGTGGCGCGCGGCGCGTGGGAGGCCGGAGTATCGGTTGTGACAAGCTATCCCGGCACGCCCAGCACCGAGATTACCGAGTGCGCGGCGACCTATCCGGAGATCAACTGCCAGTGGAGCGCAAACGAGAAGGTCGCCTCCGAGGTCGCCTTTGGCGCGGCGATGGCGGGTGCGCGGGCCATGACCTGCATGAAGCACGTAGGCGTGAACGTGGCGGCCGACCCGCTGTTTACGGCGGCCTATACGGGGATCAACGGCGGCATGGTTGTTGTTTGCGCGGATGATCCCGCCATGCACAGCAGCCAAAACGAGCAGGACAGCCGCTATTACGCGCGCGCCGCGCACATGCCCATGCTGGAGCCTGCCGACAGTCAGGAGTGCAAGGATTATACCGCTTTGGCCTTCAAGCTGAGCGAGAAGCTGGATACCCCGGTGTTTGTGCGGCTGACCACCCGCATCGCCCACGCGCGCAGCGCCGTAACTCTGGCCGAGCGCGAGGAGGCGGGCGTAAAGTCCTACCAAAAGGACGCCATGAAGTACGTCATGATGCCGGGCATGGCCATCAAGCGCCATGTCGTGGTGGAAAAGCGCGAGGACTTCCTGCGCGAGGCCGTCAACCAGATGCCCATCAACCGCGTGGAATGGCGCGGCAAAAAGCTGGGGATTCTTACAAGCGGCGCGTGCTATCAATATGTGCGCGAGGCGCTGCCGGAGGCGAGCGTGCTCAAGCTGGGCATGGTCTATCCGCTGCCCATGCAGATGATTGCCGATTTTGCCGGACAGGTGGATAAGCTCGTCGTGGTTGAGGAGCTGGAGGGTCTGATCGAAAAGGATGTTGCCGCCGCTGGGATTGTCATGGAGGGCAAACGCTACACGGGCTTGCAGGGCGAGCTGAGCGTACAGCGCATCCGGCAGGCGTTTGGCGCGGCCGAGCCCGCGCCCAAGGCAAACGCCGATCTGCCCGGCCGTCCGCCCGTGCTCTGTCCGGGCTGCCCTCACCGCGGGATGTTTTATGTGTTCAACAAGCTCAAGCTCCGCGTGATGGGCGATATCGGCTGCTACACGCTGGCCGCGCTGCCACCGCTTTCCGCCATGGACGCGTGCCTGTGCATGGGCGCGTCCATCGGCATGGCCAACGGCGCGGAACGTGCGCAGGGCAAGGCTTTCAGCCGCCAGACCGTGGCCGTGCTGGGCGACAGCACATTTATCCACAGCGGCATAACGTCGCTGATCGACGCGGTGTACAACCAGACCACCATCACCGTGGTGATTTTGGATAACCGCATTACCGGCATGACCGGACACCAGCAGAACCCGGCCTCCGGAAAGGACATTCACGGCGAGCCCGCCCCGATGCTCAACTTGGAGGCTCTCTGCGCGGCCTGCGGCGTGCAGCACGTGCGCGTGGTCGATCCGTTTGATCTGGCCGCCGCCGAGCAAGCCCTGTGCGAGGAAACCGCCCGCGAGGCCGTAAGCGTGATCATCGCGCGCCGCCCCTGCGCCCTGCTGGAAAAGAAGGCCTATACGCCCTTCCGCATCGACGGCTGCAAGAACTGCGGCGCTTGCATGAAGCTGAGCTGCCCGGCGCTTGTGCGCTCGGCCGGAGGCGTATCCATCGATCCGTCGCTGTGCATCGGCTGCGGCATGTGCGCGCAGGTGTGCAGGTTTGCGGCCATCCACGAGGGAGGCGACCAATGATGAAGCGTTTCGATCTGGTCATCGTCGGCGTGGGCGGGCAGGGAACACTGCTTGCCAGCAAGATTTTGGGTCGCCTTGCCATGGATGCGGGGCAAAACGTCAAGGTCAGCGAGGTGCATGGCATGAGCCAGCGCGGCGGCAGCGTGATTACGCACGTCCGCGCGGGCGATCAGGTTCTTGCGCCTCTGGTTACGCCCGGCGAGGCTGATTTTCTGATCGCCTTTGAGGCGCTCGAAGCCGCGCGGGCCCAATCGTACCTCAAGCCGAACGGGGTGCTGATTGTCAACACGCAGGAGATCGCGCCCATGCCCGTTGTGACCGGGCAGGTCGCGTACCCCGATCATCCGCTGGACGCGTTCGCCTCGCAAACGGTCGAGGGTGTGGACGCGCTGGCGCTCGCCCATAAGGCGGGCAATCAAAAGGTGGTGAATTTGGTGCTTTTGGGCATGCTGTCCAGGCACTTGGAGTTTACGGAGGAGCAGTGGAAGCAAGCCATTGCCCTCTGCCTGCCCCGCAAGCTGCTGCCCGTGAACATTCGGGCGTTTGAGCTGGGGCGGGAGACACTTCAAGCATAAGGAGATTTTCCGCTATGGAATCGATGATTTGGAATCCCACCATGGAACGTATGCCGCGCGAGCAGCTTCGCGCCTTGCAGGACGAGCGGCTGAAGGACGTAGTGCGCCGCGTGTATGAGAGCGTCCCCTTCTACCGTGAAAAAATGCAGCAGATGGGCGTTACGCCCAAGGATATTCACGGCGTGCAGGACATCGTGCTCTTGCCCTTCACCGAAAAAAAAGACCTGCGCGATAATTACCCCTTCGGGCTTTTCGCCGTGCCGCAGAGCGAGATCTCACGTATCCACGCGTCCAGCGGCACCACGGGCAAGCCGACCGTGGTGGGCTACACCAGCGGGGATATCGACCGCTGGGCGGAGCTGATGGCGCGCGCCATGTACGCGGCGCATATCGGCAAAAAGGATATCGTGCAGGTCAGCTACGGCTACGGCCTGTTCACGGGCGGCTTGGGCGCGCATTACGGCGCGGAGCGCGTCGGCGCGAGCGTCGTGCCCATGAGCGGCGGCAACACGGCCCGTCAGCTCATGCTCATGGAGGATCTGGGCGCGACCGCGCTCTGCTGCACCCCGTCCTACGCGCTCAACTTGGCCGAGAGCCTTCAGCGCGCGGGCGTAACGCTGGATCGGCTCAAGCTCAAGAGCGGGATTTTCGGCGCGGAGCCTTGGACGGAGGAAATGCGCGACCGCATCGAGGCCATGCTGGGCATCGACGCGATCAACATCTACGGCCTCAGCGAGGTCATGGGCCCCGGCGTATCCGTCGAGTGCATGTGCAAGCAGGGCATGCACATCTGGGAGGATCATTTCCTGCCGGAAATCATTGGCAAGGACGATCAGCCTCTGCCCATGGGCGAGCGCGGGGATTTGACATTCACCACGCTCACCAAGCATGGCATGCCGCTGCTGCGCTATCGCACGCACGATCTGACCAGCCTGACGGACGAGCCTTGCCCCTGCGGGCGAACGCATTTGCGGATGGGCCGCGTAATGGGCCGCACGGATGATATGCTGATTATTCGCGGCGTGAACGTGTTCCCCAGCCAGATCGAGCACGCGCTTTTGCAGGTGCCCGGCATCGAGCCGCACTATCAAATTCTGGTCGATCGCGTGGGCGCGCTGGATACCATCGAGGTGCAGGTGGAGCTTTCTCCCAGTATGATGAGCGACACCGTGAAGGATATTGAGTCCTTGGGGCAGAAGATTACAAACGCGCTCAGCTCCTACGCGCTGATCCACGCCAAGGTCAAGCTCTGCCAGCCCGGCACGCTGCCGCGCAGCGAGGGCAAGGCCGTGCGCGTGATTGATAACCGCAAGCTGTAACAAGGAGGGGTTTCCATGTCGGTCAAGCAGCTTTCTGTATTTCTTGAGAACACGCCCGGAAAACTGGCGGATTTTACAACCCTTCTGGGCGATCACGGCATTGATCTGGTCAGCCTGATGGTGGCGGATACCACGGACTTTGGCATTCTGCGCGGTATCACGCCGGATTACGAGCGCGCCTATCAGCTTATCACCGAGGCGGGCTACACCGTTAAGCTGTCGGACGTGCTGGCCGTCTCCGTGGCGGATGAGCCGGGCGGGCTGGCCAAGGCGCTCCGCGCGCTGTCGTCGCGCGGGGTAACGCTGGAATACCTGTACAGCTTTGTGCGCAGCTCCAGCGGCAGCGCGCTCATCATCCTCCGCGTGGACAAGCCGGATGAGGCGGTGCAGGCGCTGAACGAGGCGGGCGTTAAGCTCCTCACGCAGGAGGACATACAAGCCCTGTGACGGGAGAGTGCAAAATGATTCGTCAAAACGAGGTCGTCGTTGACCTGGGAGCCATCAAGCATAACTATCATACATTGGCTGCCCGCATGCCGAAAGGCGTGCGGGTCATGCCTGTGGTAAAGGCCGACGCGTACGGGCATGGCATGCAGCAGGTGGCGCGCACGGTCGTGCACGAGGGCGCGGACCGCTTGGCGGTCGCGCTTTGCGAGGAGGGCGTCCGCCTGCGCGAGTGCGGGATCGCGTGTCAAATCCTTGTTCTGGGCGCGGCCACGCAGCGCGCCGCCGAGCCCGCCATCCTGAACGACCTGACGCAGACCGTGTTCGACGTGCCCACGGTGGAGTATCTGGACGAGCTGGCGCAGGAGCTTGGCAAGGACGCGCTGGTCAACATCAAGCTGGATACCGGCATGGGCCGCATCGGCCTGCGCACCGAGGAGGAGGCCCGCGCGCTGGCGGAGGCCCTCGCGCGCTGCCCGCGTGTGCGCCCCACGGGGATATACACTCATTTTGCCGATGCGGACGCGTTGGCCAAGCAGGGCAGGGTGAACGATTTCACCCGCGAGCAGCTGGAGCGCTTCAAGCGGCTGCGCGCGTTCTTTCCGGCGGGGCTGTGCTGCCACGTCGCCAACAGCGCCGCGGAGCTGATCTTCCCCGAAGCGTATTTTGATTGCGTCCGCGAGGGCGTATCGCTGTACGGCTATCCTCCGGTCAAAACCGATCTGGCGTTCCAGCGCGCGCTGCGCTGGGTAACGGAGGTCGTCCACGTCAAGGAAATTCCCGCCGGAGCCACCGTCAGCTACGGCCGCACATTTACCGCGCCGCGCGATATGCGCGTGGCGACCGTGGCCGTGGGCTACGGCGACGGGTACCATCGCGCGGGCAGCAACCGCGCCAAGATGCTTGTGCGCGGGCAAATGGCAAATGTGGTCGGCCGCGTGTGCATGGACCAGACCATGCTGGACGTGACGGAGATCCCCGGCGTATCGGTGGGGGACGAGGTGGTGCTCATCGGTCGTCAGGGCGAGCAGACCATCGACGCGGAAATGCTGGCCTCGTGGTGCGATACCATCAGCTACGAGGTGCTTCTGGCCGTGACCGCGCGCGTGCCGCGCAGGTACATCGACTCAACCGTTGAAAAACCGGACGTTTTCTGATACAATGCTCCCAGTATCATGGAGACGGGAGGAAGCTGGATGCAAAAGAACAAGAAAAAGACCGCGCAGATCGTCGCCAAGCCGCTCTTGTATGGCAACTGGCACGGCAAACAGGCCCGCAAGCTCGGAGTCAAGCTGATGCTCAACATTTTTTTGGCCACGCTGCTATATTTTGCGCTGTGCATTATGCTCAACTTTAACGCGCTTTGGCTCTGCGTGATATCCAACGCGGTGGTTGTGTTTGTGGTGGGCTACTACCTGTACAATCAGGGCATGCAGCGCGGCGAGGCTGAGGCTGCCAATGCCGAGATTGCCTACGAGCGCCGCGAGCAGGGCAAGCCGCTTGCCGCCGAGGAGGAGGCTGCCGGGTATCACCCGCTCAAGGGCCACTATATCGCGGTGATCGCGTCTCTGCCCTTTGTGGCTGTGACGCTGGCCTACGCGCTGACGGTTCAGCCCGTTTTGTACACGCCGGGCGGCATGCCCAGCTGGGTGCAGGCGTTTATGCGCCAGACCGAGTTTGGCGACGCGCTTGGCTACTACCAAACGGGCAGCGGCATTACCGCCTACATCATCCTGCGCATTGTCGCGCGCGCGATGGTCATGCCCTTTGTCAGCGTGGGCTCGCAGCTGGGCGCTACGGCCTCGCTGTGGGTCGAGCGCCTTGCGCCGCTGTGGGTGCTGGTTGCGCCGCTTGGCTACGGCCTTGGCTACGCGCGGGGCGAGAGCCTGCGCGCGCGCGTTCACACGGGCATCGTGGCCAGCCAGCGCCGCATGAAGCGCAAGCAGCAGCGCGAGCGCCGCGAGCGTGCCCGCAAAGAGCCCGAACAGCTTATCTAAAGGAGCAAGCATGCGCATTATTGCCGGGAGCGCGCGCGGCAGCACGATCTTCGCGCCAAGAGGCGACGAGACCCGTCCCACGCAGGACAAGGTGCGCGAGGCGCTGTTCAACATCATGCAGGGGCAGGTGGAGGGCGCGCGCGTGCTGGATTTGTTCGCGGGAAGCGGCGCGCTGGGCTTGGAGGCCGTCAGCCGGGGCGCGGAGCACGCGACGCTGTGCGATTGCGCGCAGGAGCCCATCGCCGTGATTGCCCGCAATGTGCATAAACTGGGTTTTGATGCGCAAATTACCGTTATCCGGGCGGATTGGCGCAGGGCTGTGCAGCGCCTGCAGGGCGACGGTGCGACGTTCTCGCTGGTTTTTTTGGACCCGCCTTATCGCATGACCGATACCGGCGCGATGTGCGCCGCCATGGCGGACGCGCGGCTGCTGGAGCCCGACTGCCTGCTGGTGATCGAGCACGACAAATCCGCCGCGCCCGCTCCGCCGGAGGCGTTTCAGTTGGTCAGCGAGCGGACATACCGTGATACGGGCGTGCATTTTTATCGCTATCAAGGAGGTTTGGTCTGATGGACGGCTTGTGCGTATACCCCGGCAGCTTCGATCCCGTAACGCTGGGCCATGTGGACTTGATCGAGCGTGCCAGCGGGCTCTTCCCGCAGGTGGTGGTGGCGGTGCTCAACAACACGGACAAGCATGGCCTGTTCTCCGTGGAGCAGCGCATGGAGATGCTCCACAAGGCCTGCGGCCATTTGCCCAACGTGCGGGTGGATTGCTTCGACGGCCTGCTGGTGGATTACATGCACAGGCGGCATGCGCGCATTGTGCTGCGCGGCCTGCGCGCGGTGACGGATTTTGAGAGCGAGTTCCAAATGGCGCAGATCAATCATCAGCTCGCCCCCGATGTGGAGACGCTTTTTTTGATGACCGCGCCCAATTATGCCTATATCAGCTCCAGCGCGGTGCGGCAGATCGCCTCCTTCGGGGGGGATTTTACAAGCCTTGTGCCTGCCGCAATCGTGGAGGACGTCCGCGCGGCCTACGCGCCCAATAAGGAGGAACGCTAAATGCAGCAACGTACCTACGCACTCTTCGACGAGCTGGATAACCTGCTGTCCGCCGGCAAAAAGGTGCCGCTGAGCAACCTGTGCATGGTGGAGCGGGATCGCTGCCGTCAGATCGTGCGCGAGATTTTGGCCGATATGCCCGCGGATATCACCGCCGCCGAGGGCATCATACAAAATCAAGCCAGCATCATCAGCGAGGCGCGGGATATCGCCGAGCAGACCAAGGCCGAGGCCAACATGCGCGCCAACCACACCATTGGCGAGGCCAACACGCAGGCGCAGCAGGCCATGGCCAACGCGCAAAAGAAATCGCAGGATATGCTCAAGGCCGCGCAGGAGCAGGCCCGGCAGATGGTGGCGGAGGCCGAGGCGCACGCCGCCCAGCTGGTTAGCGAGCAGGAAGTCATGGCTCGCGCGCAGATGGAGGCAGAGGAAATCCGTCAAGGCACGCAGGATGAGATCGAGAAGCTCTATCAGGACGTGTACGCCCATCTGGACGAGGTGCTGGCGCAGATGGACCGCTCCATCAGCGAGAAGCTCACGGATATCCGCATGACCCGCCAGCAGATTGGGCAGAGCATCAGCCGGTAAAGCGCGCTTCGGAGGGTCGGGGCGGCGTGACCTCAGGCGGGGACGACGCACATCCTCGGTCGGTTTTTGCTAGGCTTTCCCACGCGTAAACGGCGCGTCGCACGAAAAAATAGCCCTATCTCGTGTGAAAGAGGGCGTGCGATGCGCAGGACGGTTGCTTCGTTATGGCTGCTGGGATTCACGGCGATCACAGCAGCCGTGCTTTTTGTGCTGCCCATTACGCCGCGAGTCGCGGTGGAAACAGCCCCCGTCCAGACGGGCAGGCTGGTCGCGGTGCAGTCGCTGGCGGGTACGGTGACGCGCCGCATGGAGACGCCCGTGGTCGCTTGGACGGCGGGGCGCGTGGCCGAGGTCTGCGTGCGGCAGGGAGATCAGGTCGCGGAGGGACAACTGCTGCTTCGTTTGGATACCTCCGTTGAGGAGGAGACACTGCGCGCGCTCGCCCGTATGCAGGCGGAAGGGGACGAGGCGAGGAGCGCGTGGGCAAGCGCGGTCAACCCGGACTCGGCGGCGGCGCTGAAGGCGCTTGGCGGCGCGGACGAGCTGGAGCTGCTGGCGCGCGCGGAGGAATGCAGGCTGGCGATCCGTGCCAAGCAGATACGCGCCCCGCAGGGCGGAATTGTCGGACAGGTGTATATGCAATCCGGCGCGGCGGCGGCGGCGGGCGCGGTTGCGATGACGGTGTACCAGCCCGGCTGGCAGGCGACCACCGTGCAGTCGCTCTCGTCCTGCGCGGAGCTGAGCTTGGGCATGCGCGCGATTGCAACGCAGGAGGGAGCGTCTGCCGAGGCGACGCTGTGCGCTTTTGGCGAGCCCGTGTGGGACGACGGCCTTGGCGTATATGTGCAAACGCTTGTGTTTGATGTAAGCGAGGGGGCCGATCTTCGCGCGGGCAGCTCCGCCGAGCTTGACCTGCTGCTTTCCGTACAGGAAAATGTTCCCGTTGTGCCGATTGCAGCGCTGACAAGCCGGGGCACGGTATGGATCGTGCGGGAGGGCAAGGCGTACGAGGAGCGCGTGGATGCAAGCCGACGCGACGCGGACTGGGTGCTCGCTCCGGACGCGCTGCTGGGCGAGAGCGTGATCCTTGCGCCCAACGAGAGCCGTCTTGTCGCCGGAGCGTCCGTGAAGGAGCGCAAGCGATGAAGCGGCTTGACCTGTGGCGGCTGAGCCTGCGCAGCATCGTTACCGCGCCTTTGCGTTCATTTCTAACGGTGCTGGGCATGGCGATCGGCATCGGAGCGATACTGGCGGTGCTGACGCTGGGCGACGCGGGCAAAAGCCAAATGGCTTACGAGATGTCGCGGCTGGGCATCGACCGGGTGTGGCTGACGGCGGCGGAGGGCTCACGTCTGCTGCATGGCGACGGGGAGCTGCTTGCCGCCGCGCTGGATACGCCGGCGACCGAGCAGGGCTATTGGCCCGCGACGGTCGGCCATGGCGCGCAAACGGCGGAGGCAATCGCGGTGGGATGCGAGCCGCGCTATTTGGAGCTGATGGAAATGCGCCTGTGCGACGGGCGCGCGCTGCTGCCCGCGGAATGGCTGCGAGGCTCGCGCAGCGTGCTGGTCTGCGAGGAGCTGGCCGCGGCGCTGAATTTGCGCTTTGACGGAGACGCGCCGCCGCGCGTTTCGCTGGGCGGACGGCTTTTTACGGCGGTGGGCAGCGTGCGGCAGATCAACCAGCTTACGCTGCTTGGCGACGCGCTGACGCTCTATGTGCCCATCGAGGTCTACTGCGAGCTGGCGGGCAGCACGGTGCACGAGCTGACGCTCTCGGTTCCGAAGGGCGGCAGACCGGCGACGACTGCCAACGCGGCCGTATCGGCGCTGCTGGCGCGGGAGGGGCGGCAGGCGCAGGCGACGACCATGCAGCTTCAAATCGACGCCGCGGACAACGTCATGGGCATCTTTATGGATGTGCTCGCGTGGGTCGCGGTGATTTGCACGCTGGTGGGCGGAGTCGGGGTGATGAACATTCTGCTGGTATCCGTGCGCGAGCGGCGCAGGGAGATCGGCATGATGAAGGCCATGGGGGCCACCGAGGGACAGATCTGCCGGATGTTTCTGGCCGAGGCGCTGGTATACGCCTGCGTGGGCGGCGTGCTGGGCGTACTGGCCGGACTGGCGATCATCGCGCTGGCGGGGGTGTCCATCGGGCTATCGCCGATGGTGCGGGTGCGGGACGTGCTGCTGGTTACGGCCGCGTCGGCCGCGGTAGGGCTGGGCTTCGGTGTAGCGCCCGCGCTGCACGCCAGCCGCATGCCGCCCGTAGAGGCACTGCACGATCCGTGACGGACGATGCGGTATAAAAATGTCCATCGTGTACATTGCGTACAAAGTATCCAAAGAATCTTTGGCGATTTGCGCTATTCCATTTTTGGCGGGGCAACGCTATAATACAAGCAGTAAGACGCATACCGTCGTCAGCGTCCAAATTATAACCAAAGGGGGAAATTACACTTATGGCAAGCGTATCTCTGAACCACATCTATAAAATCTACGCCGGTAACGTCACCGCTGTCAGCGACTTTTGCCTTGAAATTGAGGACAAGGAGTTTATCGTTTTGGTCGGCCCTTCCGGCTGCGGTAAGTCCACCACCCTGCGCATGGTCGCCGGCTTGGAGGAAATCTCCAGCGGCGAGCTTTTCATCGGCGACAAACTGGTTAACGACGTGGCTCCCAAAGATCGCGATATCGCTATGGTGTTCCAGAACTACGCCCTGTATCCGCATATGACCGTTTACGACAACATGGCCTTCGGCCTGAAGCTCCGCAAGACCCCCAAGGCGGAGATCAAGCAGCGCGTAGAAGAAGCCGCCAAAATTTTGGATATCTTCCATCTGCTCAACCGTAAGCCCAAGGCTCTGTCCGGCGGCCAGCGCCAGCGCGTTGCCCTCGGCCGCGCCATCGTGCGCGAGCCCAAGGTATTCCTGATGGACGAACCTCTGTCCAACTTGGACGCGAAGCTGCGCGTCACCATGCGTACCGAGATCACCAAGTTGCATCAGCGCCTGCAGACCACCTTCATCTACGTTACCCATGACCAGACCGAGGCCATGACGATGGGCTCCCGCATCGTGGTCATGAAGGACGGCTTTGTGCAGCAGGTGGACAGCCCGCAGAACCTGTACGATTATCCCGCCAACCTGTTTGTGGCCGGCTTCATCGGCAGCCCGCAGATGAACATCTTCAACGTCAGGCTGGAAAAAGAGGGCAAGGACGTTGTGGCCCTGTTCGGTGACAACAAGATCACCATTCCCACCAGCAAGCTGTCCAAGTTCGCGGAT
>CAYOYK010000060.1:0-14277 GCA_964408185.1 uncultured Oscillospiraceae bacterium | reverse complement strand
CGGCGCGGCTTTGCGCCTGCGGGCGCAGGAGGGCGGCCCTGCGGGGCCGCGGGGGCACGCCCGCGCGGCGGGGTAGGCACGGTGCCCCGACCTGCGGGCCGGGGTTCGTCACTTTTCTTTTCAGCTGAAAAGAAAAGTAACCAAAAGAAACAGCGTGTTTGAGGCCGATCGATGGGCCAGCACGCCCATCTTGTGCTACAAGCGATCGCCCAGAGGGCTTGGCTTAGGCTGTTAGCACGCCTGCGGTGCCCAGCTTGGCAGAACTGCTGCCCCGCGTTTGTTGACTTGCTCCCGTGCAAGGGACGGCATGCAGGCATGGTGGCCCTGCGGGGCCCTCGATTGGTTTGCCGCGCCTGCGGGCGCGGGGGGAACGGGGGAAACGAAATGCCCCGCGTGACTTGGGCACAATGCCATAGACACACGGGGGAGCAAAGGCAATATGGCGTTCCCCAAGAGAACATGCCTTAGATACGCCGGAAACGAAGCCAATACCTCGTTCCCACAAGAGAACATGCCATAGATGCGCTGGAAGCGAAGCCAATACTGCGTCCCCCCCCAAGAGAACGTGCCGTAGATACGCCGGAAACGAAGCCAATACCTCGTTCCCCCAAGAGAACATGCCATAGATGCGCTGGAAGCGAAGCCAATACCTCGTTCCCAAAGGAAGCTACGCCCTAGACATACGGGGAAGCTCAGCCAATATGGCGTTCCACATGGTAACAACACCATAGACAAGCGTGGGAAGCAAAGGCATCACCTCGTTTCCCAAGGAAACTACGCCCCAAACACGTGTGGGAGTAAAGCCAATACCGCGCTCCCTTCCGCGCCCGCAGGCGCGGCAAACCAATCGAGGGCCCCGCAGGGCCACCATGCCTGCATGCCGTCTGTGACACAGGAACAGGGGTACCGACGCGGGGCAATTGTTCGGCCAAGATGGGCACCGCAGGCGTGCAAACTATATCACGCAAGTTCTCTGGGCGATCGCTGCTCACACAAGATGGGCATGCTGGCCTATCGATCGGCCTCAATCACGCTGTTTCTTTTGGTTACTTTTCTTTTCAGCTGAAAAGAAAAGTGACGAACCTCAGCCCGCATGCTGAGGCACCGTTCCCGCGCCCGCAGGCGCGAAACCCCTGCGGCCCCGCAGGGCCGCCCTCCTGCGCCCGCAGGCGCAAAGCCGCGCCGCGCAGGCGCATAGCCCGCGCCGCAGGCGCATAGCCCGCGCCGCAGGCGCATAGCCCGCGCCGCAGGCGCAAAGCCCGCGCCGCAGGCGCATAGCCCGCGCCGCAGGCGCAAACCCGCGCCGCGCAGGCCGTGGCCGTTCTCCTCGCCAAACAAAAACATTTTACAACGTTATATTTTCGAAAAAGCTGGATATACAAGCAATACGGGCGCTTGAGGACGTCGGCCTGAGGGAGAGAGCCTTGCAACCTTTGTAAAAAGCTGGTATAGTATCAGCGGAAAAACCAAAACGCGGCTGCTCCGCCCGCAAGAAAAGAGGAACCCCCTATGGCAAGAATGTTTGGTACCGACGGCGTTCGCGGCATCGCCAACACCGAGCTCACCTGCGAAACCGCCTTTAAGCTGGGGCAGGCCGCCGCCATGGTGCTGGCCAGCGACGTGCACCGCCCCACCTTGCTGGTGGGCCGCGATACCCGCCTGAGCGGCGAGATGCTGGAGAGCGCGCTGGTGGCGGGCATCTGCTCCGTGGGCGCGCGGGCCGTGCTGGTGGAGGTGCTGCCTACGCCCGCTATCGCCTACCTCACCCGCTTTTACGAGGCCGACGCGGGCTGCGTGATCAGCGCGAGCCACAACACGGTGGAGTACAACGGCATCAAGTTCTTCGATAAGCAGGGCTACAAGCTCCCCGACGCGCTGGAGGACAAAATCGAGGGCATCGTCAAAAACGGCGTGCCCGCCGATTACGATTGGCCCACCGGCGACCGCGTAGGCCGCCCCGTGCGGCAGCGCAACGCCGGCCGCAGGTACATCGACTTTGTCAAGGAGACCACCGGCGTGCGGCTGGACGGCCTGCACGTCGTGCTGGACTGCGCGCAGGGCGCCAGCTACGAGGTCGCCCCCGTGGTGTTCAAGGAACTCGGCGCGAGCGTGAGCTGCTATTATCACGAGCCGGACGGCACCAACATCAACGACAACTGCGGCTCCACGCACCCGGAGCGGCTGTGCGAGCTTGTGCGCGAGCTGGGCGCGGACGTGGGCTTCGCGTTTGATGGCGACGCGGACCGCCTGATGGCCGTGGACGAGCGCGGCAAGCTGATCAACGGCGACCAGACAATGGCCGCGCTGGCGCTCTACCTCAAGGAGCAGGGCCGTCTGCGCAACAACACCGTCGTGGCCACCGTCATGAGCAACATGGGCCTCGAAATCGCCATGAAGAAGCACGGCGTCAAGCTGGAAAAAACCGTCGTGGGCGACCGCTACGTGCTGGAGCGCATGCTGGCCGAGGGCCACGTGCTCGGCGGCGAGCAGAGCGGCCACGTCATCATGCTGGACTACAACACCACGGGCGACGGCCTCGTAACGGCGGTGCAGCTCATCAGCGCGATGGTATCCAGCCAAACCACGCTCAGCCGCCTGACCGGCGTGATGCAGGTGATGCCGCAGAGCCAGTACAACGCCCGCGTCAGCGACGCGCGCAAGTACGATTTTGACAAGGACGATACCATCGTCAAGGCGGTGAAGGCCTTGGAGAAAAAGTACGAGGGCCGCGGCCGCGTGGTCGTGCGCGCCAGCGGCACCGAGCCCTTTGTGCGCGCGATGATCGAGGGCCCCGACCAGTACGAGATGGACAAGGACGTGTTCACGCTGGCCAAGCTGATTGAGAAGCAGCTCAACTAAGGGGCGGCGCGGCAAACCAAATCACAGCGGCCCGGAGCGCCCCGATATTCGGGGGTTCCGGGCCGTTTGGCACACACACACGTGGAGCGGTGGGAACGGGAGCAGGGGACAACTACTTACTTTTATACTTTACCCCTTGTGCCTTTGCCCATGTTTCTGCATAGGAACCGGAAGGGACGGTAAATGAACAACCAGAAGGAATACCGCTAAAAGCATCGTCTCCAACGCTGGAAAGAGAGGCGGGCAGCGTGACGCTTGTCAAATCCGAACAATAGTAAAAAGCATAGTTACCGATTGCCGTAAGCCCTTCCGGCAGCGCGACGCTTGTCAAGCCCCAACAACTGGAAAAAGCCAAGTCTCCGATCGACGTAAGCCCTTCCGGCAGCGTGATGCTTGTCAAGCCCCAACAACCGGAAAAAGCACTGTCTCCGATCGATGTAAGCCCTTCCGGCAACGTGACGCTTGTCAAGCCGGAACAACCAAGAAAAGCCCGGTCTCCGATCGTCGTAAGCCCTTCCGGCAGCGTGACGTTTTTCAAGCTCGTACAATAATAAAATGCACTGCCTCCGATCGTCGTAAGCCCTTCCGGCAGGGTGACGCTTGTCAAGCTGTCACAGTTCTGAAAAGCCCAGTCCCCGATCGACGTGACCCGCTTGCCATTTATTACATCGGGAACCGTCACAACGCCCTCCGAGCCGATGTATTTTGTGATACGTACTCCACCGTCCTCAGCAACCTCATAGGTAAAGCTGCTTGCTGGCGTCCAGTCGGCCTGATCGGCATATGACGCGCCTGTCTGCCCAGCCGTCTCCCCGGCCGATGCGTTCACTTGCATTCCCTCACGATTGCCCCCCTGCCCAAACAGCATGAACGCCAAGCACGCCAGCACCACGGCCAGCGCGGCGGAAATGAGCCATACCAGCTTGCCTGCGCCCGCCTTACGCTTGGCGGGCCGCTGCGCGGCCAATACACCCTGCGGCCGCTTGGGCGCACCGACGGACGTGCGCGCAAACGCCGCGACCGGCAGATCGGCAGCCACGGTCTGGTCGCCGACGTTCCTTTGCGCGGAGGCGTCGGCATCGGCGGGGTAGATCGGGGTCGTGCCGGACGTGCCGTCGCCGCTCGCGCCTACGGTCACGTTCAAGCTGTCGGGGAATACGGGGGACATGCCGCCGCCCTCTTGTGCAAATACGCCGGAGGCATAGCTGCCGCCCGCGTGCGCGGATACGCCGGAAGCATAGCTGCCACCCGCCTGCGCAAATTCACCGGAGGCATAGCCGCCACCCGCCTGCGCGGCTCCGCCAGAGATATAACTGCCGCCTGCCTGCGCGGATACGCCGGAGGCATAGTTGCCACCCGCCTGCGCGGATACGTCGGAGGCATAGCTGCCGCTTACCTGCGCGGATACGCCGGAGGAACGGCTGCCGCTTGCCTGCGCGGCTCCGCCGGAGACATAGCTTCCTCCCGCCCGCGCGGCTCCGCCGGACTTGCCGCTCGCCCCCGCGCCCTGCCGCGACGGGGCCGCCACGGCCTCGCTGCCAACGGCGACCAGCTTGTCCCATAGCTCGCGCTCCTTGCCGCAGGCCTGCAGCGCAGCGCGGAAGGCCTCCGGGGCGGGATAGCGGCGCGCGGGGTCGGCCTCGCAGGCCCGCAGGATCGCCTTGCTCAGCCGCGCGCCGCCTTGCAGGGGCGGCGGCAGTGGCTTGCCGTCCATGCGCTCGCGCAGGGCCGCATCCCGCTGGGAAAGCGTGGGCGTGGGGCCCGTGACGGGCGCAAACGGAATGCGCTGCGCGTTGAGCAGACGGTACAGCACCAGCCCCAGCGAGTACTGATCGGCCGCCGCGCCGCTCTTTTGGGCATGGTAAACCTCCGGGGCCATGTACGTCGGCGTGCCGATGACCGTCATGGTGGCGGCGGTCTTTTCCATTTGGCGCGCCACGCCGAAATCGCCCAGCTTGTAAGCCCCGTCGGCGTTGACGAATATATTATCCGGCTTGATGTCCCGGTGGAGAATTCCCTTCCGCCCGCACAGCGCGAGCGCGTCGCACAGATCGACGCCCACGCACAGCGCGTCCCCGACGGTCATATCCGGCAGACGGTCGGGCAGCGGCGTGAGCAGCTCCATGCGGATCAAAATGTCCCAGCCCGCGCCATCCTGCCGCTGCGCAAATTGATAATCCTCAATGCTCACAATGTGGCTGTTGCCACGCAGATCCGCCATGAGCAAAATTTCCTTTTGGAAGCTGCGCACCACATCGTCGTAATGCGCGCGCAGATCCGTCTGGCTCAGGCCCTCCGAGCGCATCAGGCTGAGCGCGTCGTCCTCGCTCTTGGGCAGAGGGATCCACTTGAGCGCCGAGTACAGCGCAACGCCAAACTCGTCCCGGCGGATGCGGTATACCGTGCCGTAGCTGCCGCGGCCCAGCTGCTTGTCCAGCCGCCACGCGCCCCAAAAGGGCTGCAGCGCGGCAATGCGGGAATCAAAATCAGGCATGGGAGCCTCCTTTGCACGGACGGCGAGGAATCTCGCCACAGATGATTACCACGATTATACAGGAAATTTTTGCCCGTGTCCAGCCTAAACCCCGCCGTCCTGACGCACCAAGATCACATCCTCGCCGATGCGCTCCACCTGCGCCCACGGCAGCGCCAGCCCGCAGCGCTCGCCCCGTAGCTGCTGCCATAGGCCCGTCTCGGCCGGCAGCACCAGCGCCAGCACGCGCGCATCCTCCACGCAAAACTCAATGTCCATCACACGGCCCAGCTTTTGGCCCGTGCGCACATCAATCACTTCCTTGGCGCGCAGCTCGGATAGCGTCATCCCCATCGTCCCCCTTCCGCAAGCCCCGTAGAGCCTATGCGCGTCCCCGCGCCGATGTGCCCCCTTGCGCCAAGCCGCCAAATCGGATATAATCAGCGGTAACAAGGCCATACGGAAGGGAGCGTGTCCCGCGTGAAATGTCTGCATTGCGGTTCCTCAGATAGCCGGGTCGTCGATAGCCGCCCCACCGAGGAGGGCAACTCCATACGCCGTCGCCGCGAGTGCCTCGGCTGTCACCGCCGCTTTACCACGTACGAAAAAATAGAGACCGCGCCGCTGATGGTGGTAAAAAAAGACCTTCGGCGCGAGGCCTTCGACCCCGATAAGATCAAGAAGGGGCTCATTCTCGCGTGCCAGAAGCGGCCCGTGAGCATGGCGCAGATCGAGAAGGTGGTCGAGAAGATCGAGACGGCCGTGAGCAGCAGCGGCGAGGACGAGATGTCCAGCCGCCGCATCGGCGAGCTGGTGATGCAGGAGCTCAAGGAGCTGGACGAGGTCGCCTACGTGCGGTTTGCCTCGGTGTACCGCCAGTTTACGGACGTCGGCAGCTTTTTGGACGAGCTGAACGAGCTGATCAACGAGGGCAAGCGCGTCAAGGAGGAGCAGGCGGCCGAGGCGGCGCGGGCAATCGCCGAGGCCAAGGCGGATAAGGCGGATAAAGCGGATAAAGCGGATAAGGCCGCCAAGTCCGCCCCCCAAGAGGAGTAACGCAAAACCCGGAGGTGCAGGGGGCACTGCCCCCTGCCGGGGTGCGGGGCAGCGCCCCGCGCGTCCCCCGTGGGCGCGGCCCCATTCCACCCCCGCGTCCCATGCCGCGCCCACGCCCCTCAGCGAGCTAGCGGCGCAGCTGCGCACGCTCGCGGCGCGTTCACTCAACTTTCATCCCGCCCCACCCCCACCCGCGCGGAGGAAAATTCCTCCGCGCAAACCACATCCGCGCAAATTTTTTACCGCATAGGAGGCTCGGCATGACCAAAAGACTGCTCTCCGCGCTGTGCCTGCTGCTGGCGCTCTGCCTGCCCTGTGCGGGCCGCGCGCAGGGCTACCGCTGGCAGGCCACCGCCGATATCAGCGGCGAGAGCGTATCCGCCGCGCTGTCCGTGACGGACAAGGGCTTCCTTGCCACAATGCAGGCCGCCAGCCAAGGCGATAACGAGATCGCCGCCACACTGTGGCTGGAGCCGGACGCGGCCCCCCGGCTGCAGTACGGCGCGTATCAAACCAGTCTGACCGCCGAGGGCCTCGGCGCGGCGCTGGAGCCGCTCTGGCCCGGCAGCCGGGTCGCCGCCCGGTACGCCGTGGAGGCCGCCCCGGCCGATCTGCTGCGTGTGGCCGCGCTGCTGCCGGACGGCGAAGAGCTGCTGCTCAACGCGCTGCATTGGCAGGCCGAGGACGGCGGCTTTTCCCTCCGCCTCGATGAGGATAGCCTGCGCGCCCTGCGCCAGTCCCTCGTGCAGGCGATGAGCGATCAGCCGCTGATCGACGCGCTGTGCGGGCTGGACGCGTGGGACTACTTTGCGCCCGATGAAACCGATCGCCGACTCGCCGTGCAAAGGGCGCTGCGCACGCTGGCGGGGCTGTGCCTTCAGGCCGACCTGAGCGGCTTCGCGCTGGAGCTGGGCTTTCGGGACGGAGAGGCCCGGCTGCTCGCGGAGGGCTCCTGCGGCGCGTACGGCTGGCGGCTGGAGGCCCTCGCGGCCCAGACGGACGACGGCTGGACGCTGGACGCGGACGCGGCCCTCCGCGAAGGGAGCGCGGCCCTGTGCGACTGCCGGCTCAGCGGCGCGCTGTCGCTGACGGACGGGCTCGATCTCCGCGCCACGCTGACCCCGGATGAAGCCGCGGTTTATCAGCCCAGCGCGGAGCTGGCCCTGCGCTGGCCCCGCGACGGCATCGGCCCCGCGACGCTCTCGGCCGACGCGCTCGTGCTGCGCCTGTGCGAGGGCGCGGCCGCGCCGGAAACGCTGCTGGACGCGGCGCTGTCCCTTCAGGGCGAGTGGAACGCGGGCGCACAGCCGTCCGCGACAGGCAAAGCAAACGCGGACGCACATCCGTCCGCGACAGGCGAGCTGCGGCTCAAGGGCCTGTATGCAAGCAACGTGACCGCGCAGGTCGAGCTGACGGGCGAGCAGTTTGCTTTTTCCGCGCTGGTGGACGAGAGCGCGGTATCGGCGAGCTGCCGCTGGAACGAGAAGGGCTATGACGCGCTGCTGACCTACTTTGACCCGTGGCGCATGATCACCGTGGAGGCCGTCGGCTTCATCCGCCATCGCGCCAACGGCTTTGCGCACGACGCGCGGCTGACCGTGCTCAGCGACGGCCGACAGGTCGGCGAGGCGGTGCTGCACGAGCAAGGCAGCTCCCTGCGCAACGGCTATCACCATCAGCTGGAGCTGTGTACGCTGCCGGAGGCAGGCGGCAGCGTGTTCACGTGGGATAGCCTGCACCGCTGGGGCGACAGCGCCAAGCCGCTCTCGCCCGCCGTGTTTGAGGACGGCCGCGTGCGCGAGCTGCCGCTGGACCGCTTTGTGGCGCAATGCCAGCGCGGCATGGACGGCCGCCTTGACGATATGCCGGAGCCGTAAGGCGCGGCCCCAGCGGCGGCGGGACAGGACGCCGCGCGCGTTGTTTCACGTGAAACACATGCGTCCCGCCCGCAAGCTGCCCCCCGTTGTTCCACGTGAAACACTCGCGCCGCGCCCCGCATGTCCCACCTGCGCGCCGTTTCCCGCAGGCGCGTCCGCCGCTGGCCGCGACGCGCCATCCAGCCGCGTTGTTCCACGTGAAACATATGCGCCGTCACCCGCATGTCCCGCCCGCATATCCCACCCGCACGCCGCTTCCCGCAGGCGCGTCCGCCGCTGGCCACGACGCGCCATCGCCGCGTTGTTCCACGTGAAACATATGCGTCCCCGCCCGCAAACCTTCCCCCCATTGTTCCACGTGAAACATTCGCGCCGTCACCCGCACCGACCGCCCGCGCCATCAGGCCATGCCAATTTGAGAGGAGGCGCTTTCCATGCTGTTCACGCCGGAGCAAAAGGCCGCCGTCAGCGCGCGCTGCCCGCGCCTGCTGGTCAGCGCCGCCGCCGGCAGCGGCAAGACCGCCGTGCTCATCCAGCGCATCGCGTCCCTGCTGCAAAGCGGCGAGGCCAGCGTGGACCGGCTGCTGGTGTGCACCTTCACGCGCGCCGCCGCCGGGGAAATGCGCGAGCGCCTGCAGACCCGTCTGGCCGACGCGGCCGCGGATCAACCGCGCCTGCGCCGGGAGCTGGACAAGCTGGATACCGCCCAGATCGGCACGCTGCACAGCTTTTGCGGGCGCGTCACGCGGGAGTTCTTTCACGCGGTGGAGGTGGACCCGCAGGCCGCCATCTGCGACGATGTGACCGCCGCCAATTTGCTCTCCGCCTGCGCCGAGGAGTCCCTCGACGAGGCCTACGCCGCCCACGACCCGGATTTTGACGCGCTCGCCGCCCGCTGCAGCGACCGCGAGCTGCAAGCCATGCTCCCGCAGCTCTATCATTTTCTGATGGGGCTGCCCGATCCCTTCGCGTGGCTGGATGAGCAGCTTGCGCAGGAGCCCGCCGCGCAGATCGCAAACGACAGCGCCCTCAGCCGCACGCTCCGCGAGGACTGCGGCGTGCTGCTCTCCGGCGCGGAGGCCTTCTGGCGGCAGGCGCGCGATCTGGCCGCGAACCCGATCTGCCCCGACAAGCTGCTCCCCCTGCTGGAGGACGACGGCGGCCTGCTGCTGCGCCTGCGCGACGCGCTGGAGGCCGGCCTGCCGGAGCTGATCGATACGCTGGCCTGCCTGCGGTTTGGTCGCTTCCCCTCGCTGCGGCTGACGGACGAGGGCGAGCTGGCCCTCAAGGCCGAGATCCAGAGCCTGCGCGAGGGCTACAAGAAGCTGATCGAGCAGATCAAAAAGCGGCTGCCCGCCGACGCGTCCGCCGCCGCCGCCGATATGGAGGCCATGCGCCCCGCGCTGCGCGGGCTGGCCGCGCTGGCCCGCTCCCTGCACGAAAAGCTGCGCCTGCGCAAGCGCGAGCGCGCCCTGCTTACCTTTGAGGATACCGAGCACATGGCCCTCGCCATCCTGCGCGACCCGGAGCTGGCGCAGATCATCCGCCGCCGCTACGACGCGGTGTTTGTGGACGAGTATCAGGACGTGAGCGCCCTTCAGGACGCCATCCTGACCGCGCTGTGCGGCGATACGCTGCCGCTGTTTATGGTGGGCGACGTGAAGCAGAGCATCTACCGCTTCCGGCAGGCGGAGCCCGCGCTGTTTCTGGACAAGTTGCGCCGCTATTCCGAGTTCCCCGATGCGGCCGAGCGCCGCATCAGCCTCAACCGTAACTTCCGCTCCCGCGAAAACGTGCTGCACAGCGTCAACGCCGTGTTCGAGCGCGTAATGCGCGGCGAGGTCGCCGAGATCGATTACGATGACGACGCGCGCCTCTACGCGGGCCTGCCCTCCGTCGACGACCCGCCCACCACGCTGCACGTGCTGCCCTCGGCGGGCGTTCGCGCGGCGCAGAAGCCCGGCGTCGAGGCCCGCCTGATCGCCGAGGAGATCCGCCGCGTGGTGGATACCCCCCGTCTTGACCGCGAGGGCCATCCGGACGGCGTGTACACCTACCGCGATATCGCCATCCTCGCGCCCGTCGGCAAGGGCGTGAGCGCCGCCGTGACCCGCGCGCTGACCGACGCGAACATCCCCGTGTACAGCGAGGAGAGCGCCGGGGTGATGCAGCAGGACGAGGTGCTGCAAGCGCTGGCGCATTTGCGCGTGATGAACAGCCGCTTGGACGACCTCAACCTGCTGGCCGTGCTGCGCGGCCCGGCCTTCGGCCTGACGGGGCAGGAGCTGGCCGATATCCGCCTGCGCCGCCCGCACAAGGACGCGTCCTATCTGGACGCGCTGCTGGCGGCGGCGGGGGAATCGGGCAAGGGCGCGGCGGGCGCGGATGCGGCGGGCGCGGATGTCGCGTCGGACGCAGCAACATTGTGCGCGGATGTGGCGGGCGCGGGTGTGTCGGGCGCGGGTATATCGGGCGCGGGCGCATTGGGCACGGACGTATCGGGCACGGGCGCATTGGGCGCGGGCGCATCAGACGAACGCGCCGCAGACGCGGATGTATTGGGCGCAGCATCATTGGGCACGAATGTATCTGAAGCGGCATCATCGGGTGCGGGCGCATTGGGCGCGGGCGTATTGGGCACAGACGTATCAGCCGAAGCTCTACCGAGCGCAACCGCCGCGCCGGACGACGCGCTCGCCGCACGCTGCCGCGAGATCGTCGCTACGCTGCAGCACGAGCGCTTTCTGCTCACGCATCAGCCGATGGGCGCGTACCTGTGGGGCTACCTGCACCGCAGCGGCATGTACGGCTACTACGGCGCACAGCCCGGCGGCAAGCTGAGGCAGGCCAACCTGCGGCTGCTGTGCCATCGGCTGGATGATTGGGAGCGACAGCGCGGCGGCGACCTGAGCGACTTTTTGGATTCCGTTACCGCCACCGGCGGCGTGGAAGACCGCACCACCCCCGCGGTGCTTTCGCCTTGGGAGAACGTGGTGCGCGTCATGACCATCCACAAATCAAAGGGGCTGGAGTTCCCCATCGTGTTCCTGATGGACATGGGGCGCGCGCTGCACCGCGCCGGGGACGCGCCCACGCTGAGCCTGCACCCGCGCGTGGGCATGGCCCTGCGCTACGTCAACCCAAGCATGCGCGTCAAGCGGCAGACGCTGGGCGGCGCGGCGGTGGCCCTGCGCCAGCGCGCCGAGGAGACCGCCGAGCGCGCCCGTCTGCTGTACGTTGCGATGACGCGCGCCCGCGACCAGCTGATCCTCGTGGGGCACATGCCGCGCAAGCGCCCCGCGAGCTGGACGCTCGCCAACACGCCCTACCGCGTGTGGGAGGCCAACAGCATGCTGGATTGGCTCTGCCAGACGGCCTGCGATTTGGGGGCCGATCCGGCCCTTGTGGGCGAGCCTCAGGCGGCGGGGGACGCTGTGCCGGAGATGTGGATAAGTGGCAACGAACAGCAACAATCCACAGAACCCACAAGTTATGCACATCAAAAGGGCGTTTGGAGCGTAGTTTTCCACAATTCCGAGTCCGACGAGGCCGAGGCGCGTCAGGCGGCGCTGAGCGCCCTCCCGGACGCGGCGGAGATTTCGGCCCCGGCGGACGCGTCTGCTCGCCCTGCCGGGTCGGGCAGCGCAGATGGAACAAACCGCCCTGCCGGGACTGGCAGCGCAGACGCAATGGACAGCCGCGCCGCAACGAACCACCCTGCCGATGCCGACAGCTTTGGCGCCTTTGCTCAAACAGGCAGACCCGACGCTGCCGACGGCGCTTTTGCCGACACGGACGAGTCCGACGACCCCGACGGGATGGACAGCGCCGACGAAGCCGACGCCCCGATCGGCGGCGACCCGGAGAGCGCGCGCCGCGCGGCAGTTTCCGCCCGGCGCGCGGAGGAGCTTTTGCGCGAAATGCTGACCGCCTCTCCATGGGCGGACGGGAGCGCGGCCTCCTCGGTGCTGACCGACCCGCCCCGCTTTGCGCACACGCCGTTCAAGGTCGGCGTAACGGCGCTGTGCCGCGCGCTTCGGCAAACGGGCGACGCGGGGGAGGAGCGGGCAGACGCGGCTTCCGCCGCATTTGCACCAGCAGACGCGGCGCGCACCCCCGCCACAGCCGCGCAAGTGGACACATCCACCGCCATATTTACACAAACAAGTTCGCCGCACCCCCATGCGACGGACACGCGGACGGACGCGGCGTTGTCCACGCAGGATGGCGCGGCGCAAACACTTGCGACATACGTGCGGACGGACGCGGCGCAAGCCCCCGCATCCTTTGCGCACACAGGTGCGACCACCGCCGCATTTGCACCAGCAGACGCGGCGCGCACCCCCGCCCTCTCCACCTCCTCCATCCCCGCCGCGGCATCCCTTTCCAATCTATCCCTCCCCGACAATTCGCTCCTCGCCGCGTCGCTCTCCGCACAGACGGGGACGCGCGACGATGCGTTCGCGGACGGCACGCGGGAGGGCACCACGGAGGAGACCCCGGCCTCCAAGCGGCTGCCGCTGCCCGTACAGCGGCCGCGCCTGTTGAGCGATCTGCCCAGCCTGCCCGCGTTCCTGCGCGCGCCGGACGAGCAGACAGGGCTTCGCATCGGCGTGAGCACGCACAAGGCGCTCAGCCTGCTGCCGTTCGAGCCGCTCCGCGCCGCGCTTGCGGACGGGCCGATGGCCCTGCGCGCCGCCGTGCGCGCGGAGCTGGACGCGCTCGCCGCGCGCCGCCTGCTCACCCCGCAGGAGCGCGCCGACGCATCGGACGCGGCCATCGCGGGCTTTTACGCAAGCGAGCTGGGCCGTCGCGCCCTCGCATCGGCCGAGTGCCGCCGCGAGTGGGCCTTCAACCTGCGCGTGCGCGAGCCTATCGACGGCGTGGTGCAGGGCGTGATCGACCTGTGCTTCCGCGAGGGCGACGGCTGGGTGCTGGTGGATTACAAGACCGACCGGGTATCCGGCGCCGAGGCCCTCGCGCCCCGATATCGGGCGCAGGTGGGGTATTATCGGCGCGCGCTGGCCTCTGCCACGGGGCTGCCCGTGCGCGAGGCCGCCCTGTACTCGCTGCATTGCGGGCGCGCGACGCCCGTTTGAGAAATCGGAGGGATCAGCATGGCGATTTTGCAGGCGCAGGTGTATTCCAACGCGCTCAAGCGCACGGTGCCGCTCAGCGTGGCGCTGCCTGCGGACGGCTACGGGGAGCTGCCCCCGCTCCGCCCCCTGCCCGTGCTCTACTTGCTGCACGGGGTCAACGGCTCCCAGCTGGATTGGCTTACCAGCACGCGCGTGGCCCGCTACGCGTCCGCCAAGGGCCTGTGCGTCGTGATGCCCTCCGGCGAAAATTCATTTTATGTGGACAACGCGGCCACCGGCGTGCGCTGGGGCGCGTTTATCGGCGAGGAGCTGCCCATGCTCTGCCGCCGGATGTTTCCGCTGTCCGACCGGCGCGAGCAGACCTACCTCGGCGGGCTGTCGATGGGCGGGTACGGCGCGCTCGTCAACGGGCTGACGCATCCGGATACGTTCGGCGCGATCATGGGCTTCAGCTGCGCGCTGCTGACGGACATGCTGCGCGATGCGCCCGCGGGCGCGCTGATCGCGGCCTACCCGGCCTCCTACTACGCGGCGATGCTCGGCCCGACGGACGCCCTCGCGGGCGGACGCGGCGATTGCGACGCGCTGGTTCGCCGCTTGGTGGCCGAGCGCAGCGCGGCCGCGTGCCCGCGCATGCTGCTGCGCTGCGGCCTGAGCGATATGCTTCTGCCCGCCAACCGGCGCTATCACGAGCTGCTGACGAGCCTTGGCGTCGCGCACGATTTCGAGACCGAGCCCGGCGACCACGAGTGGGAGTTTTGGGATCGCTCGATCAAGCGCGCGCTCGAATGGTTGTAGGGGGGCGGCCCTGCTGGGCCGTGTTCGCTTCGGTCGGCGCGGTGCGCCGCAGCAGGGGGCCGCGCCTGCGCGGCGCGGGGCGTTTCGCGCCTGCGCGGCGCGGGGCGTTTCGCGC
>CAYOYK010000059.1:11376-14340 GCA_964408185.1 uncultured Oscillospiraceae bacterium | reverse complement strand
CGCAAGGGGGATGATCCCCCTTGACCCCGCGGATTTGTCGGCGAAAGAAATGGAGCGAACGCGCCGCGAGCGTGCGCGGCTGCGCCGTTAGCTCGCTGGGAGGGCGTGGGGGTTCGCGGGGCGCTGCCCCGCACCCCGCAAGGGGGATGATCCCCCTTGACCCCGCGGATTTGTCGGCGAAAGAAATGGAGTGAACGCGCCGCGAGCGTGCGCGGCTGCGCCGCCAGCTCGCTGGGAGGCGGGGGTTCGCGGGGCGCTGCCCCGCACCCCGGCAGGGGGCAGTGCCCCCTGCACCTCCGGGTTTTGGGGGGCGCTGCCTGCGCCTCCGGGTTATGTTTCTCTATCCTTGCAGCTCGGTGCGCTTGATGCCGCGCTTGAGCCATCCGCCCCTGAGATAGTACACCCAAAACATCGCCGAAGTCACCGCCCATGTAATGGGATAGCACAGCAGCATTACGGACAGGCTGCCGTACCGCGGGCTGATCCACAGCACCCAAACCACGCGCAGCACGCACACGCCCAGCAGCGTCATCAGCGTGGGGAGAAGCGTGTCGCCCGCGCCGTGCACCGCGCCGCTCAGGACCTCGATGCTGATGTAGGTAATGTACGTGGGCACCAGCAGGCGCAGGATCTCAAGGCCCTTTTCGATAACGACCGGGTCGTCGGTGAACAGCTTATACAGCGTCTCGCCAAACAAAAGCAAAAAGCCGCTCACCGCCGCCGTGGCCGCCACGGCCATGCCCATGCACACCCACACGCTCCTGCGCACGCGGTCGTACCGGCGCGCGCCGATGTTCTGCCCCACAAACGTGGTAATCGCGATGCCAAACGCGTTGACCGTCATCCAAAACAGGCCGTCCAGCTTGCCGTAGGCCGTCCACGCGGCCACCGCGTCCGTCTTGAAGCCGTTCACGGCCGCTTGGATGATCACGTTGCTGATGGAGTACATCACGCTTTGCAGCCCTGTGGGCAGGCCGATGGCAAACACGCGCTTGAGCAGCGCGCCGTGCACGCGGATTCTGCGCAGCTCCAGCCGATAGCTGTAACGGCTGCGGCACAGCGTCGCAAGCACCAGCACGGCGCTTACGGCCTGGGAGAGTACCGTCGCCAGCGCCGCGCCCGCCACGCCCATGTTGAGGCCGACCACCATCAGCACGTCCAGCACAATGTTGACCATGCACGAGCAGATCAGGAAATACAGCGGCCGTCGGGAATCGCCCACCGCGCGCAGCGTGCTCGCGCCGATGTTGTACAGCAGCGAGGGGATCATGCCGCAAAAGAACACGCGGATGTACACCACGGCCTCGTCCAGAATATCGGGCGGGGTATCCATGAGCACGAGCAACTGCGGCGAGAGCCAAATACCGATACCCGTCAGCAGCGCGCCGAAGATCACGCCCAGCGCCACGGCGGTGTGTACGGTATCGCTGACGTCCTTATCCCTTTTGGCCCCGTAAAATTGAGAGATGATCACCGTCGCGCCCGACGCGAGCCCGACAAAAAAGCCCACGATCAGGTTGATCAGCGTGCCGGTGGCGCCCACGGCGGCCAGCGATTCCTTGCCGAGGAATTTGCCCACGATCATCGCGTCGGCGGTATTGTACAGCTGCTGGAAGAACGTGCCCAGCAAAATCGGAAAGAAAAAGGACAGGAGCTGCTTCCAGATCACGCCCTCGGTGATGCCGTTCTCCCCGTCGCGCACGCGCCTTGCCACGTCCCCGCCCCCTTGCGATGATGATGCCCTACCCTAACACAATCGCCCGGTTTTGTCCATACGGGCGGCGGAGAAAGCTGCGGGCAGCCGCCCGCTTGACAATTTGGCCGGGCTGTGACATCATCAGCACAGTCTGTACGCAGGAGGCGCTTATGGCACCCTATACGTTTGATGATCTCTACCCCAGCATGGCGTGGGAGCAAATTGACACGGTGGTGTTTGATATTGGCAACGTGCTGCTGAGCTTCCGGCCGGAGGAGCTGCTGGCCGACGCGTTTCCGGATGACGCGGCCCTGCGCGCCCGCCTGCGCCTGATGTTCAGCTCCCCCTACTGGATCATGCTGGACCGCGGCACGCTGGACCGCGAGGAGTTTTGCCGCCGCATCGCCAAGGGCGACGCGGAGCTTGGCGCGGCGGTGGACAGCATGATGGCGCGGTTTGCGTCGCTCAAGCGGCCGGTGGACGCGGGGGTGCGCGTGCTGCGCGAGTGCGCGCGGCGCGGCAAGCGCTTGATCGCGCTGAGCAACTACGGCGGCCGGAGCTATGCGGAGGTGAAGGCGCGGTTTGCGTTCTTCGGCCTGCTGGACGGCGAGGTGATCTCGGCGTACGAGGGGCTGCTCAAGCCCGGACGCGAGATCTACGAGCTGCTGACGGAGCGGTATCGGCTCGACCCGGCGCGGACGCTGTTTTTGGACGACACGCCCGCAAACGTGGAGGGCGCGCTGGCGGCGGGCCTGCAAAGCATGGTGTTTGTGCCGGAGAGCGCGCCGGGGTACTTTGGGCTGACAATGTGACTGCGCCGCTTTTATAGGGCTTGCGCTTTTCGCCCGCGATCGGCTTGCCCGGCGGAGGCCTCCTTTCCAGAACGAGGCTGTTGAAAAGCACGGGGAAGGGCTGCCGCGCCGCGCTGCGCCGCCGCATTGAACGCGCAGATTGCCGAAGGCGGAGATCATTTGGAGAGCGCGGCTCCACAAGCCCCGCGCGGGCTTTGAGCAGCAACGCCCGGCGCAAAACGCGCCGGGCGTTGCTTATGTGACAGCCTATAAAAGAAAGCGTTTCCCGCCGCGCCGCGCTCCAAGCGCCGCGCGCTTGGCCGTGCGTTGGTCACCCCTCCGCACTTGGCCGTGCGTTGGTCATACCTCCGCGCTTGGCCGTGCGTTGGTCACACCTCCGCGCTTGGCCGTGCGTTGGTCATACCTCCGCGCTTGGCCGTGCGTTGGTCACACCTCCGCGCTTGGCCGTGCGTTGGT
>CAYOYK010000059.1:0-11276 GCA_964408185.1 uncultured Oscillospiraceae bacterium | reverse complement strand
TTGGTCACACCTCCGCGCTTGGCCGTGCGTTGGTCACACCTCCGCGCTTGGCCGTCCGTTGGTCATACCTCCGCGCGCTTGGCTTTTTTCTCCTTCACCACGATTCCTCGCGCCGCACGGAATGCCCCGATGGTCGCGCGGCCCTCCTCGGTCACGGGCTTGATCCACTTGCCGGAGAGCGTGTGCCGCAGCATAATGCACAGGCGGATCGGCTCGTCGATGTAGGCGCAGAGGAACACCAGCCAAAACGGCGCGCCCGCGACGGCAAGCCCCATGACGCAGATGCAGGGCAGCACCATGCCGTACATGAAGCTGATCTCAAACACGGTGCCAAACACCGGGTCGCCCGCCGAGCGGAAGCTGTCGTTCTGGATCCAGTTGGTCATGCGGATGGTGGCGATGACCGTGAACATGAACAGCAGCGTGCGGCCGATTTCGAAGGATTCGCCGCTCAGGCCCATCAGGTGCAGCAGCGGGTCGTGGAAGCACAGGAACACCAAGCACCCGGTCAGCACCACAATGGGCGTAAGCAGCA
Source organism: uncultured Oscillospiraceae bacterium (assembly GCA_964408185.1). GTDB lineage: Bacteria > Bacillota > Clostridia > Christensenellales > Aristaeellaceae > CAYOYK01. Next base: position 10,741 of record CAYOYK010000059.1, on the reverse strand, counting down.
CCAGCCGCTTGCAGCGCTTGAAGGCCAGCTCGTGATTGCCCGCGCCGACCTCCTTGCCCACCAAAATGGAGGCCGCGTTGGTAAAGCCGCTGAAGAACGAGATCACAAAGCCCTCGAATACGCGAAACACCGCCAGCGCCGCGATGGCCTCCACGCTCTGCCGGCCCAGCACAATGTTGATGGCCATGTTGCCCGCGCCGATCAGCAGCTCGTTGCACAGAATGGGAAAGCACTTGGTCAGGTATTCCTTCAGGAACGCGCGCGTCCAGCGGAACTGCTCGCGCAGCTTGAACAGGAACTGGTTCTGCGTCGCCTTGCCCAGCGCCATCAGCATCAGGATGTTCACCACGCCGGCGATCACCGTGCCCAGCGCCGCGCCGCGCACGCCCATGGGCTGTACGCCCAGCTTGCCGAAAATGAAGATGTAGTTGGCCACCAGATTGGTCGCCAGCGACACGATGCTCGCCACCAGCGGGATGCGCACGCGCTCCGTGGAGCGCAGCAGGGCGCTCATCGCCATGGAGATGACTTGCAGCGGATAGGCGTAGCCCACGATGCGCAGGTAATCCACCCCGGCGCCCCAGAGCTCGGCTTTATCGGTATACAGCCCCATGACCGCGTAGGGGAAGCAGGTGCCCAGAACGCAAAACACGATGCCCGTGGTCAGCATGCAGGTGAGCGTGAGGCCGTAGGCGCGGCAAACGCCCTTTTCATCCTTCGCGCCCCAGTACTGGCTCATAAACAGCATGCCGCCGCCCACAAAGCCCCAGTAGCAGCTGAACATCAGCGAGGTAAACTGCGCGCACAGGCCCACCGCGCCCACGACGTTGGGGCCCAGCGTGGCAAGCATCATGGTGTCCACCATGCTGGCCGTGGTGGACAGCAGGTTTTGCAGCGCGACCGGCACCGCGATGGTCGCAAGCTGCTTGAGGAACGGTTTCCAATCGGCCCATCCGGCCCTTGCCAAGGTTGGCTGCGTCATACAATAGCCCTTCCGTATGCGGTCTTTCGGCAAAAAGCCGATTGTATCAGTGTATCATGCGCCGCCGGGAAAGTAAAGCCTTGCGCGATTCGCCGCCCGCGCGCGAGGTTTCGCCCCGCGGGGCTTTTCCAATTTGGGCTCAATTTTTCCGTATCAAGCTGGAATGACTTTACTATCCCCGGAATATGTGATACAATAGACAAGGCCGTAACCGAATATAATGAAGGAGGCGCCCGTTATGTCCGAAACCAAGCCCACCGTTGAAACCCCCAAGAAGAAAAGAAATACTCTGGTTGATGTCCTGCTGATCCTGTTGGCCGTCGCCATTGTGCTGGCCGTGATCGCCTTTGTGCAGAAGGATAACATTACCAAGGAGCTGACCACCGCCAAGGCCTCCATCGAGAAAATGTTTACCGAGGACGACGTGTCCGCCAAGGTGGATGAAGCCGTCGTTGCCGCCAAGGAAGGCCTGCTGGACGCCGAGGGCGTCGCCGCCAAGGTAGAGGAAGAAGTCAAGAACGCCACCGCCAAGCTCTTCGATCAGGAAGCGCTCGACAAGGCCGTCGCGGACGCGAAGGTCGGGCTTTTCGATCAGGCGCAGCTTGACGAGGCCGTTGCCAAGGCGAAGGAAGGCCTGTTCGATCAGGCCGCCATGGATCAGGCTGTCGAAAGCGCGCAGGCCGCCGTTCCCTCCGCCGATGATACCGTCAAGGACGTCTACGACACCGTGGTGGAAAAGCTGACCGCTTTCCAGACCTCCCTCGCAAATGTGAAGCCCTCGATCGCCGGCCTCGACCCCGTGAAGAAGGAGCTCCAGACCCTCATCGACGAGTTTGCCACGCTGGCCAAGTAAGCCAAGCGGTTCCCGCAAGCAATTGCAAAACAGCAAGCCGGACGGAGACAATCCGTCCGGCTTGCTTTGTGCAGTCGGCAGCGAGGGATGCGCGTGCCCAGCGGGCACACCGCCACAGACAACGGCGAGGGCAGCGTGCGCCCAGCGGGCACACCGCCACAGTCGGCAGCGAGGGCAGCGTGCGCCCAGCGAGCACACCGCCGCAGGCGATAGCGACCCAATGCTGTGACGCTTTGCAGAGCATAGCGACCGCAAAACGGACGGGAGAAGGCGGCGGCGCTGCGAAGCAACGCTGCCCTGCGCTTTTCACCGACCAAGCAGGCTGCGCCTACTGCGCCGTCACGAAGTACGTCACCACGTAGCCCGTGTACCCCTGATAGCTGACATAGTCCCAATCCCCGCCCGGAGCCAGCACCGTGAGCGACGCGCCGTTGGGGACGCGCAGCTTGATGCCCGCTGTCAGGCTGGGCGTCGCGCGCAGGTTCACGTAGCCGCCCTGCGGGTGCGACACGCGCACCGTCGGGGTTTGCGCGCAGTTGCGCAGGCTGAGGTAGCGCGTCATCATGTAGCCGATTTGCCCGGTCAGATCCACGCAGACTTGGCACCACTCCGTGCCCTGCTGCAATATGGAGACCGTTGTGCCGTTGCCAAAGCGCCCCACCGCCGCCGCGCCGGTGTTGGGCTGATCGCGCAGGTTCAGGTATTGGGTCGCCTTGGGGTTGGCCACCACGCCCGTCCTGACCGATCCGCTCCCGCCGCCCAGCGCGCCCGTCTGCGCCGCGATATCCCGGCTGGCATAGAGGCCGTCTGCAAGAAAATTGGCGCTCATAAAGCCCGTATAGCCGTCCACGTACACGCGGTACCAGCCGCTGCCGCGCTCCAGCACGGTCACATAGCGGTCGCACGCGATCTGGGAGATCACGCTCGCGTCGAGGCTGGGGCCCCGGCGCAGGTTGACGCCGCTGTTGTTGGGCGCGCGCACCGTGGCCACGCCCAGCCCGAAGGGCCCGCTGCCCAGCGTGATGTACTCCGCGCGCACATAGCCGCGCAGGCCGTCCGCGTCCACATGGTACCAGCCGTTCTGCACGTCCAGCACGGGCATGGGCACGCCGTTGAACAGAATGCGCAGCACGCGGGAGCTCATGTCGGGGGTCTCCCGCAGGTTGAGGAACTGCGTCGCGCGCGGGTTGCTGACGTAGGCCACCTGCACGGTGTCATAGCGGTTTTCCGATAGAAAATTCTTGCTCATGTAGCCGTACTTGCCGTCCGACGTATAGACCTGATACCAGTTGCCGCTTTCGCCGAGAATGCGCACCCACGCGCCGCGCGGGTAGCTGCCCAGCAGCGTCGTGCTGCTGGCGGGCCCCTGCCGCAAATTGAGCGAGCTCGTGCCAGATACGGCCATGTAGGTCTCGGCGGACGCGGCCGTGGGGCAGGCGAGGGCGAGCGTAAGCGCGAGGACAAGCGCGAGGCAGACGAGTCTGTTCTTCTTCATGGGCGAGCATCCTTTCGTGGGGGGAGTACCCATAGAACGGATGGGAGGCCCGTAGGCATCCCGAATGGCGATCAAAATTGGGGGGCCGACGCGTCGCCCCCGTAAGCTGACGCGGGGGACCGCCTTATCCTTCCTTTTGGTAGGGCAGCAGCGCCAGCGCGCGCTCCACGGCCGCGTCGGCCTGACGCGCAAAAGCGGCGCTGTCCGGCGCAAGCCCGGCGGCCGACGGGCCGAAGCCCACGCGCAGAAAGAACTCATGCGTGCCGTTGTTGCCGGTGACGGGGCTGTGCGTCACGCCCAGAACGCGCGTGTCCGGCTGGGCGGAGAGCGCCGCGTAGAGCGAGCGCAGCACCGGGCCGTACTGGTCGGGTCGGATGCGGCCCGTGCGGCGGGCCTCCGCGTCGTCCACCTCAAAGAGGGGCTTTACAAGGCAGAGGACATCGCCGGAATTGCGCTGGATGGCGCGGTACAGCGGCGCCGCCTTGACCAGCGAGAGATAGCTCAGGTCGGCCGAGCCCAGCGTCGGGGGCGGATCGAGCGCGAGAAGCCGCTCGTCGCCGAGGTTGGTGCGCTCCAGATCGACCACGCGCGCGTCCTGCCGCAGGCTGCCCGTCAGCTGCCCGAAGCCGACCTCCACCGCGTACACGCGGCTCGCGCCGTGCTTGAGCAGGCAGTCGGTAAAGCCGCCGGTACAGGCTCCCGCGTCGATGCAGACGCGGCCGGTCACCTCCACGCCCAAATCGGCGATGGCACCCTCCAGCTTGTAGCCGCCCTTGGAAACGTACTTGTCATACAGCCCGCGCACGGCGAGGGGCTTATCCAGCGGCACAAGCTGCCCGGCGGTGCGCACGGGCGCGCCGCCCACGCTCACCGCCCCGCTCATCACATAGGGCAGGGCTTCCTCCTTTGTGCGGAAGAAGCCCTCGCTCACCAGCCGCTCGACAGCCGGCAGATTCTTTTTCACTGATCGTCCCCCAGCGGGTCCCACGCAAGCTCGGCCTTGGGCAGGCCCATCCACTTGAGCGCCAGCTCAATGTAATGATCCCAGAAGACCCAGCTGTGGCTGCCCGGACTGACGTGGTACTCGATGGACAGGGGCTTGCCGTACCGGGCGTAGAACGCCTCGTTGGCCCCCAGCAGGCTGTCCCGGTCGCCGCAGGCCATGTACAGGCGCGGGGCCCGATCGGGCGTCGCGGCCAGCCTCTCGGCGGCGGCAAACAGGTTGCCCGCGCCCGCTTGCAGCGCGGCTTGGGTGCCAAAGATGTTTTGCATGCAGCGATCAAAATCGCCCATGGGGCTGGCGGTCTCCACGGGGGTCTCGTGCAGGGCCAGACAGCCGCTGAACGACGCGGCGGCGGCGTAGCGATCGGGACGGTTGAGCGCCAGCGCAAAGCTGCCGTAGCCGCCCATCGACAGGCCGGCCACAAACCGATCCTCGCGCTTTTTGCTCAGGGGGAAGAACGCCTCCATCGCGTCCGGCAGCTCCTGACCGATGTAGGTGTAGTACCTGTTGCCGTGCGCCATGTCCATGTAAAAGCTCAGGTCGGCGGCCGGCATCACCACCGCCATGCGGTATCGCTTGGCAAACAGCTCCACGCGGGTGTTGCGCATCCACATGGTCTGGTCGTCGCTCATGCCGTGCAGCAGGTAGAGCGTGGGCAGGGGCGCGTCGCTCCGGGCCAATACGTCCGGGTCGGGCAGGAGCACGTTGACGGTGGTTTGCAGACCGAGTGCGGGGCTGTACAGATGGGCCTCGAAAAACGCCATGATGAGCGCCTCCTTTGGGGGTGTTATTTGGCTTGCGGCTGTTCGCCCAGCGCGTCGCGCACATAGCCGGAGAGGATATCCACAATGCGCGCGTTGCGGCCGCCGTGGGCCACGATCACGTCCGCGTACTGGATGTAATTGCGGATGTGCTTGTCGTACATGGGCTTGACGGTGGTAAGGTACTGCACGGAGATGTTATCGATGCTGCGGCCGCGCTCGTTGATATCGCGCTGGATGCGGCGGAGCAGGCAGATATCCGGATCGACGCTCATGTACAGCTTCAGGAACATCAGCTCCATCAGCCGCTCGTCGTAGAACACGTGGATGCCCTCGATCAGCAGCACGCGGGGCGGGTAGATCAGCTCGTCGGTATCGGCGCGGCGATGGTGGATAAAATCGTACGCCTTGCGCGTGATGGGCTGACCGTCCAGCAGGGCTTGCAGGTCGGCCAGCATGAGGTCGTGGTCAAAGATCTCCGGCTCGTCGTAGTTGAGCAGCACGCGCTCCTCAAACGAGAGGTTGGGGTGGTCGCGGTAGTAGGAATCGTGGTTGATGATCGCGCAGCCGTCCCCGATGGACGCGCACAGCTCCTGCGCCAGCGTGCTCTTGCCGCTGCCGCTCGCCCCGCAGATACCGATGACCAGCATGCTCAAAACCCCTTTATCAGCCGTTGATGGGCGGCTCCGCCGCGTCGGTGCGGCGGGCAAGGATGTACCGCGGCCGCGCCTTGACCTCGTCAAAGATGCGGGCGGTGGATCTGCCGATGATCGCGGCACGGGCAGCGGCGTGCTTCCGCGCAAGGAAGGGCCGATCCGCGCGGCTTGGCATGTCTGCCCAAAGCCGCAGGGCCGTTCCCCGCGCCACCTCCGTACAGCGCGCGGCAAAGCGCCGCGTTTCCTGCCGAATACGATACCACAACGCACGCCAAATTGCAACACGGGGCGATGGGCGGCGTGCCGCGCATATCCACAACATACAGGGATCGCCGCAGCAAAATGCGCGGAAAACCACCACGGGTAGTTGACACCGCTCTCCCGCAATGATAGACTGGATCCAAAGGGATACTTTGCGGCGAGGAGGCGGTCGGCCATGGCGTTTTTCGACCCGGAATCCGGCGAGCTGCTTTTTGCGTGCGGACTGCGCCTGCATGCCGGCATGAAGCGCGCCGACGTGCTGTCCGCCCTGCGCCGCTGCGCCCAGCCGCCCGCCGACCTCGCCTTTACCGCCGAGGACTCGTTTGTGCCGTTTCCGGCGTTCCGCGTGCCGGGCGGGCAGGCCGCGCCCATCTGCGTGCTGCGGCACGGCGTGCTGCGCGCCGTGGAGCTAAACGTCGCCGCCGTTGGCCAGCGCGAGCATCCCCCGGCCGAGCTTGCCCGCGCGATGCTCTTCGGGCTGGCGCGCTGCAAGGACCCCGCGCCGGACAGCCGCGCGCCCGTGCTGCTGAGCTGCGCGTTTGGCACGCTGCTCGTCTCCACCGATCCGCGCACCGGCGCGAGCACGCTGCGCGTCACCTACAAGGTGCCCGACAAGGCGTCCGACAAGACGCCCGACGAGGCGTCCGGCCCGGACCGCCGACAGCCCGCCTGAGGGATCGTCCGCCGCCGATTTTTCCCCCGATGAGAATCGGCTCGCACGGCTTTGCCGGCCGCGCGGCACGGAGGCAAGCGCGGCCGCCTCGCGGCCTTGCGCGATGCCCAAAGCGACCCGAAGCGGGGCTTGGCAAGCGATGGGCGCGACAGCGACCAGCGCGACGGCCAAACCGAGCGGCCCGCCTGCACGGCAAGCATTCCCCGCGCTTTTCACTGGCCGCGTTCCGCAAGGGAGGCCCGTTGCCGACCGAACAGATCGCAGGCAAAAAAGCGCGAAGCCCGATAAAGCGGCGCGGCCGCTTTGTCGATAACCCCTTCCCTACAAAGGAGGTCGTACCATGCAAGCAGCCCTTGCGCCCGTGCTGCGGGATACGCTCATCCGCTTTCAGCAAACCGCCCTCAAGGAGACCGGCCGTCGGCCGCTTACCTACGCCCGCAAGCCGATGGACGAGGGGCTGGTGCTGCCCGGCTGTCAGCGGCCCGGATATGTGTTTTGGCAGCCCATCGCATGGAAGGATGGGCTTGTGCCGCTGGGGCCGAACGCGAAGGCCTTTCACCAAACCATACTGGACTACCTGAGCATGTGCCAGTTTATGGAGATCCGCTTCCGCCTGCCCGTGGCGGCGAGCAACAGTCCGCTCAGCTTTGTGTACGGCCGCGTGTTTGAGACCTACCGCAATACCGAGTCCTGCCCGCCCAGCCGTGCGCTGGACGAGGCCGTGCGGTATCATCAGGAGCGGCCGCAGTACCCGCTGAGCTTCTGCATGGCCGCCACAAGCGACCCCGGCGAGACCGTGCTGGTGATGCTACGCGCCGAGGACGGCCAGATGTACCTCCTGCGCCCCGACAGCGACGAGGAGCCGCTCTGCTGCCGCCTTACGGTGGATCGCCTGCTGCCCAAGCTCCAGTTTGTTTACGATTTTTAAGCAGGCTTCGGCTCTCGCTTTGCGTTTGGTCAATAAAGGAGGGACGCGCCGTGATCCAGTCCGCGCTGCAAACCGGAATCGTCAGCTATGCCGGGCTGAGCCGTCAGGCGCTGTTTGCCATGGCGCGGGAGGCCGTATCGGAGGTCGGCGTGCCGGAGCGCTTCGCGGCGTTTCTGCCGCTGTTCCCGTTTGAGCTGATTCAAAACATGTCGTACTACGGGCCCGATTCGCGCAAGCAGCCCGTCAACCGCTTGGGGTTTTCCATCGACCCGGCGGAGTATTTCCGCAAGCTGTACGAGCAGACGCCCCAGCTTTTTGCCGGGGAGAACCGCGCGCGCAATTTCGATTACGAAGATCACTATGTCGGCAGGGGCGTGCTCACGGTGGACGCGGTGTGGGTGGCGATGTTCCCGCAATACAAGGCGTTCCAAGGCGAGAAGCTCGTGCTGCACATGCTGGGCGACGGCTCGCAGGGAGCCGCCGCGCCGGAGAGCCTTGCCGTGCGCGGGGGCGGCGTGCTCCGCACCATAGAGAACACCATGCAGGTGACCGCGCGCGCCAAGCTGTACGGCCAATACACGCGCAGCCGCGTGGACGCGGGCGAGGGCTACGACGCGGAGGCCTTCGGCGCGGCGTTCCTCAAGGCGACCGGGCTGAGCGCCACCAGCATCGGGCAGGCGGAGCTGGGTCGCACCCTGCAAGGGTTGGCGATCTTTCGCGGCCTGAGCGAGGATGAGCCCGGCGAGCTGTTTACCCAGAGCGCCCGGCGCGGCGGACAGCTGCGCCAGTACACGCCCAACCGCTACGGCGGCGACCCCTTTGAGCCTATCGCCGTGACGCGGCATACCGCGCGGCTGGCCCAGCTTGCCGACGGCGATTTTATCAGCGACCTGTGGATCCCCTATGAGGAGCTGGCCGCGTACATCGACCGCGAGCAGGGCGGGCTGGACGCGGGCAGGCTGTGCCGCAGCTACCAGATCGCCCCCACCTACGACCCGGAGACCTTCGGCGGGCGATATCCCGGCAGCCTGCGCGTGGCGGTGCTGCGCGACCGCGACGTGGAGCTGCTGTCCGGCGCGGCGCTCAACAACCCGGCCTACGGCGACGGCATGAGCCCGCAGGGCACGCTGTGCCGCCACCTTTATCTGCCGGGCAGCGCGGAGCTGCTGCGCCAGCGCAAGCTGGCCATAGAGGAGCATCGCATTCCGCTGGTCAACCTGACCGTGGACTGCCGCGAATACCTGCACATGCTCGCCCTCGCGGCCCTTCAGGAGCACAAGGGCAAGCTGACGGACGCGCTCTATCGCCGCGAGGCCGCCCTGTCCCAGCTTGTGCCGGGCTCGCGCGGGTACGAGCAGTACCGCGCCGGGCTGGACGAGCGCGTGCGCCGCGTGGAGGCCCTGATGGCCTCCGAGCAGAAGCGCACGGGGGCCAACCAGATGTCCGGCTACGACGCGGATATCGACTACCTGCGCCGCAAGAGCCTTGATCGCGAGGGCGTGCCGGAGGGCGAGGAGGAGCCCATCGCGTTTGTGATCGACGGCCTGCGCGAGAGCAGCGTGGAGAGCGGCTACGCCATGCGCGGCGCGCTTCTCCGCGTGAGCTACGACGACCTGCGCCTGCCGCTGACCGACGCGGCCGAGCCGGACGCAGCGGAGCAGGACGCAACGGCTGACCCCGGCGCAACGGGCGTACCAGCCGCAACAACCGAGCCTGACGCGGCTGCCAAGCCAGACGCGGTTGCCGAGCAAGACGCAACGGCCAAGCCCGATATGGCGACCGAGCCAGCCGCAATGGCCAAGCCCGACACGACTGCCGAGCCAGCCGCGACAACCGAGCCAGCCACAACGGCCAAGCCCGACACGGCGACCGAGCCAGACACAGCTGCCGAGCAAGCCGCAACAGCCAAGCCAGCCGCAACATCCGAGCCAGACACGGCTGCCGAGCAAGCCGCAACAGCCAAGCCAGCCACTGCCGAGCCTGACGCAACCGAGCCTGATGAATCGGCCAAGCCTGACGAAACCAAGCCAGCCGTGACTGCCGAGCCTGACGCAAACAAGCCAGCCGCAACAACCGAGCCTGCGGCCTTTTCGGCCGATGAGGCAAGCCGCGCGGCTGACAAGGCGACCGACGCAGCGCCTGACGAGGCCGCACGACCGGACGCCTCCGGCAAGCCTGACGAGGCGCGGACAAACGCGCCCTCCGCCGACTTGCCCGACGAACCGCCCGCCGACAGCCCAGCCGACTTGCCCGACGAATCCCTTGCGACCAACAAACCCGATTTGCCCGACGAGTCTGCCGCCGCGCCCGCCCGCGCCTCAAGCGCCGCCGCGAAGGCCGCGCCGCACGCCGGGCCGCTCAACCTGTCCGACCTGAGCGTTGACCCAAGCATGCGCGCGCCCGGCCGCATGGCCGACTTGGTGCGCGGCAGCCGAACCGCCACGGAAGCCCTCACGGAGGAACCCGCCAGCCCCGCGCGGCCCATGCGCGAGATCCTGCGGCAAAGCGTCGCCGGGGAGGCCGCCCACAACGCCGCCCCCGATCAGCACCCGGCCCCCGCCGAGAACCCGGCCCCCGCCCCAGACGAAGGCCCCGCCGCAACGGACACCCCCGCCCCGGACGAAGCCCATGCCACGGACGAAGCGCCCGCCGCAGCAAGCGCCTCCGCCGCAACGGACACCCCCGCCCCGGACGAAGCCCATGCCACGGACGAAGCGCCCGCCGCAGCAAGCGCCCTCGCCGCAACGGATACTCCCGCCGCTGACGAGGCCCCCGCCGGGGAAACCGCCGCAAAGGGCGAGCAAACCGCCGCAAACGGCGCGCCCTCCGGCAAGGCCGTCCCGCGCGGCAAACAGAGCAAGGCAAACAAAAAGAACAAAAAGCAGCGCCCCGGCACGTACGAGCAGCTGCGCTGGCCTGTGCGCTAGGCGCGTCCGCGCCCGCAGCAAGGAGGGTTTCCATGGCCAACCGAAGCATCCTGAAGGGCTTGCAGATCGCCCTTGATATCCCTTACCGCGACCCGGACGCCATTTTCTCCCTCGTGGGGGTGGACGGCGGCAACAAGAACGCCTTCCTGCCCATCGGCGAGGCCATGCTCAGCCGCCACGTGCTGGCGCTGGGCGCGCCCGC
>CAYOYK010000058.1:0-14569 GCA_964408185.1 uncultured Oscillospiraceae bacterium | reverse complement strand
CGTTCTTGGCCTCGTCGTACTCGGCGTTCTCGCTCAGGTCGCCAAAGCCGCGCGCAAAGGCGATTTGGTCGGCGATCTCGTTGCGGCGCACGGAGGTATAGTACTCCAGCTCCGCCTCCAGCTTTTTATAGCCCTCCTGCGTGAGGACGGCCTTGCGTTCTTTTTCTGCCATGGGGACAGTCTCCTTTCATTTTGCCATACGGCGAGGGCCCCCAACGGGGTGTATCGCCCAATATAACGAGCCGCACCGAGGCAGGCCCTTCGGCCGTCCCGGTGCAACCCACGCGCAATATGCGCCATATCATCGGCTATTATACTAGCCCGGCGGGCGCTTGTCAATGGCTGGAAAACGCCTACGCCTTGGGCGTAAAGAGCTCGAAGATGGGCATATCGTACTCCTTGCGCACGCGGTCCATCAGCGCCTGATCGCGCACCGTCCATGCGGCCAGCAGCGGTCGGTAGAGCTTTTTCATCAGGGTCATGCTGAGGTTATGATCCTGCGCGGCGCAGTATGCCACAAAATGGGGCCGGGAAACCACGTTGGGGAGCAGATACTTCATAATGAAATGCTCGATGCGGCCCAGCTCGCCGGGCTGATAACGCCCGCCCGACGCAAGCTGCCCGCGCACCACCTGCGGCGCGTGCCTGCGGAAGTACCACACCGCCTGCGGCGCGAAGGACTCCACGCAGTACGCGCCTTGGTAGCCCTTTAGCAGGCTCCACGTCATCTCCGCGTTGTGGGTGGCCTTGCCGTAATGCTTCACCTCTACGATCAGCGGGGTCTTGCCGTCCACCAGCGCCAGCACGTCGCTGAAAAGCGGCACGTGGCTGCCATCGCACAGGGGGATTTGGCACAGCTCGTCATACGTCAGGTTGTAGATCTGCTTGTCCATGCCCGCCACGCGCTTGAGGTTGCTGTCGTGACAGACCACCACCTGCTCGTCCTTGGTAAGCTGGGTATCCAGCTCCATGCCGTAGCCGTGCTCGACCGCCAGCTTGAAGGCCGCGAGGCTGTTTTCCGGCACCGTTTTGTTGCCGTCGTGCAGGCCGCGGTGGGCGTAAAGCCAGCCCAGCAGCTTGCCCGCGTCCGGCCTGCGCAGCGCGGGCGCAATCAGATACAGGTACAGCGCGCACAGCGCCGCCAGCACGATCAGGATCCACCAAAACCAAGCCATATTGCTCATCTCCGGTTAATTAGTCGTCCACGTCAAAGGCTTCCAGCTTGCTCTTTGGCTTTTCCGGCTTGCTGTCGCCATGCTTGGTGAGGCTGATGGTCACAAAGCTGAGCGCAACCATCAGGGCCGCGTAGGGCATCAGCGTCCAGTAGCCGACGTATTGCAGCAGGTAGCCGCTCAGTATCGGGGTGACGATCTGCGCCGCCATGCTGAATGTGTAGTAGTAGCCGGTAAACTTGCCCACATCCGAGCTCTTGCTGATCTCCACCACCATGGGATAGCTGTTCACGTTGATAAACGCCCACGCGATGCCCACCAGCGCGAAGATCGCCATCATCACCACGCGGTAGCCGCCAAAGAGCGTCTGGCCCGCCGCCTCCTCGTACAGTGTGACGGCGGTCGCGTTATACGCGCCGTCCGCGAGCAGCGGCTGCACGGCCTGCGCAAGCTCCTCGTCGGTGGGGACGAGGCCGAGCTCCTTCTTTTCGGCGGTAAGCTGGGCGCGCCAGAGCTCCTGCTGCTTGGCGGCGACCGCCTCCGGTTCCAGCTTGTAGTGGGCGATTTGCTCGTCCACGCGGGCCACGCGGGCCTCCTGCACGGCATAGGCCTCCTCGGCGGTGCGGGCCGCCTGAACCTCGTCCGATACGTTATCGCCCAGCGCGCCGAAGCCCGGCATCAGCCCGGCCGCGAGGAACGCGACCGCCAGGATGCACACGCCGATCTGGATCATGCGCTTGCGCCCGATGCGCGAGGCCAGCATGCCCACCGGCAGGTAGCTGATAACAGCCGCCACGGTGGCGATCATCACGCACAGCGAGGCAGTGCTCAGGCCGATGCCCCACTGCACCTGCACGTATTTGCTGAACGCGCTGGTCACGGCGTTGTAGCCCATAAACCACAGCGCCACGGAGCAGAGGATCAAAATGAGGCTCTTGCGCAGATCGGGCGCCAGCGCCGCGAAGCCGTGCTTCTGCTTGCCGGCCTCGTCCACGGGCGCGTCGGTCTCGCCCTCTTCGGCGGCCTCCGCGTCGGCCACCTCCTTGGCCAGCTTGCGCTCGCGGACGGTGAGCACAAGCACCACCACCGCCACCGCCATCAAAAACGCGACCGCGTAAAACAGGTACGAGTAATCCTCGGAGCCGTCGGCGGCCTTTTTGACCAGCACGCTCGTCACGCCCAGCGTAAACACGCCGCCCAGCGCGCCCATCAGGTTGATGACCGCGTTGGCCTTGCTGCGCAGGGGCTTGGGCGTAACGTCCGGCATCAGCGCCACGGCGGGCGAACGGTACAGGCCCATGGCGATGAGCAGCAGCGCCAGCACGACCATAAAGGCCGCAAACGTGCCGCCCTTGATGACCGCGGACAGCACGATCATCAGGCACACTGCCAGCGCCGTGCCCACGATGATAAACGGCGTGCGCCGGCCGAGCCGGAAGCTGCACTTATCGCTCAGCATGCCGAAGATCGGCAGCAGGAACACCGCCAGCACGTTATCCAGCGCCATGATGTACCCGGCGACGCTATCCGGGATGTGGTAGGTGTTCATGAGCACCTTGGGCACTACGTTGTCGTAGAGCTGCCAGAAGGCGCAAATGGAGAGAAAAGCCAGCCCGACCAAAAACGTGCGTTTGTAATTCAGCTTGGGATTCATTCCATTTTCCTCCGCTTCCATTGCGATACGCGTTATTATACGCGAAAACGCGCGCCCTGTCAAAGCCGAAAAAACCGCGCCGCCGCAAGGAAAACCGCACCCTCGCGGCGAAGCATATCCGCAATTCGACACGGGAGGTCATTGGCATGAAACGCATCGCCCTGCTGGCCACGGGCGGCACCATCGCCTGCACGCCGTCCCCGGACGGCCTTGTCCCCACGCTGGGCGCGGAGCAGCTGCTTGCCGCGCTGGGCGGCGCGCTGCCCTATACCGTCGTCTGCGCGGATGTGTTCCGCATGGACAGCAGCAACTTGCAGCCGGAGGAATGGAGCGAGCTTGCCCGCCGCTGCGACGCGGCCCTGCGCGACTGCGACGGCGTCGTCATCACCCACGGCACCGATACCATGGCGTACACGGCCTCGGCGCTGAGCTACATGCTGGCGGGCCTGTCCAAGCCCGTCATCCTGACGGGCAGCCAGCTCCCCATGGGCGACGCGCTGACCGACGCGCGCCAAAACCTGCGCCGCGCCCTCGCGGCGGCGGCCAGCGGCGTTCCCGGCGTGTACGTGTGCTTCGACCGCAAGCTGATCAGCGGCGTGCGCGCCGTCAAAACGCACACAACGGCCCTCGACGCGTTTGAGAGCATCAACGCGCCGGCCGCGGGCTTTTTTGACGCGGAGGGGCTGCACGTCGAGCATCCTCAGCCGCGCGCGGACGAGTACCGCCTGCGCCCGGACATCGAGACGCGGGTGCTGCTGCTCAAGCTCATCCCCGGCACCAGCCCGGACGTGCTGCGCTTTGCCCGCGAGGACGGCTATCGCGGGCTGGTCATCGAGGCCTTTGGGCTGGGCGGGCTGCACTATGTGCGCCGCAATTTGGTGGAAGCCCTGCGCGCCCTGTGCGAGGCCGGCGTGCGCATCGTGGTGGTGAGCCAATGCCTGAACGACAAAGCCGACCCCACGGTGTATGAGGTCGGCAAGGGCGTGCGCGCCGCGCGCATCCACAACGGTCGGGATATGACCACCGAGGCCGCCGTAACCAAGCTGATGTGGGCCCTCGCCCAGCCCGACCCCGACGCGCTGATGGACGCGTGCGTCGCCGGGGAATACCGCGCGTAGGCGGGGCGGCTCAGCCCCGCGCCGCGCGCCTGCGCAGGAGCGTCCACGCGACCGATACGCCAGCGCCCAGCAGCCCGAAAAGAAGCATTTGCAGCACGACGGCGTTGATCTCGCCGCCGACGCGCTCCGGCAGGGAGGCGAGGCAGGGCATGTAGTAGCCCAGATGCAGCGCCCAGCTCGCGGCCAGCGCGACGGCCTCGTTGAGCGCGATCCCTACCGCGAAGCCCGTAAGCCCCCGCTTGCACAGCAGCTTTCCCATCACGGCCGTCCCTCCTCAAAAGCAGATGATATCGGACACGCAGCGTTCCACGCCGCCGCTGGGGCTGCTGATGATCTCGCCCTGGAACCACATCTCCGCGGAGCCGCCGCCATCCAGATTCATGGCGGTCTGCGTGCCGTAGCGGAGGAAGAGCTGCTGAAGCTCTTGCAGGGAAATGCCCACCGAGTAGCCGTCCTGCCGCCCGTCCACGACAATGAGGATGTAGTGCAGCGGCCCGATCTGCCCCACGGCCGTGCGCGGCTCCCTGCGCGACGCTTTGGTGGAGATGACGTCAAACGCGGAGCTGAACTCCACTGCCTGCCCGTCCCGCACCAGCTCCGGCCCAAACTCAAAGCTCTGGCGCGCGCCGGCGTCCACAAGCTGTCGGCCCAGCGCGTTGTAATCCTCGCCCTTGCGGTCCACGCGTACGGACAGATCCCCGTTCGCGGCCACGACCAGCTGGTTGCGGGTGGTATCGTGCGCGCGCAGCAGCTTGCCCTCCCGGATGATGACGCCGTACTTGTGCGTGCCGTAATCGTCGCCGTTGATCGCCAGCACCGCGCCGGCCTGCGCCGCAAGCTGCGATACCGGCGCGACGCCGTCCGCCAGCGCCGTGCGGAAGCCGCCCGCGTCCGCAAGCTGCACATCCGCCACAAACCACGTTACGCCGTTCTCGGACACTTTTTGGATGGCGATGGCGCGCGTCTCGTCCTGATACTGCCAGTCTGCCGCGCCGCCAAAGCAGGGCTCGTCCCACGCGAGCGCGGAGGACTGCGCGAGCAGCAGCAGGGCCGTCAGGGCAAAAGCGAAAAATCTTTTCATAAGGCACCTCCCATGCGGTTTTGTCCCCCGGTGGAGGACGATACGAGCATATCAGCCCAAAATGAGAGGAGCATGAAAGGCAAAACAATGTTTTCCTTCATCTGTTTCTCATCCGGGCGTGCTATGATTATGATAAGGAAACGAGGGGAGGCGGGTCTGTGCGGCTTTTGATTGTGGAGGATGACGACGCGCTGCGGGCCATCCTGCAAAAGCGCCTGTCGGCCGAGGGCTACGCGGTGGACGCGTGCGATAACGGCCCCGACGGGCTGGAATACGCCAAGTCCGTTGCGTACGACGGCCTGATTTTGGATATCATGCTGCCCGGCATGAGCGGGCTGGAGCTGCTGCACCGCCTGCGCGAAACGCGGTGCCCCAGCGCCGTGCTGCTGCTCACGGCCAAGGACAGCGTGGCCGACCGCGTAAAGGGGCTTGATCTCGGCGCGGACGATTACCTGATAAAGCCCTTTGCCTTTGACGAGCTTTCCGCCCGCGTGCGGGCGCTGCTGCGCAAGCGCGCGCCCGACCGCTCGCCCGTGCTCTCGCTGGGCGACCTGCAAATGGATACCGTCGCGCGCGCCGTAACGCGCGGGGGCCGCGCCGTCAGCCTGACCGCCAAGGAATACGCGCTGCTGGAGTACTTTTTGCGCAACGCGGGGCAGGTGCTCACGCGCGACCAAATCGCCGACCATGTGTGGAATTACGAGTGCAGCTTCGAGAGCAACCTCGTGGACGTGTACGTGCGCTACCTGCGCGGCAAAATAGAAAGCGGAACGGAGCCTAAGCTGCTGCACACGGTGCGCGGCTTGGGCTACGTGCTGCGCGCGGAGGGATGAGCGTGCGCAAGACCATGACGCTGCGCGGCAGGATGACGCTTTGGTATTCGGCCCTTACCTTCCTTGTGCTGGCCGCGTTCGCCTGCGCCGTGTACGGGATGACCGCCGCCGTGCTGGAGGCGATGCTGGAGCGGGAAACGAGGCTGTCGCTGGAGCAGCTTGTCGCCCAAATCGAAAACGAGAACGGCATGCTGACGTTCGAGGACGAGGTGCCCATCCGGTCCGACAGCGTGTACATCATCACAGAGGAGAACGGCAGCGAGCTGACCTGCTACGGCACGGATATCACGCTGTTTGATCAGACCCCGGTTCTGCCGGGCGAGTTCCGCTATGTGCAGGGCGGCAGCGAGCGCTGGCTGCTGCTGGACTCGGAGCTGGTGCAGGTGGACCATTTTTCGCTGCGCGTGCGCGTGGCCTCCTCCTGCGCGCAGGGCGACCGCGTGCTGGCCACGCTGCGGCTGGTGTTCCTGCTGGGCGTGCCGCTGGCGCTGCTGGCGGCCGTCTGCGGCGGGTATTGGATCGCCAAGCGGTCGCTGCGGCCCGTTGGGCAAATCATCCGCAGCGCCGGGAGCATCGCGCGGGGCGACCTGTCCGCGCGCATCCCGGCCGCGCCCGCCCGCGACGAGCTGGGCGAGCTGACCGATACCCTCAACGCCATGCTGACCAGCGTGGAGACCGCCTTCAAGCGCGAGCAGCGGTTTACCTCCGACGCGTCGCACGAGCTGCGCACCCCCGTGGCCGTGCTGCGCGCCTACGCGGAGGGCCTGCTGGCCGAGGACGGCCTGACCGCGGAGCAGAGGGCCTCGCTGCAAACCATGCTGACCGAGTGCGACCGCATGCAGCAGATCATCGGGCAGCTGCTCACGATCACGCGCGGGCAGGAGGGCCGCTACGCGCTGTGCAAGGAGACGCTGTCCGTCCGCGACGTATGCGAGGGCGTGGCCGGAAGCCTCGCCGACAAGCTGAAGGAGGCCGATATCACGCTCCGCGCGGACGTGCCGGAGGGCCTGACACTCTATGCCGACCAGAGCCTGACGACGCAGCTTTTGCTCAACCTTGCCGAGAATGCCGTCAAGTACGGCAGGCGCGGCGGGCATGTGCGCCTGCGCGCGTGGGCGGACGGCGGCGATACCGTGCTGCGCGTGGAGGACGACGGCATCGGCATTCCGGCGGAGGCGCTGCCGTTTGTGTTTGAGCGCTTCTACCGCGTGGACACGGCGCGCGACCGCAGCGGCACCGGGCTTGGGCTTTCCATCGCGGAGTGGATCGTCAAGGCGCACGGCGGCCGCATCGGCGTGGAAAGCACGCTGGGCAAGGGCAGCGCGTTTACCGTGCGTCTGCCCGGCGAGGACGTGTGCGCTGACAAAAAGTGACATCCGCGCTCTTTTTGGAGGCTTGCAGCCGCCTGCGGCTCTTTTCAATCCCTCCTATGTGTGGTATACTAACAGATAACACCATCAGCAGGGGAGGGAACCGCCCATGGACAAAGCCAAGCGCAGGCGCGTTTTGCGCACGGTCGCGCTGATGCTGCTGGACGCGGTGCTGGTCAACCTCGCCATGATCCTCGCGCAGCAAATGCGCTTCAGCGGCGAGATCCGCGCGCTGGAATACGCGCGCTATTTGCGCATCGCCCCCGCGATGACGCTTTTGTGCCTCGGCTCCTTTTGGGTGTGCAACCTGTACCGCAGCTCGTGGCGCTACGCGTCCGTGGACGCGCTGCTGCAAATCGCGCTCGCCACGCTGGTGGGCATGGTGCTCACGTATGTGTACTCGCTGATCCGCTTTGCGTTTACCCAGCCTGAAAACCTTCACCTGCTCCAGCGCACCATCTACCTCATGGCATGGATCGTCAGCCTGCTGCTGGTCGGCGGCTCGCGGCTGCTCCTGCGCATATACGAGACAAACGGCCTGTCGCGCCTGCAGGGCCGCAGAGGCCAGACCGCCCGCCGCGTGATGATCATCGGCGCGGGCGCGGGCGGCGCGTCCCTGATTAAGGAAATGCAAAACGGCTGCTACGGCGCGTGCATCCCCGTGCTCGCGCTGGACGATCTGGAAAGCCGCGTCGGCATGCGGATCTCCGGCGTGACCGTCATGCGCGGGGTCGATCGGGTGACCGATTACGCCAAGCGTTACGCCATCGACGAGATCATCATCGCCATCGACACCCCCGACGGCGACCTGCAAAAGCTCGCCGAGGACTGCCTTGCCACCGGCTGCCGCGTCCGCCGCGTCAACCGCCTGTCGGATGTGAACAGCCGCCGCGATGTGCTCGGCTCCATGCGCGAGCTGAACCTCAGCGACCTGCTGGGCCGCCCGGAGGAAAACCTCGATATGACCGCGGTGCGCGCGTGCTTTGAGAACAAGCGCGTGCTCATCACCGGCGGGGGCGGCAGCATCGGCGGCGAGCTGTGCCGCCAAATGCTGAAGCTCGGCCCCGCGCAGATCACACTTTATGACATCAGCGAAAACTATATGCACGACCTGTTTTTTGATTTAGAGGAGGAGACGGGCCGCAAGCTCGATCAGCTTCTGCTGCTGCGCGTCGGCTCCGTGCAGGACGAGGCTCGCCTTGGCGAGGTGATGGACGAGGTTCGCCCGGAGGTCGTGCTTCACGCGGCCGCGCATAAGCATGTGCCCCTGATGGAGAGCTGCCCGGTGCAGGCCGTCAAGAACAACGTGTTCGGCACCGCCACCGCCGCGCGCTGCGCCGTGGCCCACGGCGTGAAGCGCTTTGTGCTCATCTCCACAGATAAGGCCGTCAACCCCACCAACGTGATGGGCGCGACCAAGCGCTTGGCCGAGAAGGTCATCGAGGCGTACAACACACTCGGTCAAACCGAGTTCACCGCCGTGCGCTTTGGCAACGTGCTGGGCAGCCACGGCAGCGTGGTGCCGATGTTCGAGCGCCAGATCCGCGCGGGCGGCCCCATCACGCTCACCCACCCCGATATCGTTCGCTATTTTATGACCATCCCGGAGGCCGCCAGCCTCGTTTTGCAGGCCGCGTCCCTTGCCAAGGGCGGCGAGCTATTTGTGCTGGATATGGGCCAGCCCGTGCGCATTATGGACTTGGCCGAGCGCATGAACCGCCTGTACGCCGCGCAGGGCGGCCGCCCGGCGGAGATCGTCTGCACCGGCCTGCGCCCCGGCGAGAAGCTCTATGAGGAGCTGCTGGTCGCCGACGAGGGCGTCAGCAAGACCCAGAGCGAGAAGATCTACGTCACCCGGCCGGAGGTTTGCAGCATGGAGGCGCTTGCCGATATGCTGGACAGGCTGACCGCCTGTCTCGCGTCCGATGCGGCCATGCGCGCGTGCCTGCACGCGCTCCTGCCCGATTACCGCGAGCCGGACGAGGTGAACGCCGAGGCCGAGGCCAGCCACCGGCTGGACACGCCCGGCACGGCGCCCGCCGACGCGCCGGGACAGACCGCATGAGCCCGCACGAGCCGTGGATGCGCGCCGCGCTGGACGAGGCGCGCGCGGCCCTCGCGCTGGGCGAGGTGCCCGTGGGGGCCGTGCTGGTGAAGGACGGCAATGTCCTCGCGCGCGCGCATAACCGCCGCGAGCTGGATACCGACCCCACCGCGCACGCCGAGATCCTCTGCCTGCGGGAGGGCGCCCAAGCGCTGGGCTCGCGCCGCCTGACCGGCTGCACGCTGTACGTGACGCTGGAGCCCTGCCCCATGTGCGCCGGGGCCATGGTGATGGCGGGGCTGAGCGCCTGCTATTTCGCCGCGAGCGACCCCGTAATGGGCTGCTGCGAGAGCACCTACGCCCTGACGCAGGAGCCTCGCTTTACGCACCGCCTGCCCTGCATGGGCGGCCTGCTGGAGGATGAAGCCAACGCGCTGCTGGACGGCTTTTTTGCCGCCAAACGCAAAAGAAACTCAAAGGAGCTTCCATGAAGATTACCGCCATCGTGTCCGACTTGGACGATACCCTGCTCAACGACACGCAGGGCCTGAGCGACCTGACCGTGGAGACGCTGCGCGCCTGCGAGCAAAAGGGCGTGCGCTTTATCGCGGCCAGCGGCCGCGCCATCCCCAGCATGCGCGGGTACGCCGAGCGGCTTGCCGTCGGGGAGCCGTACATCGCCTGCAACGGCGGGCAGCTTGTCGCGCCCGATCATCACCCCATGGAGACGCTCGCCCTGCCGCGCGAGCTGGCGCTGGAGATCCTGCAATTCCTGCACGAGCGGGGCTTCTACGCGCAGGTGTACAACGGCGAGCATTTTTATTTTGCCGAGGAGTGCGACCGCAGCCGCGCCTACGCGCGCGTCAGCGGGATGGTAGGCGTGCCCGTGGGCGACCTGCGATCGTTCCTGAGCTTTGATACCCCCAAGGTGCTCAGCATCCACGAGCCGGAGGCGGTCGCGGCCGTATACGCCGAGGCCTGCGAGCGCTTTGCGGGCCGCGCCGTGTTTACCATCAGCAAGCCGATCTACCTAGAGGCGCAGCCGCCCCACGCCACCAAGGGCGAGGCTCTCGCGCGGCTGGCCGGGCGCATCGGCTTGGATCTGCGCACGACCGTCGCCTTTGGCGATAGCCTCAACGATGTGAGCATGCTCCAAACCGCCGGGCTGGGCGTTGCCGTGGAGAACGCGCGCCCGGAGGTGAAGGCCGCCGCGGGCGCGGTGTGCGGGAGCAACCAGAGCGACGGCGTGGCCCGCTTCCTGCGGGAGCACGTATTGGAGGGCGTATGATACAGATCGCGGATTTTGCCGAGCGGCTGGGGCTTGAGACGCTCAGCCCCACCACCCACACCGAGATGGATGTGACCTCCGCCGACCTCAACCGGCCCGGCATGCAGTTCTGCGGCTTTTACGAATACTTCGCCTACGAGCGGCCGCAGGTCATCGGCAAGGTGGAGATGACCTACTTGGAGAGCTTGGAGGCCGAAAAGCGCCGCGCCGTGCTGGAAACCTACATGAGCTACAACCTGCCCTGCATCATCATCTGCTGGGGGATGATCCCGCCGCCGGAGCTGATCGCCATTGCCGGCGCGCGCGATATCCCCGTGTTCCAGAGCAACCTCAAGACCACCAAGCTCAGCTTTCAGGCGATCATGTACCTCAACCGCTGCCTTGCGCCGCACGTTACGCGCCACGGCGTGCTGGTGGATGTGTACGGCATCGGCGTGCTGCTTACGGGCGACAGCGGCGTGGGCAAGAGCGAGGCCGCGCTGGAGCTTGTCAAGCGCGGGCACCAGCTCGTGGCCGACGATGTGGTGGACATCTGCCGCGTGGCCGACGACCGCCTGACCGGCGAGGCCCCGGAGACCATCCGCCACTTTATGGAGATCCGCGGCATCGGCATCATCGATATCCGCGCGATGTACGGGGTCGGCTCCGTGGTCATCAACAAGTCGATCGACCTCGTGATCCATCTGGAAAAATGGGACTCCAGCAAGGAGTACGATCGCCTCGGCCTCGACGAGGAGACCGTGACCATCCTCGGCGTCAAGGTGCCCACGCAGCTCCTGCCCGTGCGCCCCGGCCGAAACCTCGCCATCATCATCGAGGTCGCCGCGAGGAACCTCAGCCTGAAGCGCCTTGGGTACAGCGCGGCCCACGAGATGGACCGCCGCCTGAACGAAATGATACGCAACAGCCAAAGCAACGACGAGTAAAGCGGCCGTTTAGCGGCCGGACGCACAATAACGGAGGGAACAGCTATGGTATACATTGGCATCGACGTGGGCGGAACCGGAATTAAGATCGGCGTGGTGGACGCTTCGGGGCACATTCTGACGGACGGGGAAACGCCTACGCTCGTCGGCCGCCCGTACCAGGAGATCATCCGCGATATGGGCACGTGCATGCTGGACGTGCTGGCCAAATCCGGCTACAGGGCCGAGGACGTAGGCTCCATCGGCGTGGGCATCCCCGGCGTGGCCGACCAGAAAACCGGCGTGGTGATCTTTTGCACCAACATGGGGTGGACCAACGTGCCCCTGCGCGAGGAGCTGCAAAAGTACCTGGACAAGCCCGTCTACATTGATAACGACGCGACCGTCGCCGGGTATGCCGAGAGCATCTGCGGCGTGAGCAAGGGCGCCAGCTCCAGCGTGTTCTTTACGCTGGGCACGGGCGTGGGCGGCGGCATCGTGATCGGCGGGCGGCCGTGGAGCGGCGCGCACGGCGTGGGCAGCGAGATCGGCCACATCCCCATGGATATCGACGGCGAGCCCTGCACCTGCGGCAACTACGGCTGCTTGGAGCGCTATACCAGCGCCACGGCGGTCATCCGCATGGGCCGTCAGGCCGCCGAGCAGCACCCGGAAAGCGCCATCAACACGCTGTGCGGGCGCGACTTGGACAAGCTGAACGCCAAGATGGTCTTTGACGCGGCCAAGGAGGGCGACACCGTCGCCATGGCCGTGTACAACCGCTACATCGATTACATGTGCCGCGCCATTTACACCGTGATCGCGTTCCTCGACCCGGAGGTCATCGTGCTGGGCGGCGGCGTGAGCCGCGCGGGCGACTTTTTGCTCAACGCCATCCGCGAGCGCATCCCGCGCTACCTGCTGTTCAAAACGCTGGGGTACAGCCGCATCGAGCTGGCGCAGCTCGGCAGCGAGGCCGGGATTATCGGCGCGGCCCTGCTGGGCAAGGACCCGTCTATTGTGGAGGGAAAGCAATGAGCGAGATCAGCATTCAAAAGCTATACGAGACCGAGCTTCCGGAGGACGGCCTGCCGGTCAGCGTGTCCGGCTGGGTGCGCACCGTGCGCGACAGCAAGGCGTTTGGGTTTATCGAGCTGAACGACGGCACGTGCTTTCGCAACCTGCAAATCGTGCTGGCCGACGGCGAGACGGACAATTTTGCCGCCGCGCTCAAGATTACGCTGGGCAGCGCTATCCGCGCCACGGGCACGCTGGTGCCCACGCCCGGCATGAAGCAGCCCTTCGAGCTGAAGGCGAAGACCGTGGAGCTTGTGGGCCTGTGCGACGCGGAGTATCCCCTGCAAAAGAAGCGCCACAGCTTTGAGTACCTGCGCACCGTGGCGCACCTGCGCCCGCGCACCAACACGTTTTACGCCGTGTTCCGCATTCGCTCGCTGGCGGCCCAGCTCATCCATGCGTTCTTTGCGGAGAAGGGCTTTGTGTACGTACACACCCCGATCATCACCACCAGCGACTGCGAGGGCGCGGGCGAGATGTTCGCCGCCACAACGCTCGATATGCAAAACGTCCCCCTGCTGCCGGACGGCAAGGTGGACTACGGCAAGGATTTCTTCGGCAAGCCCGCCAGCCTGACGGTGAGCGGTCAGCTCAACGTGGAGACATTCTGCATGGCGTTCCGCAACGTGTACACCTTTGGGCCGACCTTCCGCGCCGAAAAGAGCAACACCCCGCGCCACGCCGCCGAGTTTTGGATGATCGAGCCGGAGATCGCCTTTGCCGACCTGCGGGACGATATGGCCTTGGCCGAGGAGATGCTCAAGTACGTGCTCTCCGGCGTGCTGCGGCTGGCCCCGGAGGAGCTGCGGTTCTTGGACAGCTTTGTGGAAAAGGGCCTCATCGCCAAGCTGGAGGCCATTGTGAACAGCGAGTTTGCCCGCTGCTCGTACACCGAGGCGATCGACATTCTGCAAAAGTGCGGCCAGACGTTCGATTATCCCGTATCGTGGGGCGTGGACATCCAAACCGAGCACGAGCGCTACCTGAGCGAGAAGCATTTCCACGGCCCGGTGTTTGTGTACGATTATCCCAAGGAGATCAAGTCCTTCTACATGCGCCAGAACGACGACGGCAAGACCGTCGCGGCCAGCGACCTGCTGGTGCCCGGCATCGGCGAGCTGATCGGCGGCAGCCAGCGCGAGGAGCGTCTGGACGTGCTGCAGGCGCGCATCCGCGAGCTGGGCATGAAGGAGGAGGAGTACAGCTGGTATGTGGACACGCGGCGCTACGGCACCAACCCGCACGCGGGCTATGGGCTTGGCTTTGAGCGCCTGATCATGTACATTACCGGCATGACGAACATCCGCGACGTGCTGCCCTTCCCGCGCACCACGGGCAGCGCGGAGTACTGACCATCACCGCATAAGGGAGAGATTGCTTTGCCCACCATGAAAGAGGACATCCGCGCGGTCTACCGATTTGCCGATCAATCGGACGATCTGGGCGCGATCATTCAAAAGGCGCTGGCGGTTTTTGAGGCGCACCCGGACGAGCTGGCCGACGTGACCGGCGCGATTCGCCTGACGAATACGGACACGGGCGACAGCTGGGGCTTCCGGCTGGAGAGCGGCGTCTACGCGCCGCTTGCGGACGAGGACAAAGCCGACGTGTGCGTCCTTGGCAAAACGGAAGGCCTGCTGGGGGTGCTCAAGCGCTCCATCAACCCCGTGAAGGCGCTGCTGAAGGGGCAGGTCAAGGTGCAGGGAAAAAAGAAGCTGCTGCTGCGGCTGGCGGAGTTTCTGTAGCCCATAGGCCGCGTGAGCGGCCTATGGGCGGTTTGCGCGCGCGTGCCCCGGCCCGAAGGGCCGGGGCTTTGCTGTGCCTGCGCGGCGCGGGGTTGCGCCTGCGGCGCGGGCTTTGCGCCTGCGGCGCGGGCTTTGCGCCTGCGGCGTGGGCTTTGCGCCTGCGGCGTGGCTTTGCGCCTGCGGCGCGGGTTTGCGCCTGCGGCGCGGGTTTGCGCCTGCGGCGCGGGTTTGCGCCTGCGGCGTGGGCTTTGCGCCTGCGGCGTGGCTTTGCGCCTGCGGCGC
>CAYOYK010000057.1:0-15130 GCA_964408185.1 uncultured Oscillospiraceae bacterium | reverse complement strand
TAATCCTTTTCAAAGTCAAGGATATTGCGGATGTCCGCGCCGCGCCAGCCGTAGATGGACTGATCGTCGTCGCCCACGACGCACAGGTTGCGGCTCTTGGCGGTCAGCAGCTTGACAAGCTGGTACTGGGCCAGGTTGGTATCCTGATATTCATCCACATGCACGTAATCAAAGCGATTCCGGTAGCTCTCCAGCACGGGGGCATGATCGGCAAACAGCTCCAGCGTGCGCACCAGCAGATCGTCAAAATCGAGGGCGTTGGCGGAGCGTAGACGCTTTTCGTACTCGCAGAACAAATCGTGCAGCTGCTGAGCGTGAAAGTCCTTGGCGGATGCGCCAAACCAATCGTCCGGCGTGAGCAGCTTGTTTTTCGCGTCGGAAATCACGCCCTTGATCTCGCGCACGGTAAAGGATTTTTCGTCCACGTTGGCATGCTTGAGCACATCCTTGATGACGGAGGCTTGGTCGTCGTCGTCGTAGATGGTGAAGGAACGCGTGTAGCCCAGCTTGTCGATATCGCGGCGCAGAACCTTGGCGCAAAAGGCGTGGAACGTGCTTACCCAAACGGCCTCGCCGCGTTCCCCGACCAGCGCGGTAATGCGCTCGCGCATTTCTTTGGCGGCCTTGTTGGTGAATGTGATCGCCAGAATGCTCTGCGGGGAAACGCCGCTGTCAATCAAATTAGCGACGCGGTACGTGAGCGCGCGGGTCTTGCCGCTTCCGGCTCCCGCCAGAATCAGCACCGGGCCTTCCAGCGTCTGGGCCGCCTTGCGTTGCTGTGGGTTCAAGCTTTCCAAATTCATGCCGATATCCTCAACTTCTTCGTCAGTATGCGGGCTTGGTATCGATGCGATCCAGCACCTGCTGGTAGCCGTCGGCCCCATAGAGCAGGGAACGGTTGACTCTGCTGATGGTGGCGGTGCTGGCGCCGGTCTGCGCGGCGATGACCTGATAGGTCGCCTTCTCGCGGAGCATCACGGCGACCTCCAGCCGTTGAGCAATGCTTTTCAGCTCCTGTATGGTGAGCACGTCCTCGCAAAAGCGGTAGGCTTCCTCCTCGGAGTCCAGCGCCAGCAACGCTTTCATCATCAGGTCTGTTTGTGCGTTCCGGAGCCGTGGCGTAAACATGCGTTCTCCTCCATTGGCTGCTTGATGGATAACACTCTATTGATTATACCACAAAAAGCCGCCGGGGGAAAGTGTGAAAAGCGCCGATTGTGTCAACGCGATGCAAGGGCGGGCACAGACAGCCCTGCCGCGCCAACGGCACGGCAATTTTGCCCGGCAGGGCTAGTCCTCCTTATCTGGCTTTTTGCCAACCAGTCCTCCCGTCATTTCGCTTACGCTGCGCTTGAATTTACCCCAACCGCCGCGACCTGCCGCGACAAACGCAAATACCAGCAGCCCGACGACCAGCAGCACGATCATCCACACAATGCCGCTGCCGGACGCCTTTGCGTCGTCCTGCTGACCCTGCGCGGTCTCGCCCGCGGAGGCGCTTCCGCTTGTGTCGCTGGCTCCGGCCGAGCCCGTCACGCTGCCATACAGCGCCTTATAGATCGCGTCGGCCATCGGCTTGGCGGAGGCAAGCACGCGCTCCTTGCTGAGCGTATACGTGCCAAACTCCAGCAGTACGCTGCGCGGCGACAAATCCTGATTGTAGCTGCCCTTGCCCATGTAAATATCCTTGATGAGCTTAGGGTACAGCTTATCGGCAACCGCCTTGATCTGCTTTGCGAAGCTCAGGTTCGCGTCCTTGTTTTGGTTGCCTCGGCCCACCAGCAGGCGCACGCGGCTCATTTTGGTTCCGCCGATGGTCGCCGCGTACTCGTCGGGGTCGGGGATGCCGTCTCTGTGAATATCAAAAATCGCGTCCGGCGTGCCCTTCAGCAGATCCACGG
The DNA here is from genome assembly GCA_964408185.1 of uncultured Oscillospiraceae bacterium. Taxonomy (GTDB): domain Bacteria; phylum Bacillota; class Clostridia; order Christensenellales; family Aristaeellaceae; genus CAYOYK01. The sequence goes on along the minus strand of CAYOYK010000057.1, from coordinate 13,229 downwards.
CGGTCTGTCGGCTGCGGCGGTACGCGCCCGCGTCGTGCGGATAGTGCGTCTCGTCGCTCTGCGCAACGGTCACGCCCTTGCTCTCCAGCTGGCCGGACAGCTCCTTGGCGATTTGATAAATGCTGCCGCGCTCCTCGTCGCTGCTGACGCCGTCGGAGGGCTTGTAGCTCTCGTCGCTGTGCGTGCAGTAGAGCGCGATCTTGCGCTCGCCGCCGCTTGCGCTCACGGGGTACGCGTCCGCGAGCGCGTCCAGCCACGATACGTCCGGCAGTGTCAGCTCGCCGATGCGCGTGGCCACGGCGGTATGCGCGTCGCCGTCCACGGAGGTCACGCGGTAATGAACGTTGTCCTCCGATAGATACTCGTCGCCCACGGCGCACGGGCCGCAATAGCTTGTCAGATATGCCTGCTGCTCATCAACGATGCGATAGACCGCGTAGTCGGCGGCGTCCGTATCGGCGAAAGCCGGAAGCACAGCGGAGAGCATCAGCAAAAGAGCGACGCAAAGAAAACGCTTTTTCATTTGGAACCCTCCTTTTTGGCATGCGGAACGGGCGTATCCACCCGCTGATGGGACGGCGGGTTTTTGCCGCGCGAGATTCGCTCGATAATCTCGCCGATGAGCTCGCACAGCAGAACGCCAATCAGGCCGCTAATCACCAGCGCGTCAAACACGCCCGCGCCGCCCAGCACCAGCAACTGGTCGCGGCCTTGGCTCCAATTGACAATCGCGGTGGCGGTATCGGCCAGCATCACGCCCAGCACGCCGCAGATAAACGCGCCGCGCCGGGAGCGCCCCAAGATATACGCCACCAGCCCGCCCACCAAGCCGTACAGATAGATCGGCTCAATCACCGTTTCCTCCGGCTCGCTGGGCAGCATCATGGAAAGCAGATACACCACCGCGCCTGTCACCGCCGCGCCCAGCAGCGCGCGAAGCCGCTCCTGCCACGTGTCGGCGCGGATCAGCAGGAATACGCACACGCCCAGCGGTATGACCGCCCCGCCCAAGCTGAAGCTGACAAGGCCGATTGTGATGTTGGGCACAAGCGTGCCAAGGAACATCAGCGCGACGAGCAAAAGAGCCATTTTGTCGGACAGGTACATCTTGTCCAGCACCCTCTGCGCCACGCCGATAAATATCAGGATCGCCACCACGGCAAGCAGAATCATCCCAACGGACATAAAGTCACATCCCTTCCATAGCATATTGTGGCGGGTTGGCGGTATTGCTATACGTATTGATTTGTCTGGCATTGCGCACTCCGATAACAAAAAATCGGGTGCGAAAGCATGCTCGGTCAGGATGAAACACAATGACTCTCATCAATCGTTGCCGCCGATATCAGCCCGTGTTTCCATAATGCCATTGCAAGTTGGCGGCCGATAGGGTACAATAGCCTCAATTCCACATGGAGCAGCGGAGGGCGACGGCGATGAGTCACAGCAAGGGACGTTTTCATTGGCCGAGCTTCAGGCTGTTTGATGATACCGGCATGTCGTCGGATCTTCGCAAAAGCCTATACTGGGTCGTCTGGGGCGTTACCGTCGGAATGTTTGGCTCGGTGGTGACAACCGGCGCGGTGTGGAGCGGCTTTCAGCGCGAGGTGCTGGGCGCGAACGATTTTCAGCTTGGGCTCATCGCCGCCATCCCTGTTGCGATGAACGTTTCCCAGCTGTTCATTAGCTATTCCATGGAGCGGCGGCGCAACCGCAAGTTTATCTTTCTGTTTTTTGGCGTCATCGGGCGCTTGCTCTGGGTGCCCATCGGCCTGCTGCCCGTGCTGTTTCCCGGACTGATCGGGGATACGCGCATCTGGATTGTGATCGTGCTGGTCGCGCTGGTCGCCGGCGGCAACAGCTTTGTCAACATTTCCTTTGGCAGTCTGATGGGGGACTTGGTGCCCATTAAGATACGCGGCCGATATTTTGCCGCGCGGCAGCGTGTCTACTTGGTGGTAGGCATCCTCAGCGGACTGCTGGTCGCCTATATGGTGGACAGCATGGGCGTGCACGGATACCCCTTGGTGCTGGCGCTGGGCGGCATTTCCACCACGCTGGACATCTGCTGTTTCTTCTTTATAAAGTGGCCGGAGATGGGCGAGGCAAACGAAGCCGCCGACCGCACGCCGTTTTTTACCATGCTCAGGGAGGTGTTCCGGAACCGCCCCTTCATGCGCATCGTGATCTTCTATACCTGCTTCTTCTTTGCCATCAACGTTGCCGGGCCGTTTTACAATGTGTACATGCTTGAGCAGCTGAAGATGAGCTATACGGAGATCACGCTGTACACGCAAATCGTCTCTAACGTGATGACGGTGCTGGTGGTCACGCGCTGGGGACGGATGATGGATCGCTATGGCAACAAGCCGCTGCTGCGCCTTTCCTCCATTGTGATGAGCGCGTCCGTGATCCCTTGGCTGTTTGTCGCTCCGGGCGCTACGGTCGGCGTGCTGCTGAGCAATATGCTGTCCGGCATTTTCTATCCCGGCGCGGACTTGGCGCAGCAGAACCTGTACCTAGGGCAATCGCCCAGAACGCACAGGAGCATGTATGTGGCGGTTTACTTTGCCTTTGTCAATTTGTTTGGCGTGGCGCTGGCCAACGCCGTAGGCGGATACCTGATGCAGACGAGCTTTATGCGGCTGGCGGCGCAGGGCGTCACGCTGCTTGGCGTGAGCATGAACCAAAACACCAAGTGGGTCTTTCTTGCAACGATCGTCCTGCGGACGCTGGTGACGATTATCCTCCTGCCGCTCATCAAGGAGCCGGGCGCGTGGACGCTGCGCGATACCCTCCGCGATACATGGGCGGAGAACCGCAAGCACGCGGCCGTCCGCCGTGAGAAACGATACGCCTATTTACAACGGATCAAGGTTCGTAACGCACAGCAAAGAAACGAGGCAAACCAAAATGAAAAGTGAAACCAACCGCATGGCACAGCTGCTTGCCCTCATGGATAGGAAAGCGCTGACCGATCTGCCTGTTCCGGCCGAGGAGGCCGTACGGGAGTTTGAAGCGCTGAACGAGCAATACGCGAGGGTGTGCGGCGCTTTGGGCGAGAACGGCCAATGGGACGAGGACGCGTACGACGAGGACGAGGCGTTCGAGGCCATATTGTTTGAGCTGGAGGAGAAATGGGCGCTGTCCGACGAGAGCGTTGATCTGCGGGTGGCGCAGGCGCTCAACGAGTATATGGACGCGCTGGACGAGGCGGGCCGCCGGCAATAACCCCGCTTGGCCGATCAGGCCGGGCCGGGACAAATTAACTGCCTATAAGGCTTGCATCCTATCACATTCAATGGTATACTGATAAATGGTGTCCTTTGATAAATTTACCATGCGAGCAAGGCCGCATGGGCTCGGAGGGAATTACATGGCGCACAAGGTAGAAAAACTGGCTGGCAACAAGGTAAAAATTTCTTTCAACATCCCCGCCGACTCCTTTGAGGAAGCGTTGGGCAAGGCATATAGCAAGATGCGCGGCAGCATCAACGTTCCCGGCTTCCGCAAGGGCAAAGCGCCCCGTATGCTGATTGAGCGTATGTACGGCCCGGCTGTTTTCTACGACGAAGCGCTTGAGATCATTTTCCCGGACGCCTATATGGAAGCCGTCAACGCCGAGGAGCTGCACCCTGTCAGCCGCCCTGAGGTGGACGTGCAGTCCATGGAGAAGGGCAAGGACCTTGAGTTCTCCTGCGAGGTATACGTACAGCCCGAAGTCAAGCTGGGCGAGTACAAAGGCCTTGAGGTCGAGCGCCTCAACGTGAAGGCCGGCGACGCGGAGATTGACGCTCGCATTGCGCAGGACCAGAAAAAGCAGGCCCGCATCCTTGATGTGACCGACCGTGCCATCGAGAACGGCGATACCGTCAATCTGGATTATTCCGGTTCCGTGGACGGCGTCAAGTTTGACGGCGGCACCGCGCAGGGCCAAACGCTGGTGATCGGCTCGGGCAACTTTATCCCCGGCTTTGAGGAGCAAATGGTCGGCATGAGCATCGGCGAGGAAAAGAACATCCAAGTCAAGTTCCCCGACGAATACCACGCCGAGGAGCTTAAGGGCAAGGACGCCGTGTTCCACGTCAAGGCAAACAGCGCCACCCACGAGGAGCTGCCCGCTCTGGACGACGAGTTTGCCTCCGAAATCAGCGATTTTGAAACCTTTGCCGATTATCGCAAGGACGTAGCGGAAAAGCTGCAAAAGGATCACGACGAGCATTCCACCGAGGCCGCCAAGCAGGCGCTTGTCGCCAAGGTCGTGGAGAACGCCGAGATCGACCTGCCCGATCCCATGGTGGAAACCAAGCTGGACGATATGATGGAGCAGATGTCTTGGCGCATGCAGCAGCAGGGCTTCACGCTGCAAAAGTACTTGGAGCTCACCGGCGGCACCGAGGCGCAGATGCGCGATATGTACCGCGAGGAAGCCGCCAACAACGTCAAGACCGAGCTCGTGCTGGATGAGATCATCAAGCAGGAGAAAACCGAGGCCGACCCAAGCGACATCGACGGCATGCTGGGCGAATATGCTTCCGCGATGAACCAGACGATCGATCAGCTTAAAGAGACGCTTGGCGAAAGCCAGAAGGAGTACTTCGAGCATCGCAGCAAGCTGAACAAGGTGCTGGATATGATCTGGGACAGCGCCAAGGTCAAGGATGTGGACGAGAAGGCCGACAAAGCCGCGGAGTCTGCCGATAAGCCTGCTAAAAAGACCGCCAAGAAGGCCGCTCCCGCCGATGACGAAGCCGCCGAGAAGCCTGCCAAAAAGGCTGCCGCCAAGAAGTCCGGCGCCGCGAAGACCGACGAAGCCGACGCTTCCGACGAGCCCAAGGAAAAGAAGGCCAAAGCCGCTTCCGTAAAGGAAAAGGGCGAGGCTGCCAAGACGGCCGCAAAAGCCAAAAAGGCCGACGAGGCCGCGGACGCCAAGGCATAACGGAACCGCATCCTTCATATGCTAACCAGTGCGGCCGGTCAAACGACCGCACTCTCTCTCATGGAGGCAAAGCATGAATTTAGTCCCAATGGTCATTGAACAAACCAATCGCGGGGAACGCTCCTACGATATCTACTCCCGCCTGCTCAAGGATCGGATTGTGTTCCTTGGCGGGGAGATCGATGATGACGTGGCCAACTTGGTCGTCGCTCAGTTGCTGTTCCTTGAAATGGAAAACCCGGACTCGGATATTTCCCTGTACATCAACAGCCCTGGCGGCAGCATTACGGCCGGCATGGCGATCTATGACACCATGAACTACATCAAGGCGGACGTGCGCACGGTGTGCGTCGGCATGGCGGCGTCGATGGGCGCTTTCCTGCTGATGGCCGGGCAGCACGGCAAGCGGCTGGCCCTGCCCAACAGCGAGATTATGATCCATCAGCCTTTGGGCGGAGCGAGCGGTCAGGCGACCGATGTGGCCATCCGCGCGGAATGGCTGCTCAAAACCAAGACCAAGATGAATCGGCTCATTTCCGAGCTGACGGGCCAACCGCTGAAAAAGGTTGAAAAGGACGTCGAGCGCGACTACTTTATGAGCGCGGAAGAGGGCCTGCAATACGGCATCATCGACGAGATTTATCAGCCCAGAACAGCGACAAAGTAAAGGGGCGTATCCATGACGGATGATATCAACGGCAAGCTGAAGCATTGCAGCTTCTGCGGCAAATCGAACGAACAGGTACACCGCTTGGTTGCCGGTCCGAGCGCATATATTTGCAACGAGTGCATCGCGCTGTGTCAGGAGATTGTCAGCGACGATTATGAGATCGCCGAAAAGGGCGGCAAGTCCGAAATCCCGCGCCCCAAGGAAATAAAAGAGGTGCTGGACGAGTACGTAATCGGGCAGGAGGCCGCCAAGCGCGCGCTGTCCGTAGCGGTGTACAACCACTACAAGCGCATCGATTCGCCGCCCACCAGCAACGACGTCGAGCTGCAGAAGTCCAACATTCTTTTGCTTGGCCCGACGGGCTGCGGCAAGACGTTCTTGGCGCAAACGCTGGCAAAGATACTCCATGTCCCCTTTGCGATTGCCGACGCGACCAGCCTGACCGAGGCCGGCTATGTGGGCGAGGATGTAGAAAACATCCTCCTTCGGCTGATCCAGAACGCGGACTATGATATCCAAACGGCGCAGCGCGGGATCATCTACATTGATGAGATCGATAAAATCGCGCGCAAAAGCGAAAACGTCTCCATCACCCGCGATGTAAGCGGCGAGGGCGTGCAGCAGGCTTTGCTCAAGATTCTGGAGGGCACCGTGGCCAATGTGCCGCCGCAGGGCGGGCGGAAGCATCCCCATCAGGAATTTTTGCAAATCGACACCACGAACATCCTCTTTATTTGCGGCGGCGCTTTTGACGGCCTTGCGCCGATCATCGAGAACCGCATCGGCAAAAAGCTCATGGGCTTCGGCGCGGATGTGAAGAGCACCAGCGAGACGGACATCGGCGACGCGCTGCGTCAGGTGCGCCCGGAGGATCTGGTCAAATTTGGCCTCATCCCGGAGTTCGTCGGCCGCCTGCCCATCTCCGTTACGCTGGAGCAGCTCTCCGAGGACGATCTGGTGCGCATACTCACAGAGCCGCGCAACGCGCTGGTGCGCCAGTATGAGTACCTGCTGGACCTCGACGGCGTGGAGCTTCGCTTTGAGCCGGACGCGCTCCGCCAGATCGCCAGACAGGCGATTCAGCGCAAAACCGGCGCTCGCGGTCTGCGCTCCATTATCGAGAGCCTTTTGCAGGATACCATGTTCGAGCTGCCCTCTCAGGCGGACGTTGCCAAGTGCATCGTCACAGGCGACTGCGTGGATGGGAGCAATCGTCCGACCCTTGTCAAGGGCGAGGTCGTACCCAGAAAGCCGCGCACCAGAAGCACCGCCAAGGTGAGGCAGGAGTTAAGGCCCAACGTTTCTTAACAACAAAGCCCGTATCGCACGATACGGGCTTTTCCTGTATTTTGCAGCGCCCTGCGCCGCCGCGGGATACATTGTTTTGCCGCCATCCTCACAACCTAGCGCCATCACGTCGCGGCTTTTGCCGCCCGGATGGAGGCAATGCTTTGGTCAGTGTGGTATTGTTTGTCTTGCAGCTCGTGGTCTCGCTTGTGGTCGGCATCTATTTCTATCAGCAGCTCAAAACCCAAAAGCGCTCGCAGCCGCAGATACAGCGCGAAAGCGGCAAGGAGCTTGACCGTTTGCAAAAGCAGCGCGCAATCCGTCTGTCCGAGCCGCTCGCGGAGCGCGTGCGCCCCACGCAGTTCCACGAAATCATCGGGCAGGAGGATGGCATCAAGTCGCTCATGGCGATATTGTGCGGCAAGAATCCCCAGCATGTGCTGATCTACGGGCCTCCGGGCATCGGCAAGACCTGCGCGGCGCGTCTTGTGCTGGAGGCCGCCAAGCGCAGCAGGGATACGCCTTTCCTGTATAACGCCCCCTTTATTGAGATGGACGCGACCTGCGTCCGCTTTGACGAGCGCGCCATCGCCGACCCCCTGATCGGCTCCGTGCATGATCCGATCTATCAGGGAGCGGGGCCGCTGGGCGTGCAGGGCGTTCCGCAGCCCAAGCCGGGCGCGGTCACAAGGGCGCACGGCGGCGTGCTGTTCTTGGATGAGATCGGCGAGCTGCATCCCGTACAGATGAACAAGCTGCTCAAGGTGCTGGAGGATCGCAAGGTCATGCTGGAATCCGCTTATTACAACCCGGACGACACCGCGATTCCCCGATATATCCACGAGATCTTCAAGAAGGGGCTTCCGGCGGATTTCCGCCTTGTGGGCGCGACGACGCGGAACCCGCAGGATATCTCGCCCGCGCTGCGTTCGCGCTGCATGGAGATTTACTTTCGGGCGCTGGAGCCAAGCGAGGTCAGCGATATTGCCTTCCATGCGGCGCAAAGGGCCGGCTACGCCATGTCGCAGGAGGACGCGGCGCTCGTCGGTCGCTATGCCGCGTGCGGCCGCGACGCGGTGAACATCGTGCAGATGTGCGCTGGATTGGCGCAGCTGGAGGATCGTGCCGAGATCGAGACCAAGGACGTGGAATGGGTGGTGTACTCCGGGCACTATCCCGCGCGGCCGGATCAGCGCGCGGATACCGTCAGTCGGGTGGGCGTGGTGCACGGGCTTGCCGTGTGCGGAGCCAATCAGGGCGCGACCATGGAGATCGAGGTGGTGGCGCGGCGGGGGAGCGGCCGCGTGACGATAACGGGCATTGTGGAGGAGGAAGAAATCGGGGTGGATGCGCGCAAGGTCAAGCGCCGCAGCACCGCCAGATCGTCGGTAGACAACGTGCTCACGCTGCTTACGGACATGGGGTACGACCTGCGCGAGCATGATCTGCACATCAACTTTCCCGGCGGAACGCCCGTGGACGGCCCTTCGGCGGGCGTAGCCATCGCGGTGGCGGTCGTAAGCGCCATCACGGGGCGGCGCGTGGACGGCGCTACCGCGGTCACCGGGGAGATCTCCGTGCGAGGGCTGGTAAAGCCGGTCGGGGGCGTGCCCAGCAAGGTAGAGGCCGCCGAGCACGCGGGCCTGTCCAAGGTGCTGATTCCCGCGGAAAACAAGCTGGAACGCTTTGAGCGCGCGTCCATCGAGGTGCGCCTGCTGCACACCCTGCAAGACGCGCTGGATGAAATGCTCTTGCCGGCTGCCGATGTGGTCAGGCTGCCGGAGGCTGCCGAGCCGCCCGCGGCCCCCCCCACGCTGCCCATCGCGGCGATGGGCCTGCATCCGTCCACCCAGCCGCAGCCGGCCCCGGAAAAGACCGCGCTTGGTAACGCATAGCTTGCAATTCAGGGGAATATCAGATATAATTTTTTCTTGGCGGAAGCCTCCGCCGGGCGCGCCCTTCGCGCCGATAAAGGGAGGAAGCTATGCAAACAACACGCAAAATCCCGCTTTCCAGAATACCGGTGCTGCCGCTGCGCGGAATGATGGTATTTCCCCATATGGTGCTGCATTTCGATGTGGGACGCCCCAAGAGCGTCTCCGCGCTGGAAAAAGCGATGCTGGACGACCAGCAGATTTTTCTGGTCACGCAGCTCGACGCGGAGATTGAGGATCCCACGGCGGAGGATCTCTGCGCCGTGGGCACGATCGCTTATATCAAGCAGGTGCTCAACCTGCCCGGCGACAGCATTCGCGTTTTGGTGGAGGGCCAGCGCCGCGCTACGCTGGAGGCCATTGTGGAGGAGGAGCCTTTCCTGCTTGCGGACGTAAGGCCCGTGCGCGATGAGATCGTCCGCGAAACCCCCGAAATGAAAGCGCTGATGCGCACGACGCAGGAATGCTTTGAGAACTATTGCAAGGCCAGCACGCGCGTATCGCAGGAGACGATGCAGTCTGTCATGGACGTCGGCAAGCCGGATCAGCTTGCGGATATCATCGCGGCCAACGTGCTCACCCAGCTGGAGGACAGGCAGGCCATTCTGGAAAATGTGCATGTCGGCGACCGTTTGGAGACGCTCTGCGGCATTTTGATGCGGGAGACCGAGCTGGCCGATCTGGAAAAAAAGGTGCAGACGCGCATCAAAAAGCAAATCGAGAAGAACCAGAAGGACTTTTACCTACGCGAGCAGATTAAGGCCATACAGACCGAGCTGGGCGATAAGGACGCGACCGACGTGGAGGAGCTGCGCGAGAAGCTGGAAAAGCTCCCTCTTAACGACGAGGCGCGCGCCAAGGCGGAGCGCGAGCTGGACAGGCTCTCCCGCATGGCGCCGGGCACGCCGGAGATCGGCGTAAGCCGCACCTATGTGGAGTGGATACTCGATTTGCCGTGGGGCAAGCAAACCACGGATAATCTGGATTTGAAGCGCGCGCGCCGAATTCTGGACAAGGATCATTACGGGCTGGAAAAGGTAAAGGAGCGCATTGTGGAGTACCTTGCCGTACTGCGCATGAAGCAGGATATGAAGGGCCCTATCCTTTGCTTTGTGGGCCCTCCCGGCGTAGGCAAAACGTCCGTTGTGCGCGCCGTTGCCGAGGCAGTCGGGCGCAAGTTTGTGCAGATGTCGCTGGGCGGCGTGCGCGACGAGGCCGAGATTCGCGGACATCGGCGCACGTACGTGGGCGCGATCCCCGGACGCATTATCGCGGGCATGAAGCAGGCGGGCGTATCAAACCCCGTGTTCCTCTTTGACGAGATTGATAAAATGGCTTCCGATTTCCGCGGCGATCCCGCCAGCGCAATGCTGGAGGTGCTGGACGCGGAGCAGAACCATGCCTTCCGGGATCACTATCTTGAGCTGCCCTTTGATTTGAGCCGCGTGATGTTTATCACCACGGCCAATTCCGTGGATACGATCCCGGCCCCGCTACTGGACAGGCTGGAGGTCATCGAGGTGCCCAGCTATACCGACGAGGAGAAGCTCAAGATCGCGCAGAAGCATCTTCTGCCCAAGCAGATCGCCCAGCACGGGCTTGAGGAGAAAAGCGTCAAAATTGCCGATCGGGTCATGCGGCAGGTCATCGAGGGGTATACGCGCGAGGCCGGCGTGCGCACGCTGGAACGCACCATCGCGCAGATCGTGCGCAAGGCGACGGTCGAAATGCTGGACAGGCAGACGCAGCAGGTCGTCGTGGACGCGGACAAGCTGACGGCGTATCTGGGCGCGCAGCGCTATCTGCGCGAGAAGCCGGAAAAACAGGCCAGCGTTGGAATTGTGAACGGACTGGCGTATACCTCCGTCGGCGGGGAGACCCTGCAGGTGGAGTGCACCGTAATGCAGGGCACGGGCGCAGTCCAGCTGACAGGCAAGCTGGGCGACGTGATGCAGGAAAGCGCAAAGGCCGCGCTGTCTTGGGTTCGCACACACAGCGCGGACTGGGGCATCCCGGCGGAGTTCTACCAAAAGCATGATCTGCACATTCATGTGCCGGAGGGCGCGGTGCCCAAGGACGGCCCGTCGGCAGGCGTATCCATGCTGACCGCCATGACCTCCGCCATAACGGGGATTCCGGTGCTGCAAAGCGTCGCCATGACGGGCGAGATCACGCTTCGCGGCCGCGTGCTGCCCATCGGCGGCCTCAAGGAAAAGCTGCTGGCGGCGTATCGCGTGGGCATCAAGCAGGTGCTGGTTCCCATAGAGAACCAAAAGGATCTGGAGGATGTGCCCAAGCAGGTGCTCGATAAGCTGGATATCCGCTTTATGGAAACCGCCGCCGAGGTGCTTGCGCAGGCGCTGGCCGAGCCTTTGCCACAAAAGAGTCCGGACGACCTGCGCGAGGCGCTTCCGTCCGCGCGCCCAACCAACGCCGCGCACCAAGTGTGCCAAGGGAATTGACATATGGAAATTACAGAAGCAACCTTTGTGACCAGCCTAGCGGTCTATCAGGAAAGCGCGCTCGACGCGCTGCCGCAGCTTGCCGTGGCGGGAAAGAGCAACGTGGGCAAAAGCTCGCTGATCAATGCGCTGTGCAAGCGAAATAAGCTGTGCAAAACCAGCGGAACGCCCGGCAAGACAAGACTGATTAACGCCTTTCTGATCAACAACGCCTTTCACTTGGTCGACCTGCCGGGCTATGGCTTCGCCAAGGTGGACAAGGCGGAGAAGCTGCGCTGGGGCAGCATGATGGACGCGTACTTCCGTGATACCACGCGCCTGCGGCATGTGCTGCATCTGGTGGATATCCGCCATGATCCGACGCAGGACGATGTGACCATGAACGCCTTCCTGCGCCAGACCAACGTGCCGTATACCGTGGTGGCCACAAAGGCCGATAAGATCAGCCGAGGCTCACGTATGAAGTACATCGCCGCCATTTGCCGGAGCCTGAAGGTACAGCCGTGGCAGGTGGTCGCGTTTTCATCCGAGGATGGCGTCGGCCGCGACGAGCTGCTGGCGCGCATCGAACAGGCGCTGTCGGAAACGACCGCCTGACGGTTGCGCTTTCTGCTATTTGTCAGTATAATGGATACAAAAGCACAGGAAAGGAGCCGCCCGTATGATCCATGTGGAGATTCTGGCGCAAACGCAAAAGGGAATCCGGGACTTTATGGATTTGCCCTTTCACCTGTATAAAAAGGACGCCAACTGGGTGCCGCCGCTGTACGACATGCAGTTCCACTCTCTGCTGAGCAAGGAGAACACGCTGCTGTCCGGCCCGCACGCGTTTCTGATGGCCTATGAGGACGATCGGCCCGTGGCGCGCGTGCTGGCCGGCGTGGACGATGCGCTCAATCAGCGCCTCCACACCAAGCGCGGGTATTTGAGCCTTTTTGAGTGCGCCAACAATATGGAGTACGCGCGTGCCGTGCTGGACGCCGCCGCCGCATGGCTCAGGGAGCAGGGCATGGAAAGCGTCGTCGGGCCGACCTCGCCGGGCTTTATTGATTTTTCCAAGGGCCTGCTGACGGACAGCTTGGATAGCCCGCCGATGGTCTTTACGCCCTACAACCCGCCGTACTACAACGAGTTCTTTGAGCAATACGGGTTTGCCAAGCATCGGGATTTCTACGCCTATTGGATGAAGCTGAAGGATTTTCCCATGCAGGATTATAAGGAGCTGGCCGCAAAGGCGCAGAACCGCTTCGGCTTTCGCGTAGAGCGGCTGACGCTGCGCAGGAACGAGCTGGAAAGCAAGGCCAAGGAGATCACCGAGATCATCTCCGCCGCCTATCCGGCGGACTGGGAGGCCGCTCCGCCGTCGCAGGCGGACATCCTGTCCGAGCTTCGCACGCTGCAGCGCTTTGCAACCAGCGAGCTGACGGTGATGGCCTATGCCGCCGACGGAAAGCCCATCGGGGTGTTTTTGGGCATCCCGGACTACAAGCATTTGCTCAAGCCGACGGGCGGCAGGCGCTTTCCGTTTGGCTGGCTTCGCATCCTGTTTGGGCGGGGCTCCGTGCGCGCCGCGCGCTGCTGCATGATGTACGTGGTGCCGGAGTACCAAAACAAGGCGGTCGGTATCGTCATGACGCTTACCGCTTATGAGCAGGCCCTGCAAATGGGCATCCGCGAGGTGGAGGCCTCCACCATCGACGAAACGAACGTGCAGTCCGTTATCAACACAGAACGCACGGGAGCGAAGCGGTACCGCACCTATCGGCAGTACGAGCTGAAGCTCTAGCAAAGAAGGGTCGCCCATCGGCGGCCCTTTTCACGTTTCAGCGATCTTGGCATAGAATGCAATAGCCTCCTGAGTAGGCAATTGGGGGAAGGAGTGTTCGTATGCCAAGGAACCTGTGGATGCGTCCTGCGTTGCAGAAAAGCGAGGCTGT
>CAYOYK010000056.1:0-15224 GCA_964408185.1 uncultured Oscillospiraceae bacterium | reverse complement strand
GCGCCGCGGATGATGTGATAGCGAACGCCAGGCAGATCGCGCACACGGCCGCCGCGGATGAGCACAACGCTGTGCTCCTGCAGGTTATGCCCGATGCCGGGGATATAGCAGGTACCTTCAATCTGATTGGTCAGACGGATACGCGCTATTTTACGCAGGGCGGAATTCGGCTTTTTGGGAGTCGAGGTCTTGACGCTCAAGCACACGCCGCGCTTTTGCGGGCAGCCTTGCAGGATGGGCGCCGTAGACCGGTCCTCCACCTTTTCCCGTCCCTTGCGGATCAACTGATTGATCGTGGGCATGGAAACACCTCCGTAATAATATCGATACGCGTCATGCAACCCTCACGGCGCGATACCGCATGCTTACGCGCGACGGCGCGGCCTTCCGGATAGAGGAAGGGCTTGGAACGGGGCTTACTTGAGCACGGCGGCCGCAGCGGTTTTAACGCCGACGAGGCACATCTTGCCAAGCTGCTCCATGCTGTCCACCTGCGTTACGGGCACGCCCGCTTCCTCGCAGGCGGCCTGCACCTGATGGTAGAGGACGCTGTCCGCGTCCTTGCACAGGAACGCCTGCGCGGCGCGGCCCCCCTTGACGGCGCGCAGCACCTGCTTCGCTCCCGCCACATGGCGGCCCGGCTGCTTGAGCGCTTGCTCCATGGAGGGTTCCTCCTTCCATCCGGCCTTTCCGCGCCAAAAAGCGCGCAAAGCCACAGATAATGGACAACCATATCATAATAGCACGCGCAAAAAGCAAAGTCAAATGATTTTTTACGCCTCACTCGGCTGATTAGCTTGTGTTCAAGCGGGCCTGCGGCCCCTGTGCCGCCCAAAAACACAACCCGTGGTGTACGGGGCCGTCGGCTCTGTGTACATATTGGCGAAAACCGCCCCAAACGCGCACGCGCGGGACCACAAATTTTTACGCCGCGGAAGGCTGGGCAGCGCGGCCGTAGGCAGGCGTTCCGCCGCGTCCGGGCGGATGCGCGCTTGCCGCCGCATGCGCCGCGAGCAGCCGTTTCGCCGACACACAGCCCGTCTGCGACCCGCAGCCCCCCCGAACGCGTCCGATGGACGGCCGGACGGGCGCAAACGGGCGCTTGACGCGTTCCCACCGACCCGCTATAATAAACGCATTCCCAACCAGATGGAAGGAGTCTGTGTATGAACCGCTTTTTTCGGGCGCTGCTGGCCCTTTGCCTCCTGCTTTGTCTGCTGACGGTCAGCCTTTGTCCCGCGCTGGCCGAGGACGCGGGCGACGGTGCGACCGACTTTGTCCCTTATGATTACAGGGCCGGCATCGTGGATGGCAAGCCGCATTACGTCGCCACCACCACCGTTCAGCTTCGCGTCCGCGTAGAGCCCGACGAGAACGCCAACTTCATGGGCAGCTTTTTGAGCGGGACGCAGGTGTACGTGCTCATTCTGGACAGCTCGTGGTGCAAGGTGCAGTTTGATGAGAGCAGCGTCGGCTATGTGCTGACCATGTATTTGACCGACGTGCGCGCGTATGATCCCGACACGGGGACCATCGGCGAACCGGCCGATATTCCCATCGCGCCCACCGGCCTGCTGTACGAGGCGACGGAGGACTTCGCCCCCAACTTCAAGGCCTACGCGGTCAAGTCCGTTTACCTGACGGAGACCCCCGATGAGAACGGTCACCGCGTGGAGCACGCCGCCATGTACGATAGGCTTTTGGTGGAGACATTCGGCGAGGACGGCTGGGCCAAGTGCCGCTACAACGGGAAGGTCGGCTACGTGCCCACGGACTGCCTTTTCAAGATTGATCGCATCAACCCATACGCGGGGGACATCCCCGGCGTAACCTATTTCCCGCTGATGATCGTTACCAAGCACTCCACCGACATCTACGAGGTTGGCGACAGCAGCAAAAAAAAGCCGCTCAAGACCGTCTATCCCGGCGCGGTCATCGCCTCGCGCGAGGTCAACGCGGACGGCCAGTATGTTGTGGACTACTGGCGCACGCAGGGCTGCATCGACGAGAGCGACGTGGCCGACGTGATCCCCGTGGTGCCTTACGATCAGGCGCAGCCCGGCGACCTGATCGCCGCGATGACCACCTTTTACGCGGTCGGCGTGAGCACGCTGAACTATCAGGGGCGCAACTGGAACATCTACTTGGGCGGAACCTTCAGCAGCAACCTAGTGCTCCAGCCCGGCGACGTGTGCAACCAATACTCCGTTTTGGGGCCGTACCGCAAGTCCACAGGCTATAAGTCCGCGCCCATTGCCAGCCCGCACAAGCTGGTCGGCTACGGCGGCGGCACCTGTCAGGTGAACACGACCATGTACAACCTGCTCATTCAGGTGCCCGTGCTGGTGAATCACCGCACGGTGCATGCCGACGCGGGTACGTACTACGTGCGCAAGGGCTTTGACGCGGCGGTCGGCGGCGGCAGCATCAACATGATCTATACCAATACGCTCCCCTACGCCATTCGCCTGCAATACATGATCTCCGACGGCGTGCTGACGGTGTGCATGTTCCGGGACATAGAGGAGTAGGATGAGAAACGGGTAAGCCAAGCGCCCCAGCCGTATGGCGGGGGCGCTTTTGCGTTTGCTTGGCGCAAGCGGGAGCGGCTTTGCCGCCGACTTGCTTGCTTAGCGGGGCTGCGCTTCGCGCGCGCCCCGCGGATGGATTGTCCTTAGGCCTCGTCGTGATCCTTCTGATCGTTCGCGCGCTTGAGCGCGCCGTTGATCGCGCCCGTCAGCGGGAATATGATCCACGCAATTCCCCATGCGTGAAACGCAAACCCAAGGAACAGGAAGATGCACGTCGCCAACGATCCCGATATCGCCGGGAGAGACTTGGCCGCGCCGCTTTGCTCGCTCCTCTGCGGCCGCTGATACTCGCCCTTGCGCAGCAGCTTATTGTACCCGTTCTTGATGTACCCGACGCGGATGAGCATGTACACGCCCACGCCGACCATCAGCAGCAGCAGCGCGAGGCCCTGCCCGACGGCGACCTGCGTGCCGGTGGTAATGGCCATCAGGATCAGCGGCAGGGGGCTGAACGCGCACAGGCCGATGCCGAGGCAGAGCCACAGCGTAAACGTCTGCCGGAAGGACTCCTGCCCCGCGGCGAGGATCTCCTGCATGCGGGCGGAAATCTGCTTGGGATACCGCTTGCCCGCCTGATACGGCGCAACCTGACGGCTGCCCGATACAAACATCCACACCGCCACACCGCTCAGCGCGAACATCGCGGCCGCGCCCAGCACAATACCCACCAGATTCAGCTGGATGAGCATGTACAGCAGCAGCGCAGGGGATATGATGCACAGCAGCGCTCCCGCCGCAATTTTGCCGGAGGCCAGCTTGGTATCCTCCACAAAGCTGAGCACCTCGTCGTCGGAGGCGGTCTCCGCGGAGGTGACGGTCTCGGCCACGCGAGCGCCCTTTTGCACGCGGAGTTTCTCCACGCCGACGCTCTGCATCAGCTCCTCGATGTTGCCAAACTCCGCGATCACCTTGCCGACGGCCTCGTTGGAGGTCTTGCCCTCGGCCATCAGCGCCTTATACTTATCCTCCATGTTCATCATCAGCTCGTTTTTGAGATCCCGCACCTGCTCGGTTTGCGGATAGGGGGCGAACATGTTGTCCAGATAATTGAGGATGGTTTCCATACGCTTTACTCCTTTGTTATGAAGGGTTGAATAATCCGTTGGATCAGCTGCCATTCGGCGCATTTATCGCGGTAGAGGGCCTCGCCCGCCGCCGTGATGTGGTAGTACCGCCGCGTCCGGCCCTGCGTTTCCTCGCCGGGAGCGGAGGTCAGGTAGCCGCCGCGCTCCAGCCGGGTGATGGCGCTGTACAGCGTGGTTTCCCGTAGGACGTAGCGCCCTCCGGTGCGGAGGCTGATCTCCCGCTGGAGGGAATAGCCGTAGTCCGGCTTTTCCCGCAGGAGCGCGAGCAACATGGTATCCACGTACCCGCGGATGACGTCGCTGCCAAGCATTCTTTCACCTCGATGGCGGATCAGCCGCCGCTAATTCCTGTGCCAAACGTACTACGTCAGTCGTACTACCTTCGACGATGTAATCATACCAGAGGCCGCCTCCGCCGTCAATAGGATGGGCGCATTTCTCATGTGATTCTCATGTTCGCCCGCCTCGCTCCCGCTGCGATTGCGCTTGACATTCCCCCGGCAAGCCATTATAATGCGCTTAACGCAAGGACGGGAACCAGTACCCGCGTGTGTGCGCCATTCAGAGAGTCCCCGGTTGGTGAAAGGGGGCGGCGGCCCGCGGCGAATACCTCCCTGAGCGCGACCCCCAACGGGCACAGCCCCAGTAGGCGGCCGCCGGAGCGCCGGATACAGCGCGCGGAAGGAGCCCTGCGCTCCCTCCACAGAGGGCCGCGCCGCAAGGCTTGGCCAAACGGAAGTGGTACCGCGACGTTCAGCCGCCTTCCCCAGTTGATGGGGCGGGTGGCTTTTTGCACCCGTCCGGAAAGGAGTCTTAGGTATGCTACCATCTGGAATCACATTCGCCGACCGCTTTAACGGGATCTCCGGCAGCGCCATCCGCGCCATCTTCAAGCTGCTGGGCAAGCCCGGAACCATCTCCTTCGCGGGGGGCAACCCCAGCAGCGAGGCCCTGCCGGACGCAGTCTGCGCGCGGCTCGCCGAGCAGGCCCTCACGGAGGACGGCAAGCGCATCCTGCAATACGGCGCGACGGAGGGCTACCCGCCGTTTGTGGAGAACCTGTGCCGATATTTGCGCGATACCCTCGGCTTCGACGCGGCCCAAGAGACCGTGCTGCCCATCACCGGCTCCACGCAGGGCATGGATTTGCTGTGCAAGGCGTTTATCAACCCCGGCGATACCATCCTTGTGGAAAGCCCGACATTCCTTGGCAATATGCAGACCCAGCGCATCTATCAGGCGAACGTCGTGCCCGTGGAGAGCGACGCGGACGGCCTGCGCCTCGACGCGCTGGAGGCGGCGGTCAAAGCGCATCGCCCCAAGCTGCTGTACGTGATCCCCAACTTCCAAAACCCCACAGGGGTAACGCTTGCCGCCGATCGGCGCGAGCCGATCGCGCGCATGGCGGAGCGGTACGGCTTCCTCGTCGCGGAGGACGACCCGTACCGCGATCTGCGCTATCGCGGCAAGTCCCTGCCCGCCATCAAGAGCTACGATACTACCGGGCATGTGGTCTACATGGGCAGCTTTAGCAAGATCATCAGCCCCGGCCTGCGCGTGGGGTACCTGTTCGGCCACCCCGACGTGGTGCGCCAATGCACGCTGGGCAAGCAGGGCACCGACCTGCATACCCCCAACCTCACGCAGGCGATCGTCGCCCGCTACCTGAGCGAGGGCCTGCTGGCCCCGCACATCACGGCGATACTGCCCGGCTACCGCGAAAAGCTGGACGCGATGCTGGACGAGCTCTCGTCCTTCCCGGCGGGGACGCGCTATACCAAGCCGGACGGCGGGCTGTTTGTGTTTGTCACCATGCCGGAGGGCTTCGACGCGGGCGCCGCGTTCCGCCTCGCCGTTGAAAAGAACGTCGCCTTCGTCCCCGGCACCAGCTTTTACCCCGACGGCGGGCACATCAACACGCTGAGGCTGAACTTCAGCAACTCCACGCTGGAACAGATCCACATCGGCATGAGCACGCTGAGAGAGCTGTTTGCCGCATTGCTTGAAAAATAAGGAGGGACCCCCATGCATATTCTGGACGAGTTGAAGGAGCGCGGGTTTATCGCGCAGGCTACGTTTGAGGACGATCTGTACAAGGCGCTCGAAAAGGAGCCCATGACGTTCTATCTGGGCGTTGACCCCACCGCCGACAGCCTGCACGTAGGGCACTTTATCCCCATCCTGATGGCCACCCACCTGCAGCGCGCCGGGCATAAGCCCATCATCCTCTGCGGCGGCGGCACCGCCATGATCGGCGACCCCAGCGGCAAGACCGAGCTGCGCAAAATGCTGACCAAGGAGACCATTCAGGGCAACGTGGACGCCATCCAAAAGCAGCTTGGGCGCTTTTTGGACTTTGGCGAGGGCAAGGCGCAGATGGTCAATAACGCGGACTGGCTGCTGAACCTGAACTACATGGAGTTTCTGCGGGACTACGGCGCGCTGTTCTCCGTAAACCGCATGCTCACGGCCGAGTGCTACAAAAAGCGCCTGGAGGTCGGCCTCACGTTCTTGGAATTCAACTACATGCTGATGCAGAGCTATGACTTTTTGGAGCTGTTCAAGCGCAAGGGCTGCCGGCTGGAGATCGGCGGCGACGACCAGTGGAGCAATATGCTCTCCGGCGCGGATCTGATAAGAAGAAAAGAGCACGAGGACGCGTTCGCGCTGACGTGCAAGCTCATTATGACCGCGGACGGCAAGAAGATGGGCAAGACCGAGAAGGGCGCGCTGTGGCTCGATCCGGCGCGCACCTCCCCGTACGATTTCTACCAGTACTGGCGCAATGTCGGAGACGCGGACGTGGAGAAATTCCTCGCGCTGCTGACATTCCTGCCGATGGACGAGGTCCGGCGGCTGGGCGCGCTGAAGGATCAGCAGATCAACGAAGCGAAGCGCGTGCTGGCGTTTGAGGTGACCAAGCTGATCCACGGCGAGGAGGAAGCGCAAAAGGCGGCCGACGCGGCGCTTGCGCTGTTTGCGGGCGGCGCGAGCGCGGGCAGCACGCCCACGTACGAGGTCACAAGGCAGGCGCTGGAGGAGGATGGCCGCGTGACCACCCTGCTGGCGGAGAGCGGCCTGTGCGCGAGCCGGGGCGAGGCAAGGAAGATGGTGCAGGCCGGGGCCGTGCTGGTAGGCGAGGCAAAGATCACGGATACCGACGCGCGGATCAAGGCGGAGGAGATCGGCCCGGACGGCCTGCTGCTGAGGAAGGGCAAAAAGGGCTACTGCAAGCTGCTCATCAAGTAAGCTCAGCCAACCCCCATCCGGGGTCGAGGGGCACTGTCCCTCGTAGGGTGCAGGGGCAACGCCCCTGCCCGCCGGAGGCCCCCGTAGGCGCGGCCCGACTCAACCACCGCTCGTACATCGGGCCGCGCCCTCAAAGCGGACGAGCGGCCCATAGGGCCGCAATGTTCGCGGCTCGTTCCGCCATTCCAAGGGAACCCGCCCCCACAGAGCGGACGAGCGGCCCATAGGGCCGCAATGTTCGCGGCTCGTTCCGCTATTCCAAGGGAACTCACTCACCCACCCCCACCCAAGGAGGTGACCCCATGCCCCCGCCCATCCCCCCGCAGCCCTATACCACCGTTGCCCAGACCGCCACGGCCGAGCACATCATCCAAAAAAGCCGCTTTCTCGGCCATTGCGCTCCCGCCGATACCGAGGAGCAGGCCCTCGCGTTTCTCGCCCAACTCCGCCAGCGGTATAAGGACGCAAGCCATAACTGCTACGCGTACATCATCGGCCGGAACGCGGGCGTCATGCGCTATAACGACGACGGCGAGCCGGGCGGCACGGCCGGCCTGCCCATGATGGAGGTGCTCAAGCGCCGGGGCGTGGTAAACTGCTGCGTGGTGGTCACGCGCTACTTCGGCGGGATTCTGCTGGGCGCGGGCGGACTTGTGCGCGCCTATTCCCATAGCGCCGCCATCGCGCTGGACGCGGCCCGCGTGGTGACTATGCACCCGACCGTTCGGTTTATGCTGGATATCCCCTACTCCTTATGGGATAAGACCCAGTACGCCCTCAAGGAGCTCCCCGTTCGCTTGGAGAACATCGCCTTCGCGGCCACCGTGAGCGCCGAGCTGCTCGTGCGCGCAACGGACGCCGCCGATGTGCTCGCGCGCCTTGCCACAGCCAGCGACGGCCGCGTGGAGGCCATCGAGATGGAGCGGAGCTACCTTGGCTGGGATGCGCCGCCGCAAGCGGCGGAATAGTATGCAGCGGAATCGCAAACAACGGAATCGCAAACGCGCCGCAGGCCCTCCGCCTGCGGCGCGTTGTCTATCAAACCCCCGCGAGGGGCTTGGGGAGCCGCGCTCCCCAATGGATGCCGTCTTGGGCGACCTGTGCGGCCAAGGCGGCGGCGTTGCAAAGCAACGCTGCCCTGCCACAATCGGGCTTTCGCCTTTTTCCCTTGCCGCGCCTACTCGCGCGCGCCCAGAATCTCGCGCTGCAGCTTTTTCGTCAGGCCCGCCAGCACCAGCCCGTAGCTCTTGTCCAGCATGGTTTTGAGCAGCTCGTCCGGCACGGCCCCGTCCGGCTTGACGGAATTCCAATGCTGCTTGTTGCTGTAATAGCCGGGGATCACGTCGCCCTCAAACTGCCGGCGCAGCGCCTCGCCCTCAAGGGGCTCCAGCTTGAGGTTGATGTAGGTCGGCTTGTCGTTGTCATCCAGCAAGACCGCCGCAAACATCTTGCCGCCGATCTGATACCTTTGCCAGTTCCAATCCGGCTGCAAATCCTTGGTCACACCCGGCTTTGCCAGCAGGTATTCATCCAGCCAAGCATAGCGCACGCTCATTCCTCCTCCGGCCATTTGAGAGGGTACTGCTCCACCGCGTAGGCCAAGTCCGCGCCGTTCTTGCGCAGCACCGTGAGCACGCTCTCGATGCTTTGCTCCTTGTCATAGGGGGTGGGCACAAAATCATTGTAGTCCTTAAAGCTGGAAATACGGCACGGGATGATGAGAAAGCCCTCCGGCTTCGCCACCCCGTCCTTGACGCGAAACCTTGTTTGGAAAATGAATGTGCTCATGTCGTCCGGATTGCTGTTGCCCGCAAAGCTGAAATTCCCCAAGGAATAGCAGATGTATTTGCCCTTGTATTCCTCGATGGGATTGATCCGGTGGCTGTGGTGCCCGATGACCAGATCGGCCCCCGCGTCGATGGTGGCGTGCCCCAGCTTTTGCTGGTTGTTCGTGGGCGCGTAATCCTTCTCAAAGCCCCAGTGATAGCTCACGATCACAATCTCGCAGCCCTGCTCGCGCAGGCTGGCGATCTCGCGGGGCATCTGCTCGTAGATGCGCGGGTACTCGTCGGCGTCGCTCACGGTGCAGTACGCCAGCATGCCGATCTTTACGCCCTTGACCATTTTGATGCAGGGCTCGCTGTCGCTGGCATAGCCGATGCCCGCGTCGGTAAGCGCCTGCTTGGTGTCCGCGCGTCCCTGCTCGCCATGATCGTCAGCGTGGTTGTTCTCAAAGCTGACGGCCTCCACGCTGCCGTAGGTGAGCATTTGCACATACTCCGCCGGTGCGGAAAACAGGAATTGGTTGTTCTTCCGCGCCGAGTTGATGGGCGCGTCGGTCAGCGTGGTCTCAAAGTTGATGAGCGTCATGTCGTCGTCCGCCAAAATGGCCTGCACGTTTTTGAACGGGAACGTGATATCCCCGCCATGCTTTTTCAGCTCTTCGTCAAAGATGGATGTGCTCTTGCGCACATCCCCGCCGATGGTCACGTCGCCCGTGAAGCTCAGCTTGACCAAAATTGAGCCGTCCAGCTCGTACACAGGCTCGGCGGGATCGGGGGTGGGCACGACCACCGGGGGCACCGGGGTCGGCGTGGCGGACGCGTTGTTAAGCTGATCCGCCAGCGAGACCTCCTGTTCTTCCTCCTCGGCCAGCGCCCAAATCAGGCCGCCGCAAAGCGCAAGCGCCAGCAGCAGGCAGAGCAAACGTTTCAAAAGCAGTCACCTCCATGGTTACAGTTCGAGTCCGGGCCGCGTAACCCTGTTAGAGCGATGTAACAAATTCCTCGATGCGGCGCAGGGCTTCCTCCATCAGGTTCACGGCGGTGGCGTAGCAGCAGCGGATGTGCCCCTCGCCGCAGGCCCCAAAGGCCGAACCCGGCACGGCCGCGACCTTTTTTTCACGCAGAAGGCGCTCGCAAAACTCGTCGCTGGTCAGGCCCGTGCGCCGAATGCTGGGGAACACGTAAAACGCGCCCAGCGGTTCCATGCAGGTGAGGCCCATGCGCTGGAACGCCTCCACCATCAGACGGCGGCGGTGGTTGTAGCTCTCGCACATCATGCGCACATCCGCATAGCCGTCCTCGCGGCCCTTGCGCAGGGCCTCCTCGGCGGCCACCTGTCCCTGCCGGGGCGCGCACATAATGGTGTACTGGTGGATTTTGACCATCACGTCGGTCAGCTCCCGCGGGGCGCACACATAGCCCATGCGCCAGCCCGTCATGGCGAAGGCCTTGCTGAAGCCGTTGATAACGACGGTGCGCTCCCACATGCCCGGCAGCGTGGCGATGGACACATGCCGCGCGCCGCCGTAGGTGAGCTCGCAATAGATCTCGTCGCTCACCACCATCAGCTCGTGCCGCTTCACCACCTCCGCGATGCCCTGCAAGGCCTCCCGCGAGAGGATCGCGCCGGTGGGGTTGTTGGGGTAGGGCAGCACCAGCACCCGCGAACGGGGCGTAACGGCCTGCTCCACGGCCTCGGCGGTCAGCGCGAAGCCGTCCCGCGCGTAGGTCTTGACCGGCACGGGATTGCCGCCCGCGAACACGACGTTGGGGCTGTAGCTCACGTAGCTTGGCTCCGGCACCAGCACGTCCACCTCCGGCGTGCAAAGGACGCGGAGGGCCAAATCGATGCCCTCGCTCGCGCCGACGGTGACCAGCACCTCCTTGTCGGGGTCGTAGGTCAGGCCGACGCGCTGCTGCTGATAGAGGGCGATCTCCCGGCGCAGGGACAGAATGCCCCAGTTGCTGGTGTAGCTGGTCTGGCCGTCCAGCAGGCTGTTGATGGCCGCGTCCCGGATGTGGTAGGGCGTAACGAAATCCGGCTCGCCCACGCCCAGCGAGATCGCTCCGGGCATCGTCTGCACGATATCGAAAAACTTACGGATGCCGCTTTTGGGCACCGCCGCGATGCGCGGGTTGAGGTAGCTTTGGTAGTTCACGGTACCACCACCTGACGGCCGTCCTTCTTGTCGCCCTCAAAAATCACGCCGTCGCTCTTGTAGCGCTTGAGCACAAAGTGCGTGGCGGTGCCGGTTACGGTTTCCAGCACGCTGAGCTTGGTGGACACAAAATAGGCCAGCTCCTTGAGCGTGTGAGCCTCCACCAGCAGCAGCAGGTCATACGCGCCGCTCATGAGGTACATGGTCTTGACCTCCTCAAAGCGGTAGATGCGCGCGGCGATAGCGTCAAAGCCCTGATCGCGCTGCGGGGTGACGCGCACCTCGATCATCGCCTCCACGCGCTCGCGGTCGGTCTTATCCCAGTTGATGACGGGCGAATAGCGCAGGATCACGCCTTTCTGCTCCATCTCGTCGATAGCGGCGGCCACCTCCTCCAGAGGGCGGGCGGTCATGATGGCCAGCTTTTCCAGCGGCTGGCGGCAATCCTGTTTGAGCAGCTCCAACAGCTCCATTTGCAGATCTTTCACGGGGCGTTCTCCTTTCGTTCTTATTGATCAAAACAACCCGGTAATGTTTCCCTGCGCGTCCACGTCGATGCCGAGGGCGGCGGGGATCTTGGGCAGGCCCGGCATGGCGATGATGCTGCCCGCGTACGCCACGGCGAAGCCCGCGCCCGCGCTCAGCCGCACGCTGCGGATGGTGAGCGCGAACCCCTCCGGCGCGCCGAGCAGCTTGGGATCCTCCGAAAGCGAATACTGCGTCTTGGCGATGCAGACCGGCAGGCCGCCAAAGCCCTCTTTTTCCAGCTGGGCGACGGCCTTCTTTGCGTCGGCGGAGAGCTCCACGCTCCCGGCGTGGTATACCCGCGTCGCCACGGCCTCGATCTTATGGGCCATTGTCGCGTCGTCCGGATAGGTGAAGGCGCAGGGCGCGGCGTTTGCATCCGCCTGCTCGCACACCAGCTTGGCCAGCTCGGCAGCGCCCGCGCCGCCCTTGGCCCAGCCCTCGCACAGCGCACAGGGCACGCCGCGATCGGCCATGGCCTGCCGCAGGGCGTTCAGCTCGTCCGCGCTGTCGGTTGCAAACGCGTTGACTGCCACCACCACGGGGAGCTTCCACACGTTTTGGATGGTATCGATGTGCCTGAGCAGGTTGGGCAGACCGCGCAGCAGCGCGTCCACATCGGGGGTTTTGAGGTCCTCCTTCGCCGCGCCGCCATGATGCTTGAGCGCGCGCACCGTCGCCACAAGGGTGACGCAGGCGGGGCTCAGCCCGGCCGCGCGGCATTTGAGGTCGATAAACTTTTCCGCGCCCAGATCCGCGCCGAAGCCGGCCTCGGTGACCACATAATCGGCCATGCGCAGGGCCAGCCGCGTGGCGGCCACGCTGTTGCAGCCGTGCGCGATGTTGGCAAACGGGCCGCCGTGCATCAGGCAGGGCGTGCCGTCGATGCTCTGCACCAAGTTGGGCGAAAACGCGTCGCGGAGCAGCGCGGTCATGGCCCCCTGCGCGCCGATATCGGCGGCGGTCACGGGCTGCCCGTCCGTATCGCGCGCTACGACCATGCGGCCGAGGCGCGCGCGCAGATCCATCAGATCGGAGGCCATGCAGAATGTCGCCATGACCTCGCTGGCAGCGGTGATATCAAAGCCGCTCTCCCGCAGCACGCCGTTCTTCGCCCCGCCGAGGCCGGTCACTACATCGCGGAGCTGACGGTCGTTGAGATCAAGGCAGCGGCGGAAGCACACGCTGTGCACGTCGATGCGCAGGGCGTTGCCCTGATGGATGTGGTTGTCAATCAGCGCGACCAGCAGATTGTTGGCCGCCGTAATGGCGTGCAGATCGCCCGTAAAATGCAGGTTGATGTTCTCCATGGGCAGCACCTGCGCGTGCCCGCCGCCGGTCGCGCCGCCCTTCATGCCAAACACGGGGCCGAGGGAGGGCTCCCGCAGGGCAAGCATGGCGTTTTTGCCGATGCAGCGCATGCCGTCGGCCAGCGCCACGGATACCGTGGTCTTGCCCTCGCCCGCGGGCGTGGGCGTAATGGCGGTAACCAGCACCAGCTTGCCCTTGATGGGCCGGTTTTCGTAGGCGGCCGCGTCCACCTTGGCCATCAGGCGGCCGTAGGGCGCGAGGGTCTCCGGCGCAAAGCCCGCCGCCTCCGCAATGCTCTGGATGGGCTGTGGCTTCGCCTGACGGGCGATCTCCAAATCTGTGGGCATGAGGGCTCCTTCTCGCGCGCGGGGCGCAGGCTGTGGTTTGTCGCCAGCTTTCAAAAGAGGCGCAGTCTAGTATACCGCAAAACGCTCGGTTGCACAAGCGGGGGCGACGCGCCTCCGCGCCCCGGCAAAGCAGGGCGCGGGCGCGACGGATGGTTGTATTTGATGGGAATACAAACGCAACGGATGGTTCCGTTTTGCGGATTCGCGGGCGCGGCGGCTCAGTCCTACGCTGCGGGCGCGCGGGCGCGGCGACTCAGTTCTCCGGCAGCGGATTCGCGGGTGCGGCGGCTCAGTCCTCCGGCAGCAGCAGCACCTGCCCCGGAAACAGCATCGACGCGAGCGAGATGTTATTGATGCTGTACAGCGTTGCCGCCGTGGTGCCAAAGTAGTTGGCAATACGCACCAGCGAGTCGCCCTTTTGCACCACATAGCCGCCCCGGAAGCTGCCCGTCGCGTCATTGCCGTAGGCTTGCAGGTGGATCAGCTGGCCCGCGCGCGCGGCCCCCGCAATGCCGTTGATGGTGCGCAGGTCGTCGGCCGATACGCCGTAGAGCGCCGCAAGCTGCTCCAGCGTCTGGCCGGGGAGCAGCATGGAAACATTCTCCAGCAGCCAGCTGGGCGGAGCGGGCACCTCCTCGCGCCCGGCAGCCGTCGGCACGCGCAGAATCTGTCCGCGCGGCGGCGTGAGGCTAGCGAGCGCGTTCAGCGCGGCAAGCTCCTCCGCCGTGGTCTGGTAGCGCCGCGCCAGCGTGTACAGGTTCTCATCCGGCTGGAGAATGTGCAAGCCCGCGTAGGCCTCGCCGGAGGAAGCGATTCCCGCCGGATAGCGCATCACCTGCCCGGCCTGCGCCATGCCGCCGACAACCTCGTTGAGGCTTTGCAACGCCTGCGCGGTGGTGTTCAACAGGGCGGCAAGGCTGTCTGCGGACACGGCCGTCATCGGCTGATAGTAGAGCGTCTCGCCTGTTGTTGGCGTGGGGGTGGGGGGCGGCGTGGGCGTAGGAAATGGCGTAGGGGTTGGCGTTGGGGTCGGCGTGTGCGTTGGCGTGGGCGTGGGCGTAGGCGTTGGTGTTTGTGTTGGCGTTGGCGTAGGCGTAGGCGTTGGCGTGAGCGTAGGTGTGGGCGTTGGCGTGGGCGTAGGCGTAGGCCCGACGCTTTGGTAGACCTGCGCGGTAAACTCATCCAGATCGACGGCCCCGCTGATCCCGCGCACCGTTCCCCGGTCGCTGTACTGAAAGCCCACCCACGAGGCCCATTTGCCGTTGGCCTCCGGCTCGGAGACGCCATAGTTGGCAACCCAAATGGGATAGCGCGTCACGGCTTCGCCATAGCGGGCCTTGGCGGCCCACGCGTCCGTGTACAGCATGGCGCCGTAGCCGCTTTTCCCCTCCACGCGCGCCAGAAAGGCCGCCGCGTTGGCCGTAAGCTGACTGGAGGACAGCGACGCGCCGCCGCCGTAATCCAGCGCGAGCAGGCAATCGGGCGTTTTGCCCGCGAGTGTGGATAGAAAGTGGTCCGCCTGCGCAACGGCCTCGCTGATCGTTTTGGCGGTGAGAAAGTGGTAGAAGCCCACCTTTACGCCGGCGGCCTTGGCCCCGGCGTAGTTCGCCTCCAGATAGGGGTCGGTAAAGCCGTCGCCCTCCGAGGCGCGGATGATTGCAATCTCGATTCCGTCGGCGCGAACAGCCGCCCAATCGATCGTGCGCTGCCACGAGCTGACATCGATCCCGCGAATCGTTGGCGTTGAGCTGGGCGGAAATGTCTCCGCCAGCGCAAGGGAGCCCATCAGGCACAGGGCCGCTAAGACCGCCGCGATGGTTTTCCGCATGAGCATTCCTCCTCCCCCACAGCGTATGCCGCGCCGCGCGAAAGGGTCGGAAAAACAGGCGGAAAAAGGATGCAGAGGCCGCCTTTCCCATTTCAAAAAAGGGCCTGACGCGGCGCATTAAAAAAAACACGGCAAAATCCCTCTCCGCCGTATTGACAAAACCGGGAATCACAGGTATGATATATCACGTCGCCGCGAAAAGCGCAGGCGGGGGAGCATAGCTCAGCTGGGAGAGCATCTGCCTTACAAGCAGAGGGTCACAGGTTCGAGCCCTGTTGTTCCCACCAAAATACGGCCCGGTAGTTCAGTTGGTTAGAATGCCAGCCTGTCACGCTGGAGGTCATG
>CAYOYK010000055.1:0-15452 GCA_964408185.1 uncultured Oscillospiraceae bacterium | reverse complement strand
GTTTCACCGGCTCAAGTTTGAAAGCGGCGTACACCGCGTGCAGCGCGTGCCCTCCACCGAATCGGCCGGGCGCATCCACACCTCTACCGCCACCGTGGCCGTGCTGCCCGAGGCGGAGGATGTGGAGATTGAGGTCAACCCCGGCGACGTGCGCATCGACGTGTACCGCTCCACCGGCCACGGCGGCCAGTGCGTCAATACCACCGACAGCGCCGTGCGCATCACCCACCTGCCCACTGGGCTGGTGGTCACCTGTCAGGATGAAAAGAGCCAAATCAAAAACCGGGATAAGGCCATGCGCGTGCTCAAAAGCCGTCTGTATGAAAAGCTGCGGCAGGAGAAGGACGCGGCCTACGCCGAGAACCGCCGCGATCAGGTGGGCAGCGGCGACCGCAGCGAGCGCGTGCGCACGTACAACTTCCCGCAGGGCCGCGTGACCGATCATCGCATCGGCCTCACGCTCTACCGAATCGAGGAGATTCTGGACGGCGATTTGGACGAGGTGATCGACGCGCTGCTGCTGGCCGAGCAA
This sequence comes from uncultured Oscillospiraceae bacterium, assembly GCA_964408185.1. Classification (GTDB taxonomy): domain Bacteria; phylum Bacillota; class Clostridia; order Christensenellales; family Aristaeellaceae; genus CAYOYK01. Next base: position 14,920 of record CAYOYK010000055.1, on the reverse strand, counting down.
AGCCAAAAGCTGAAGGAACTGGGGGAGCAGGCGTAATGAACACACGGGTATTGCAGCCCACGCCCGACGCGCTCGCGGAGGCCGCGCGGCTGATCCGCGACGGGCAGCTGGTGGGCTTTCCCACCGAGACGGTGTACGGGCTGGGCGCAAACGCGCTCAACCCCAAGGCCGTGCTGGATATTTTTGCGGCCAAGGGACGGCCCGCCGATAATCCGCTGATTGTACACGTGGCCGAGAAGCCCGCCGTGGAGCCGCTCTGCGAGCTCAACGCCGAGGCGCGGCTGCTGATGGACGCCTTCTGGCCCGGCCCGCTGACGCTGCTTCTGCCCAAGAAGCCCTGCATCCCGCCGGAGGTCAACGCAGGGCTGGACAGCGTGGCTGTGCGCATGCCCTCCCACCCCGTCGCCAACGCGTTCCTGCGGGCCTGCGGCGTACCCGTCGCCGCGCCGAGCGCCAACCGCAGCGGCAAGCCCAGCCCCACCACCGCCCAGCATGTGCTGCGCGATATGGACGGCGTCATCCCCCTCATCCTAGACGGAGGGGCCTGCGACGTGGGTGTGGAGAGCACCGTGCTCTCGCTTACGGGCGAGGTGCCCACCGTGCTCCGCCCCGGCGGCGTCACGCCCGAAATGCTTCGCGCCGTGCTGCCGGAGGTGCGCGTGGCGGACAGCGTGATGCGTCCGCTTCAGCCCGGCGAGTCCGCGCCCAGCCCCGGCATGCGCTACAAGCACTACGCGCCCTCCGGCGAGGTCACGCTGGTGTCCGGCGCGCCGCAGAACGTGGTCGCCCGCTGCGCCGCCCTGTACGACGCGGCGGCGCGGGCCGGGCAGCGCGTCTGCATCCTCACCGTGGATGAGCACGCGGGTCTGCTGGGCGACCGCAGGGCGCTCTCGCTCGGCTCTCTGCGCGAGCCGGAGACCATCGCGCACAGCCTGTTTGCCGCTCTGCGCCGGATGGACGACGAGGGCGTGGCGCGCATCTACTGCGAGGCGTTCAGCCAAAGCGGCGTAGGCCTTGCCATCATGAATCGGCTGGGCAGGGCGGCGGCCTTCCGCATCCTGAATGCGGACGAGCCGGAGGCGCGCCCGTGAGCGACGTGCTGTTTGTCTGCTCCGGCAACACCTGCCGCAGCCCCATGGCCGCCTGCCTTTTCAACGCGTACTGCGCGGCGCGCGCGCTCCCCTATGCCGCCGAATCCGCCGGGCTGTACGCCGCCGACGGCGCGCCCGCCTCGGACGGAGCCTTTACCGCCATGAAGGAGCGCGGCCTCAGCCTGAGCCGCCACGCCGCCCAGCCCGTCACATCGGCGCTGCTGCGCGGCACGCGGCTTGCGCTGTGCATGAGCGAGGCCCACGCGGCGGCCCTGCGCCAGCGCTTTCCGCAGGCGACGACCCCTATCGAGGCGCTCTCGCCCGCCTTGCCCGACCCATACGGCGGCAGCGCAGCCGTCTATCGGCAAACTGCCGACGCGCTGGAGGCCCTGCTTCCGGGCCTCATCGAGCGGCTTGCCGCGGAATAAGGACGGTAAGCCCTCTCCGTCGGCATTGGCGGAAGGGCCGTCCCCTTCGCAATCATCCGGCTTTTCCGCGTCCGTCGCGCTCCCTGTCCGCAGGGAGACGCCGGGCGCGGTTTTGCGCTTGCCCGCGGCATCTCCCTTGCTTGCCGTCAAGCGCGGCTTTCAGCCGTCGGCGCGGCCGCCTGTGGATTTTTTTGGATGGGTTCCCCCGCTTCGCATTTCATGCTATAATAGGCGGGTCGGTCCACCCCGACCAAGGAGGCTTTGCATGGAGCTTTTTGCCCGGAACATGCCCTTTTTCAAAGGGAATCTGCACACGCACACCACCCGCAGCGACGGCGCGCTGCCGCCCGATGCGGTTACGGCGCTCTACCGCGACGCGGGCTACGACTTTTTGGCGCTGACCGACCATCGCATGGTGGGCTGCGAGCTCTACCATGACGGCGGCATGCTGGTGCTGCCCGGCGTCGAGCTGGATTACAACCTGCCCACGGAGGTTGTGCACATTGTCGGCGTGGGGCTGGACAAGCCTGTAACGCTGACGCACGACCCCGACCAGCCTGCGCAATCGGGCATTGATTTCATCCGCGAGCACGGCGGGCTGGCGTTTCTGGCGCACCCGGCATGGTCGCTGAACACGCTGCAAACCATGGCCTCCCTGCGCGATATCACGGCGGCGGAGATCTTCAACTCCGTATCCGGCGCGCCGCTGGAGCCTACGCGGCGGGATTCCTCGTCGCTGCTGGACATGGCGGCCGCCAACGGCGCGGTGTTCCGCCTGATTGCGGCGGACGACAGCCACGGCTACGAGGGCGAGCAATGCGGCGGTTTTACCATGGTGCAGGCCGCCGAGGCGACCCAGCCCGCGCTGCTGGAGGCGCTGGCCGCGGGACGCTTTTACGCCAGCCAAGGGCCGCGCTTTACGCAGGTGAGCCTGACGGACGGCGTGTGCCGCGTCGAGTGCTCGCCCGTTGACACCATCATGTTCTACACCAACTTGCCATGGGCGCCCAACCGCTGCGTGTCCGGCTCCGGCCTGACCGAGGCCGCCTATACCGCGCAGGGCGCCGATACCTTCCTGCGCGTGGAAATTGTGGACGCGCAAGGCCGCCGCGCTTGGAGCAGCCCCATCCGCATCTGACACAGAAAGGAAGCCATCAGCATGCGCAAGCTCATCAGTCTTTTGCTCGCCCTTACGCTTTTGCTGCCCGCGCTGGCGCTGGCCGCAAACGGCGAGATCACCGTCTACGCGGACGATTACGATATCGCCGAGGACGGCAGCTATACCTCCCCGGAGGAGGTCGCCGTGTACCTGACGCTCTTCGGCCGCCTGCCGAATAACTTCATCCGCAAAAGCGACGCGGAGTCCTTGGGCTGGAACAGCCGCGAGGGCAATCTGGGCGAGGTCGCGCCCGGCATGAGCATCGGCGGCAACTACTTTGGCAATTACGAGGGCAATGTGCCCGACGCGCCCGGCCGCAAATGGACGGAATGCGATATCAACTACGACGGCGGCTACCGCGGCGGCGAGCGCATCGTGTTTTCCAACGACGGCCTCATCTATTACAGCGAGGATCATTACAACAATTTCCGCCAGATCCTCGTGGTGGCGGGCGCGTCGGGCGACAGCCCCACCGCCCAGCCGTCCGGCTCCGTTAAGGAGGGCGACGAGTATACCTCCGCCGCGGACGTGGCCGCCTACCTGCATCAGTTCGGCCTGCTGCCCGACAATTACCTCACCAAGGCCGACGCCGCGGAGTACGGCTGGACAAGCAAGAAGGACAACCTTGGCGAAGTGATGCCCGGCATGTGCATCGGCGGCGATGCGTTTGAGAACCGCGAGGGTCTGCTGCCGAGCAAGAAAGGCCGCTCTTGGCATCAGTGCGATGTAAACACCGTGGACGGCAAGCGCGGCAAAGCGCGGCTGGTCTATTCCAACGACGGGCTGATCTACTATTCGCCGGATAATTTCAAGAGCTTTGAGCAGCTCTACTGAGGAGGAACCGCTATGCGCGAGCTTATGCTGGATGTAACGCCCTTTGAGGAGAAAATCTCTCTGCACCGCTACCTCAAGGAGACCTTCGGCTTCCCGTTCTATTACGGCGGCAACTTGGACGCGCTGTATGACGAGCTGACCAGCACGACCGAGCCCACCGCCGTAACGCTGCGCTACAACGACCACCCGCTGGGCAAGATGGTAACCTACCTGCCCAAGCTCCTCAGCGTGTTTGAGGACGCGGCGCGCGAGAACTACAACCTGACGCTCACGCTCGTGGACGAGAGCAAGGACGCCTGACGATCGCGGGCGCAAGCCACACGCTTCTCGGTCATATAGACAGGTTGAAGGCCCGTCGGCATTTGCCGGCGGGCCTTTTGCATGATGCTTCCATCCCTCTGACAGCGCGGCGTTACGCGCTCTTTTCAAACTGAGCCATGTACAGCTCCTCATAAAAGCCGCCCTTCGCCAGCAGCTCGTCGTGCGTGCCCTGCTCCACGATATCGCCGTCCTTCATAACCAAAATCAAGTCCGCGTCGCGGATGGTGGACAGGCGGTGTGCGATCACAAAGCTGGTGCGGCCCTGCATCAGCGTATCCATGGCCTTTTGGATGCGCGCCTCGGTGCGGGTATCCACGGAGCTGGTGGCCTCGTCCAAAATCAGGATCTTGGGGTCGGCCAGTATGGCGCGCGCGATGGTGAGCAGCTGCTTTTGCCCCTGCGAAATATTGCTGGACTCCTCGTTGAGCTCCATGTCGTAGCCGCCGGGCAGCGCCTTGATAAAGTGGCTGGCATGCGCGGCCTTGGCGGCCTGCGCCACCTGCTCGTCGGTGGCCTCAAGGTTGCCGTAGCGGATGTTCTCCCCGATGCTGCCGCCGAACAGCCACGTATCCTGCAGCACCATGCCAAACATCATGCGCAGCTCGTCGCGGTCAAAATCGCGGATGTCGTGGCCGTCCACTAGGATCGCGCCGCCGTTCACATCGTAAAAGCGCATGAGCAGCTTGACCATGGTGGTCTTGCCCGCGCCCGTCGGGCCGACGATGGCGACCTTCTGGCCGGGCTGCACCACCGCGCTGAAATCCTTGATGATGATTCGCTCCGGGTCGTAGCCGAAGCGCACGTGATCGAACGTCACCTGCCCCTTCAGGCCGTCGATGCGCGCGGGGTTGGGGACGGTCTTGCTCTCCTCCGGCTCGTCGAGGAACTCAAACACGCGCTCCGCCGCCGCCATGGCGGACTGCAGGGTGCTGGTCATTTGGGCGATCTGGCTGATGGGCTGGTTGAAGTTGCGCACGTACTGCACAAAGCTCTGGATATCGCCCACGGTGATGCGGCCCTGCACCGCGAAGGCGCTGCCCAGCACCACCATGACCACGTAGCTCAAATTGCCCACAAAGGCCATGATCGGCTGCATCAGCCCGGAGAGGAACTGGCTCTTCCACGCGGAGGTATACAGCTTGCGGTTGGTTTTTTCAAACGCGCCGATGGCGTCGTCCTGCGCGTTAAAGGCCTTTACCACCACGTGCCCGCCGTAGATTTCCTCCACCTGCCCGTTTACGCCGCCAAGGTACTTCTGCTGGCCGATAAAATACTTTTGGCTCTTTTTGACCACCAAGCTCATCAGCACGCCGGAGAACGGCACGATGCAAACCGCCGCCAGCGTCATCTGCCAGGAGATGGTCAGCATCATGACCAACACGCCGATTGCCGTGGTCAGCGAGGATACGATCTGGCTCATGCTCTGGTTCAGGTTCTGGCTGAGGGTATCCACGTCGTTGGTCACGCGGCTGAGCACATCCCCGTTGGACACATGGTCAAAGTACTGCATGGGCAGCCGGTGCACCTTAGCCGCCAGCTCCTTGCGGAACTGATAGCTGACGCGCTGCGTCACGCCGCTCATCACAAAGCCCTGCACAAAGCTGAGCAGCGCGCTGACGGCGTACAGGCCCAGCAGCGTGAGCAACAGGCCGCCGACCGCGCCAAAGTCCACGCCGCCGCTGCCGTTGGCCATGCCCACGAGGCCGTTGAAGATCTCCGTGGTGACCTCGCCCATCTTTTTGGGCCCGACAATGCTAAACAGCGCGCTGGCCGCCGCCAGCACCATCACCAGCACCAGCACCAAGCGATAGCGACGCATGCTGCCCAGCAGCTTGCGCAGCGTGCCCTTAAAATCCTTGGCCTTCTCGCCGGGCATCGCGCCGTGTCCGCCGGGGCCGCCGCCCGGCCCGCCCATGCGGCCGCGCCTTGCGCTTTTATTCCCTTGCATTGTCCAATTCCTCCTTCGAGAGCTGGCTTTGCGCAATCTGCCGATAAACCTCGCAGTCCGCCATCAGCTGGCTGTGCGTGCCGATGCCGGCCACCTCGCCGTCGTCCAGCACCACAATCTGCTCAGCCCGCATCACGGTGCTGATCCGCTGGGCCACGATAAGGATCGTCGCGTCCCCGGTGGCCTTGGCCAGCGCGGCGCGCACGGCCAGATCGGTCTTAAAGTCGAGGGCCGAAAAGCTATCGTCAAAAATGTAGATCTCCGGGTGCTTGGCGATGGCGCGGGCGATGGAAAGCCGCTGCTTCTGCCCGCCGGATACGTTGGTGCCGCCCTGCGCGATCTCCGCGTCAAAGCCGCCGTCCATCTCGCCGATAAAGTGCGCCGCCTGCGCGATCTCCGCCGCCTGCGCGGCGGCCTCGTGCCCGATGGTCGGCGTGCCGAATGTCAGGTTGTACTCCACCGTGCCGCTGAACAGCACGCCCTTTTGCGGAACATAGCCGATGCGGTCGCGCAGGGCCGCCAGCCCGGCGTCCCGCACATCGACGCCGTCCACGAGCACCTGCCCCTCCGTGACGTCGTAGAAGCGCGGCACCAAGTTGATCAGCGTGGACTTGCCCGATCCGGTGCCGCCCAAAATGGCGGTCGTCTGCCCCGGCTTGGCCGTAAAGCTGATGTGATGCAGCATGTCCTCCTCCGCTCCGGGGTAGCGGAAGGACACGTCCCGCAGCTCCACCACGCCGCGCTGACGCTCGTCAAACGGCAGCGGCTGCGGCTTCTCGGTAATGGACAGGGGCGTGGCGAGCACCTCCTCCACGCGCTTGGCCGATACGCTCGCGCGCGGCAGCATGACCGACATCATGCTGATCATCAGGAAGGACATGATGATCTGCATGGTATACTGGATGTACGCCATGATATCGCCCACCTGCATCGCGCCGCTTTGCACGCCGTGCGCGCCCGTCCAGAGGATCAGCACGGCAATGCCGTTCATAATCAGCATCATCATCGGCATCATCACGCTCATGAGGCGGTTGACGAAGAGCTGGGTCTTCATCAGCTTGGCGCTGGCCTCGTCGAAGCGCTCCTCCTCGCGCCGTTGCGTGCAGAAGGCGCGGATGACCGGCAGGCCCGTGAGGGTCTCGCGCATGACCTGATTCACCTTGTCGATGAGCGTCTGCATCACCTTGAAGCGCGGCATGCCCAGCGCGAACAGCAGCGCCACCAGCGCCACCACCAGCGCTACGCCCAGCGCGATGACCCACGCCATGCTGCCGTTGGTTTGCAGGGCCTTGAGCACGCCGCCCACGCCCATGATGGGGGCGTAGATCAGCGTGCGGAGCAGCATGACCATGACCATTTGCACCTGCTGCACATCGTTGGTGGAGCGGGTGATGAGCGACGCGGTGGAGAACTTTTCCATATCGCTCTGAGAGAAGTTGACCACCTTTTGGAACACGCGGCTGCGCAAATCGCAGCCCAGCGCGGCGCTGACCCTTGCGCTAAAGTAACCGACCACCACGGCGGTCAGCGCGCCCAGCAGCGCGACCAGCAGCATTTTGAGGCCCTCGCCCCAAATGGCTTGGCTTTGCATGGGCCCCAAATCGTACCCGATGGCGCTGTACTCCGCCAGCACGGCGGCGTTGACCATCTGGCTCAGCGCGCTCTCCGGCACGGCGGCGCGCAGGGCCGCTAGCGCCTGCTTGCGCGCCGCCTGCGGCATGCCCTGCAGCGCTTCAGCAGCCGTTGCGCCCTCCGGCAGCAGGGCGCTCAGGGAGGCGGCATAACCCGCCGCGTCGCCCGATTGCCCCGCGAGTCCGGCCGCGGCCTTCAGCGTGAACGCGTCCGTAAAGAGCGCCTCCAAGCGGTCGGCCGCGGTCTCGTCGATCTCCGCAAGCGCGTAGATCGGCTCGTCGGCGGACAGGCCTCTGCGGGAGGCCTCCTCGGCGGGAAGCGGGGCGTAGGCGGCCCGTACCGCCGCCGCGTCCGCCTCGTCCATGTAGGCGGTCAGCTCCCGCAGGGCGCTTTCGCGCAGCGCCAGCGGCGTGTTGCTCGTTACGCCCTGCTGCTGGATGCCTACGTCCACGATGGACGCGGTATAGCTGGGCAGCGCCAGCTCGCATACCGCCTGCGTAGCCAGCAGCGCTACGATGAGCAGCAGCATCCACCAATAGGGCTTCATGTATTTGATCATTTTCAGCATCGTTTCGGCTCCTTTGGGCGCGTCCTCGCGCCATGAATGCCCTGCCATGATACAATTCCTGCCATTGCTTGTCAAGAGCGCGGCTTGTCTGCGCCCCTCGCCTGTGGTATACTGGCACGTATCCCAAAGGAGGCGTTTGAATGGCGGACGTGGTTTTGCTCCGCAACCGGGAGGCGCGCGTGTACAGCGGCCATCCGTGGGTTTTCCGCAGCGATATCGCGGCGGTGGAGGGCGACTGTCGGGACGGCGACGTGGTGCGCGTGGTCAGCGACCGCCGCAGGTTTTTGGCCAAGGCGGTGTACAACCCGCGCTCGCAGATCAGCCTGCGCATCTTATCCCGCAAGGACGAGCCCATCGACGGCGCGTTCATCCGCGCGAGGGTCAAGCGCGCGGTGGACTATCGGCGTTTGTTTGCCGATCTGCATAGCTGCCGGATGATCTTTGCGGAGAGCGACGGCCTGCCCGCCGTGATTGTGGACAGCTTTGCCGATGTGCTTGTGCTGCAAAGCCTGTGCCTTGGCATGGAGCAGTTTAAGGCCGACATCGTGGCCGCGCTGGTGGACGAGCTGCACCCGGCGGGCATCTATGAGCGCAACGACGTGCCTGTTCGCGCGCTGGAAGGGCTGGAGCAGCAGACCGGCACCCTGTACGGCGAGGTGCCCGACCGCGTGCAGATCGCCGAAAACGGCGTGCGCTTCTGGGTGGATGTGAAGGAGGGCCAAAAGACGGGCTTCTTCCTTGACCAAAAGGAGAACCGCGCGGCCATCGCGCCGTTTGTCCGGGACGCGCGCGTGCTGGACTGCTTTACGCACACGGGCAGCTTTGCGCTGCACGCCGCGCATTACGGCGCGCGGGAGGTCATCGGCGTGGACATCTCGGACTACGCCTGTCAGTTTGCCACGGAAAACGCCGCGCTAAACGGCGTGAGCGACCGCGTGCGCTTCGAGTGCGCCAACGCGTTTGATTACCTTCGCGCCGCGCAGGACGCGCACGAGCGGTTTGACGCGGTCATCCTCGACCCTCCGGCCTTTACCAAGACGCGCTCGGCCGTAGCCGGGGCGTTGCGCGGCTACAAGGAGATCAACCTGCGCGGCATGAAACTCGTGCGCGACGGCGGCTTTTTCATCACCTGCTCGTGCAGCCAGCATGTGTCGCCGACGATCTTTCAGCAGATGCTGCTCGATGCGGAGAAGGACGCGCGCGTGCAGCTTCGCCAAATCGAGTTCCGCACGCAGGGCCGCGACCATCCCATTTTGACCGCGTCGCCGGAGACGCAGTACCTCAAGTGCGGCATCTATCAGGTGTTCAAATAGGAGGCGCGCCATGCTTGCCATCAAAAACCTGGCGGCCGAGGTCAACTCGGTCGATAAGCTCTATCAGTACAAAAAAATTGCCGCGTACAACGGCAACGCGCTCAGCGTGGTGCAGGTGGCCGATCGCACGCTGGACTTCCACGTGCACGAGCACAGCGACGAGCTGTTTTGCGTGCTGGAGGGCTCGTTCGAAATCGAGACCGACGACGGCCTTCAGCGCCTGAACGCGGGCGAGCTGACCGTTGTGCCAAGGGGCACGCGCCACCGCCCCGTAGTTGGCGCTCTGTGCAAATTCCTGATGGTCGAGCTGGACGGCACGCTGAACAAGAGCAACAGCGGCGACCAGTACGAGGAAGCCTGATTATTTAACGGAGGCGGACGCATGTATTCCTTTATGAACGATTATTCCGAGGGCGCGCACCCGCGCATTCTGGAACGGCTGAGCGAGACCAACCTTGTCCAGCAGCCCGGCTATGGCTGCGACCCCTATTGCGAGAGCGCCAAGGCGAAGATTCGCGCGGCCTGCGAGTGCCCGGACGCGGAGCTTTTCTTTTTGGTGGGCGGCACGCAGACCAACGCCACGGTCATCGCGGCCATGCTGCACGGCTACGAGGGCGTGGTGGCGGCGACCACAGGCCACGTGAACGTCCACGAGGCGGGCGCCATCGAGCACACGGGGCACAAGGTGCTGACCGTGCCCGGCCATGGCGGAAAGATCGACCCGGACGAGCTGCGGGCTTACCTCGCGCGCTTTTACGCGGACGGCAGCCATGAGCACATGGTGTTCCCCGGCATGGCGTACATCTCGCACCCGACGGAGTACGGCACGCTGTACTCTGCCGACGAGCTGCGCCGCCTGCGCGCGGTTTGCGATGAGTACCGCATCCCGCTGTACTTGGACGGCGCGCGGCTGGGCTACGGCCTCATGAGCCGCCAGACCGACGTGACCCTGCCGCTGATCGCCCAGACCTGCGACGCGTTCTACATCGGCGGCACCAAGGTGGGCGCGCTCTGCGGCGAGGCCGTCGTCTTTCCGCGCGGAGCCACGCCGCCGCACTTCCTTACCACGGTCAAGCAGCACGGGGCCATGCTCGCCAAGGGCCGCCTGCTGGGCGTCCAGTTTGACGCGCTGTTCACCGACGGCCTGTATTTTGAGATCAGCCGCCATGCCATCGAGATGGCCGAGCGGCTCAAGGCGGTGTTCCGCAAGCACGGCGTGCCGTTCTTTTTGGACTCCCCCACCAACCAGCAGTTTGTGGTGCTGGATAACGCCAAGCTCCAAGCCCTGCAAGAAAATGTGCGCTTCGAGCCGTGGGAACCCGTGGACGCGACCCACACCGCCGTGCGCTTCGCCACCAGCTGGGCCACGACGCAGGCGGCGTTGGACGAGCTGGATACGCTGCTGTAAGCAACATCAATGGAGCGCGGGCGTTTTCCTGTTGAAGGAGAGCGCCCGCGCTTGATTGACAAGCCCTTCTCTGTGCGGTATTGCCGCGAGCAGCGCCGCGTCGGTTCGCTTGTTGGGTGCGTCGCCGCGCGGGACTGCGGGCTTCGCCCTGCGCCCCGGCAGGAGGCGGAGCCTCCGGGATTTTCGGCAGTTGGAGCGCGGGCGTTACTCGTCCCGGAGCCGCTCCTTTACGCGCAGCGCGGCGGCCTTTACGGCGTTTTTACGCTCCCCGGCGGCAGCCAGCGCATCGCTGGCCTCGCGCAGCGTCTCGCCCCGCAGGAGTCTGTCAAACAGCCTTGCCTCCAGCGATACGTCCGGCGCGGGCGCGGCCTCGGCGGGCGGCGCGTCGTGCCACTCCAGCGCGAGGCAGTACTCGCCCTTTTCCGCCTTGGGGTTGGCTTGCAGCGCCGCCAGCACGTCCGTCACGGGGCCGCGCACCGTCAGCTCATGCAGCTTGGTCAAATCGCAGCTGGCGCTGACGCGCGTGCCGGGGAGCGTATTGGCCACGCATTGCAGCAGCTCGATCACGCGATAGGGGGACTCGTGGACCACGGCGATTTGGCTCTGCCTCGCCATGTCCAGCAGCTTTGCCTTGAGCTCGGCCTTCTGCCGGGGCAAAAAGCCGTAAAACGTAAACTCGCCGACCGCAAAGCCGCTCACGCTCAGCGCGGCGGCCATGGCGCTCGGCCCCGCCACCGCCACGGCGGGGAGGCCCGCCTCGGTCGCCTGCCGCACCAGCTCGCAGCCCGGATCGCTGATGCAGGGCGTGCCCGCGTCGGTGGTCACAGCCACGTCGATATCCTCGGCCAGCATCCGGGCCACGATCTGCGCGGCCTTCTCGCGCTGGTTGTGCTCGTGGCAGCTGGTCAGGGGCGTGTGAATCTCAAAGGCCGCCAGCAGCTTTTGCGTGACGCGGGTATCCTCGGCGGCGATAAGCGCGACGCTTTTGAGCGTCTCCACAGCGCGGGGCGAGCATTCGCCCAGATTGCCGATGGGCGTGGCGACCACGTAGAGCGTTGCCATTCTTTTCTCCTTTACGCTTGGTTCAGCGCGTACCGCATGGGCGTGTAGGTGATGCCGTCGTCGGTGCGTTCGGGGCCGGTAGGCTCAAAGCCGACGCGCAGGTAGAACGGCTTGCCGTAGGGCGCGCTGTTCAGCGTAAGCTGGGCCTCCTCCGAATGGTCGCGGCGCATATCCGCCGTCAGCGCCCGAAGGATGGCCGTGGCGACGCCCTGCCGCTGATAGTCCGCGTCCGTGAACACAAGGCAGATGTGGCGCACGTTGCGCATCCCCATCATGCCGATGATGCGCTCGCCGTCAAACGCGCCCCACATGGGGCACGCGCCGCTGACGCACTTGGCGCGGAACTCCGGGCTGTCGATGATTTGCTCGCGGAAGGTCTCCACCCCTTCCGCCGGATAGTCCGGGGCCTCGAATTGCAGAAATGTCTTCCATGCGAGGGCAAGCGCCGCGTCCACCTCCTCCGGCCTGACGCGGCGGATTTCGTAGGTCATGCGTTCAGCCTCCGTTCAAACACGCGCAGCTTTGCGCTCCGCGCGCGGGGGTTCAGGGCGATCTCCTCCGCCGAGGGCGGCACCGCGCCGCCCGCCAACACCTTGCCGAGGCTCGTTTTGCCGCAGGTGCAGATGGGGGCCTTGGGCGGGCAGGTACACGGGTTTTGCAGCCGTCGGAATGTGTTCTTGACGATGCGATCCTCCAGCGAGTGGAACGTGATGACCAGCAGCCGCCCGCCGTCGTCCAGACAGCCGACGATATCCTCCAGCGCGCGCTCCAGCGGCGCGAGCTCGTCGTTCACGGCGATGCGCACCGCCTGAAAGGTGCGGCGCGCGGGATGGCCCTCCTCCTTGCGGCGCACAGCCTTGGGGATGGCCGCGTCCACCGCTGCCACCAGATCGAGCGTGGTGAGGATGGGCTTTTCAGCACGGCGCTCGCAGACGATCTGCGCGATGCGGGCCGCCCATTTTTCCTCGCCGTAATCGCGCAGCACGCGGCAAAGCTCGGCCTGATCGACCTCCCGCAGGTAGTCGGCCGCGGTGGGACCGGAGCATGCGTCCATGCGCATGTCCAGCAGCGCGTCCTCGTGGTAGCTGAAGCCGCGCTCCGGCGTATCCAGCTGGTGGCTGCTCACGCCAAGGTCGAGCAGCGCGCCGGTCAGCGGCGGCGCGGAGGCGGCCGCGAGCAGCGCCGCCGCCGCGTGAAAATTGCCATGCAGGGCGTGAAAGCCCGCATAGCCCTTCAGCCGCTCGCCTGCGGCGGCAATGGCCTCCGCGTCCCGGTCGATGCCGTAGAGCGCAGCCGTGCCGCCGCACGCTTGCAGGATGGCCTCGCTGTGCCCGCCGCCGCCGAGCGTGCCGTCCATGTAGGCCCCGTCCGGTCGGAGGGGCATCCAGTCCAGCACCTCTTGCAGCAGCACCGGCTTGTGATAAAACGTCATGCTTGGCTTTCCTTCAGCTCGTCCATGCGCTTTTGCAGCGACGCGAGCATGGTCTGGTTGGTGGCGAGCTTTTCGCGCTCCTGCGCCACCAAATTGGCGGGCGCTTTGCCCAAAAAGCCCGGATTGTTCAGCTTGCCCTCGGCGCGAGCGATCTCGCCCTGCAAATTGGCCCGCTCCTTGGCAAGGCGCGCAAGCTCCTTGTCAAAATCCACCAGATCGCCCAGCGGAATGCGAATCTCCGCCGCGGCGCACACCGCGCTGACGATCTTGCCCTCGGCGGCGTCGCCCTTGCGGCCCAGCGCCACGCTGCTGGCTCCGGCCAAGCGCTGTAGGTACGGCTCCGCAATGGACAGCGCGTCCTCCCATCCGGCTTCCGGCAGCAGGGTGATATGCGTGCGCTTGCTCGCGGCCACGTTCATCTCCGCGCGCAGGTTGCGGATGGCCCGGATGATCTCCATCAGGCCGTCCATCTGCGCCGCCTCGGCGGCAAAATCGTAGGCGGGGTTCGCCTCCGGCCACTTGGCGAGGATCAGCATGCCGTCGTGGTCGGGCAGATGCTGGTACAGCTCCTCGGTGAGGAAGGGCATAAACGGATGCAGCAGCTTGAGCTGGCCCTCCAGCACGTACAGCAGCACCGCGCGCACGTTGCGCTTCTGCGCCTCGTCCTCGCCCATCAGGCGGCCCTTGCTGAGCTCGATATACCAATCGCAGAACTCGCTCCACGTAAAATCGTATATCTTGTTGGCGGCCAGCCCAAAGTCGCCGTCCTCCATGTGCGCGGACACATCCGCCACAGCCTGATTGAACCGCGCGAGAATCCACTGGTCAGGCAGCGTGAGCAGCGCGGGGTCGATGGCCTCGCGGGCGGGGGTGTTCATCAGCACAAAGCGGCTGGCGTTCCACACCTTGTTGGCAAAGTTGCGGGCGGACTCCACCTTCTCAATGGAGTAGCGGGTGTCGTTGCCGGGGCTCACGCCCATGGCCAGCGAGAAGCGCAGCGCGTCCGCGCCGTACTGGTCGATCACCTCCAGCGGGTCCACGCCGTTGCCGAGCGATTTGCTCATCTTGCGGCCCTGCGCATCGCGCACCAGCCCGTGGATGAGCACCGTGTGGAACGGCGGCTCGCCCATCTGCTCGATGCCGCTGAAGATCATGCGCGCCACCCAGAAGAAGATGATATCGTAGCCCGTCACCAGCATATCGGTCGGGTAGAAGTACTTGAGATCGTCCGTCTGCTTGGGCCAGCCGAGGGTGCTGAACGGCCATAGCGCGCTGGAGAACCAAGTATCCAGCACGTCCTCGTCCTGATGCAGTGTCGTGCAGCCGCACTTGGGGCAGGCGGTCGGCGCATCCTTGCGCACGATGGTCTCGCCGCAGTCGGCGCAGTACCACGCGGGGATGCGATGGCCCCACCAGAGCTGGCGGCTGATGCACCAATCGCGGATGTTCTCCATCCAGTTGAAGTACGTTTTGCTGAAGCGTTCCGGCACAAACTGCGTGCGGCCCTCCCGCACAGCCTCGATGGCGGGCTTGGCGAGCGGTTCCATTTTCACAAACCACTGGCGGCTCACCAGCGGATCCACGGTGTTGTGGCAGCGGTAGCAGGTGCCCACGTTGTGGCTGTAGTCCTCGATTTTCACCAGAAGGCCCAGGGCCTTCAAATCCTCCACCACGGCCTTGCGGCAGTCGTACTCGTCCATACCTGCGTACTTGCCGGCGTTCTC
>CAYOYK010000054.1:0-16122 GCA_964408185.1 uncultured Oscillospiraceae bacterium | reverse complement strand
GACGAACCCCACCCCGCAGGGTGGGGCACCGTGCCCGCGCCCGCAGGCGCGAAACCCCTGCGGCCCCGCAGGGCCGCCCCCCTGCGCCGCGCAGGCGCAAAGCCGCGCCGCGCAGGCGCCCCCCGCGCCGCGCAGGCGCGCGCGACCCCGCCGGGCCGCCTCCCCCTGCGCATGCATCCCCCACCCCTTGGGCAAGCTACCCGGAGGGGTGTTTGCATGCCGGACCCGACGGACGATATGGCTAGGGATATCCATGCGCAGCAAAACCAAGCGAAGGAGAGCCTGCTCATCCAGCAGATCGACCGCTGGCTTGTCGCCATGGAGCGGCTGCGGCTGCACGAGTATGTCCGCTATGCGGATGACCGCAGGCGGCTGTTCTGGAGCCACTTTTGGGGCGGCGTAACGCGCGGCGTGGGCATGGCGGTGGGGTTTACCATACTGGGCGCGGTACTGGTGCTGGCCCTGCAGGACCTCGCCAAGCATAACCTGCCCGTGATCGGGGATTTTCTGGCGCAGATCGTCACCGTGGTGCAACGGCGGCTGGAATAGGCTTGCGCGCCGCGCGGGATTCGGGTACAATGTGGACGGGAGGCGATGGCGCTGTTTTGGTGGATATTGGCGCTGTGCGTGGCGGCGGACCGGGCGAGCAAGCTGTGGGCGAGCGCGTCGCTTATCGCGGGCGAATCGACCGCGGTGCTGCCGGGCCTGCTGACGCTGCGGCTGACGCAGAATCACGGTATGGCGCTGGGGCTGCTGGCGGGCGTGGAATGGCTCAACCTGCTCCTGCCGGTGCTGGCGGTGCTGGTCGGCTGGTTGGTGCTGCGCCGGTACGAGCGCACGCCGATGCTCCGCGTCGCGTCCGCGCTGGTGCTGGCCGGCTTTGTGGGCAATTTTGCGGATCGGCTGCTTTACGGCTATGTGGTGGATATGATCTACTTCCCGTTCCTGCCCTTTTTTGTGTGCAACGTGGCGGACGTGTGCATCACGGCGGGGGTGGCGTTGTTTGCCATCAGCCTGCTGTTCCGCCCGAAGGATTGGAGAGAGCGCCATGCCGACGATCATCGCGCCGCGTAACGCGCGGCTGGACGTGCTGCTGGCCGAGGCCGCCGCGCTGACGCGCTCGCAGGCCGCTCGGCTGATCGCGGAGGAGCGCGTCGGGGTGGACGGGGCCGTCGCGGGCAAGGCGGGCCTTGCCGTATCGGCGGGGCAGTCGGTCGCGTGGGAAAGCCCGGAGCCGATCGACTCGCCGCTGGTCGGCGAGCCGCTGCCGCTGACCGTCCTCTATCAGGATGAGGATCTGGCCGTGGTGGTCAAGCCCTGCGGCATGGTGGTGCATCCGGCGGCAGGCAACCAGAGTGGCACGCTGGTCAACGCGCTGCTGTACCACCTCGATCACCTGAGCGGCGTGGGCGGCGTAAAGCGCCCCGGCATTGTGCATAGGCTGGATAAGGATACCAGCGGCGTTATGCTCGTGGCCAAAAACGACGCGGCGCACGCGGCCCTCAGCGAGCAGCTTCAGGCGCGGCGGATGGACAAGCGCTACCTTGCCGTGGTCGAGGGCGGCGTGAAGGAGGAGTCCGGCCGCGTGGAGCTGCCCATCGGGCGCTCGACGCGCGACCGCAAGCTGATGGCGATCGTCCCCGACGGGCGCGCGGCCGTTACCGAGTGGCGGCGGCTGGAGGGGCTGCGTCAGGCGACGCTGCTGGAGGCGCACATCCTCACGGGGCGCACGCACCAGATCCGCGTTCACATGCGCGCGCTGGGGCATCCCGTGGCGGGCGATCCGCTGTACGGCTACGCGCGCGGCGTTTCCGTGCCAAGGCTGATGCTGCACGCGTGGTCGCTCGCGTTCACGCACCCGTCCACCGGGGAGCGCCTGCGCTTCACCGCCGACCCGCCGGAGGATTACCTCGCGGCGCTGCGCGGCCTGCGCGCCGATGCGGACGCGCCGTGGCCGTGGCGGCTGTAAGCGGCGTATTTTGCATAAAGGCTTTTCACTGGGTACCAGATATGGTATAATACTACAAATGAGCGTTCGCCTTTCGGGGCGATAAAGGGGTGCTGGCCTTGTATACCGTTGGCGTCATTTCGCTGGGCTGCAGCAAAAACCGCGTGGATACCGAGCTGATGCTACAAATCCTGCGGGAGCACGGCTATGCCCTTACGCAGAACGAGCGCGAGGCCGATATCCTGATTGTGAACACCTGCGGCTTTATCGATCCCGCCAAGCAGGAGAGCATCGACACGCTGCTCTCGCTGGCCGAGTACAAAAAATCGGGGCGGCTCAAGCTGCTGGTCGCCACGGGCTGCTTGGTGCAGCGTTACGAAACCGAGCTGATGGCCCAGCTTCCGGAGGTTGACCTGTTTTTGGGGGTCAGCCAATATCCGGAGCTGCCCGCCGCGATCGAAAAGGCCCTGAGCGGCGTTCGCGCCTCGTACTGCAAGGCGGACGCGGGGGTGCTGGCGGGGCCGCGCGTGCTCACCACCGCGCCGCCGATGGCCTACGTGCGCATCGCCGACGGCTGCGACAACCGCTGCGCCTACTGCGCCATCCCGCTCATCCGCGGGGGCTTCCGCTCGCGCTCCATGGACGACGTGCTGGAGGAGATCCGCGCGCTGGCGGCGCAGGGCATGCAGGAGATCGTGCTCGTGGCGCAGGATACCTCCCGCTTCGGCGTGGACCGCGCGGGACACAGCGAGCTGCCGGAGCTGATGGAGCGCGCCGCCGCCATCGAGGGCGTGCGCTGGCTCCGCGTGCTCTATTGCTACCCGGACGAGGTGGACGACCGCCTGCTGGACGTGATGGCCGCGCACGAGAACATCTGCAAGTACCTTGATCTGCCCATGCAGCACGCCGACCCGGCGCTTCTGCGCAGCATGAACCGCCGCGGCGATATGGCCGCGACGCGCGTGCTCCTGCGCAGGGCGCGGGAGATGGGCTTTATCCTGCGCACGACGCTGATCGTCGGCTTTCCCGGCGAAACGGACGCGCAGTTTGACACGCTGCTCGACTTTGTGCGGGAGATTCGGTTCGATCGGCTGGGCGCGTTCGCCTACTCGGCGGAGGAGAACACCCCCGCGGCGACGATGCCCGATCAGGTGCCGGAGGAAACCAAGCAGCGCCGTCTGGATACGCTGATGACGCTGCAAGCGGAGATCGCGCGCGAGGTCGGTCAGCGGCGCGTGGGCGAAACGGCGCTCTGCCTTGTGGAGAGCGTGGACGCGCACGGCACGGCGACGGCGCGCTCGTGGGCGGAGGCCCCGGAGACCGACGGCGTGATCTACGTGCAGGGCTGCCCGGACGCTCAGCCGGGGGATTGGCTCCGCGTCCGCATTGTCCGCGCGGAGGAGTACGACCTGTGGGGGGTGTTGGCATGAACTGGCCCAACCGACTTAGCATTCTGCGCGTGCTGCTGATCCCGGTGATTGTGCTGCTGCTGTACCTGCAAACCCCCGCGTGCGATTTGATCGCGCTGGCGGTGTTTATGGCGGCTTCCTTCACGGACTTTTTGGATGGGCACATCGCGCGCAAGCAGCAGATCGTGACCAACTTTGGCAAGTTTCTCGATCCGGTGGCCGACAAGCTGCTGGTGCTCTCCACCATGATCGCGCT
Organism: uncultured Oscillospiraceae bacterium; assembly: GCA_964408185.1. Lineage (GTDB taxonomy): Bacteria > Bacillota > Clostridia > Christensenellales > Aristaeellaceae > CAYOYK01. The sequence continues at coordinate 12,509 of CAYOYK010000054.1, read as the reverse complement.
GTGCGGGCTGGGGCGCTTTCCGGCTTGGGCGTGCATTGTCATTTTGTTCCGGGAGCTGGCCGTGGACGGCCTGCGGCTGGTGGCGGTGGAGCAGGGGCGCGTGATCGCGGCGGGCCCTCTGGGCAAGATCAAAACCAGCACGCAAATGGCGACGCTGATCGTCTTTCTGCTGCGCAACTGGCCCTTTGGCGCGTTCCCGATGGACGTGATCCTGATGTGGCTGTCCGTCGCGCTGACCGTTTGGTCGGGCGTGGACTACTTTGTGCGCAACCGCGCCGTGCTGACGGAGCCGCAAAAGCGCGCGGACACATCCCCCAAGGAGGCCGACCATGCCGAGCAATGAGCAGCTTGCGCAGCAGGTGATCGCGCTGGCGCGGCAAAAGCGCGTCACGCTGGGCACGGCCGAGAGCCTCACGGGCGGACTGATCGCCGCGACACTGGTGGGCGTGTCCGGGGCCAGCGAGGTGCTGGAGGGCGGCGTCGTCAGCTATTCCAACGCCGTCAAGCACCGCGTGCTGCACGTGCGCAAAAGCGTGCTGGACGGCCCCGGCCCGGTCAGCCATCCGTGCGCGCAGGCGATGGCGCGCGGTGCAAGCCGCAGGCTGCACGCGCAGGCGACCGTATCCGCCACCGGGATCGCGGGGCCGACGGGCGGCACGCCGGAATGTCCCGTGGGCACGTACTTTATCGGCGGGGCGTGCGGCAAGACCTGCGTCTCGCGCGAGCATCACGCGGAGGGCGACCGTCAGGCCGTGCGCGAGAGCGCCGTGCGCGACGCGCTGGCCCTGCTGCTGGAGCTATTGGAGCAAATCAATCGGTAGTACAGAAAGAGAGGCGCCGTCCCATGGCAAAGAAAGATACCGGCACCAAAAAGAGCAACGCGGGTCTTCAGGAAAAAGCCAACGCCGTCCGCGAGGACAAAATGAAGGCGCTGGAGTCCGCCCTGACCGCCCTCAACAAGACCTACGGCAAGGGCGCTGTCATGAAGTTCTCCGACGCGGTGGACAGGGACATCAAGGTCATCCCCACCGGCAACCTGGAGCTGGATCTCGCGCTGGGCGTGGGCGGGCTGCCGCGCGGCCGCGTGGTGGAGGTGTTCGGCCCGGAGAGCAGCGGCAAGACCACCGTGGCCCTGCACGTCGTCGCCGAGGCGCAGAAGCTGGGCGGCGTGGCCGCGTTTATCGACGCGGAGCACGCGCTTGATCCCAGCTACGCCAAGAAGCTGGGCGTGGATATCGACAACCTGTACATCAGCCAGCCCGATACCGGCGAGCAGGCGCTGGAGATCGCCGAGGCCCTCGTGCGCAGCGGCGCGGTAGACATCGTGGTGATCGACTCGGTCGCCGCGCTCGTGCCCAAGGCCGAGATCGAGGGCGAGATGGGCGATAGCTTCGTGGGCTTGCAGGCCCGCCTGATGAGCCAAGCCCTGCGCAAGCTGACCGGCGTGATCAGCAAGACGAACGCGGTGGCGATTTTCATCAACCAGCTCCGCGAGAAGGTCGGCGTAATGTACGGCAACCCGGAAACCACCCCCGGCGGCCGCGCGCTCAAATTCTACGCCAGCGTGCGCTTGGATGTGCGCCGCGGCGAGCAGCTGAAAAACGGCACCGAGGTCGTGGGCAACCGCACCAAGGTGAAGGTGGTCAAAAACAAGGTGGCCCCGCCGTTCCGCGTGGCCGAGTTTGATATCATCTACGGCGAGGGCATCAGCAAGGAGGGCACGCTGGTGGATATGGCCGTCGACCGCGATATCATCCACAAGAGCGGCGCGTGGTTCAGCTATGGCGACCAGCGCATCGGGCAGGGCCGCGATAACACCCGCATCTACCTCAAGGAGCACCCGGAGGTTGCCGAGGAGATCAGCCAGAAGATCCGCGAGCAGTTTATGGCCGAGGGCACCAAGCCCCACACCCCCTCCGCCGAGGAGGCCGCCGAGGACGAGGCCGACCGCAAGGCGCTGGCCGAGGACGACCCCGACCTCGCGCTGCTGGACGAATAACGGCGGGTGCTAAAGCACCCGCGTAAGAGGGGACTTCGTCCCCGGCCCACTCGGTTTGGTCGGCGCGGAACGCCTTGTCAGGCGCTCCGCTTGCCAAACCTCCCACCTGCGGGTCGCTTTGCCGCTACGCGGCAACAGGCCACAGGCCTGTCGCTTCCCTCCGGTGCCCACCGACGGCTTCGCCGTCTTGCGTCCCCCTAGGAAACGCGGTATTGGCTTTGCTCTCCCGCTTGTCTAGGGCTTAGTTTCCTTGGGTAACACGGTATTGGCTTTGCTACCCTGCATGTTTAGGGCATGTACTTAAGGAACGCGGTATTGGCTTTGCTCCCACGCTTGTTTAGGGCATGTTCTCATAAGGAACGCAGTATTGGCTTTGCTCTCCTGCGTGTCTACGGCATGTTCTATTAGGAAACGCCATATCGTTTTACTTCCCCGCGTGTTTTGGGCATTGCACCCAAGGCACGCGGGGTTGTTTTCGTTTTCCCCCGTTCCCCCGCGCCCGCAGGCGCGGCAAACCAATCGAGGGCCCCGCAGGGCCACCATGCCTGCATGCCGTCCCTTGCACGGGAGCAAGCCAACAGGCGCGGGGCAGCAGTTCGGCCAAGATGGGCACCGCAGGCGTGCTAACGCTATCACGCAAGTTTTCTGGGCGATCGCTTGTAGCACAAGATGGGCGTGCTGGCCCATCGATCGGCCTCAATCACGCTGTTTCTTTTGGTTACTTTTCTTTTCAGCTGAAAAGAAAAGTGACGAACCCCGGCCCGCAGGTCGGGGCACGCGGCCCGTAGGCCGCCCTCCTGCGCCCGTAGGCGCAAAGCCGCGCCGTAGGCGCAAAGCCGCGCCACTGGCGCGAAGCCGCGCCGCAGGCGCAAACCCCGCGCCGCGCAGGCGCAAAGCCCGCGCCCGCAGGCGCGCCCCCCCGCGCCGCGCTACGCGCGATGCACCCTCAGCACCCATTCATCCCCCGGCAGAGGCTCCTCGATCTCATAATCCAGCGGGCCGTCTTGGTAAATCAGATCATACGTCGCGCCAATGTCCGCCGTGGCGCAGCGATACTCGCGCCAGCCGTCCTCCGGCAGGGTGAGCGTCGCCTTGACGGCGGCGGGGCAGCTCTCCCTCAGCGCAAACGCGGCAACCTCCAGCGCCTCGCCCTCCACGCCGATAAGGTAGCGCAGGGCGTCGTTCTCCCAGCCGTAGCCCACGCCCAACAGACGCGCAGCCGGGTACAGCGCGCGCATCGCGCCCCAAAAAGTGCCGATGGCCTCAATCTGCTCGCCGTGCGCGCAGGGAAATATCCCGCGAATGCCCGTGATGACCATATTCGCGCCTCCCGGCCGATTTATTGGCCTTATGATAGCATATTGGAGCGCATCGGGCAAGAAAATCTGTTCTTCGCCGCGCGTTCATGCTATAATGCAGGCAGAAGCACACAATCGACGCAGACGGAACGGGGCCTCGCAGGGACGGGCCAGCCAAGAACGCCGCGCGGCCCTTGCCGCGAAGCCGGGCGCGCCCGGCGCAGGGACAGCGGCGGCCGATTCCGTCTTGGGGGAGGATGAGCGCATGGAGCTCAAACGCTTGCAGATCAATCATAAGGAAACGCCGCTGGGGTATCGGCTGCCGGAGCCGCGCGCGAGCTGGATCGTGGCGCGCTCCACCGGAGCGGCGCAGGCGTGGGCGCGCGTGGAGGTATCGCGGGACGAGGCCTTCGCGCGGGTCGTGTACGATACGGGCGAATCAAGGACGCTGGATTCGCGCTGCTGCCCGCTGCCCATCGCGCTGGAGCCCCGCACGCGCTACTACTGGCGCGTGACGGTGTGCGCCAACGACGGCGACCGGGGCGCGGCGCAAAGCTGGTTTGAGACCGGCAAGCTGGACGAGCCGTGGCGCGGCAAGTGGGTCGCGGCCCCGTTTGACGGCCACCCCATCCTGACGCGCGATTTTACGCTGGGGCAGGCCCCGTCGGGGGCGCGGCTGTACATGACCGGGCTGGGGCTGTACGAGTGCCGTCTCAACGGCCGACGCGTCTGCGACGAGGCGCTTACGCCCTTTTACAACGATTACAGCCTGTGGGTGCAGGCCCAGACGTGGGATGTGACCGACCTGCTTCGGCTCGGCGAGAACCGCGTGGAGGTCTGGCTGGGCAACGGCTGGTATAAGGGCCGCTTTGGCTTTGGCGAAAAAGCGGATTGCCTCTATGGCGACCGGATGCAGCTTCTGCTGGAGCTGCGCGATGCGGACGGCAGGCTGCTGCTGGCCAGCGACGAGGGCTTCCGGTGCCGCCGCTCGCCCGTGCTCAGCAGCGGCATCTACGATGGGGAGCGCTACGACGCGCGGCTGGAGGCCGACGGCGAGACCGTCGCCGCCGTGCTCGCGGACGCGCCCTCCGGCCCGGTGTGCGATCGTCTCAGCCCGCCCGTGCGCGTGACCGAGCGCCGCAAGCCCGCGGAGCTGCTGCACACGCCCGCGGGCGAGCAGGTGCTGGATTTTGGCCAGAACATGACGGGCTGGGTGGAGGCCGAGCTTGACCTGCCGGAGGGCGCGGAGGTCGCGCTGGAGTACGGCGAGCTGCTGCAGGACGGCTGCTTTTACAACGAGAACCTGCGCACGGCCCAGCAGAAGTACGCGTTCGTATCCGCCGGGAGGCCCGCGACCGCCGTGCCGCGCTTCACGTTTTTTGGCTTTCGGTACGTGCGCGTGACCGGGCTGGCCGAGGCGCGCCCGGAGGACTTTACGGCCTGCGTGGTTCACAGCGATCTCCCGCGCACCGGGCGCTTGGAAACCGGCGACGACAAGGTGAACCGCCTCATTCAGAACGCGCTGTGGGGGCAGCGCGGCAACTTTGTGGATGTGCCGACGGATTGCCCGCAGCGCGACGAGCGCATGGGCTGGACGGGCGACGCGCAGGTGTTTGCGCCGACGGCGAGCTTTTTTATGGACACGGCCGCCTTTTACGAAAAGTACCTGCGCGATATGGCGCTGGAGCAAAACGCGCTGGACGGCGCCATCCCGTTTGTCGTGCCGGATGTGCTCGATCGGCTCCAGCGCAATCGGGGCGAGAAACCCAGCTCGTTCGGCTCCTGCGCGTGGGCGGACGCCGCCACGGTGATCCCGTGGACGCTCTACCAGCATTACGGCGACCTCACGCTCCTGCGCGAGCAGTACCCCATGATGAAGGCGTGGGTGGACTGGATCGAGCGGCGGGACGCTACGCACAGCGGCGGCATGCGGCTGTGGAACAGCGGCTTCCATTTTGCGGATTGGCTCGCGCTGGATAACCCCGTGCAGGGCTCGGCCTTTGGCGGGACGGACCCGTACTACGTCGCGTCCGCGTACTACCTGTACTCGGCGGAGCTGACCGCGCGCGCGGCCAAGGCGCTGGGCGATGCGGACGCGGCCCGGCACTACGCGTGGCTGTCCGGGCAAGTGCGCGAGTCCATGCGGCGGGAGTATTTTACGCCGACGGGGCGCATCGCGGAGCCGACGCAGACGGCCCTGCTGCTGGCGCTGGCCCTGCGCATCGCGCCGGATGCGGCGCGCGATCGCCTCGCGCGCGACCTGCGCGCCAAGCTGGAGGCACGCGGCATGCACCTCGATACCGGCTTTGTGGGCACCTATTTCCTGATGAACACGCTCACGGACATCGGCCTGAGCGACTGCGCCTACACCCTCCTGCTCAATGAGGATTACCCAAGCTGGCTCTACGAGGTCAACATGGGCGCGACCACCGTGTGGGAGCGCTGGAACAGCGTGCTCCCGGACGGCCATGTGAGCGATACGGGTATGAACAGCATGAATCACTACGCCTACGGCTCGGTGGTGGAGTGGATGGTGCGGTCGATGTGCGGGCTTTCGCCGACCTCGCCGGGCTTTGTAACGGCGCGGATCGCCCCGCACAGCGACCCTCGCGTCGGCTGGGCGCGCGCGGAGTACGAGTCCGCGTCCGGGCTGTACAGGAGCGGCTGGACGGCGGAGGCGGACGGCACAATCCGCTACGAGGTCACCGTCCCGTTCGGCTGCACGGCCGTCTTTGTACCCGAACGCCGTGCGGAAGCCCTGACCGTGAACGGCAAGCCTGCGCGCGGCGCGGGGCCGATCACGCTCGCGGCCGGACGCTACACGCTGCACGCAAAATACGCCTGACGCAAACGGCTGCATCCTCGCGCGGCGCGTGGCCGATGACCCTCGCGGCCGGACGCTACACGCTGCACGCAAAATACGCCTGAATAAATTGTTGTTTCATCGCGGGGAAAACGTGGTATCATCAAGCTAAGTTCACCGCTCCGCGCCCGCGGGGCGGGACTGACGGAAAGGAGTCCTCAACATGGCCTGCACAGTTGCCGTGACCGGGGGCGTACTGCCCCAGCAGGAGATTGATTGCTACATCGCCCGCGCCACCGAGAAGTATGGCCGGGAGCCCAAGCACATCGACATCAACGTTTGCGGGGATGAGGTGGAGCTGAGCTACGACTTGGACCTGCCCAAGTTCCAGCGCATCCGCCGCATTACCGGGTACCTTGTGGGCACGCTGGATCGCTTCAATAACGCCAAGCGCGCCGAGGAGCACGACCGCGTGAAGCATACGGTCAGCGCGCAGTAAACGCCTGATTCGATCAGCGCCCCCTCGCGGAGAAAAACCGCGCGGGGGCGCTTTGCGTCGCGCGAGGCTGGCGTTTTGCGCCGCAATGTGCTATCATCGGGGGGAAAGATATCGCGGCTTGCCGCGCGAAAGGGGCGTTTTGCATGATTTACACCGAGGCCGTGGGCGAACAGCTTTCCCTGCTGGGCTTTGGCACAATGCGTCTGCCGCTGGCCGAGGACGGCCACACCATCGATGAGAAGCAGACCGCCGAGATGACTGCCTGCGCGATCGGCCACGGGGTCAATTACTTCGATACCGCCTACCCCTACCACGGCGGCCTGAGCGAGCGCGCAATCGGCCGCGTGCTGCGGGATTATCCGCGCGGGAGCTATCATCTGGCGACCAAGTTCCCCGGCCACCAGATCAGCCGCAGCTACGATCCCGCCGCCGTGTTTGAGGATCAGCTGAAAAAGTGCGGCGTGGAGTATTTCGATTTCTACCTGCTGCACAACGTGTACGAGAATTCCCTCGCCACCTACGAGGACGCCCGCTGGGGGATCCTCGACTATTTTGCGGAGCAGAAGCGGCGCGGGCGCATCCGCCACTTGGGCTTTTCCAGCCATGGCGGAATCGATAACCTGCGCGCGTTTTTGGATCGGCACGGCGACCTGATGGAGTTTGCCCAGATACAGCTCAACTACTTGGATTGGACGCTGCAAGCCGCGAGCGCCAAGTATGAGCTGCTCACGGCGCGCGGCCTGCCCGTGTGGGTGATGGAGCCCGTGCGCGGCGGCAGGCTGGCAAAACTCGGCGAGGCTGACGAGGCCGCGCTGAAGGCGCTCCGTCCGGACGAGAGCATCGCCGCGTGGGGCTTCCGCTGGCTGCAAGGGCTGCCGAACGTGCACATGATCCTCAGCGGCATGAGCAGCATGGCGCAGATGGAGGACAACGTGCGCACCTTCGAGGCCCGCGCGCCGCTTTCGGAGGCCGAGGCCGCCAAGCTGACGGCCATCGCCGAGGGCCTGAAGAGCGGCGTGCCCTGCACGGGCTGCCGCTATTGCTGCGAGGGCTGCCCGCAGGGGCTGGATATCCCGATGCTCATGGGCATTTGCAACGAGCTGCGCTTTGCCCCGGTGGTGAACGCGAGCATGCGCATTGAGGCCCTGCCCGCCGAGAAGCGCCCGCAGGCCTGCATCGCGTGCGGCCGCTGCGCGCGCGTCTGCCCGCAAAAAATCGATATCCCCGCCGCGATGCGGGAGCTATCGGCCGCGCTGGCCAAGATGCCCAGCTGGGCGGAGCTGTGCCGCAAGCGCGACGAGGAGCAGCGCAGGAACGCGGGCAAGTAACGTCGGGCGCGGGCGGGAGGGGGCGATCGGCTGATCCGGCCTCCGGTCGCCCCCGCGCCTTCCGCCGGCTTGACAAACCCTTTGACAGGCTGTTGGGCCGATGGTATAATCATCACGATTGAATGGAGGCCGTACCCAATGAAGAAAAAGCTCCCCGCTTTTATTACGCTGACGGTTATTGCGCTGGTGTCCGCTCTGCTGCTGGGCGCCGCGAACGAGGTCACCAAGGCCCCCATAGAGGTCGCCGCCGCCGCCGCCGCGGACGCGGCCCGCGCGGCCGTGCTTCCCGCGGCCAGCTCCTTTGTGGAGCAGCCCCTGCCCGTTGTCGAGAGCAGCAGCGGCACGCTGAACGCCGTACACATCGCCAAGGATGGGGACGCGGTGGTCGGCTTTACCGCCGTGGCGACCACGCAGGGCTCGCAGGGCCCGGTGGAGGTTGTGCTGGGCATGGATCCCGACGGCAAGATCACCGGGATCAGCGTCGGCGGCAGCAAGTTCTCCGAGACGTCCGGCCTTGGCACCAAGTGCCAGCTTCCTTCCTTTACCGATCAGTTTATCGGCCAGACCGCGCCGCTGACCACCGGCCAGCAGATCGACGCGGTATCCGGCGCGACCGTGACCAGCAACGCCGTGGTGCGCGCGGCCAACCTTGCCGCCGAGGGCGTGCAGGCCGCGATGGCGGCGGAGGACGCGCAGTAAGCGCGGAGGCGGCCCGAAGGGGCCGCGCGCGCTCCGGCCTGCGGGCCGATGCGATGTGCCCCACCCGAAAGGGTGGGGCTTTGTTGCGGCTGCGCGGCTGTGCGCCTGCGCGGCGCGGGTTCCCGCCCGCGCCGCGCGGGCGACCCCCCGCGCCCGTAGGCGCGTGCGCAAGCCAGAGCACGCGGCCCACAGGCCACCCCTGCCACAGCGCACGCCGCGCGGGCGACCCTCCGCGCCCGCAGGCGCGGCCCCTGCGCCGCTCCCGCGTGCGCAAGCCAGCGCCCGCGGCCCAAAGGCCGCTCCCCTGCGCCGCGCAGGCGCGACAAATCCCCAGCCCAACGGGCCGGAGCGCCCGCGGCCCACAGGCCGCCCCCCTGCGCCGCGCAGACGCGGCAAAGCCCCGGCCCAACGGGCCGGAGCGCCCGCGCCCGCAGGCCGCCCCCCGCGCCGCGCAGGCGCGGCAAAGCCCAGCGCAGCGACTCCCTTACATTTCCTTGCGCAGCTTAAACTGCGCCTCGTAACGGTCGTCGTCGCCCTCCACGGCGATAACGCGGAAGCCGCACTTGTTGATGTAAAAGCGATGGTTGCGGTAGCTGACGGCGGGGGTCTCGGTGTTCCACGCGCGGACGGCGGGATGGCTCGCCTCGGCAAAGCGCCACGCGGTGTGGCCGAGGCCGCGGCCGATCAGCTCCGCGTCGATAAACAGGCAGCCCAGCACGCCCTCCGCGCCGTCCGGCGAGAAAAACAGGATCATGCCGCCCACGGGCCTGCCGTCCTTGTCGATACGGTACGCCTCGCTGCCGGACTCCAAGCCCCATTTGCGCAGGAAGGAGCCGTCGTCGTAGCCGGGAGGCCCGCCCACGGGGTTGGCAAAGAACCGCCGCGAGTCGTCGTCAAACGCGCGCTTCATGATCGGGGTCAGCACGGGCACGTCGGCCTCGGTCATCGGGGTGAAGGTCAGTCCCTCAAAGTCAGGCATAGCGGCCTCCTTGCGGTTTACTCGGCCGCGACGGCCGTTTGCTGCGCCCTGCGGGGGATGAAGCCGCACACCACGACCATCAGCGCCGCCGCGACACTGAGCAGGTTGAAGATAAAGAAGCACCAAACAGAAGCGTCTCCCCTGCCCAGCGAGCGGATTCGGTAGATGGCTCTGAGCAGCGGCGCGGGGTACAGGGCCATGAGATCGGAAAGAACGGCAACTTTGCCAAGGAGAAATACGGCCAATAACGCCTCGCCGGTTGTCCACAGTACAAGCGTCACAATGGATAGGATAAACCGCTTGGTGCGGCAGCGGTTGACGTAGCGGAACGCGATGCACACCAGCGGCAGCCAAGTGCAGCCATACATCGCGGATCCAAGCGTACTCACGAAGTAGTTGGCAGTAATGCTTTTCACGTTGACGCAGTTGCCAATCGCACTGAACACCGTACCAACAAAGAGCAGCAGCAGGGGCAGCCAGTCCATGAACTTTGTCTTGCGCATGATATGTCCTCCTATGCGGTTGATGTTCCCAAGTAAGCATAGTTTACCATATTGCGCAGATTATGTAAAGATATGGGTTTATTTGCTCTTGAGCGTGATCAGGTGGATCTGCGGGCGCGCGAACAGGCGGATCGGGAGCGTGCTGGTGCCCACGCCGTTGGATACCAGAATGGAGGCGCGGTTCTCCTCCTTCCAGCCGGACAGGTAGCGTTTGCCGACCTCCGGGTAAGAGCTCGCGCCCAGCAGAGGATGGCCGAACAGCGTCACCTGTCCGCCGTGCGTGTGCCCAAACAGCGCCAAGTCGTACCAGTGGTTATCCCCATTTTTGTCCTTGGCGCTCTGGGCCGCGATCAGCAAATCGGGGTTGTGCCCGACAAAGATGACAAAATCGTCCGCCGATACGCTCGCGGCGACCCCGGCGACGTCCGGGAAGCCGTTGTCGTAATCGTCCACGCCGACGATGTACACATAGCTCTGCCCTACCTTGAGGCGATCCACATAGTTGTTCAGCGGCAAAGCGCCGTAATTCTTCATTTCGGCCAGCAGGAGGGAGTAGTTGCTCTCCGGCTCGGTGCGGTCGTGGTTGCCCACCACGGCGCAAACGCCAAGCCGCGCCTGTATCGGCGGCGCGTTGCGGAAGAACTCGATCGCGCCTTCGCTGTCGTCGGCATAATCGCCGCCCAGCAGCACAATATCCGGGCTGAGCGCGTTGATCTCGCTGATGAGGCTGTTCACGCGGCTCTGGCTGAAGAACGGGCCCTGATGGATATCGCTGACAAAGACGATCTTCAGGCCCTTCAGGTTGACGGGCAGGTTGGCGACGGTGACGGTGTGCCGATCGAGCTCCAGCCAAAACGGCTCGATAAACGGGTAGGCCAGCATCGCAAGAGCAACCAGCACAAGCATCACGCGCGACCAACGGATTTTGCGCCTTTGCGGGCGGCGGTGGGTATACTGATAGCGGCTCAACGCGGTCCCTCCCATTTGATAAGATGCGCCTATTGTACACGATTTGGCGGCCGTGCGCAACGGCGGGCAGGCGAGCGGAGCGCGTCGGCGGCTCGGCGGGTGGCCACAACATATGGCGTGCAATCCTGCTCCCGCATACAATATATGACAGATTTGTGCCGCGAATGTTTCAAAAGCACATCATGTTGTTGACAAAGGATGTCCTTTGTGTTATGATTCTCCCGGAACAAAGGGTTTGTTTTTTGCCACCTCACGCGCCCCTTTCATGAGCAATCATTTTTTTGGATAGAGTCTGCATCTGCCGGCAGACAAAAGCTCGTTATTTGATGGAGGCGTTTTTTCCTATGCAGAAACAATTAAAGATCACCTACCACTACAACAGCGGCTTTTCCGTGCGAGTGGGCGGTTGCCTGCTGGTGTTCGATTATTGGGAGGGCGAGGGCCGCAAGCTGAGCCAAGTGGGCCGTCTGAGCCGTAGCCTGCTGACGGCCTACGAGAGCGTGTTTGTGTTCATCAGCCACGCGCACCCGGATCACTTTGACGAGTGCGTGTATGATTGGCGCACCGAGGCCAACGTGACCTACATCGTGGCGGCGGATATGCCCGTGGGCAAGCGCGGCCGCCGCATGGCCGCGGGCGACGAGCTTGTGCTCAGCCCGGATGTGACCGTGCACGCCTTTGACAGCACCGACCTTGGCGTCAGCTTTCTGGTCAAGGCCTACGGCATGAGCATATTTCACGCGGGCGACCTCAACCTGTGGCATTGGCGGCAGGAGAGCACACTGCGCGAGATCGAGGCCGCAGAGAACGCCTTCTATTCCGCCTGCGAGCCCATCGCCGCCTATCCCATCGACGTGTGCATGTTCCCCGTGGATCCGCGCCAGGGCCTGTATTACGATGCGGGGGCGAACCACTTTATCCTCACCCAAAAGCCCCGGCTGATGATCCCCATGCACTGGCAGGATCGCCCGGAGGTTGCCACCGAGTTTGCGCGCCGCGCCAAAACGCCCCAGACCGAGGTGCTCGCGCTCACGCGCCCCGGCGAGATGGCCGATATCCGCATGGACGACGGCCAGCTGGATATCCACGTCATTGAGCCGCCGCGCGATGTGACCGATCTGCCGCCCGTCCCCCTGCGCCGCCCGACCAAGCCCGGCGCGGACATCGGCGGGGACGACCCGTTTGCGGACACGGATCTCCCCGTGGATCTGGAGTAGGGGAGCCGCCGATGCGCCCGGCGGCGCGCGCGGGAGGGCGGCCCTGCGGGGCCGCGTGCGCCCCGGCCGTAGGGCCGGGGCTTTGTCGCGCCTGCGCGGCGCGTGGCTTTGCACCTGCAGGCGCGGGCTTTGCGCCTGCGCGGCGCGCGCACTTAACATCGCGTTCCCTAGGGGGACGCAAGCGCCGAAGGCGCGGTGGGCACCGGAGGGAAGCG